>JAAWEL010000083.1 GCA_022794255.1 Lachnospiraceae bacterium
ATATCCTTTTTTCTCGCTGTTTGTTTTAGTGTTGTTTTTTGATGATTCACAACTGTAATACGTATTTTGAATGTAACACAATCATTCATTGTGTTACACCAAATTGGGAAATATCCGAAAAATTGCATTTAAGATGTGGTTTGCCGGATGCTCAGAAGTCATATACTCCCCGTGTTTTAGGATAAAACATTCTCATAACCAAAGAGAAGGAGATTATATGACCAATTTTTTGCTCAAAACCAGGAAAGAGAATTGTGAGTCCAGAGGCTGCATTTCTCCTGAAAGGGGTTATATTGGTGGCAGCTTTGCCACAGGTTTTGTGTATTCCGGCTGTTTTATACATAGTCGGGAAATGGCGAAGCCTGCCCTTTTTTGCCGAAATGATCTGCACATGAGAAGTCAGCAGCTGGGTGAGGCCTGAACAGCATTATTTATTATGGTCACATAAAAGTGTAGCGGCAGGGCAGCTGGAAAGAAGTCTTGAAGGAAGGGAATCGATTATGCAGTGGTATGTATTGCAGACGAAAACAGGAGAGGAGCAGAAATTAGTTCTTCTTATCCGCAAGATAGTGCCAGGCCACTTGTATAATGAATGCTTCGTAGTTTATCAGGAACAGCTTTGGAGAAGGCAGGGACAGAATTTTGTCCACGTAAGGCGGGCTTTTCCTGGATATGTGTTTATTACATCAGATGAGCCAGAGCTTTTGTTTCTCTGCTTAAAGCAGGTTCCGGCCATGGCAAAAATGATAGCGGATGGAAACTACTTTTTCCTTCCCTTAGAGCCAGGGGAGGCAGAATTTTTGGGACAGATCATGAATGATGGCCATGTGATCAGTCTTTCTTATTTGTCAACGGATGGTCATGGAGACATTTGTCAGGTATCAGGGCCTTTGGCTTTTTGCGTATCTCAGATCGTCCGCATCCGTTTTGGAAAAAGGCATGTGTTGGTGCGCTTGAAGCTTCTTGGAGAGGAAAAGACTATTTTGCTGGGAATCGTACTCAATGAGGATATTTGTCAGGAATTAAGGTACGGAAAGGTGGAGGCGCCAATACAGGTTCCGGAAGAGTATATGCTTGCAGCATCAGAGAAAGCGGCCAAAGCAAAGGTGCCGATGCTTTTTCCGGGCGATTCGATTGTAGTAAGCCATGGCGTGTTTGAGGGAATGTCCGGAAGGATTTACAGGGTAAAAAACAATCGAGCAAAAATTGGTATCCATCTGTTTGGACAAGATATGACAATCGATATGCCTTTGAATATATTGGCGAAATGTAAATGAGTCAGTACACTAGATATGCATCTTCAAAAAAGCCGTCTATGTGTTTGTCCCGGTCATTTGTCCAACGATGTACTTGCCAAATTGGTTTTCTATGGGAAAGGTATTTCGTGTAATTCAGATTCTTTGTGGAGGAGGGATGAAAGCCCTGTGCAATGGTATCTATTGAAAACATGGGTGGGAAGGGAAGCGGAGCTAATAAAAGAGATTCGCAGAACCGTCCCACCTTATATGTATGGTGAATGTTTTGTGATCCGGCAGGAGCGGATATGGAGAAAACAACAGAGAAGTGTTGTTCATGTAGAGCCCTTGTTTCCCGGGTGTGTGTTTCTTACTTGCAGGGAGACAGGGCAGCTTTTTAAACGATTGGAACAAATCCCGTCCATGGCTGGGCTTATGGCCCATGGCAGTCTTACCGTCCTTCCTATGATGAAGGAGGACGTGGATTTTCTGACAAAAATATCTGGTCCGGATCATATGGTCCGGCTTTCTTATGTGACGAAGAATGAACAGGGACAGATCTGTAACATGTCAGATCCTTTGAAGGCTTGTCAGGGGCAGATAGAGCGTTACCAGTTTAAAAAGCGGTATGCTATGGTTCGCCACTGGTTGTGGGGGGAGGAGCAGGCAATTGTGATGGGAATTATACTGAAGGAGGATGCTGAGCGGAAGCTTTTGTATGAAAATATGGAGGTTTCGGTGGAAATACCTGAAATGATTGGGTAATGGCAGAACACTGAAAGAGGATGAACAGTTCAAAAAATAAAATATTCGTAAAAGGAAACTGGCAGATCATGGACATTGGTCTGCTTTTGTATGATATAGGGGCAGTTAATCTTTCATTTTTTCTGGCTTTATGGTTCCGGTTTGACTGTCAGTACAGCATGATACCAGGCGTTTATATGGAACCCTTTTTTCGGTTCGCCCCTGTTTACTCATTATTTTGTATAGCGGTATTTTCTTATTTTCGGCTATATAAAAGTATTTGGAGATTTGCAAGCTATAACGAATTAGCCAGAGTGCTGGCATCTGTGACAATTGTTTCTATTTTTCACATAGTGGGGATTACAGTTACCTGTCAGCTGGTTGAAAGCATAAAGGTCTATCGGATGCCCTTGTTTTACTATGCCTTTGGCGTGATGCTGCAGGCTGTTTTATTGTTGGTGGTTCGGTTTTCCTATCGCTTTATTCTCCTTTTATGGGGACTGAAAAGAAAAGGGAATAATCTGGAATATTCCAGGCGGGTGATGTTAATCGGGGCCGGGACTGCCGGGCAGACGATTTTGCGTGATCTTCATGAGGCAGTAGAGAGCAATGAAAGAGTCTGCTGCATCATTGATGACAACCCAGATAAATGGAGTCGTTTTATTGACGGGGTACCCATTGTAGGCGGTCGGGAAGATATTCTTCAGAATGTGGAAAAATACCATATTGAAAAGATATTGATTGCCATTCCCAGTGCAAGCGCTGGCCAAAGGCGGGATATTTTAAATATCTGTAAGGAGACAGGCTGTGAATTGAAGATTTTGCCTGGCATATACCAGCTGGCTAACGGAGAGGTTGCAATCAGTCACATGAAGGAGGTTGCAATCGAGGACCTGCTGGGACGAGAGCCGATCAAGGTGAATCTGGATGAGGTCTTTCAGTATCTGAACGGAAAAGTGATTCTGGTCACAGGCGGAGGCGGTTCTATCGGAAGCGAGCTGTGCCGGCAGATCGCCAGACATAATCCCCAAAAGCTGATCATCTTTGACGTGTATGAGAATAATGCCTATGAGATTCAGCAGGAGCTGCGGGCAAATTATCCAAATCTGAAGCTGGAGGTGTTGATTGGGTCGGTGAGGGACAGCCGGAGAATCAACAGTGTGTTTGCCACATATCGCCCGGAGGTTGTGTATCATGCGGCCGCCCATAAACATGTGCCGCTGATGGAGGACAGTCCAAGAGAGGCGATTAAAAATAATGCGATTGGTACTTATAAGACGGCTTATGCGGCTATGATGAATGGCTGTAAAAGATTTGTACTTATCAGCACCGACAAAGCGGTGAATCCCACGAATATTATGGGGGCAAGCAAACGGCTTTGTGAGATGGTGATTCAGACATTTGATGAGAAGATTAAGGCAGGAAAGGCCGGGGAGCTTCCCGTGCTTTATGCTCATAGCAATGATGAGGATGGGAGTATGAGGGGAATGGGGGGCCAGACTGCTGAAGGAGCAAAGACGGAAGCTGTAGGTATACCGTTCAGACTGCCAGAAAAATCAGATATGAATGTAGTTCCCGCAAAAACAGAGTTTGTGGCTGTGCGGTTTGGAAATGTTTTGGGAAGCAATGGATCGGTGATTCCGTTTTTTAAAAAGCAGATTGCAGCAGGTGGTCCGGTTACTGTGACTCATCCGGACATTGTACGGTATTTTATGACCATCTCAGAGGCGGTAAGCCTGGTTTTGCAGGCAGGGACCTATGCCAGGGGCGGCGAGATTTTTGTGTTGGATATGGGAGAGCCGGTGAAGATAGATGCTTTGGCAAAGAATTTGATTAAGCTTTCCGGATTTAAGCCGGATGTGGATATCAAGATTGAGTATGTGGGCTTAAGGCCGGGAGAAAAGCTGTATGAGGAGAAACTGATGGAAGAGGAAGGAATGAAAACAACCCCTAGTCATTTGATTCATATAGGAGCGCCCATTCCCTTTGATACGGATCGGTTTTTAGTGCAGCTGAAAGAGCTGATGGACGCCAGCTATGGAGAGAGTAGGGATATTCGGGAGTTAGTGGCGGAAGTGGTGGAAACTTATAGGCCATATAAGAGAGTGGAGGAATAACGATGTACAACTATCTGAACGATCCACGTTTTAAAAATATACAGCCGTTGAATGAAAGGGTACTCCTCGCATCACCAACAATGCATAAAGTTGAAATGCAATATATTCAGGAAGCTTATGATACAGGTTGGATGACTACAGTGGGAGAAAATATAAATGAGATTGAACGATTAGCGAGCAATTATATAGGAGTTAGTCATGCCGTAGCACTTACTTGCGGAACAGCTGCACTGCATTTGGCAGTTAAACTGGCAGCTGAAAAATTATACAATAGTTCAACTGGAATCAGTACACCTGCAGGCCTGGGATATGGGGGTGCATTGCTGGGAAAAAGGGTTTTCTGTTCAGATCTTACCTTTGATGCAACGATTAACCCAATTGTTTATGAAGGAGGAGAGCCGATTTTCATTGATTCTGAATATGAGACCTGGAATATGGACCCAAAGGCACTTGAAAAAGCATTTGAATTATATCCGGATGTAAAATTGGTTGTTTTGGTGCATCTTTATGGTACACCAGCAAAGGTAGAGGAGATACGCAGTATTTGTAAAAAGCACAATGCTCTGATTATCGAAGATGCGGCAGAAAGTCTGGGTGCAATGGTAAATAATTCCAAGACAGGTTCACTTGGAGATTATGGGGTGATTTCATTTAATGGAAATAAGATCATTACAGGCAGTGCGGGTGGTATGCTGTTGGTAAATGATGAATACAGCGCAGATAAAGCCAGAAAGTGGTCAACACAATCCCGGGAAGCAGCACCATGGTATGAACACGAAGAATTAGGATACAATTATAGGATTTCCAATGTTGTGGCTGGAGTGGTCCGTGGGCAGTGGGAATATATTGAAAAACATATAGCGCAAAAGCACAAAATTTACCTTCGGTATAAAGAAGGGTTAAAAGATTTACCGGTTGAAATGAACCCGATTGGAAGCAATAGGAACCAAGTGAATTATTGGCTTAGTTGTCTGCTTATTGACAGAGAAAACATGTCCGAAACCACACGATCAGGAAGAACTGTGACATACAAGCAGGAGACAGGGAAAAGTTGTCCATCGGAGATATTGGAGGCATTGGATAGCTTTAATGCAGAGGGGAGGCCTGTTTGGAAGCCCATGCATTTACAGCCTATATATAGAAATAATAGGTTTGTAACGGCCAGTGGAAATGGTCGGGGAAATTCTAATGCCTATATTGGTGGTACAAATTGTTTGGATGTTGGAGCAGATATTTTTGAGAGAGGATTGTGTTTACCCAGTGATAATAAAATGACAGAAGAAAAACAGAATGTCGTAATTGAGATAATACATAGGTGCTTTCAATGAAAAAATGTATAGCTTGCCCTATAAAATCATTAGTAAACAGAGCTTTTCACCCATCAGCTACGCCGCATAAGGCGAATAAGATAAAGTGGCTTATATCTACCCTCATAGGAGCTGTGGCATGTGCCGGAATTTATAAAGCAACAAAGCATAAACAAGAAAAAGCACGAAAAGCAGGCAAGCACGTTCCATATGGTCCGTATGAAGCGTTATTCAAAAGACCAATGGATGCTGTGCTCGGTGTGCTGGCATTAATTGTCTTAAGCCCTGTGCTTCTCATCATAGAGATACTTGTGCGGGTGAATCTTGGGAGCCCGGTGGTATTTAAGCAGGAGAGACCGGGTAAGGATGAGAAAATATTTACGATGTATAAGTTTCGTACCATGACGGATAAGAAAGATGAAAATGGAAATCTGCTACCAGATGAAGAGAGGCTAACTGATTTCGGCAAGCGTCTCAGGGCATCTAGTGCAGACGAGCTTGGTGAGCTCGTGAATATAATTAAGGGAGATATGGCCATCGTAGGACCTCGCCCGCAGCTGATTAGAGATATGGTTTTTATGAATGATATGCAGCGGCGCAGGCATTCTGTCAGACCAGGTTTAACAGGACTTGCGCAGGTGATGGGCAGAAATTCAATAACGTGGGATGAGAAGTTTCTATGGGATTTAAAATATATTGACAATATCAGTTTCGTTAATGATATCAAAATACTGTGGTTGACTTTCAGAAAAGTATTTGGAAAAAATGAAAGTAATGATGAAATAGAAATTACGGATGACTATGGGGATTGGTTGCTGTCAGAGGGTATGGTGACACAACTAGAATATGCAAAATTACAGAAAAAAGCAAAACAGCTAACTGAAAGATTCAATCATTTGAATTAAACGCAAAAAGAGCTTAAAAGATGCGAGAAAGGTGCTTTTTTTCTGAAAAAGTCGATGATACAAAGGAATCAAAAATGAAATCAGATTGTGGGTTAGTATCAATTATTATGCCTTCATTTAACACAGAAGATTACATTGTCGAATCAATCAGTTCTATCATAAAACAGACCTATGAAGATTGGGAACTGATTATCGTTGATGATTGCTCCACTGATAATTCAGTAGATATTATAAGATCGTTCCGTGAGACGCGGATCAAACTTCTTCAGAATGAAAAGAATTCAGGAGCTGCCATATCACGAAATTATGCACTTCGGGAAGCCAGAGGAAAATGGATTGCATTTCTTGATTCTGATGACACTTGGGCCCCGGAGAAACTTGAAAAGCAAATTGCTTTTATGATGGAGAATAACTATTCATTTACCTTCACAGACTATCGTATTTGTCTGAATGGAGAGTGGATGCCATACATAAATACCGGACCGAATGTTGTAAACAAGAGAAAGATGTATGATTATTGTTATTTCTCAACAATTACGGTGATGTATGAAAGAGAAAAGATTGGTCTTATTCAGATTGCTGACATCAGAAAGAATAATGATTATGCCATGTGGTTACTGGCAATTGAAAAGAGCAATGCTTACCGGTTAGCAGAATGCTTATCGTTTTATATAAAACATGATGGATCTGTTTCAAGTGGAAGCAAGACCAAACTGATTAAATGGCATTATAAGTTATTCAGATATGGTCTAGGAAAAAATCCCGTAATAGCAGGCGTTTTGACTGTTAATAATTTGTTTCATGGCGTATGGAAGAAGATGTACTATAAAGAGCCGGTTAAAGAATAATGATAGATGGTAAGGAGAAGAGGTAAATGATGCTTTATGAAAAATTAGTTGCAAATAAAGAAGCTCTTTCCTTGGTTGGACTTGGTTATGTCGGCATGCCTATTGCCCATGCTTTTGCAAAGAAGGGTTTAAATGTTATTGGCTTTGATCTTAATAAAGAGAAAATTGAACGATACAAATCTGGTATTGATCCGACCAAAGAGATCGGTGATACTGAGATAAAAAAGACAAAGATAAATTTTACATCTTATGAGAAAGAACTTCAAAAAGCTAAATTTCATATTGTTGCAGTACCTACTCCCGTAAATACAGATCATACGCCCGATCTAACACCTGTAATCGGTGCGTCTGAGATTGTTGGCAGAAATCTTGTAAAAGGTAGTATTGTAGTTTATGAGTCTACTGTTTATCCTGGCTGTACCGAAGACGTATGCATTCCGATTTTGGAGAAGATGTCAGGCTTAAAATGCAGTACAGATTTTAAAGTCGGATATAGTCCGGAGCGTATCAATCCAGGAGATAAGGTTCATCGACTTGAAAATATCCACAAGATTGTGAGCGGTATTGATGAACAGAGTCTGGCAGAGATAAAGGCGGTATATGATCTTGTTATTGAGGCTGGGACATATCCGGTATCAAATATTCGTACAGCAGAAGCTGTGAAGGTTGTAGAAAATAGCCAGCGCGACATCAACATCGCTTTCATGAACGAACTGGCAATGGTATTCGACCGTATGGATATCGACACGAATGAGGTTGTTGATGGTATGAATACCAAGTGGAATGCCCTCGGCTTTCGCCCGGGGTTGGTTGGTGGTCACTGTATTGGTGTTGATCCATATTATTTTACCTATGAGGCAGAGAAACTGGGTTATCACAGTCAGATTATTCTGAATGGTCGGATTGTGAACGATTCCATGGGAGCTTTTGTGGCGGATAAAGCTGTTAAGAAGATGATTGACGCTGGACAAGCTCCAAAGAAGAGTAATGTAGTCATTCTGGGATTAACATTCAAAGAAAATTGCCCTGATACCAGAAACAGTAAGGTTGATGACATAATCAAACGACTGAAAACGTATGGCATTGAGCCGGTAGTTGTAGATCCTTGGGCATCTGAATGTGATGCTATGCACGAATACGGTGTGTCACTTACAAAGCTAGAAGAAGTCAAGGATGCAGATTGTGTAATTGTAGCTGTGGCGCATAACGAGTTTAAAAATTTGAGCCTGATAGATATTCGGAAATTATTTAAAAAAGGTGAGGATGAAGAAAAAGTGCTTATAGATGTTAAGGGCTTATATAAGGTAAATGAATTAAAGGCTTCAGGAATGAAATGGTGGAGATTATGACAAAGGATGACAGTGGGGAATAAATCATTGAGAGTGCTGCTTATAGATCCGTGGGGAACAAATAATACATCGGAATATCTTAATGGATTGATTTATGGATTCTCTGGGATTGTTGAACTGGACGTTTTTACCAATTACTATTTTAATCAATATGTTGTGTCTTCGGCCTCTGTAAAAAGGATTTTTTTTAGAACTTCCGAAAAAATGAAGGTGACAAAGAAAAGAACTTTTATACGTGGGATGGAATATGTTTTTGGCTATTATAAAATACTTAAAACAATTAAAAATGAGAATTATGATGTAGTTCATATTAATTGGCTACTGAACTATCCATTGGATAAATTTTTCTTAAAAGAAATCAAAAAATTATGTAATCGGGTGGTATATACAGCACATAATGTTTTGCCTCATGTGAATGGGGTGAGCGCAAAACAAGATTTGAAAGTAATATATGGTTTTGTTGACAGGATTATCGTTCATGGTAATTCGGTAAAAGATGAACTTATATCTTTATTTCCGGAAACATCAGATAAGATACATATTCAAAAACATGGATGTGTACTAAAAGCACCTGTAAAAGCATCATTTGATAAAAGAAATGCCGGTTTAGCAGAGAAGATAAATTCATACAATAAAGTTTTTCTGTGTTGTGGTGCAGTTTTTTTCAACAAAGGGATAGATAGATTGATTGAAATATGGATAGAAAACTATAAAGATGCGGATGCTTTATTGATTGTCGGAGGTCGTCAGATGGAATGTTATCCAGAGTATGAGGCCCAAAAAAAGATTATAAACGAGATTGAGAATATAGTACTGTTCGATGGTTTTATCGAAGATCGTGTTATGGATGCTTTATTTGATAGTTGCACTGTAGTGGTTCTTCCGTATAGACATGCGAGTATGAGCGGGGTTGTATTTTCAGCAGCCCAGTTTTCAAAACCTATTATTTGTACACAGGTAGGAGCATTGCCGGAGTATCTTGAAGATAACCAAGATAGCTTCTTATGTGATAATTCCCAGGAAGGATTAAAATCTGCTATGGATAAGACGATGGAAACGAACATGACAGATTTAAAAAAGATGGGAGAGAATCTCCATAATAATATCAGTAAAAAATGTGACTGGAAAACCATTTGTAAAGGATTATACACGAAGGTATATAGATAGGTGTTTTTATGGGACGTTTAAAAGTATTGGTATATGATTTTGTCTATATTTTTATAAATTATTTTGTGGCAGGTATTCCATGTTGGTCTATCCGAAAAATGTTATATAAACTTTTTGGAATGAAAATTGGGAAGGGTTCAAGAATTAATATGAAATGCTTCGTGATAGAGCCATGGAATGTAAAAATTGGAGAAAACAGCATCATAAATGAAGTATGTCTTATAGACGGGCGGGGGGGGGATTTATAGGAGACAACTGTTCAATATCTATGAGAGTTACCATATATACAGCAAGTCACAATGTGGATGATGATAAGTTTGGCTATTATGAAAAAAGTACCGTTATAAATGATGGTGTATGGCTTGGAGTGGGAGCTGTTGTTTTAGCTGGATCAGAAATAGAGGATGGGTGTGTTATTGCGGCTGGTGCTGTATGTACGCCAAAAAAATACGAAAGAAAATGCATTTATGCAGGTGTTCCGGCAATCAAGATAAGAGAAAGAAATATTAATGAAATAGAGAATTTAAAACATGATATGGTTTTTAGATAAGACAGCATAGAATTGTGATTAAGGAGTCTAATTCCAAAAGGAAAGGAAGCATAGAAATGTTGCATGTTTTACACTATATAACAGGACTTCCAAAATCAAAAGGTGGCGTAGAGTCGTTTTTATTAAATATATATGATAGAGTGGACAAAGAAAAGTATCGGTTTTCGTTATTGACACGGAATTATGTGCCAAATTCGGAATTGTATAATGAATTCTGCAGGAAAGGAATAAAGATATATTCTCTTGACTCAAACAGAATATGTGGACTCAAGGATTATATAGCCTTTAAAAACAAGGTCAAAAAATTTTTTGACAAACATGTTGGAGAATTTGATTTTATTCATTCGCATTACATTGATGATCCGTTTATCCTTAGGTATGCAAAAAGAAATGGGATAAAGAAAGCCGCATTACATGCACATGCTATGGAGAGAGAGGTAAACTCAAAACTTAAGAGAATAATAAAATCTTTATACTCTTACGAAAATATGCGATTTGCAGATTTTTTATTTGCATGTTCGGATAATGCAGGAAGATTTTATTATGGTAAAAAATATTACATTTTGATAAGAAATACCCTAAATACTGAAAAATACAAATTTCAGGAAAAAGTTAGAGAAAAGATTAGAACGGAATTAAACATAGAAAAATCCACATGTGCTTTATGTTACACGGGCAGATTTAGCAAAATAAAGAATATCCCTTTTTTATTGGAAGTTTTGTATGAGCTTGTAAAGAAAAATGAAGATTATAAGCTTTTTTTAATAGGAACGGGAACTGATTCAGAAATTAATGCGTTAAATGAAATAGTTAATCAATATAAATTAAAGAATCATGTGATTTTTACAGGTGTGCGAGATGATGTTGAGTGTGTACTTCAAGGAATGGATATTTACATTCAATCATCAATAAGTGAAGGGTTTCCCTTTTCTGTCTTAGAGGCTGAATGTTCTGGATTACCTTGTTTGCTTTCAGAAGGAATTCCTGACAGTGTTGTGCTTACAGATCTTCCGCATAAAATCCCATTGGAAAGTGGAAGCGTGGCGTGGGCTGATTATCTAAACGAATTAATTAATTCAGATTTTTATAGAGATTTAAACAGGGGAAAGTATGCAATACAAATCGAACAACATGGTTTTGACGCTAAATCAGAAGCAAAAAGGTTATGCGAGTTTTATGGAAAAGTCATATAGATATAGAAGAAGAGGAATACAGTTAAACTGGAGAAGCTTTCTAGGAACATTACCCTTTGCCTTTCTGCTATTCAGATTCTATATAGGGGGAATAAGTAAAATACTTCAGTTAAGTATGGTTCTTATATTTATTGGACTGTACTTTTTTCAAAATATTTCGAGAGTCAGAAATAGATTGACTATATTTATCAAAGGGTTTTTAATATTTTTCTTGTTTTTTATTATATCGATTTTGTATCCAGCATTTCTAGGTACAGGGGACTTTACTTACGCAAGGCTATTGGCACCTTATTTTATTGATTTAGGATCATGGTCAGTATTTGTTTTACACTGTGACAAGCAACGGAATGAGAATAAAACCATTCTTAACATTCTTGCAGAGGAATTTTGTAAAATAGTAACATTGTATATCATGTTTACCGTATTGTGTATGATAATTTCTCCGTTAAGAGAATTTGTCATCTCACACTCAAATTTAGATGATGCTATTTTGATGGACTTAAGGTATGAAAAGTATCTGGCAAGAGTCAGTTGGGATGGATTTGCCGGGTTCAAGGCTACTTTTATGTGTTCTTTGGGAGTTTTTCTATCATTAGTAAGTATTTCAAGTACAAAGAACAGGCTCTTACAAAGACGTTCTTACATATATTTAGGGATTATGTTGCTGGGAAATACATTCTACGGAAGAACGGGGCTTGTTACTTCTGGAGGATTGATTGTCATATATATATGTCGTGAGATAGTAGCAAAAAGGAAGTTAAAGACATTATTACGGATTGGATTTATTTTTATTGCACTGATTGGAATTTACACAGTGATTGCACAGTTTAATGATTCATTACAATTTATATATAATTGGGCGTTTGAGCCAATTATTAACTATTTAAAAGGAAATGGACTCACCACAACATCATCCAGTAACTGGCTGACAATGTGGAACAGGGAATTTGAAATGGGTACTCTGCTACATGGGGACGGAAGATATACTCTGCCGGATGGGCATTATTACATGCGCATTGATATTGGAATCTATAGAATGATTTATATGTGGGGTATACCTATGATGTTACTATATTATTTTTATTGCCTAAATGAGTATAAAAAGACTGTGCTGTATAAAATCAATCACTTCACGTTTGTATATGTATTCTTTATATTTATGTTGTTTGAGATTAAGGGAGAGATAGTCAGAAATTTATATGCAATCTTTATAGCATTTACGTTGTTAAGAGATGACGGTTTCATGTTAAGTGGAAGAAGATATGAAAAAAGTTAGTGTTTTAATGAGTGTTTTTAATGAGCCAGTAGGAATGCTTCGGGAAAGCATTGATTCAATATTGAAGCAATCATATAAAGAGATTGAATTTATTATTGTGTTGGATAATCCCCAAAATACGTTGGTATTTCAACTTCTAAAAGACTATTCTTCAGCAGATGGCAGAATTGTTTTACTTGTGAACGATAAGAACATTGGATTGGCAATGAGTCTAAACAGAGCATTGTCTCTTGCAACAGGTGAGTACGTTGCCAGAATGGATGCTGACGATATTTCTAGTTTAAATCGTATAGAGGAAGAAATCCGATTTCTTGAGGAAAAAAGCTACGACATGGTTTTTTCTGACAGGGTTGATATTGATGAAAATGGTAAAAAGCTTAGATTAAAGGAAATCGAATCACATTCAGATAAATATATAGAAAATGTTTTACCTTACAATTGTATTGTTAATCATCCGAGTATTTTGATTAAAACAAATGTGATTAAAGAATTATCGGGATACCGTAATTTTCATGCTTCTCAAGATTATGACTTGTGGTTAAGACTTTTAACTTCAGGATATAGGATTGGCTGCGTGCCCAAGCCACTTATAAGGTATCGCATTAGACAAGGATCAATATCAAAAGGGAAGAGATTTATACAATTTGAAACAGCAAGATATATCAGAAGCTTATATTATGAACGAAAAAAATGTGGATTCGATTCATATTCCTTAGAAGCTTACACAGCCTATCTCACAAAGAGAGGGGTTTATGATGTGAGAATACAGAATAAGTTTAGTGATTCTATGAACTTTTATGAGAAAGCAATGATTAGCCGAAGCAGGGGTGAAACGAAAGAGTTTTTAAAGAACTTTATTAAATCACTAAAGGGTTTGGAATGGGTCAGATACGTGGTTTTAATTACACTAAAGGAAAGAAAGATCAGTGTGCCCTATCTATGACAGAATGGAAGGATATAATATATGCGCACAACAAGAGCTGCAAAAAATGTAATAGCCTCTTTGTTATATAAGATTGTAGCACTTATATGCGGGCTAATTGTTCCAAGGTTGATGCTTTCACACTTTGGATCCGAGTATAACGGTGTAGTTGCTTCAGCAACCCAGTTTATGAATTACATAACAATATTGACGATCGGTATTGCTGGTCCTACAAGAGTTGCCTTATATGATTCGTTAGCTAAGCATGATGAAGAAAAGACCAATGGGGTATTAAAAGCAACATCCGCTTATATGCAAAAGTTTTCGATTGCAATAGTGCTATATGCTTCTTTGATTATGATATTGCTCCCTCAGCTTGCGCATACCTCGCTTCCTGCGATGGAAGTAGCGCTTTTAGTAGCTATAGTTTCTTTTTCGATGTTTGTGGAGTACTTTTTTACAGTCACGAATCATACTTTATTGTCTGCTGATCAGCGAGAATATGTTTTTGATATTACATCAACAATAACGATAATTGCTAACTGTATCGTCATTTATGCTTTGATTAAATCGGGGTACGGTATTATTATAGTCCGATTTGTTTCGGCATTAGTATTTTTTTTAAAACCAGTTATCATTGCATTATTTATTAAGAGAAACTATCAGATTAATAGAAAGGTGGATCCTGATTATTCTGCACTAAAAGAACGAGGTGATGCAGCGGCAACCTCGATTGCAAACCTAGTTCATGATAATATTGATTTGGTTATTTTAACTCTTTTTGTGGATATCAAGCTTGTGTCTGTGTACACCGTTTACAATATGATAGCCGCACAGATAAGATCAGTAATGCAGGTATTTACAGGAGGTATGGAAGCTGGATTTGGAAACATTATAGCTAGAAATGAAAAGGAAACACTACAAAGAAATTTTAGGATTTATGAATATCTGGTTTTTGGTTTTGTTTCTGTGGTTATTTCATGTGCGTTTGTGCTTATTCTTCCTTTTATAAAAAACTATACAGAAGGTATACATGATATAAATTACATTGTTCCATCGTTTGCCTTTTTGATGGTATTTTGCGAGGCTACATATTGTATACGACAACCTTATGTCACAATTGTACAGGCAGCGGGGAAATATAGAGAAACTAGAGATGGCGCAATATTTGAGGCTGTATTGAATGTTATCTTATCGCTAATTTTTGTAAGGCTCATAGGTTTCCAAGGTGTGATTGTGGGAACAATATTTGCTAATATATTCCGCTCTGTGCAATACTGCATTTATGTTTACAAAAATATTTTATATAAGAAACAGGATATAGTTTTATATAGAATAATATGGTGCATAGCTAATATAACGATTATATGTTTCTGCTCAAAATTAATAATCTATCATGTAACATTTTTAAATGGATGGTTACTCTGGGTTTTGCATGCTGGAATCGCCTTGCTGGTTGCAGCATTTGTAACATTGATGTCATCGATGATGTTTTATAAGTCAGATTTGTTAGGGATGAAGGAAACCATTCTGAGAGTTGTAAAGCATTGAGTACTTTTATTGAGGAAGAATGATCATGTTCAGGATTATAGGATTTATAGTATATTTGTGCGCTCCGTTATTGGAAAAGTGGTTAAATTTTAAATATAATGCAGGCAGCTTTTTGAGAAAAAGATATTATGAATCGACACTGGGCGCTTGTGGAAGAGAATTGGTTATTAATGGGAGACCAATATTATTTAATCTCCAAAAGATAAGTATTGGCAACCACGTGACCATAAATAATGGTTGTCAAATTTCCCCACAGGCTGGGACTGTTAAGATAGATGACTATGTTGTTATGTCACGAGGTTCACAGATAACAGCTGGTCAACTTGATACAAAGAATTGGAAAATGTGTGTGGGGGGGGGTATAAAAGTGCTCCACATATTGCTTCAGATGTACATATTGGTGAAGGATGCTGGCTTTGTGTTAATTCAGTTGTTCTGCCAGGGGTTAATATTTCGGGGAAGGGAGTTATAGTAGCTGCCGGAGCGATAGTTACAAAAGACATAGAAGAGGACTATGTTGTAGTTGCAGGGGTTCCGGCAAAAATTGTTAAAAGGCTAGTATAGAAAACGCTTTATGATGAATCATGACATAAAAAAGGAGAAGCTGGCTGTGTTTGATTTTTGCGGAACCATAGCGAATTTTCAGACTTTTGATCCGTATTTACTTTTCGTTTTAGGAAAAGCTAAGAGAAGAAGGCCAGTAATAGAAAAACGAATAGTAAGATCAATAATAGAGTACATTGATCGAGTGATACATATATTTGATAATGATTTTTATTTACATAAATACTTACTGGTTTGGATGACGCGTGGAATTTCGGAAGAAGAGTTGGTCGAATTTGGAAAGCAATACTATGATGAATGTATAAAACCAAATCTTATATCTGAGACAATTTCCTTAATTAAACAATTCCAAAAGGAAGGATATTATATGATAATAGCCAGTGCGGGAAGCAAATACTATATCAAGCACTTTGCTGACGATTATGGATTTGATAAATGTATCACTGCTGAGATTGGGATGATAAATGGACAGTCAACAGGGAGACTTATCACTGATTGTATGGGGGAGAGAAAAGCATTTCTATTAAGGAATTATGCTAAGGAATTAGAGGAAATGATTGAAATAATTGTATCAGATAGCATTTCAGATTTGCCGATTTTTAGAATGGGAAAACGGAAAATAGTTATTTCAAAAGAGAAGCATCAGTACTGGGTAGATAACAGTATGGAGGAAATTTTATGTCATTAAAAGATCAAATTAAGAAGAATGATTTTATATATTTTTCTTTGAAAAAATCACTATTCTTCTTAAAGTATACGGTACCAAATGCTGCTTTTAGAGAAAAATATGCGGAGTATGTTATCAAAAAGAGATTTAGGCAGACATTTGGGAGAGAGATTAACTTAGAGAGCCCCACAACACTTAATGAGAAACTACAATGGCTTAAATTGAATATACATGAAGATTTTCATACACAGTGCGCAGATAAATATAAAGCCAGGGATGTTTGGAGAAAATATGGTGAAGATGGACTGATTCCTTTGTTGTTTAAGACATATGACTATAGAGACATAACCATAGAATCCATTCCTGATGAACCATGTATAATCAAAGCTAATACTGGCTGTGGGTCATATCATATTATAAGAGATAAGTCGGATATTAATATAAAGAGTATTCAACGTGAATGTCGGTCTTGGTTAGTGGGTAACTATTATTATGTATCGCAAGAGTGGCAGTATAAGAACATAAAACCTTGTATTTTAATAGAAAAACTTCTTTTAGATGCTAATGGGAAAATACCCAATGATTATAAATTTAACTTTATTAATGGAGAATTGCAATTTATTTATTGCTCAGTTGATAGAGAAGGACAAAACTATCGGAGCATCTATGGACCTGATTGGAAAAGATTGAATATCGAATGGGTTGGCAAGAACAATCATAAGGGAACCCTTGTTGGAGCAGATATTCAGCCTCCGCATAATTTAGACAGGATGATTGAAATTGGCAAGGACATTGCTAAAAGATTTTGCTATGTACGAGTTGATTTTTATGAGGTAGATAAAAGATTATATTATGGGGAAATAACACTTCATCATGGATCCGGTTTTGATACATTTGAACCAGAAGAATACGACTATATATATGGGGAAAAATTAAAATTACCAGTCAATAAGGGGAATCATTGATCATGAGCTATATAAACAAGTATTTGAGAAACTTCAAGCCTTATAGTGTGGCATCTCATAAAGTATGGACAGTTGATGCAGAAGATAGAAACTCTATTCTAAAACTGGATTGGAATGAGGCTACACTCGAACCTTCGCCATTGGTTAAGGAAAGGCTATTCAAGTTATTGAATACAGATTTTCTCCATTTATACCCTGCGACATATAATGCAAAGCTTCACGAGCTGTTATCAAAGTATGTTGAGTTGCCAATGGATAATGTTCAGTATTTCGCTAGCTCAGATTCTCTTCATGAATACATATCAAAACTTTATATTACAGTTGGAGATCCTGCATTAATCCTGTGGCCTAGTTATGATAACTTCAGACTTACAGCCCAAGTTGCTGGAGCCCATGTAATGTTTTTTGAGCTGAGTGATGATTTTACATTTGATAGTGAGGCTTTTGAAACAAAAATAGAAAGGAAGCAACCATCCCTGGTGTATATTTGTAACCCCAATAACCCTACCGGTTTATTGCTGGAAAAAGAATATATTCGACATCTTTTAGAAACGTTTGATACTACGATGTTCCTTATTGATGAAGCATATATTGAATTCGAACCAGATAAATCATGCAAAGATTTAGTTCTCCAATATGAGAATATTCTTATAACGCGAACAATGTCAAAGGCATTTGGGCTTGCAAATGTTCGCTTTGGATATTTGATTGCGTCTTCTGATAATATAAAGTATATCTCTAGCATTAGGAACCCAAAAAACATAACGACTTTTGCACAAGAGGCTGTTATAGGAGCTTTATCAGATGTGGAATATATGAGGAGATATGTTCAGAGAGTTAATGAAGCGAGAGCGTATTTTATTAAGGAGATTAATGATAAGTATTCAGATAGGTTTGTTGCCCATACTGGTCATGGTAATTTTGTGATGATCGAATGCTGTGACAAACTTACAAAGTGTGAGATTATAGATTATTTAGAACGTAATAATGTTTTTGTCAGGAATATATGTCAAAGTGAAATTGTGCAAGATTGTGTACGCGTAACCATTGGTACTTTGGACCAGATGCAGTATGTAGCTGCTCTATTTGGAAAATACTATAACATGTAATACATTGTCTTATTGTGAGACAATGATTATTATTTTATGTATTTGGAAGGAAACAAATAGACGTATAAAGTATTATTCAACGAATCATTCGGATAAAAAAGAATCGAGATGACAACATATGCTTAAAATCAAAAGGAAGCTAATAAAAATATACATTCGCATGTATCAGTTGCTTCACCCTATAGAAAAACAAGTTACATTTGATAGTTTTAATGGTATGCAATATTCAGATAATCCAAGAGCGATATCTGAGAAATTACATGAACTGGATCCAAATTATAAGATTGTCTGGCTCATGAGGGAATTCGATAGTAAAAATGTAGAAGTGCCTCAATATGTTAGGATTGTCAATTATAATGGAAGAAATATGCTTCAGGAGATTTCAAAATCGAAAGCATATGTCACCAATTGTGAGTTGACATCTGAATTTGCAAAAAGGAAGGGGCAGATATTTATTCAAACCTGGCATGGAGATATTTGTTTCAAAAAAATGCTTTTAGAAGTCGATAGGAGCTTGCCAGTTTTTGACAATAAATATACGGACTATTGCTTAAGCGGATCGGAATATGGAAAAAGGCGATATAAAACGGTTTTTGAATACAATGGAAGTATATTAAATGTTGGATCACCAAGGAATGACATTCTTTTCAAAAATGATGCCGCAGAGATTCTTAGGGTAAAAGAGAAATTAGGTATAGATGGCAATGCAATGGTATTACTTTTTGCCCCGACATTTAGAGACAGCAATAAAGAAGGATTGAATATCGGATTTGACATTGAAAAGATCTTAAAATTACTTAAAAAGAAGACGGATAAAACATGGATTTGTCTTGTCCGTGCACATGTAGGTTCGACTATTCTAAAATCCCCCAACTGCATTGATGTTACATCCTACCCGGATATGGCAAGAATACTTTTAATTACAGATTATTTAATATCGGATTATTCATCTTGCGCGACTGATTTTTTGATCAAAGATAAACCAGTTATATTATATCAATACGATATAGAAAAATATGAAAAAAAGGATAGGAAGCTTGATTTTGATTCTAAAGAAGCCGGATTTATTGTTGCAGATACAGAAAAAGAGCTGTATAGGATAGTGGAACATACGAGTCTTGATGCGTTCAAAGAGAGCAATCAACGGGTTCGGGACTACTTTCAGATGAATGAAACGGGGAAAGCTTCTGAAATTGTAGCCAAAATAATAATTAACGGGAGACCCAAATAATATGGAAAAGAATGTGGATGTGATAATCCAGCGGAGAGAAGAGTTATTACAAAGGCTCAATGATGAAATAAATTTTTATGGGGGGGGGTATGATGAATGGTGGAATGAATATGATGATTTCAGGAAATCCATTGGCTGCTATACAAAGTTGATATTTGGAAAAACCTACAAAATTTTTCCAACAATATTAAAGGATGGAAATTTAATTGATCATCATATCATATCTTATCTAGCGCCTATGAGTTTTAAGGCGAGAGGATGGAATGGAATGTATCTTACCCCAGCGGAACATCTGAGCTTATTTGCCAATTATTTTATTGAGAAAGGGATAAGATTCATTTATGTTCCGCTTCCAAATAAAGGTGTTATATATCCTTCTATTATTTCTAAAGTTGATTGCTATTCCAGCTACAACTCACCACAATGGAGAAAGTATATTCACTCTATACTGAATCAGTCCCCTGGCATTGAAATAGTTGATGGATTTGATGTTTTGAATCGCAATAAAGCTTCAAATAATGTTTTTGCAAAAGGACACCATATATCAAGTATTGGTGCAGACATTATTGCCAGTGAAGTAGCCGAATATCTTTTGAAAAGTACAAATGATATAAAGCCACAAATCGATTTATATAGAAAGATAGAATCGTATAAGTATTATGATTGGGATTATATTTCAAGGGACCATTTGTATACTGAGGAATTAGTGATTCATTATGACAAAAAAACGATAAACCATTCTATGCAACGGATTTTTGTAACACTAGTAAGATAGGAATCATTGGTGATTGCAACATACAGCATTATCAAACACATGCGGCAAGTCTTGTAACAAGTCTCAGTTATTATACAAATTATACTTTTGATGAGGTTGGAAGATACCTTCCATTTGATTGGGTGAACTCTATTACGACAGATATATTAAAGAGGCTGTGCGAAAAAGAAATTGTAATTTATATCGCTTTTGCATCAGCATCATTCGTAAGATCGAGACTTTTTAGTCGAAGAAGGTTAGGAAATCCTAACATGTGGAGTAGTATAAAGTTAGTTTAGTGAGGTAGGCTTATAAATGAACATATCTTATTCTTTCGGCATGGTTGATCTGATGCATTTTGGTCACATAACAGCTATAAGAAAAGCGTCTGTTGGATCTGACTTAAATATTTTTGGGCTTGTTAGTGATGAAGCATCTGATGCTTGGTTTGGGGCGCATGTTTCGAGTGAAGATGAACGATGTACCGTTCTTGAAAGTATTAAATATATTGATGAAGTTTGGCCTCAAACAACATTTGATCCTTTGGATAATTTGCGTGAAATTCACAAGAAATACCCCAATGCTGTGATTTCCTTATTTACTGGGAACGAGTGGGGGATAATAGCTGCAAAAAAATATGTGGAGTCAATAGGCGGCAGAGTTGTTAAACTTGATTATTATGACAAATTGTCACCACAAGCCATTCTTGATACGCTAAATAATAATAGAACAGAAAAAAAGCCTCTTAACAATAATTTAATTTCAACAAAGGCGAACACATTACAGTCCCTAAAGGATGTAATAACAAAAGCGTATATCGAGGATATTTTTGTAATTACAGTTGGTGAATTTAAAACAGAGGAAACCGAAGTATTAAGGAAAATATCGGGGTATTTTGAAAACGGCCGAATTGTTGTGAGAAGTTCATCTAAAAGAGAAGATGCTTTTGAAGAATCGAATGCTGGTCACTTTACATCAATTTTAAATGTTGATATACATGATTCAGAAGCAGTAAAACACGCAATTTCAACGGTAATCCTTTCCTACGGTGAAGATGTGGAAGATGACGAGCAGGTGTTAATTCAAAGACAGACAGATCATGTTCTTTCTTCTGGTGTGGTTTTCACTCGCGACATACAAAGAAATCGTCCCTATTATGTAATCAATTATGATGATAGTGGGAGGACCGATTCAGTAACTTCAGGCTCTGGCAGTACCTCGGCGTGGATGTCATATTCATTAACCAGAGAAAACATACCCGAAAAATGGCGTATGCTCATGGATGCGGTGTGGGAGATAGAGGATCTTTTAGCTGGTATACTTCTGGACATAGAATTTGCGATTACCCCTGAATCCGTTGTTGTTTTTCAGGTACGTCCCCTGGCTGCTGCTTATAAATTCGGGAGAGTAAATAATGATCAAATTGTCGAGGAAGTAAAGTCGGAAGTGATCAAAAAATATCTGAAATGGAAGGATCTTGGGCTAACTTGCTTTTCTGATATGGCGTTTTGGAATCCTGCCGAGATAATAGGAGATAATCCGAAGAATCTTGACTATTCATTATATCGTGAAATCATAACAAAATCTGCTTGGAATGTCGGCCTTGTTCCTATGGGTTACAGGCCGGTCTCAAAAGAACTTATGTTTCGCATTGGAAATAAACCATACATAAGCGTTGAAAGATCTTTTGAGGCATTGATGCCTGGAACAATATCAGATAAACTGGCTGTCAAGCTTCGGAAATATTATGTTGATAATTTAAATAGAGACCTGTCTGCTCATGATAAGATAGAATTTGAGATTTCTCACAATTGTTTTGATTTCTCAATGCATAAACGTCTTGCAAACCTTATGGCTGACAGGTTCTCAACAGAGGAAGTGCTTGAGCTTGAAATCGCTTTAAAGAATTTGACAGTAAAGAATATAAAATACTATAAAGATGTTTTGGAAGCGGACATTGCTGATTTAAGACAACTTGAAGGTGTTCGTCTTGATGTTCAGAACATAACAAAAGACAGCAATGATTATCGTTTAATATCTAAATCTATTCATACTTTGCTTGATGCGGTTAATAAGTTCGGTACCCCTCAGTTCTCCCGCCATGCGCGATGTGCTTTTATTGCTAAATCGATATGCAAATCCCTTGTCACAGAAAAATACATAAATTCGGATCAATATAGTACATTTATGTCGAGTATTCATACGGTTGCAGTAGATTATGACAAGGACTATCATGCTGTTTTGGAAAGCAGGATGACTAAAGAGGAGTTCTGCTTTACTTATGGTCATCTCAGAGCTGGAACATACAACATAAGAAGTCCTCGATATGATCAAATGGATGAACTTTTTACGGAAAATGAAAAAAGTCCAAGAACGATTGATAATGGGATAATTGATTGTGATGAAATTATACAGAAGGCATTAGATAAAGCAATAATTGATGCTGGATTTGAAAATATTAGTGGTGAGGAAGTTCTTCATTTTATAAAGACGGCTACTGAGCAGAGAGAATATTTTAAGTTTATATTTACGAAGAGTTTGAGCTTTACTATAGAACTAATCAAACAAGTGGGAAGTATAGCAAAAATAGATATAAACGATTTGTCCTATCTTGAACTCCCGGAAATCTATGCTTCTGAGTATTATTCAGATGTTGATCGCTTGCATGAATTTTGGTCACTTATCATAAATAAAAGACGTGAACTTTTCAAAATAAATGCAGAGATGATTCTTCCGGAGGTTATAACATCAGAACAGGACTTTGGATACATTGAGAATATAGATTCGCGGCCGAATTATATTACTGAAGGTATAATAACGGGTGAAATAGTGGTTCTAAAGGACGAGACATTCCAATCGATTGATGGGAAGATAGTGGTTATAGAAAAAGCCGACCCAGGTTTTGACTGGATTTTTTCCAAGGGAATTGCAGGACTTATTACAAAATATGGTGGTGCGGCATCACACATGGCAATCCGCTGTGCGGAGTTCAAAATTCCTGCAGCAATTGGAAGTGGAAACAAATTGTATGAGTATGCTGCAAAATCCAAACAAATCATGATTGACTGTATGCACGAAAGAATTATAAGGATGGAGTAATTGGGGACGAAAAGTGAAGACAATTATTTATACACAAAGAGTCGAAACGATTGAATCATATGGTGAGAGAAGAGACTGCGCTGATCAGCGTATCGCTGAATTTATCCGGATATGTGGATATCTTCCAATACCTATACCGAATAATCCTAAACTTGTTAAGGACATAATGGACGTATTGAATCCTGATGGGATTATTCTTGTGGGAGGAAACAGTTTAGTAAAATATGGAGGAAACGCTCCTGAGAGAGATGAAACAGACAAGCGGTTAATAGAAATGTCTATAGATAAGCGTATTCCGCTCTATGGTTTCTGTCGAGGAATGCAGTCAATCCTTGACTATTTTGGCAATGATTTGATTAGAGTTCCCAACCATGTTGCGGTAAGGCATGCTGTTTTCGGAGAAGAAGAAACAACTTTAGTGAATAGTTATCATAATGAAGCTTGCGTTGAACTTAAGAGTAATGAAATAAAATGCGTGATGCGTGGGGAAGATGGTGTGATAGAGAAAATTAAGCACAAATCTTTACCTGTCGTTGGTACAATGTGGCATCCGGAACGAGAAAACCCCTTCCGTGAAGGCGACATATTATTTATAAAGAAATTTATGGGAGATATAGAAGAATGAAAGGAATTATCTTAGCTGCTGGTTCAGGTACAAGGTTAAAAAAATACACGGAGAATCTTCCTAAAGGGATGCTTTCTTTTATGGGGAAAACTATCATTGAAAGGCAAATTGCAGTTTATCGCTCTTGTGGAATCCAAGATATTATTATTGTTCGAGGTTTTGCGGCTGAAAAGATAGACTATGAAGGTGTGAAATACTACACAAACGAACAATATGCTTCTACAAATATGGTAGAGTCTTTAATGGAGGCTAAAAAGGAATTTACGGATGATATTATTGTAAGTTATTCAGACGTACTTTTTGAGCCGGAGATGCTTAGGAGGATGATGGCTTCAAAGGCGGATTTTGCTTGTGCGGTCGATGACAATTGGAAAGTATATTGGATGAAGCGGTATGGAAAGATCAATTTTGATACTGAGAGTTTAACGATTGATAAGAGCGATAATATTACAGAGTTAGGGTTGGAAAATCCTCCAATTGAGAAAATAAGTGCAAGGTATATAGGACTCCTTAAGTTCTCCGTTAATGGGCTTAGATTTATTCAGGAAACAATGGAAGCAGCATATAAAAAGTTTGAAGAAAAACCATGGCAACAGTCAGGTAAGACTGTGAGAAAAGCATATATGACAGATCTTTTAAATGCAATCATTGAGTCTGGACGAGAAGTCAAGGCAGTTCATTTTAACAATGGGTGGATAGAGTTTGATACCAATGAAGATTACGAGAATGCGATTGAATGGGTTAAGGATAAAACTATTTCAGAGGTTATAAAATGTTTAAAGAATGTCCGAAAGGTATAATACAAATGAAACATAGAAAAAAAGTGTTTGATATTATCTTTTTGTTAAGCCTATTCTTCTTGTGCTACATATTTTTCACTAATATTCATCCGCTTACAATATATGATTCAGATGACTGGGCACAATACTTCCGATACAGGAATGCAATTCCGATATGGGGATCTTTTAATCCGGTTAAGTTATTTCCTGAAACATTAATGCCATTATCTGCTGATATAGCGGGATATATACTATATCCTTTGCTTCATGATTTTATCTACTCTTTAACTTTGGTGACGGCATTTTGGCTATGCTTTTTCATCACTTGGTATATATATGAGATATATAGATTCATTGAATATTTAGGGGTTGATGGTTATGGCCGAATAATTGCTTTTTGTATATTTTTTCTGCATTTTGTATTATTTAAAATATCTGACAAAGGCTATATACCATATCTCTTTGGAGCACATAATGTATCATGTGTGTTTCACTATTCCATTCCCATGCTGCTTAATATGATTTTAGTGATAAGACTGGCTGTAGGGGGGGGGAATTGGGAAAAGGTGAATTAGCTAAAGGAGTTACGCTGCTATGCGTATATTTGGCTATTTTTTCGAATTTGTATTGTAGTATTATCCTTATGTCATATGCAGCATCTAAGATAATAATTGGATATGTCAGAAAAACTCGTCCCAAATACTTTAAACTATATATAGGCATTTCTCTTTTGTATATTTGCTCTCTGATGTTTGAATGGAATGGAACACATAGAAGGGGGTTTGTTACCAGTGAAACCAGAATAGACTTATGGGGAAGTATAATATCATTATTCAGAATACTTAGCCGAATGAACGGAATCGCTTATATTCTGCTTATTATTTTATGTATAGGTATTGTAATATTCATAAAATATAGATCCGATTATTTTGAAACATATAATACACTGACAGAACTTGTTCTGGCATATGGGGGAGCATTGACCGCGTACATTATCTTGCAGGCCACAACTGGTTCTACCGGAGTTTGGTATGTCTCCAGAGTGGAAGTTTTACTGGGTATAGCATTTTATCCATTTTTGTTTTTGTGTTGTTCGCTATATGTCATATACAAAAAGATGGATTATCTTTTTCGGGTTATACCTATTCTAAGCTATATTCTTGTTGTCAATTGGGTATTGAAATTTGATTACTATATGCCATCAACCTGCGATTGTGTAAAGGAGTCATATGCCTATGAATTAGCTTCTTATGAATTGAGGGAATGTGAGAAAGCTGAACAAGGTGAAAAGATGCCTGTATATACAATATTGATTCCAATTCATGATACTTTTGAGTCAAGAGAAAATTGGCCGCATATGGGGTTTGGCGATTCTTTGTCCAAAGCAGCGTTTCGATATGGTTTTACGAAAACAAAAATACCAATCAATGTAAAACCAGATATCAGCGTGAATGAGAAATATAATATACCATATAATTTCTACAATAGTGGTTTGGTGTATTAATAAGATTAAAATTCAATCTATTGAAAGGAGATGACACACAATAATATGGATGGATTAAACGAAAGAAAAAACTATCTGATAATTTTGCTTTGTATATTAGCGATAATTCCCATGGTTGCTATGGGCATATATTGTAGACCTTTGGCTGACGACTATGGTGCATGTCTACAAACGCGTCCCGTTCTGGAAAATGGGGGGGGGTAGTCGAACTGATAAAGGCGGCGTTTGAGCATGTTTATATTATTTATAACTCATGGCAAGGAGTTTACACATCTGAGTTTTTGTTCTCTATATATCCGGGGTTGTTTAATGAAAAATACTATATTTTAACGCCGCTTATTTTTACAATTATTCCTTTGGTTTTGGGGTATGCATCAATTCGATTGATGGATAAGTATCTGCTGAAAGAATCAAAGAGCTTTTGCCTTGCATTGACCCTTTTTATCGTGATGTTTTATCTGCTTTGGTTGCCCCATCCCAATGAGGGATATTATTGGTATTCGGGGGCGATTAACTATCTTCCATGGTTTTTTCTTTCAATTTATAATATATGTTTGTTAATTGACCTATATCAAGTAAGTTTAAAATGTGATGTCAGCATACGCAAATACATAATATACACGATTGCAAGCTGTTTTTGTGGCTTTCTGATATCTGGAGCACATTTGTCAATAGCATTTGAAAATGTTCTTGTGATGCTATTGATCGAAGTGTTTTTTTTGGTTAAAGGTAAATATAAGATTGCTGTTATCCCATTGATTGTATGTATAGTGTGTTTTTATATCAATATATCTGCACCCGGTACTGCTGTCAGGAGAACTAATTTTACAGGAGAACCGCTCTTAAAATCAGTGGAGATGACACTTCAGAGGCTATATTATTGTATTTTTGAATATACTACATTGCATGTTGTGGTTTTTCTAATAGCACTGACACCAATTGCAGTCAGAATAACAGAAAAGATAAAGACAATAATTAAGCAGTGGCATATTATAGCATCAATGGTAATCAGTTTTCTTTTGATGTGTGCAACAATAATTATGCCATACTATTCCATGGGTTACTGGGGAGATGGAAGGTATGTAAATCTTGTATGGGTAAACCATATCTTCTTTTTATCATTAAACTATATCATGATAGTGATTTATTTATTGCAAAAAGATTGGTTTTCCGGCATTAAAGATATTGGTAGAACCGTGTCTGGCGGTAAATTGACCGTATTTACATGTATCGCTTTGACGATAATTGTATTTATTCCCAAACCAGATACTTTTAATAATAAGTATGGATTTACTAGTGAATTGGGGTATTCAAACAGTATAAAAGCAGTTATAGAGATTTCAAATGGATCCGCAGCACAATATGCAAAGGAACTGGATGAAAGGATTGAACTGTATAATGATGATTCAGTTGAGGAGGTGGTTGTAAGTTATCTGACAAGAAAGCCATATCTTTTATATTTCAGTGATCTCACATCTGATCCAACAGTTTTTCCTAATACTTCTGTCATCAAGTATTATGGGAAGAAGTCGGTTGTAGCACAATAGAAAAGTCGCTTGTAACAGTAAGGATGGATTAGAGGTGAAAAGTATGAAAAGAAACGAAATGCTATTTGTGGTTATTCCTGCATATAATGAAGAAGAAAACATTCCGAATTTATTAAGTAGTTGGTATCCTGAATTGCAGGTATGCATGGGTGAAAATGGGGATTTTCGTCTGATAATAATCAATGATGGCAGTACTGATAAAACATATGATATTTTACAAGAATTAAAGGCTACTTATGATAAGATTATTCCTGTTACCAAGATAAATGGCGGTCATGGCTCGGCTGTTCTCTATGGCTATAGATATGCCATCGAGAATGGTGCTGACTGGATTTTTCAAACGGATTCCGATGGTCAGACAAATCCGATGGAGTTTGCCCGGTTTTGGGAAAAGCGTAAACAATATGATGCGATCCTTGGAAATCGTGAAGTCAGGGGCGATGGACAGGGCCGAAAGTTTGTTGAAAATGTTGTTTGCTTTTTGCTTAGATTGTTTTTTGGAGTAAAAGTAAAAGATGCAAATGCTCCATTTAGACTGATGAGAGCAGAGCTGGTAAATAAGTATATTGGAAAGCTTCCGCAGGATTTCAATATACCGAACATTATGTTTACAACCTATTTTACATATTTTAGAGAGAATATCCTTTTCCTTCCTATAAGTTTCAAACCGAGGGAAAAGGGAACCAACACAATCAACCCCCAAAAGATTATGAGAATTGGATGGAAAGCAGTTGGCGATTTCCAAAGGCTGCGGAGGGAAATGAATGATTAAGGCCCTTCTTATCAGATATAAAAGCTTTATTATGTATGCAGTCTTTGGAGTATTTACTACATTAGTAAATATGTTGTCGTACTATCTATGCTTTAATACCATTGGTATATCCAATGTTCCGTCAACAATTATTGCATGGATTCTCGCTGTAGTGTTTGCTTTTATTACAAATAAATTATGGGTGTTCGAAAGCAAATCTTTTGATTCAAAGATTCTGAAACGTGAGATACCAGCCTTCTTTGGCGCAAGGATAGTCACGGGTATACTTGATGTTGTTATTATGTATATAGCAGTAGATGTAATGTTTTGGAACTCCACTGTTTGGAAAATGATAAGTAATATATTTATAATTATTATTAATTATATTGCAAGTAAGCTGATTATTTTCCAGAAGGGATAAAGATAAAAGGAATTTCCAAAACCCAGGTAAATTTCTCATTGACATCCAGCCAATTTCATACTATCATTTAACCACAAACCTGTCACACACCAGTGTGCTGGAGAAAACAGGCGTGGATTTTGGGTAAGTAATACTTTTCGCCACACAACGATTACCGGTTTCGGGAGCGTTGTGTGGCTTTTTTTATGCCTCTGGGGTCTTTTCCCTGTGATTTTACGTGATCCCGGAGGCAAATGAGACAATGAGGAGGAAAAAAATGGAACAAACATTCATGAAGGAAAAACCGGTCTTGCCACTGGTGCTGTCCATGTCTCTGCCAATGGTCCTCTCCATGATGGTAGCATCTCTCTACAATATTATTGACAGCTATTTTGTGGCGAAGATCAGTGAGGATGCCATGACGGCCCTGGCGCTGGTGTTCCCTGTGCAAAATCTTATCAATGCAGTCACCATAGGATTTTCCATTGGGATTAATGCGGTGATTGCCTATCATTTGGGAGCGAAAATGGAAGGGTTGGCTAACCGTGCCGCCACCTGGGGGGTGATCCTCTCCACAGTCCATGGCGTGATTCTCACAATTTTTTGTATTGGAATCATGCCACTTTTTCTGGGCATGTTCACCTCCTCTTTGGTAATTACGGATTTGGCGCTTCAGTATTCACGAATTGTCTTTGGATTTGCGGTGGTCATTTCCTGGGGAATGGCATATGAGAAGATCTTTCAGTCTGTTGGGAGAATGTTTCTGACTATGATCAGTATGCTTGCCGGGTGTATTGCCAACATCATCCTGGATCCGATTCTGATTTTTGGATGGGGGCCATTTCCTGAGCTGGGGATTGAGGGGGCGGCTTTGGCCACCGGACTGGGACAGACCGTCAGCCTTTGCATGTATCTGATCATCTGTCTGATAAAGCCGATTCCGGTAAAGGTAGGATATAAATATTTAAGCTGGGATAAGGGGATGGTGGCACGGCTGTATGGTATTGGAATTCCGGCCACTTTGAATATGGCTTTGCCATCTTTGCTGATCTCGTCTCTGAATGTGATTCTGGCGGCTTATTCCCAGGCCTATGTGACGGTGTTAGGAGTGTATTATAAGCTTCAGACCTTTTTGTATCTTCCGGCCAATGGGATTGTCCAAGGGATGCGTCCTTTAGTGGGATATAATTATGGAGCAAATGAGAAGGGGAGGGTGAGAGAAATCTATCAGGTGGCTCTTTGTCTGGCAGCGGGAATCATGGTGATGGGAACTGTTTTGTGCCAGACGGTGCCGGTGTGGCTTATGGGACTTTTTGCTACAAGCAATGAGACCATACAGGCAGGGGCAACGGCTTTGCGGATGATTAGTGTGGGATTTTTGGTGTCCTCGGTGTCGGTGATTTCTTCCGGGGCCTTAGAGGGCTTGGGAAAGGGTGGACCGTCCCTGATGATTTCCCTATTGCGGTATGTGCTTGTGATGATCCCGGCAGCTTTGGTGCTTAGCCGGTTTTTGGGCCCGGTGGGAGTGTGGCATGGATTTTGGGTGACAGAGCTGGTGACGGCTGTGGCAGCTTATTGGATTTACCGCAGCAAAACCGTTTCGTGATGCTATTTTAGTGATAATAAGGTCAGACAGGAAAAGCTTTTGCTTTAAGGGATGAGCATTACCGGGAGTCATAAACAAAAACTTGTGTTTCCTGTGTTGGTATCATTTTAATGGGTTGAAAGCAGCCAGCGTTTGTGATATTCTTTAAGGAAAACAGAGGGAATGAGAGGAAAATCATGCCGTTGGAGGAAAATGTGGAATATGCCATCCAGGTACAGGATGTGAGCAAGGTGTATCGCTTGTATGAGAAGCCAATCGACCGTTTGAAAGAGTCACTGAGCCTGTCCCACAAGAATTATCATAAAGATTTTTTTGCCCTGAACGGGATCTCCTTTAAAGTGAAGAGGGGGGAGACGGTGGGGATTATCGGGACCAATGGTTCCGGAAAATCAACGATTTTAAAGATTATCACCGGGGTCTTGACACCTACGGCCGGGCAGGTTCAGGTGGCGGGAGTGATCTCGGCTCTTTTGGAGCTGGGCGCTGGTTTTAATATGGATTATACAGGGATTGAGAATATCTACATGAATGGAACCATGATGGGCTTTTCCCGCAGGGAGATGGAGGAGAAGCTGCAGGATATTCTGGACTTTGCGGATATTGGGGATTTTGTGTATCAGCCGGTAAAGACCTATTCCAGCGGTATGTTTGTGCGGCTGGCTTTTGCTCTGGCAATCAACGTGGAGCCGGAGATTTTGATTGTGGACGAGGCATTGTCAGTGGGGGATGTGTTTTTTCAGTCTAAATGCTATCGGCGGATGGAGGAGATACGAAAAAACGGCACTACCATTTTGATGGTAACTCATGATATGGGAAGTGTGATCAAATATTGTGACCGGGTGGTGCTTTTAAATAAAGGAAGCTTTATTGCGGAGGGGGCGCCAGGCGCCATGGTGGATCTTTACAAAAAGATTCTGGCCAATCAGATGGAGGAGTTGCAGGAGGAATTAACCGAGATGACGGATTTTTCCGGTGGCATGGATGAAAAAGGAGAGGCGGACAGACAAAACCAGGGGAAGAAGCCCCGGGCGGGGATGATGCGGGATCACCTGACCATCAATCCGTCCCGCACGGAATATGGGGACGGAAGAGCGGAGATCTATGATCTGGGAATGTTTGATGAGAGGGGGAATCTGACAAATCTTTTGCTTAAGGGAGAGTATTTTACTATTCGGGAAAAAATCCGTTTTCACAGAGAGATTCAGGCCCCGATTTTTACCTATACGATCAAAGATAAAAAAGGCGCAGAGCTGTCGGGGACCAATACGATGTTTGAGGGAGCGGAGATTCATCCGGTAAAGGCCGGCGATGAGTATGAGGTCAATTTCCGGCAGAAGATGACCTTGCAGGGAGGAGAGTATTTGCTGTCCATGAGTTGTACGGGATTTGAAATGGGAGAGCATACGGTGTATCACCGGCTTTACGATGTGGCGAATATTACGGTGATCTCCAATAAGAATACGGTGGGGGTCTATGATATGGAGTCAGAGGTGGAGGCGGTATACCATCCGGCGGAAGATGAAGGGTGAAGTGTTTTTGGACAGGCAATTGGAAGCATTGCAGGCTGAACCGTGGGATGCATGGAAGGACAGACAAAATCTCTGAAAGAAGATATGGCCAGTTACAGACCGCCCATAAGATGAGGAACAAAATATGAAGAGAATTGACGAAGAGATTCAGATGACTTTAAAAGCCTATGAAGGGAATATCCGGCAGGCGCTTGCGGACAATCACCGGTTGGATTATTTATATGCCCTCTCAGACGAGAGGGAGCTATTGCTGGAGTGGTATGATTTTGAGCCGGATGCCAGACTCTTGCAGGTGGGGGCGGATTATGGTGCTATGACCAGGCTTTATCAGTCTATGGTGGCTCATGTGACAGTGCTAGACCCGGAGGAAGCATCCCTTGAGACTGTGAGGATGCGCTGCGCAGGGGCAAAGAATGTGGTTTATGTGCAGGATTCTCTGGCTGGTTATGGGGAGAGAGGGGAAAAGCCCTATGACTATGTGGTGATGATCGGAATGGAAAAGGCACCGGATGAGAAGGATATCCAGGCAGCCAAAAAGCTTTTAAAGCCAGACGGGGTTCTGATTGTGGCTGCATCGAATCCTCTGGGAATGAAATACTGGGCGGGAACGAAGCGGGAGGATAATGGGCTGACAAAACAGCAGATAGAAGGATTGCTGGGGGGAGGAAGATTTTATTACCCCATGCCGGATTACCGGACACCGATCAACATCTATTCTGACGAATATCTGCCGAAGAGAGGGGATCTGACCCGGACAATCCCGGCTTACGACTATCCCCGGTATCATGTGATGGATATGGGGGAGGGATTTGATATCGTCTGTGAGGCAGGATTGTTTGATCTTTACGCCAATTCTTATCTGGTATTCTGGAGCAAAGAACCGGAGCGGCTTAACATGGCCAACCGCCGGATTTTCATCAAATATAATAAGACCAGAAAAGAAGCGTTCCAGATCAAGACCTGTATTTGCCGGGGAAGTGTAAATGATACCGGAACCAGGAAGGGGGAGCCATGCCAACTGGAAGCGGGCGGGACAAAGGAAGAATACAGACCGGGAATTGCCCAAGGCTGGTATGTGGAAAAGGCGGCTCTCAGCCTGGAGGGTATGGGCCATATTTGGTCCTTTGAGGAAAAGCATCGCCTTTTGTCCGGGCAACACCGGGCTCTGAAGGTGGCGGCGCCCGAGTACCGGGATGACAAAAACGCGGCGTTTTTTCCCTATCTGACCGGGCAGACCTGGGCGGAGAAGCTGGGGGAGGAATTGTCCCGGGGAGAGATACCCTTAAGGCTTCTTGGAGATGCCATGGAACAGATCTATGATATGGAACCGGAATACCGGGGAGCATTTGTCCGGACGGAGGAATTTGCGGAGGTGTTCGGCCGAGGCCTTACGGAGGAGGAACTGGCTCTTTTGGAGGAGGATACCGCCTGCCGGGTTTCCAATATCGATGCCTTGTTTGAGAATATTTTGCTTACCGGGGACGGCAATTATTGTCTCGATTATGAGTGGGTGTTTACCTTTCCGGTTCCGGAGCATTTTGTCAAATACCGGATTCTCTATTATTTCTGTGAGCAGTACGGAAGCCTTATGGGGAAGGTGGGCACGGACGAGATTCTGGCAGCCTTTGATATTACCGGGGAAATGGTCCGGGTGTATGAGAAGATGGAGGTCAGCTTCCAGAATTATGTTCACGGGGAAAATCAGCAGCTGTATCTGGGCAATTATATGGTCAGCTCTCTGGGAAGCGAGGACATTCGCCGGGCGGAGAGTGATCTGGCCCGGGCAAGGGAGCGGATCGAGCAGATGAAGATTCATGCCAGGGAAAAGGATGTGACCATCCGCAAGATGACGGAGGTGCAGCGGCTGACCAACAATCATGTGACTAACCTGGAGATTATGATTCAGGATCTGCGCCATGAGATAGATGAGATGGGGAAAACGCTTGCCTATTTAAACCGCCATGAGGCACTGTTGTTTAAGGCGAAACGAAAGCTGGGGGAGCAGGTGAACAAGAAGTATCCCCCCGGATCCCTGGATAGAAAGAAACTGAAATACAAAAAGGAATATTTACTTCACCCGGTCCGGTCGGCTAGACTGTATTCCACCGAGGAGGGGAAAAATCTGCGGGACGGGGATTTTAATATTGGGGATATTTACCGGGAGCATGGGAAGCTTCGCTTTGAGCAGCAGGAGAATCCCCAGGTATCTATTGTGATTCCGGTGTACAACCAGATTCACTATACCTATGCCTGTCTGCTGTCCATTTTGGAGCATACAAAAGATATCAGCTATGAGATACTGATTGCAGATGATGTGTCAACCGATGCAACCAGGCGCCTGGGAGATTTTGCGGAAGGGCTGGTGATCTGCAGAAATAAAGAGAACCAGGGCTTTCTGAAAAATTGTAATCAGGCAGCCGAAAAGGCCAGGGGAAAGTATATTATGTTTCTCAACAATGATACCCAGGTGACAGATGGATGGCTTAGCTCACTGGTTCGGTTGATTGAGTCCGATCATACCATTGGTATGGTGGGTTCTAAGCTGGTGTATCCTGACGGCCGGCTGCAGGAGGCCGGGGGAATTATCTGGAGTGATGGATCAGGATGGAATTACGGGCGTCTGGATGATCCGGATAAGCCAGAATATAACTATGTGAAGGATGTGGATTATATTTCTGGTGCAGCAATATTGCTGCCGGCCTGGCTGTGGAAGCAGATCGGAGGGTTTGATATCCGGTTTGCTCCGGCTTACTGTGAGGATTCAGACTTGGCCTTTGAAGTGAGGCGGGCAGGCTATAGGGTAGTTTATCAGCCTCTTTCCAAGGTGATTCATTTTGAGGGGATTTCCAATGGCACAGATGTAGAAGGGACGGGGCTTAAGCGCTACCAGGTGGAGAACAGCCGGAAGCTAAAAGAAAAATGGGCAGCGGAGTTTGCCTGCCAGTGTGAAAACAATGGGAACCCGGATCCCTTCCGGGCCAGGGAGCGGAGCATGGGCAAACCAATTATCCTGGTCGTGGATCACTATGTGCCCACCTATGACCGGGACGCCGGCTCCAAAACCACCTTCCAGTATCTGAAGATGTTTTTAAAGAAGGGCTATGTGGTCAAATTTTTGGGGGATAATTTCCTCCATGAAGAGCCTTATTCCACAGTGCTTCAGCAGATGGGAATCGAGATTTTATACGGGGCCGAGTACCAGGTGAAGATCTGGGACTGGCTGCGGGATCATGGGGATGATATTGGGGTGGCATATTTAAACCGACCCCACATCGCTTCCAAATATATCGACTATATTCTGGATAATACGGATATGAAGGTGATTTACTATGGCCATGATCTTCATTTTCTGCGGGAAGGGCGGGAGTATCAGCTGACCGGGGATCTGAAGAAGCGGGAGGAGGCCGAGTACTGGAAGTCCATTGAGCTGTCTTTGATGGGCAAAGCATCTGTGTCCTACTATCCGTCCTATGTGGAGCGGGATGCTATTCGGGCAATGGATCCTACTATTTCTGTAAAGGACATCACGGCTTATGTGTTTGATGAGTTTAAGAAAAATTTGCAGGAAGACTTTGCAAAAAGGGAAGGGCTTTTGTTTGTGGGTGGCTTTGCCCATCCGCCGAATGCAGATGCAGTGCTGTGGTTTGCAAAAGAGATATACCCACGGATCCGGCAGCAGATGGAGACAGCTAGACAGAGAGTACCGGAGTTTGTGGTGGTGGGTTCTAAGGTAACGGAGGAGATCAAGGCTTTAGAACAGCCAGGTAATGGGATTATTATCAAAGGCTTTGTGACTGAGGAGGAGCTTGACCGTCTGTACGGAGAATGCAGGATCGTGGTGGTGCCTTTGCGGTATGGGGCAGGGGTGAAAGGAAAGGTGGTGGAAGCCATCTACAATGGGGCACCGGTTGTGACTACGGCTATTGGGGCAGAGGGGATTCCCCAGGCAGAGGAGGTGCTTTTGGTGGAGGACGAACCGGACGGATTTGCCCGGGCGGTGGTGAGGCTTTATCAGGATCCGGATAAATGCCGGGAGCTTTGCCGTAAAACCCAGGTATATATTCGGGAGCATTTCAGCGTAGATGGGGCCTGGAAACGGATTGAGGAGGATTTTGCGTGAGATATTCAAAGAAGTGTTCTCCTTGCCGCCTGTTTTTGTTACGCTAAGTGTTCATAACCACATAGCTTATGACAGCTTTGTAAAAGGCTCCTTTCTTCTATATGAGACAGAGCAAGGCTTATGGTTGTTGTTCTTTTTTATCGCTCTGTTATGCTTAATGCTTCAATGGCACCTATGGGAATTTTTAGTGCCAGAAATGTGCGTGCCAAGAAAAAAGTTGGACAGATCGGAACGAATACGGTATACTTAAGAGAAATTTATTATTTTATGAAGATAGTGGAATCTTTATGAAAAAAATGGTAGAATCTCGGCATGGATAAGGAGCGAAGAATGGAGGCAATTTTATTGGCAGGGGGGCTGGGAACCCGGCTTCGGAGTGTGGTTAATGACCGCCCAAAGCCCATGGCACTGGTGAATGGAAAGCCTTTTATGGCATATGTGGTACATGAGCTGTCCCGCCATGGGATTACAGATATTATATTTGCAGTGGGCTATAAGGGTTCACTTGTGGAGGAGTATTTTCAGGACGGCAGCGGTTTTAAACTGCCGGGAGGACAGCATTTGACGGTAAAATATGCTTATGAGGAAGCGCTTTTAGGTACTGCCGGGGCTATCAAAAATGCTGGTCGTCTGGTGACAGAGGATGCCTTTTTTGTGCTGAATGCAGATACTTTTTATCAGATTGACTATGGCCGGCTGGTTCGGATCCAGGAAGAGAAGAATCTGGATCTGGCTTTGGTTTTGCGGCAGGTGCCGGATATATCCCGGTACGGTCAGGCAGTTTTAAAGGATGGATATCTGACAGGATTTAACGAGAAAACCACAGAGGCAATGCCTGGTACGATCAATGGAGGGGTATACCGGATGAGCCGGAAGCTGTTAGAGGAGATTCCGGAGGGAAAGGTTTCCCTGGAGAATGACAGGATCCCTAAGTGGCTGTCTGAGGGACGGCAACTGGGCGGCTTTGTCAATGACGGATATTTTATAGATATTGGAGTGCCAGAGGATTATTTTCGGTTTATTCAGGATGTGAAGAAGGGAGTTGTGACATGGTAATCAGGGGAAGAGCACCACTGCGCATCAGCTTTGGAGGGGGAGGAACGGATGTGGCGCCTTTTTGTGTGGAGCAGGGAGGAGCTATTATTGGCAGCACCATCAACAAATATGCTTATTGTTCCATTGTACCCAGAAAGGATGACCAGATCATTGTACACTCACTGGACTTTGACATGACAGTGAAATACAATGCCCGGGAAAACTATGTCTATGACGGCAGACTGGATTTGGTGACAGCAGCTTTAAAAGCTATGGAGATCCACCAGGGCTGTGAGGCGTATCTCCAGTGTGACGCGCCTCCCGGTTCGGGACTGGGGACCTCTTCTACTGTGATGGTGGCTCTTTTGATTGCCATGGCCCGGTGGAAGGGGGTGGAGATGGATGGATATCGTCTGGCAGATCTGGCCTATCAAGTGGAACGGGAGGATCTCGGGATTGATGGAGGGTATCAGGACCAGTATGCATCTACCTTCGGCGGCTTTAATTTTATTGAATTTCACGGGCGCAATGATGTGGTGGTGAATCCTTTGCGGATCAAGAAGGACATTATTCATGAGCTGCAGTACAACCTGCTTTTGTGCTATACCGGCAATATTCACGTGTCAGCGAATATTATCAGGGATCAGGTGAAAAATTATGAAAAGAAGGATGCTTTTGATGCGATGTGTGAGGTGAAGGCGCTGGCATATGCGATGAAGGATGAGCTGCTAAAGGGAAATCTTCACAGCTTTGGTAAGCTTCTGGACTATGGATGGCAGAGTAAAAAGCGGATGAGTGATAAGATTTCCAATCCCCAGATCGATGAGCTCTATGAGGAGGCCATCAAGGCAGGTGCTTTAGGAGGCAAGCTTTTGGGAGCCGGCGGCGGCGGATATCTGCTGATGTACTGTCCTTATAATGTAAAGCATAAGGTGGCAGCCCGGATGGAGGAAGTGGGGGGCCAGCTGACAGACTGGAATTTTGAGCTGCGGGGAGCCCAGGCCTGGGTGGCAGATGAAAGCCGGTGGGATTATAATCAGGTGAAGGTGAAGCTGGCAGGAGGAGAATACCAGTTTCCAATCTGAGACAGGAGCGGATGACAATGGAGCGGGTGATATTTTTAGACAGGGATGGGACGCTTAATGAGGAGGTTCATTATCTCCACAAAAAGGAGGATTTAAAGCTCCTGGATGGAGTGGCCAAGGCCCTCTGCAGATTGCGGAAAAATGGTTATAAGCTGGTGGTTATTACGAACCAGGCGGGAGTGGCCCGGGGATATTATCAGGAATCAGATGTAGCAGGGCTTCATGAATACATGAATGACTTGTTAAAACCTTTGGGAGCAGAGATCGACCGGTTTTTTTACTGTCCCCATCATCCGGACCATGGTATTGGAGAGTACAAAAAAATCTGTCATTGCCGCAAGCCGGATATCGGAATGTTTGAACAGGCAGAGCGATATTTTGACGTGGACAAGGCCCGCTCCTGGATGATAGGCGATAAGCTGATTGATGTGGAAGCAGGAAAAAATTACGGAGTGAGGACCGTGCTGGTGGGAACCGGCTATGGAGCGCAGATCCACAGAGAGCTGACGGAGAGTCTTTGGCAGGCAGGCTCTGATGACCGGAAAAAAGGAAAATCTGGCAGGCCTGGTATGGAAGGAAGGAGAACACTGCCCTATGATTTTTACGCCGAAACACTTATTGACGCCGCCAGTGCGATACTTGAAAGTGAAGATGACTGCCGGTGATCCGGGGGAAAACGGAGAAAAAGAGATTATGCTAAATGAGAGACAAAAACAAATTCTGGATGAGCTGATGACCCGCTATCCGTCTCTGCAGGTGGTTCGGGACTCGATTGTGGAGGCATACGGAGTTCTGGAAAGCTGTTTTGCAGGCGGGGGAAAGCTTTTGATTGCGGGAAACGGAGGCAGTTGTGCCGATGCGGAGCACATTGTGGGAGAGCTGATGAAAGGCTTTGTCAAAAAACGGGAGCTGGGCACAGAGCTTAAAGAGAGATTGAAGGCAGAGGATGAGAAGCAGGGGGCGGTTCTGGCCCAATCTCTTCAGGCCGGGCTTCCTGCCATAGCTCTTAACGGCCACCCAGGATTGTCCACAGCCTTTGCAAATGATGTGGATGCAGATATGGTCTATGCCCAGCAGGTCTGTGGATATGGCGTGGCGGGGGATGTGTTTTTGGGCATATCTACCTCTGGCAATGCAAAAAATGTGGATTATGCAGTGACTGTGGCAAAGGCAAAGAATATGGCGGTTATCGGTCTTACGGGAAAGGACGGAGGACGTCTGGGAAAGAGGGCGGATGTGGCAATAATCGTGCCGGAGAATGAGACATTTAAGATCCAGGAGTTTCATCTTCCGGTGTATCATGTGCTGTGTCTTATGCTGGAGGAGCATTTTTTTTCGTAAATACTTGCATACTTCAAAAGTACTTTCCAATAGGAAAGACAGGAGCCAAAATGTTTACACATACCTATGCAATTTGTGCCTATAAGGATTCTCCATATCTGGAACACTGTATTCGGTCGCTGAAAAGACAGTCCATTCCGGCGGCAGTTATTTTATGCACGTCCACCCCAAGTTTGTTTCTTGAGAAAATGGCAGGCAAATATAAGCTTCCCTATTATGTGAGAGAGGGAGAAAGCGATATTCAGGCAGACTGGAATTTTGCATATAAGATGGCAGATTCCGATCTGGTGACGATTGCCCATCAAGATGATATTTACCACAGAGATTATGGAAAATATGTCCGGCAGTGCTGGAAACAGTACCCGGACACATCCGTTTTTACTACAGATTGTGCTCTGTGGAAGGATGGGAGGATCCGCAGGCATGGGATGGTGCTGGAGATAAAGCGGCTTTTGCGCATACCATTACGGCTGCGGCTGCTTGCCAACCAGAGAATCGTGAAGAAAGCAGTATTTGTGTGGGGAAATCCGGTGATTTGTCCGTCTTGTACCTACAATAAAAAGACTTTGGGGTACCCGCTTTTTCATTCTTCCTTTAAGTTTGCCCTGGATTGGGATACCATGTGGCAATTGGCGTCACAGCCGGGGCGGTTTGTCTGTGAGGAGAAGTCCCTGATATGTTATCGGATTCATAAGGAGGCTACAACAAAAGCTTGCATAAAGGATCAGCGCCGTCCAAGGGAAGAACTTGCCATGTATCAGAGAATCTGGCCGTTGCCGATGGCAAAACTGTGGATGCATTTTTACAAAAAAGCGTATGATTCCTATGACTGAGAGGAAAGCGCAGCAATGCTTTTCTCATCAGAGATGTTGCATGGCATTGCCAGGGGAAAGGAATGGTGAAGGGAATGAAAAGGCAGAAAACCGCTTTTTTATGGCTGGCAGGGCTTTTGGTTGCCGGAATCACCGGTTACTCGGCGTGGAAGCTGCTTGGAACAGGGGTTCTGTCCTGGCATATTACCCAAAGGGATTATCATTTCATGATGATTGAAATGCTGGGTCTCTGGCTGGCATTGCTTTTTCTTTTTAACAGAACAGCAGGCAGAAAACAAGTGGTGGGATTGGCCGGAATTGTGATAGTGGTTTGCTGGCTCCATGAGATTTTTCTTCCTGTTTTGTTTACTGGCTGTTATGTGGCTTATCTGGTTTTAATGGGCCGGTGGCTTGGAGGAAAGCGGCGCTTCAGTTTGTGCTGGCAGTTTATTTGCGGGTCTGCCTTTACAATCCTGGTTTTTTGTCTTTTGTCTCTGGTAAAACTTGGAAGTATTTCCATGCTGCGCATATGGGTGCTTGGAAGCGGGGGACTTTTGCTGGCAGCAAACCTTTGGGCAGGAAGAACACAGGGCAGGCGGAAAATCCCGGTTTCTTCGTATCCTTTTGCCTGGTCTGTGATGGCGGCGGCTATTTTGGCTCTTTTACTCTTGCAGGCTGGCCGACTCAATCTGACCGTGGACTTTGACAGTCTGTGGTATGGGGTACGTTCCCATGTAATGTTGGACAGCGGTCGGGGAATCTATGAGAATTTGGGAACGCTGGGGGTGGTTTACACCTACCCGAAAGGGTGGGAGGTGCTGTCTCTGCCTTTGGCGGGTCTGCCTTCCTACTGCTTTTCCACGGCTATGAATCTGTGGGTGTCTGGCTTGGCTCTCCTTGCTCTTTACGAGACAGCAACCATTATCATGGACAGGGAGAGGGCGTTGTGGGTGCCGTTTTTGGCGGCATCCGTACCAGGGATTATGAATATGGCGGACACTGCCAAGGCAGATATGATGACTTTTTTCTGCCAGATTCTCATGATTCAGGCTGTGCTGCAGTATGAAAAAAAGAAGGATTCAAACCTTTTGATTATGGGTTTGGCCGCCGGACTGGTGAGCCTTACCATGAAGCCAACGGCTGTGGTATTTTCCACAGCGATTGTGGGGCTGGCGGTGCTTTATCTGCTTTTGAAGCGATTTAGAAACAAGGAGAAGGGGAAAGAGAGGCCAGGAAATGGGAGTCAGCCTTTTTGGCTGTTACTGCTGCTGTCCATTGGCGCATTAGCCGGTATATGGGGCAGAACCATGCATCTTGTGGGAGTGCCAGTAACTTCCATATTTTATCAGATTTTCCAGAAAATCGGTTTTCAGGTTAAATATCCTTTTTATGCTTCCGGGTTTCCAGCAGCAGGAAGGGAAATGACGCTGAGCGGGCAGCTAAGGTTTTTGCTTGGCCGTCTCTATGGGGTTCTGCTAAATCCTCAGGGGGAGGATATGGCCCATGTAATTATTGCCTGGGGTGGGATTTTGCCTTTAGCTCTTATAGGGATGACAAGCAGTCTTTTGGCCGGAAAAAGGAAAACAGTAACGGTTCGGGACGGAGTTCCTTTTCTGACTGTATTGCTAGGCGCCCTTTTGCTGATTGATCTGGTTAGCCTTCATGCATTGTCTCAGATTGACGGAAACTATTATATGCTTACTTATGGGGTGCTTATTCTGGCAGGCTGCAGTTGGATGGACTCAGTGAACAGCCAGAGCTGCAAAAAGATGGCGCTGACAGCATTACTGCCGGCATGGTGTTATGGAGTGCTTCTGTGTGGACTGACAAACTGGGCCTGGGCATTGGGAAATGGTGGATTTCATCTGCTGAATAAAGGATACATCTCTCATGTGGAGGCAGAGCGGGAGAAAAGAGCTGCACAGGGAAGCGCTGCCATATGGGATACTTTTGCCGCGAATCCCAAAAACCGGGTGATTGCTTTGGGAGAACATCCTGGGGTGCTGTCTTTTCCCTGCTGGGTTCAATCTTATGTGGATGTGTCCGGCTACTGGGGCAATCCAAAGGTGGTGGAGGATGCACCGAATTTTCTGGAATATCTGCATTACGCTGATGTGGATTATCTGTATATGGAAAAGGAATATGTGGATACCAGTGTAAGAATCTATCAGATCATACGTGTACTGATTGAGGAGGGATGGCTGTATGACGTCCGGGATGAAAACGGAAACCTGATGTTAAGGGTGTGCAGGGAGAAGGAAGAACGCCGCATGGACGGGACGGAGCAGGATTTATTTGTGTTTGACAGAATGTATATCCAACATCCTTAAGAAAATGCCGGAGAGTGAAGGAAATGGAAAAACAGACGAAAATTTTTTTGAAATGGAGAACAGACCTGATTGTGCTGTTTGTTTTGGCAAGTGTTGGTTTTTGGGTCAATCAGGGAATAGAGATCAAGGGACTCTACATGGATGATCTGTATTTGTGGTCTTGCTATGGGGAGCAGTCCTTTTTCCAGTTTGTATTTCCTGTAGGAAGCACCCGTTTCCGCTTTCTGTATTATCTGGCGGCATGGCTGGAGCTGGCATTGATTGGAAATCATATCGGGCTGATTGTTCCCATCAATATCCTGCTGAATATTGGAGTAGCCTTTACCTTGTACCGGATGGCACACCGGTTTAGTCATTCGGCTTATGTTGGAGCGCTTGTGGGACTTGGGTTTATTCTTTCCCGGATGGCCTATTATCAGATCGGTCAGCTTTACGGGCTTATGGAGACTATGGCTTTATGGATGGCACTGGGAATTTTGTACCAGCTTTGCTTATATCTGAACGGTGAGGGAAGAGCCCAGGCCAAATGCTTTGTGACAGCCTGCATTTTGTATGTGGGTGTGTGTTTTGTCCATGAGCGGTATATGGTTTTGCTTCCTTTGTTTTTTATGGTGCTTTTGTTCCATCGGTCACGGGATTTAAAAATGTGGTTGTGGCCGGCCGCTGGTTTTGGTTTCGTGCAGGCAGTCCGGTATTTGACAATCGGCGGCCTGATGCCGGCGGGAACTGGTGGAACCAATGTAGCGGATACCTGGTCGGTAAAAACAGCGGTTCAGTACGGATGCAGTCAGATTGCCTATCTGTTTGGAATCAATGCAGGGCCGGAGCACTTAAATGGACAGAATTTCAGACAGTCTCCGATCTGGATTCTTCTTCTGATAGCAATAGCGGATTTTTTGCTTCTGGCAATGGTGATTGCTTTTGCTGCAAATCTGGTGCGCCATAAAATAAAGCATCCCCGAATCTATCAGAACTGCGTGTTGTTTATCAGTTTTATCGGAGGCTGTATCGCCTGTTCTAGCGTGACGATCCGTGTGGAGATGCGGTGGGTTTATGTGTCTTATGGGGCAGCCCTGCTTTTTTTGTCCTGGATGTATGGAGTGCTCACTGATTTATGGATGAAGAGAGGCCAGCTGCTTCATGCAGTGCCTTATCTGGTTATGGTAACAGCTTATCTGGTGGTTATGACGCCAGTGGAGCTTTATTACCGTCAAATGTATCCGAATCTGTATTATTGGCCGGATCAGCAGCGGTACAATTCGCTGGCAGAGGAGACCTATGGGACTTACAGGGACGGGATTTTTGGAAAAACGATCTATATTGTGGGAAATGAGTATGAGATGAGTGATTTTACAGCGGATACGTTTTTTAAGGTTTTTGACCCGGCCCGCAGAGCGGAGAATACACAGGTGGTTCATATTGATGATATTTGGAAGGCCGGATTAGTGACTGAGGATATGCTGATTCTTCAGGAGGAGCCGGAGTTTAACCGGTTTCGGGATATTACGGAAACTGTCCGCAGCATTCGGTGCAAAAGCAATTATGGCTACTACCGGGATGGGTGGATGGATGAGCGGGCTGAGATCCAGCTGATGGCCGGAGAATCTGGAAAGGTGGAAATGAGCTTTTTCTATCCGCGGGATCTGACACCAGACCAATGGCTGACCGTTTATATAAATGGGGAGGCTTCCTACTATCTGGAGTTTGATCAGAATCAAAAGGATATTTCGATTCAGCTTCTTCCTTATGAGAGAGTGAGTCTTAAGATGGAAACCAATTTTTATGTACCGGAGGCTCAGGAGCAGCGGGGAAAGGATCGTCTGGCGGTACTGCTGACCATGAAAGCAGACTAAAATCGTTGAAGAAAGAGGAAATCTGTGGGATCATCACGGACAATAAAGAGTATGGACAAGGTTGATAACAGGAACCGGCAAAGGCTGATTTACGGCGGGCTGCCTGTTTTGGGTATGCTTTTATGCCTCTGGTATGTCAAGGAGGCCACCTGTGATATTGTATATACGGATTATATTCGTCTGGTAAATACTTATCTGCCGGATGTGTGGGACCCCCGGAAATTTTTTGTTCCGGATGTGCTGACCAGGATCCCTGTCAATTATCTGGGAAGAATCATTAATGTGACTTTTTTCGGATACAGTACCACCTTTGATATGATTTTGGGGATTCTGGGGCTGGGACTTTCCGGTCTGGCTCTTGGAGCTTTCTGTCGGGAGCAGCGGGTTGGCGGCGGATGGTTTTTGTTTCTGATGTTTATTCTGTTTGGTCTGAATAAGTGGGAGATGATGACCAACGGGACCGGATGGGCACATTTTCTTGCCTTTGCTGGCTTTTACACCTATTATCTGGTTTTTGACCGGGTGGTTTTCGGGAGCGGAGGGAGTCATAGCAAGGGACTGCTTTTGGTAATGCCGGTCATACTTACTCTGGGGATTGCCGGTCCTTACTGTGCTGTCTATTCCGTTGTGGTGCTTTTGGCTTGCGGTGGGGCTTGGCTGGTTTGCAGAGGCAAAGAGATACGTGAAGGCCGTTTCTGGTTTGCTGTATCAGCGATTACACTGATTTCTTTGCTTCTTTATATGTGGAGCAATTCCTATGCCATTGAGGATCATGCCGGGGCAGTGGATCTGGGACTGGCAGAGCTTATTGTGACAACGCCAGGTTTTTTTCTCCGTTTTCTTTTAAAATCACTGGCATCCATGCTGGTGGGCGGTGAGACGATTACGACCTGGATGGAACAGGGAAGGATCGGTGATGGCACGGTTTATCTGATGGGGCTTATAGTGGCAGCCGGGTATCTTTTGGCCTTTTGGCTGAATGTCCGGTTCTGCTTGTACCGGCGTACATTCATGCCGTTAATGCTGCTCTTTTCAGGAGCGGGCAGTCACGGGATTGTCCTTATATCCCGCTATATCTTTGTCAATGAAAATTATGGCATGAGCTCCCGCTATGCTTTACAGTATCAGGCTGGGCTTTTGGGGATTTTATTAACCTTTTCCCTGGTCTGGAAGGCCTTGGGAGAGAAGAAAAGTCTGGAAAAGTTTTTAAGCCGGTGCCTGATGGCAGGCTTTTGTCTGGCGTTATTGGCAGGCCATGGATATACGGACTATATGGAGATAAAAAAGGCTCCTGACCGGGAGGCCTACGGAAAAAGGATTGAAGAGGTAGCTGTCCGGTTTGAGTCTGTGGACGATGAGGTGCTGAGAGAGACTTTTGATTATCGGCGCAGCCGCCCGGACAGTGGGGCTAAGGTGCGAAATGCATTGACGATCTTAAAAGAAAACGATTGGAACGTATTTGGAAGGCAGTGACAACTGCCATTTGACAGAGAAGGGAAATAGAAATTAAAGGAGAGCAGGAAATGAAGGTAGTGATTCTGGCAGGAGGACTGGGGACAAGAATCAGTGAGGAAAGTCATTTAAAACCGAAGCCTATGATTGAGATCGGCGGAAAACCTATTTTGTGGCATATAATGAAATATTATTCTGAGTTTGGATTCCATGATTTTATTATCTGTCTGGGCTATAAGCAGTATGTGGTGAAGGAATTTTTTGCGGATTATTTTCTTCACATGTCGGATGTGACTTTTGATCTGGCCAACAATGAGATGGAGGTTCATAACAACTATTCTGAGCCCTGGCGGGTGACACTGGTGGATACAGGGCTTCACACCATGACCGGCGGGCGGGTGAAACGGATCCAGCCCTATATTGGGAATGAGCCTTTTATGCTCACTTACGGAGATGCGGTATGTACTGTGGATTTGAAGGAGCTGGTGAGGTTTCACAAAAACCATGGCAGGACGGCCACTATTACCACGGTGAATATCGGGCAGCAAAAGGGAGTGCTGGACATAGGGGAGGATCACGTGATCCGGGCTTTTCGGGAGAAATCCTCCACAGACGGAGCCGTGGTGAACGGAGGATTTATGGTGATGAATCCGGAGATTTTTTCTTATTTAAAAGATGACACCACTGTGTTTGAGCAGGAGCCCATGCAGCAACTGGTTTTCAAGGGGCAGCTTATGTCTTTTTTCCATGACGGATTCTGGCAATGTATGGATACCCAGCGGGAGATGCAGCTTTTGGAGAGAATGTGGCAGTCAGGGGAAGCTCCATGGAAGATCTGGAAGGAGAACGGCAATGTATAATTGGGAAGAATGCAGAAAATTTTACCAGGGAAAGAGGGTTTTAGTGACCGGACACACAGGCTTTAAGGGAAGCTGGCTGTGCAGAATCCTTCTTCTGGCAGGCGCACGGGTCACTGGCTATTCCCTGAAGCCACCTACGGATCCTTCTTTGTTTCAGATCATGGAATTGGAGACAGAGATGGATTCTGTTATAGGGGATATTCGGGATTTGGAAGCCTTGAAACAAACCTTTGACCGGGTTCGGCCGGAGCTAGTGATCCACCTGGCAGCTCAGCCGATTGTCCGGGATTCCTACAAGGATCCGGTGTATACCTATGAGACCAATGTGATGGGCACAGTCAATCTTTTAGAATGTGTCAGGCTTCACCCCTGTGTGAAATCGGTTTTGAATGTGACCACAGACAAGGTTTATGAGAACAGGGAGTGGGAATATGGATACAGAGAATGCGATCCCCTTGACGGGTATGATCCTTATTCCAACAGCAAATCTTGTTCTGAGCTGGTTACTCACAGCTATCAGAAAGCATTTTGGAGTGACGGCCGCTGCGCTATCTCTACCGCCCGGGCCGGAAATGTGATCGGTGGCGGAGATTTTGCCAATGACCGGATTATTCCTGACTGTGTGCGGGCTCAGGCAGCGGGAAAGGAGATTGTGGTGCGCAACCCCTTTTCCACCCGGCCTTTTCAGCATGTGCTGGAGCCGCTCTTTGCCTATTTGGAAATAATGGAGAGGCAGTATGAAGACCTTGTGTTTCAGGGATATTATAATGTAGGGCCTGATGACTGCGACTGTGTGACTACCGGCCAGCTGGTGACGATGTTCTGCCGGTTGTGGGGAGAGGAAGCCAAATGGATTAACCGTCATGACGGAGGCCCTCATGAGGCGAATTTTTTGAAGCTGGATTGCTCGAAATTTAAGAAAACCTTTGAATGGACTCCCCGCTGGCATATTGGGGAGGCTTTGGAAAAGACGGTGGAATGGTCAAAGGCTTATCTGGATGGGCAGGATATGCGGTTGGTGACAGATCAGCAGATCCGGGAATATTCCCGGGCCATGGGATGATATAGAATTTGGCAAAGCAAAATTTAGGAAAGATAGGAGAACTGATTTATGGAAAAGACGCAGCAGCAAGCGAAGCAGGAGATTCTGGGGCTTGTGGCAGATTATTATAAAACGTATCATCTGGAAAACAAAAAAAACTATCAGACCGGGGATCGGATTCCCTATGCATCCAGAGTTTACGATGAGCGGGAAATGGTAAACCTGGTAGACAGCGCCCTGGAATTCTGGCTGACCTCAGGCCGGTATACGGAAGAATTTGAGAGAAGGATGGCAGAGTATTTGGGGGTAAGGTACTGTTCCCTTGTAAATTCCGGTTCTTCTGCCAATTTGAATGCCTTTATGGCACTCACTTCGCCCCTTTTGGGAGAGCGCCAGATCCTGCCGGGGGATGAGGTTATCACAGTGGCAGCAGGTTTTCCCACCACGGTGACACCAATGATCCAGTATGGCGCGGTGCCGGTTTTTTTGGATGTGACGATTCCTCAGTACAATATTGATGTGACGCAATTAGAACAGGCCTGCTCAGACAAGACAAAGGCCGTGATGCTTGCTCATACTCTGGGCAATCCTTTTGATTTAAAGGCTGTGAAAGCATTCTGTGACCGCCATAAGCTGTGGCTGGTGGAGGACAACTGCGATGCCCTGGGAAGCCGGTATACATTGGATGGAAAAGAGCATTTTACGGGAACCGTGGGGGATATCGGCACATCCAGCTTCTATCCGCCTCATCATATGACCATGGGAGAAGGGGGCGCAGTATATACCAATAATGGGCTGCTTCATAAGATCATCCGGTCTTTCCGAGACTGGGGAAGAGATTGTTCCTGTCCGTCCGGAATGGATAATACCTGCAATCATCGCTTTGACCGCCAGTATGGACAGCTTCCTCTGGGGTATGACCACAAATATGTTTATTCCCATTTTGGATATAATCTAAAGGCAACGGATCTGCAGGCATCCATCGGCTGTGCGCAGCTGGATAAAATAGAAGGCTTTGTCAACCGCCGCCGTCACAATTTTGAACGCCTGAGAACTGCTCTTTCGGATCTATCGGATCAATTGATTTTGCCAGAGCCGTGTAAAGATTCCCGGCCCAGCTGGTTTGGCTTTTTGATTACCTGTAAAGAGGGAACAAACCGGAATACTATGGTGCAGTATATTGAGGAAAAAGGAGTTCAGACCCGAATGCTGTTTGCAGGCAATTTGACGCGCCATCCTTGTTTTGATCAGATGCGTACACGGGGGCAGGGATACCGGGTGGTAGGGGACCTTCATGTGACAGATCAGATTATGGAAAATACTTTTTGGGTGGGAGTATACCCGGGAATGTCAGATGCCATGATTGATGACATGGCCCAGGTGATTCGGCAGGCGGCAGAAAAAAGCGCAGGAAAGTGAGAAAAGGTGTGGAGAAGGATAATAAAACAGAATATGATTTGACCAAAGCACATCAGGTCAATTTAAAGATTTTAAAGGAAATTGACCGAATCTGCCGAAAATATAAGATCAGGTATATGCTGGATGCAGGGACCCTTTTGGGGGCAGTCCGTCACCAGGGCTTTATTCCCTGGGATGATGATGCAGATGTGGCATTTACAAGAAAGAACTATGAGGCATTTCTCAAGGTGGTGAGGAGGGAGCTGCCGGATACGATGGAGCTTTTGATGCCCTGGGATTTTCAGAGAGGAAAAGCTTTTTTTGACTTTACGGCCCGGATCTATTATAAAAACAGCCAGATTCATGAGGAATCCTCTGAGACCAGATTTTATGAGGGGAAGATGAACCATTTGTGGGTGGATCTGTTTACCATCGATGTGCTGCCTGAAAACAAGCTATGTTCTACAGTGACGCTTCTGCTTCATAAAATCGTATACGGAATGGCAATGGGACATCGCTACCATCTGGATTTTGGAAAATATAGTTTATTTCACAAGCTGGCAGTGGGCGGTTTGTCCACAGCGGGGCGGTTTGTCCCTTTGAAGTTTTTGTTCCGACTTCAGCGCATGGTGGCGCTTAAGGATAAAAAGTGCAAGAGCAGTCTGCGGTATTACAGCAATTACCAGCCGGATTATTTGTATGTGACTTTGCAGAAGGAGTGGTGCCAGGAGGTGGAGGATATGGCTTTTTGTGACACAAAGCTAATGGTTCCCAGCCACTGGGATGAGGTGCTCACCTGGATTTACGGGGATTATAGGAAGCTGCCTCCTGAGGAGAAGAGAGTTCCTTCTCATTCCACAACACAGATTCAGGTGTTTGGGGAATAAAAACAGCAGCGAAGTGAAGAATGGAGAAACCTATGGGAAAGGTATTGTCAGTAGTTGTGTCTGTGTATAATGAGGAACAGGCGCTGCCCATGTTCTATCAGGCGGCAAAGCCGGTTCTGGACGGGCTCTCCTGGGACTATGAGCTTTTGTTTGTCAATGACGGGAGCCGGGATGACAGCCTTCGGATTCTGCATGATCTGGCAGACCAGGACAGCCATGTGAGGGTGGTGGGATTGTCCCGCAACTTCGGCCATGAAGCAGCCATGATTGCCGGGATTGATTATGCTGCAGGGGATGGAATCGTGTGTATGGATGCAGATCTTCAGCATCCCCCGCACTGCCTGCCAACGATTGTGGAAAAGCTGGACCAGGGCTGCGGAGTCATTACCATGGTGCGGACCAGCAACCAGTCTGCCGGGATGGTAAAAAATATTACCTCAGCTTCCTTTTACTGGCTGATCAATACCTTATCGGATGTAAAATTTGAACCTAATGCATCTGATTTCTTTGCCGTTTCCCGGAAAGCGGCAGATGTGCTGCGGGGGAATTACAGAGAGAAAGTCCGTTTCCTCAGGGGATATGTGCAGAATATTGGATTTAAAAGAGCGGTTATCTGTTATGAGGCGCAAAAGCGGGCAGCAGGAGAGAGCAAATACAGTATTCGGAAGCTCTTTGACTTTTCCATAAATACAATTCTGTGCTTTTCCAACCTTCCTCTGAAACTGGGAATCTATGCAGGAGGGCTGGCAGCGCTGATGGGGCTGGCAGTAATGGTCTACACGCTGTGTACCCGTCAGGGGGCGCCCAGTGGCTATGCCACCATTGTGATTCTCAACTGTTTTATGTTTGCCGTATTGTTTCTGATTGTGGGGATTATCGGTGAGTATATCGGAATTTTGTTCAGCGAGGTGAAAGATCGTCCCATTTACATTGTGGAGGATACGAAAAATATAGATTTGTCAAAATGACGGATTTTTGTGATTAAGCTTTTTCAGACTTGTGCATTTTACCTCTTTCCAGTATAATAAGAGTAAAGCAGGATTCTTATTCAGAGAAGGGGGATTATTATGGAGACCAGATATCAAAAGATTCACACAGCAGGAACGAACGCGGCGATTAAGGTTACACCGGGGCATTTTGCAACAAATCACTCTCATATCAATTATTATCTGGATATGACCACCTTAAAAACCAGAGCCAGCGAGGCGCAGGACGTGGCAAAAGGGATGATGGGAACGTATCTTTACGGGATGGTGGTGGATACGATTGTGTGTATGGAAGGAACCGAGGTAATTGGGGCCTTTTTGTCAGAGGAGCTGACAAAAAGCGGGGTTCTTTCCAAGAATATGCATAAGACCATCTATATTGTGCGCCCGGAGTTTAACAATAACAGTCAGATTATTTTTCGGGACAATATCGTGCCTATGATAAGAGACAAGCATGTGATTATTCTGATGGCGACAGTGACCACAGGATTTTCTGTGGTTAAGGCGATTGAGAGTGTGCAGTATTATGGAGGAAAGCTGCAGGGGGTGTCAGCCATTTTCAGTGCGGTTGATGAGGTGAGTGGTGTGCCAGTCCACGCGGTGTTTGGGAAAAAGGATGTGCCGGATTATGTGGATTATGATTACCGGGAGTGTCCTTTATGCAGAAGCGGGCAGAAGCTGGATGCATTGGTCAATGCATATGGGTATTCCAAGTTGTAGAGACCCAGGAAATGATGTGATCTTTTCTTGACACAGAGGCAGGAATCTGTTAGTATAGGTTCTGTAACAGAAAATAACAATTGAAAAGTACGTAATATCCCTTATTCAGAGTGATGGAGATACAAAGGATCTGTGAAGTCACGGCAACCCCGGCCGGCATGTTTGCATGAGCGTCTGGAAGGTGCCAACCTGAGCGAGAAATCGAGCAATAAGAGGATTTGATGTGCCAAATATATCAAGTCCGCAGTATGATTGCTTCGGACTTTTCTTTTGTCCGGATTTCCGGGCTGACGGAAATCTGAGAGGAGTTTTTGATTCAAAGGAGGAATATTCAGTGGAGAAATTATTGTTTACATCAGAATCTGTGACAGAAGGCCATCCGGATAAGATGTGCGATGCCATTTCCGATGCGGTATTGGATGCACTGATGGAGCAGGATCCAATGAGCCGTGTGGCTTGTGAGACCTGTACAACCACAGGGCTGGTGCTGGTGATGGGTGAGATCACCACCAAGGGCTATGTGGACATTCAAAGACTTGTTCGGGATACGGTGAAGGAAATCGGCTATGACTGTGCAGATTACGGGTTTGACGGCAATACCTGCGGGGTGATCGTGGCCCTGGATGAGCAGTCCGGCGATATTGCCATGGGAGTTGATAAGGCTCTTGAGGCTAAGGAGAATCGGATGAGCGACTGTGAGCTGGCGGCTATCGGAGCCGGAGATCAGGGAATGATGTTCGGTTTTGCCAGCAATGAAACCGAGGAATATATGCCTTATCCCATTGCGCTGGCCCACAAGCTGGCACGCCGCCTGACAGAGGTCCGCAAGGATGGCACGCTGTCCTATTTAAGGCCGGATGGGAAGAGTCAGGTGACAGTGGAGTATGATGAGAATGGAAAACCTCTTCGTCTGGAGGCGGTGGTTCTCTCTACGCAGCATGATCCGGACGTAGAGCAGGAGCAGATCCATGAGGATGTAAAGAAATACATTTTTGATGAAGTGCTTCCTTCTGCTCTCATTGATGAAAACACCAAGTTTTTTGTGAACCCCACCGGACGTTTTGTGATTGGCGGACCTCACGGGGACAGTGGACTGACAGGAAGAAAGATCATTGTGGATACATACGGTGGTTATGCCCGTCACGGCGGCGGTGCATTTTCCGGAAAGGATTGTACCAAGGTTGATCGTTCGGCAGCCTATGCTGCTCGCTATGCGGCAAAGAACCTGGTGGCAGCAGGCCTTGCAGATAAGTGTGAGATTCAGCTTTCCTACGCCATTGGAGTGGCCTATCCCACCTCCATTATGGTGGATACTTTTGGAACCGGAAAGGTGAGCAATGAAAAGCTGGTGGAGATTATCCGGGAGAATTTTGATCTGCGTCCGGCAGGGATTATCAAGATGCTGGATCTGAGAAGACCCATTTACCGACAAACCGCAGCTTATGGACATTTCGGGAGGAATGATCTTGATCTGCCCTGGGAGAAGCTAGATAAGGTGGAAGTGCTGAAAAAGTATTTATAATAAGTTGTGGCCGGCGTCTGTGCGAAAGCATGGATGCCGGCTTTTTTGACAGTTCTGATCCACAAAGGAAAGCGATTAAGGAAAATGTAAGACAACGTAAGGGCCTTTGAACTTGTATTTGGCAGACAATTGGATATAATTAGGAATAACAATGGATAGACTGAAAAAGGAGGCAAAATCGATTTATGAGAAAATATCCAATTGGAAAAAGTATGATAACTCTGGCCCTGGCCGGGCTTTTGGCAGGAATAGGCAGTATTTGCGCAATGGCAAATCCTGAGGCAAATCTTTCCCAAACAGAGGCAGCAGCAAAGCCGGAACCTACAGAATTTGCACATATTTTGTCTTGTGCCATCGAGGGAGGGAATCAGATTGCCATCCGCGGGCAGATGGAAGGAACCTGGTCGGATCCGGCCTTTTATGATAATTATCTGTATCTGTTTGAGCTGCAGCCCTATCAGGACAGCCTGGACGGCAGGACGGATTATTGCGGATGGATTACAAAAGGCGATGCCTTATCTTTTGATATTCCTCTGAATCTGGGGACAGAACAGAACCGTCTCTATTCCCGTTTTGTGGTGGCAGTATATGACGGAGAGAACTATATCCAGGTCAGCAACACAGCCTATGTGACCAATCCGGAGGTGCTGGCAAAGCATACGGATCCTTATCGGACAGCACAGAATAAAAAGGGTCTTCTGATCCAGAACACAGATAGCATGGTGGCAGATGCTTTTGAGCTGGGAGTCAACCATGTGATTGTTAATATCCCGTTTCATCATATTTTAGGACAGGGAATTGACTACACTTATGATGGGAAGAGGTACAGCTTTAACAAAGAAGTGCTGGAGAATTTGGACTATACGATTCGGAGAATGTCGGAAAAGAGTATGACTGTGACTGCTGTTATACTGAATGGATGGAACGATAGCACACCGCAGCTGGTCTACCCGGGGGTCACAAAGCAGCCGGAAAACCAGGTGTTTTATTATGGCTTTAATGCTTCCACCAAGGAGGGATATGAAACCATCAAGGCCATTGCCTCTTTCCTTGCAGAGCGGTACAGCAGTGTGGCATCTGCCCATGGAAAGGTATCTAACTGGATTATTGGCAATGAGATCAACAATCAGCAGTGGAACTATGTAGGCCCTATGGAGATTGACCGGTATATTCAGGAGTATGAACGGGCATTCCGGGTGTTTTATACGGCAATCCGCAGCACCAACCAGAATGACCGTCTGTTCTTTTCCACGGATTATAACTGGAATCATGATGCCAATGGAACTACAAAATATAATGCAAAAGATATAGTAGACAAATTTGCAGACAAGACAGGGGCCGGCGGGGCAATGGATTGGGGACTGGCCTACCATCCTTATTCGATTCCTTTGACGGAGCCGGAGTTTTGGGATGATGATCAGACCGGTCTGATCAAAAATGATCCAAGCTCTCCGGTGGTGAACCTTAAAAATCTTAACGTGCTGACCGATTATATGCAGAGTCCCCAGCTGCGGGGCAGAGATGGCAAGGTGCGGCATATTATCCTGTCAGAGCAGGGATTTACCTCTGTCAGTGCTACCAGGGGAGAAAATAATGACTTGCAGGCGGCAGCCATTGCTTATGCTTACTATGTGGCTGACAGTAATCCCTACATTGATGCATTTATTATGAGCAGGCAGGTGGATGCGCCTTCGGAGGCAGCTGCATCTCAGAATTTCGGACTGTGGAAATGTGATATGAGCAAGCCGAATGATATCGTTCCCACTATGCGGAAAAAATCGTGGACCGTGTATAAAAATATAGATAACCGGAAAACAACTTTGGAAACCACAGAGTTTGCCAAATCGATTATTGGGATTCAGAAGTGGAGTGATGTGATTCCTAATTTCCGGTGGCGGTCTCAGGAAAAATAAATGAAGAAGCCACAGAGGTTGCAGCATATGAAGGATAAAGGGAGAGGCAAAAATGGATCCCCGGCATTATACGGCATGTTGATTGCCCTGGCATTTGTTTTCAGCTATGTGGAGGCGATGATTCCTATTCCAGTGCCAGTGCCGGGGGTTAAGCTGGGGCTGGCGAATCTGGTCAATGTGGTGGGACTTTATACGGTAGGAGCGGCAGGAACCGTGATGGTTGCTCTGGTGAGAATTGTTTTGACAGGCTTTACCTTTGGCAATACATTCAGTATGCTGTATGCACTGGCTGGAGGAGCGGCGAGCATAACTGCTATGGTTGCTGCCAGAAAAAGCGGCTTTTTGGGGACTGTGGGAGTCAGTATTCTGGGAGGTGTTTTTCATAATATCGGACAGCTTGTGGTGGCATCCTGGGTGACTCGGACAGTTGGTGTGTTTTCCTATTTTCCGTTGCTGCTGGCAGCTGGAGTGGTGACAGGCGGGGTTATCGGATTTTTGGGCGGGCTGGTGGTGGAGCGAATCAGGGCAGTGGCTGAAAAGTTCCGCATTTAGAGAATAGAATACATTATTCCATGGCATTTTTGGGGGAAAAGAGTTATACTGGAATGGAAGTGAAGCTGGAGCGGCCAGGCAGAAGTGCTGTGTGGGAATGTGATGGCCATTTCGAAATAAAAGCCGGGAGGTTGGGGTACAGATGGTTTATGAAGGAATTAAAAAGCTGGTGCAGTATGGAGTGGAGACCGGGTTATGCGAGGACACAGACCGGATCTATGTGACGAACCGGATTTTGGAGGCTTTACATATGGATGAGTATGAGGAGCCAGATGAAGATTACAGAAATGTGGATTTGGAGGAGACATTAAAGGAACTTCTTGACTATGCCTGTGAGCGGGGGATTGTTCAGGACAGCATAGGATATCGGGACCTTTTTGATACAAAGCTGATGGATTGCCTGATGCCGCGTCCATCGGAGGTGACTTCCAGATTTTGGGAGATTTACAGGGAACAGGGTTCCAGACAAGCCACAGATTATTTTTATAAGCTGAGTCAGGATTCGGATTATATTCGCAGATACCGGGTATGCAAGGATCAGAAATGGGTGACAAAGACCCCTTATGGGGAACTGGATATTACCGTGAATCTGTCTAAGCCGGAGAAGGATCCCAAGGCGATTGCAGCGGCCAAGTTGGCAAAGCAGAGCGGATATCCCAAATGCCTTTTGTGTATGGAGAATGAAGGGTATGCAGGACGTCTGAATCATCCGGCCAGGAATAACCACCGGATTATCCGGATTACGGTCAATGACAGCCAGTGGGGATTTCAGTACTCCCCCTATGTGTACTACAATGAGCACTGTATTGTGTTTAATGGTCAGCATACCCCTATGAAGATTGAGCGGGCAGCTTTTGTAAAGCTCTTTGATTTTGTGAAACAGTTCCCTCACTATTTTTTAGGCTCCAATGCAGATCTTCCGATTGTGGGCGGTTCCATTTTGAGTCATGACCATTTCCAGGGCGGACATTATACTTTTGCCATGGCAAAAGCAGGCATAGAGCAGAGATTTGTGATGCCAGGCTTTGAGGATGTGGAGGCTGGGATTGTGCACTGGCCAATGTCGGTGCTCCGGCTTCGGGGAAAGGATCCGGAGAGACTTATTGATCTGGGAGATAAGGTGCTGGGGGCATGGAGAGAGTATACGGATGAGGCGTCTTTTGTTTACGCACAGACAGACGGAGAACCACACAATACGATTACGCCTATTGCCCGGAAGAACGGGGAGATGTATGAGCTGGATCTGGTGTTGAGAAACAATATTACAACGGAAGAATTTCCGCTGGGTGTGTATCATCCCCACCAGGAACTGCATCATATTAAGAAAGAAAATATCGGATTAATTGAGGTGATGGGGCTGGCAGTTCTGCCTTCCAGACTAAAGGATGAGCTGGCTTTGCTGGGAGAGTATCTGGTGGAAGGGAAGAATGTACGGGAAAACGAGATGCTTAAGAAGCACGGAGACTGGGTGGATGAGTTTTTGCCTGGATACGAGAAGATCACCAGAGAAAATGTCCATGAGATTTTGCAGGATGAAGTGGGGAAGGTATTTGCCCGGGTGTTGGAGGATGCAGGTGTTTATAAGTGTACGCCGGAGGGCCGAAAGGCTTTTGCACGGTTTTTGGACAGCGTAGGGTTTAAGCACCTGGATTAATGTTGAACGAACTGTATAAAGAGGTGATACTGGCCGCAGTGGAGACACACTGCGGCCAGTGTTTTTGTTGTCTGCAAGCGGCGCTTAGGCCTGCCATTTTTCAGACTCAGGGCTTTGCACTGTTTGGTTTTTGTGATATGATAGGAGGAACTGTAACCGCTTTGATGAATAAAGAGGAGAATTATGAGAAAATGGAACTGGATTGGGATGATAATTACCGTTGTGCTTTTGACAGGATGTGTCAGGACAGACAAGAAAAAAGTGTTTGATTCCCAGTACTTTGAGTATTTTGATACGTTTACCAGCTTTACGGTATATGCAGAGAACGAGAAGCAGTTTGAGGAGTATGAGAAGCTGTTTAAGTCTCAGTTAGAGCGGTATCATCAGCTTTTTGATATATATGAAAGCTACAGCGGAATGAATAATGTGAGAACGATCAATAAGAATGCCGGGATTGCTCCGGTCCAGGTGGATGATGAGATTTTAGAGCTGTTGGAGTTTTCCAGAAAGGAGTATGAAAAGACTGGTGGAAAGGTGAATGTTGCCATGGGAGGAGTGCTCCTTATATGGCATGAATACCGGCAGACGGGAATTAAAAATCCGGAACAGGCACAGCTTCCCAGTATGCAGGCGCTTGAGAAAGCGGCAAAACATATGGATATGGACAAGGTATGCATAGACAGACAAAAGGGAACGGTATACCTGTCAGATCCAGATATGAGCCTGGACGTGGGGGCTGTGGCAAAGGGGTATGCTGTTGAGAAGATTTGCGAAGAGCTGAGAAAGGCCGGTGTTACCTCTGCGCTGGTCAATATTGGAGGAAATGTCCAGACAATTGGGGCTAAGGAGGACAAAAAGCCATGGAGGGTGGGGATTCAGAACCCGGATTTATCCGCGTCCTCTCCATATCTCCATGCTTTGAGACTGCAGGATATGGCATTGGTGACAAGCGGAACCTATCAGAGATACTATGAGGTGGATAATATACGATACCATCACATTATCGACCCAGAAACACTTATGCCCCGGCAGGGATATGCATCGGTGACAGTTTTATGTGCAAATGGAGGAGTGGCAGATGCCTTGTCCACTGCCTTGTTTAATATGTCCTTGGAGGAAGGACAAAAGCTGATCGGATCAATGGAAGGAACAGAGGCGTTTTGGGTGCTTGAAGACGGAAACCAGGTATACAGCCCGGGCTTTGAGCAGTATGTGGAGGATTGACAGGATCTGACAAACGTTTTGGGAGATGACAGGAGGAATACAAGGGATGAAAACAGGAAACAAAAATTCTGTGAAAAGCAGCGGGATGTTAGTGTTAACTGCTCTGATCTGGGGAATCGCATTTGTGGCACAGAGTGAAGGAATGAACTATGTGGGAGGATTTACTTTTAATGCCTGCCGTTTTTTGATCGGTGGAATGGTGCTGATTCCCTGTGTTTTTTTGCTGCGCAGGGTCAACCGGGAACCGTGGGAGAACCTTTCCGGAGAGGAAAAACGACAGCAGACACGGACCGGGATCACAGGAGGGATTTGCTGCGGAATCTTTCTCTGTGTAGCCAGCTCTTTGCAGCAGTTTGGTATTGCTCACACCACTGTGGGAAAGGCAGGATTTATTACTGCTCTTTATATAATCCTTGTGCCGGTTTTCGGGCTATTTATGAAAAAACAGGTGGGATTTAATGTATGGATCAGTGTGGTCATTGCTGCAGTGGGGATGTACCTGCTCTGTATCAAGGAAGGATTTTCTGTGGGGAGAGGGGATTTTCTTGTGTTTCTTTGCTCCATTGGATTTTCCCTGCACATATTGGTTATTGATTATTTTTCACCCCGGGCAGACGGGGTGGTGATTTCCTGTGTGCAGTTTTTTACGGCGGGAATAATTTCCGCATTGCTGACCCTGGTGTTTGAGGAGTGGTCCTGGAAAGGGGTGACAGCAGCGTGGTTGCCGGTTTTGTATGCAGGAGTTATGTCCTGTGGGGTAGCTTATACTTTGCAGGTGGTAGCGCAGAAAAATATTGCACCTACCGTTGCATCACTGTTGATGAGTCTGGAATCTGTGTTTTCTGTGCTGGCAGGATGGGTTTTACTGGGTCAGAGACTGACGGGAAAGGAAATGGCTGGATGTGCTCTGGTGTTTGCGGGAATTGTGCTGGCTCAGCTTCCGGTGGAAAATTTGGGAAAAGAAAAACGGATTCGGTGAGGAGAAGAAAAGGGCAGAGGGAGAATGATATCAAATCAGACTCCTCTGCCTTTTATTCTTGTATCATAGAGAAAATTTTATTTAGCGGTTGTCAGCCTCAGCCATTTTTAAGGCACGAACCTTTAGGGGGAGACCAAACAGAGTGATAAAGCCATCGGCATCGTGGTGGTCATACAGATCACCCGTGGTGAAGGAGGCTAAGGATTCGCTGTACAAAGAGTAGGGGGAGGTAGTTCCTGCTTTAATGATGTTGCCCTTGTATAGTTTAAACCTTACTTCTCCGGTTACATATTGCTGGGTGGATTCCACAAAGGCCTGAACGGCTTCCCTGAGGGGAGTAAACCATTTGCCCTCATAAACAATCTGAGCCATTTTGTTGCCCATGTCTTTTTTTACTTCCATGGTAGCACGGTCTAAGACCAGCTCTTCTAACTGTTGGTGAGCTTCCATCAGGATAGTGCCTCCAGGAGTCTCATAGACACCCCGGGATTTCATGCCTACTACCCGGTTCTCTACAATGTCCACAATCCCAATGCCATGCTTGCCTCCTAACTGATTCAGGGTGCGGATAATGTCGGATACTTTCATTTTCTGGCCATTGACGCTTGTGGGGATGCCTTTTTCAAAGGTCATGGTTATATACTCCCCTTCGTCTGGCGCTTTCTCCGGGGTCACGCCAAGTACCAGAAGATGATCGTAGTTAGGCTCATTGGCAGGGTCCTCCAGCTCCAGGCCCTCATGGCTGATGTGCCACAGGTTTCGGTCACGGCTGTAACTGTTGTCTGCGGAAAATGGAAGATTGATACCATGCTGCCGACAGTATTCAATCTCATCCTCCCGGGACTGCATGGTCCACACATCAGTCATACGCCATGGGGCAATAATCTTTAAATCAGGGGCCAGAGCCTTGATGCCCAGTTCAAAGCGGATCTGATCGTTGCCCTTTCCGGTAGCACCGTGGCAGATAGCACTGGCGCCTTCTTTGCGGGCGATCTCTACCAGACGTTTAGCAATGGCCGGACGTGCCATGGAAGTGCCCAACAGATACTTGTTTTCATATACAGCGTTAGCCTGTACGCAGGGGATGATATAATTATCGCAGAAATCATCCACCAGATCTTCAATGTAAAGCTTGGAAGCGCCGGAGAGCTTCGCCCTCTCCTCCAGGCCGTCTAATTCATTGCCCTGGCCACAATCGATGCAGCAGCAGATAACCTCATAGTCAAAATGCTCTTTCAGCCACGGAATGATGGCTGTGGTGTCCAGTCCTCCGGAGTAGGCCAGAATTACTTTTTCTTTCATTTTTATGTCCTCCTGAAATTTTGTATGTTAAGGATTTTTGCAAATAGTTTTGTCCCCTTCTGTACTGAAAAAGATGACGTTCATAAATATACAATATTTTTTCGGGAAATGCAATAGGTAAAAAGAAAAAATTTAAAGAAAGGATTGCATAATATTCATTTATAATGTATAATTATGAAACGCTGGTCATAAGGCCGGTGGATTTTTTTGAAAAAAAGGCTTTTCTTATAGAAAGAAACCACCTATAATGAGTAGGATGTATCCCTAGAGGTACGAAGTATGCCATAATTTAGGAATGGAAATTGATTGCCGGTTTATTTCATGGCCAAAGATAAAAACTCAGTTTATCTGGACTTCTACATCAAAAACAGAAGGAGGAAAAAAGACATGATTAAGGTTGGAATTATCGGAGCAACGGGATATGCAGGGGCAGAGCTGGCGAGGCTTTTGCTACAGCGGGAGGATGTGGAGATTGTATGGTATGGATCCCGCAGCTATGTGGGGGAGGATTTTGCTTCCATATACAGAAATGTGGCCCATGTGGCAAAGAATGAGCCTTGCAAAGATGACAATATGGCAGAGCTGGCAAAGATTGCAGATGTGATTTTCACAGCAACTCCTCAGGGCTTTTGTGCATCCTGTGTGACGGAAGAGATCCTGTCTAAGACGAAGATTATTGATCTGAGTGCAGATTTCAGAATAAAGGATGTGGAGGTTTACCAAAAATGGTATAAGATCGATCATCCCACCCCTCAGTTTATCGGGGAAGCGGTTTATGGCCTGCCAGAGGTGAATCGGGAAAAAATTAAAAAGGCACGCCTCATTGCCAACCCCGGATGTTATCCTACCTGTTCTTTTTTGACCCTGTATCCTATGGTGAAGGAGGGATTGATTGATGCGGGTACGATTATTATTGACGCCAAGTCAGGAACATCCGGGGCAGGAAGAAGTGCCAAGGTACCCAGCCTTTACTGTGAGGTCAATGAGAGCATGAAGCCCTATGGGGTGGCCAGTCACCGCCATACACCGGAGATTGAGGAGCAGCTTTCTTATGCGGCAGGAAAGCCGGTGGTGATCAGTTTTACCCCTCATCTGGTGCCTATGAACCGGGGAATTTTGGTAACTGCCTACGGGAGTCTGACAAGACCAGTGACAGCAGAGGAAGTGAAGGGGATTTATGATAAGTATTATGGAGAGGAATATTTTGTGCGCGTGATGAAGCCGGGGATGGTTCCCCAGACCCGCTGGGTAGAAGGAAGCAATTTCATGGATATTGGTTTTCAGATTGATGAGAGAACCAATCGTCTGGTAATGATGGGAGCGATTGACAATATGGTAAAAGGGGCAGCCGGGCAGGCGGTTCAGAATATGAATCTGATGTTCGGACTAGAGGAAAATACAGGACTGAAGCAGATTGCTGTATTTCCGTAATAAGACATAAAAAAGGCAGAGATTTTTAAGAGATGGTATGTCTGCCAGAATGAAGGAGGATAAAGCGATGGGTGGGACCATGAGTATCATCATCCGGGAGATGACAATGGGTGATTACGATAAGGTATACAGGCTGTGGACAGAGATCCAGGGCTTTGGGATCCGGTCCATTGATGATTCCAGAGAAGGTGTGGAAAGATTTTTGAGACGTAATCCGGCTACCAGTGTGGTGGCAGAGCAGAACGGAAGAATTGTGGGAGCAATTCTTTGTGGACATGATGGGCGGAGAGGATGTTTCTATCATGTATGTGTGGCCAAGGATTACCGGAAGCACGGTGTGGGACACCGGATGGCTCAGTATTGTATGCGGGCTCTTAAGGAGGAAGGGATTAACAAGGTGAGTCTGATTGCATTTAAGAGTAATGAGGTGGGAAATGCATTCTGGCAGGGGGTGGGCTGGACCAGGCGCGAGGATCTGAATTATTATGATTACACCCTGAATGAAGAGAATATTACTAATTTCGTCAAGTAGAGAGGCATAAAAGGATAGGAGGGAATTTCAGATGAAACAGATAGAAGGCGGAGTGACTGCGGCTTTGGGGTTTAAGGCGGCTTCAGCGGCAGCAGGGATTAAATATAAGGATCGGATGGACATGGCAATGATTTTCAGCCAGGAGCCTTGCAGGGCTGCGGGAGCTTTTACCACCAATGTGGTGAAGGCGGCGCCGGTAAAGTGGGATCAGCAGGTGGTAAAAGAGTCCTCCTATGTACAAGCGGTGGTTGTCAATGCGGGGATTGCCAATGCATGTACGGGAGCTGAGGGATATGGCTATTGTCAGGAGACAGCCCAGGCAGTATCGGAAGTGCTGGGGGTGCCAAAGACGGCAGTGTTAGTAGCGTCCACGGGAGTCATTGGCATGCAGCTTCCGGTGGATCGGATCAAGGCAGGGATCGGTATGATGGTACCCCATCTGGATGAAAGTCTGGAAAGTGGGACACGGGCGGCCAAGGCGATCATGACTACAGATACACGGAAAAAGGAAGTGGCGGTTCAGGTAGAGATAGGTGGAAAAACCGTGACAGTAGGTGGGATGTGCAAGGGCTCTGGGATGATTCATCCTAACATGTGTACCATGCTGGCATTCGTGACTACAGATTTGGCGATCTCTAAGGAGCTTTTACAGGAAGCTTTAAGTGAGGATATTAAGGATACCTACAATATGATCTCCGTGGACGGGGACACTTCTACCAATGATACAGTGCTATTGTTGGCCAATGGTATGGCAGGTAACTCTGAGATTACAGAGAAAAATCAGGATTATGAGATCTTTTGTAAGGCATTGAATGTGGTCAATGAAACTTTGGCCAAAAAGATGGCTGGAGATGGGGAAGGGTGTACAGCCTTGTTTGAGGTAAAGATCATTGGAGCAGAAACGAAGGAGCAGGCAGTGATCTTGTCCAAGTCTGTGATTACCTCCAGCCTGACAAAGGCAGCTGTTTTCGGCCATGATGCCAATTGGGGAAGAATTTTATGTGCTATGGGTTATTCCGGCGCAGAGTTTGACCCAGAGAAGGTTGATCTGTTTTTTGAGAGTAAGGCGGGACGAATGAAAATTATAGAAAATGGTGTGGCTTTGCCTTATAGTGAAAAAGAGGCCACCAGAGTGTTATCGGAGCCAGAAGTAACAGCCATAGCAGATATTAAGATGGGCGAGGCAACAGCGACAGCCTGGGGGTGTGATCTGACCTTTGATTATGTGAAGATCAATGCGGATTATCGGTCATAAGGGAAATGGTTAGCCATGGATCAATCATAGAAATGAGGGAGAGTAATTATGGAAATGGATAAAAATGTGATGCAGAAGGCGGAGGTGTTGATCGAGGCCCTTCCCTATATACAGCGATTTAACCGAAAAATTATTGTGGTAAAATATGGCGGAAGCGCTATGGTGGATGAGGAGCTTAAGCATCGGGTGATTCAGGATGTGGTGCTTTTAAAGCTGGTTGGATTTAAGCCGATTATCGTCCACGGAGGGGGGAAGGAGATCAGCAAATGGGTTGGCAAGGTAGGAATGGAGGCTCATTTTGTCAACGGACTGCGGGTGACAGATGAGCCGACCATGGAGATTGCTGAGATGGTTCTCAATAAGGTCAACAAAAGCCTGGTGCAGCTTGTGAATGAGTTGGGAGTTAAAGCAGTGGGAATCAGCGGCAAGGATGGGATGATGCTGAAGTGTGAGAAGAAATATTCTGGCGGAGCAGATATTGGCTTTGTGGGAGAGATCACAAAGGTAAATCCGAAGGTGATCTATGACCTTCTGGAAAAAGATTTTCTGCCAATTATTTGTCCCATAGGATTTGATGAGAATTTTTTAAGCTATAATATCAATGCAGATGATGCAGCCTGTGCCATTGCCCGGGCGGTAAATGCGGAAAAACTGGCATTTCTGACAGATGTGGAAGGGGTTTATCGGGATTTTAATGATAAGAGTTCCCTGATTTCAGAAATCACAGTAGATGAGGCCAGGGACTTTGTAGCTGGGGGCGGACTGGGAGGAGGTATGCTTCCTAAGTTGCAGAACTGTATCGATGCCATTGAAAATGGGGTTAATCGGGTACATATTCTGGATGGACGGATTCCTCACTGCCTGCTTTTGGAGATTTTTACCAATAAAGGAATTGGCACAGCGATCTTAAGAGATGGAGACGAGAGATATTATCACGTGGGAGAGTGAGAATTGAAAGAGAAAAAGGCGTGTGAATGGAGGATCCTATGAAAAAACAACAGTATATTGACCGGGCAGAACAGGCGTTTTATAAGGTGTATAATCGCTTTCCTGTGGTGTTTGACCATGGACAGGGGGTGTATTTATATGATACAGATGGGCAGGAGTACTTGGATTTCGGCGCCGGGATCGCTGTTATGGGGCTGGGGTATGGCTGCAGGGAGCTGAATGATGCGATGAAGCATCAGATTGACAAGCTATGTCACATCTCCAATTTGTTTTATAATGAGCCTGCGATTGAGGCTGGTGAAAAGCTTTTGAAAGTATCGGATATGGAAAAGGTGTTTTTTACTAACAGTGGTACAGAGGCTGTGGAGGGACTTTTAAAAATTGCAAAGAGATATGCTTATGATAAGGGAATGGCGCCGGACTATGAAATTATTGCCATGAAGCATTCTTTTCATGGGAGGAGTATTGGAGCACTTTCTCTCACCGGAAATGACCATTATCAAAAACCCTTTGCACCTTTGGTTTCGGGGATACGTTTTGCAGATTTTAATGATTTGGACAGTGTGAAAGCTCTTTGGAGTGAGAAAACCTGTGCCGTGATCATGGAGACGATCCAGGGGGAAGGCGGTATATATCCGGCTACGGAGGAATTTTTGACAGGAGTAAGGGCTTTGTGTGATGAAAATGAAGCATTGCTTTTGCTGGACGAGATTCAGTGCGGCATGGGACGAAGCGGCCATATGTTTGCCTGGCAGGGGTATGGCATAAAGCCGGATGCCATGTCTGTGGCTAAGGCTTTGGGAAATGGTGTCCCGGTGGGAGCGTTTCTTGCCAGAGGCAAGGCAGCAGCGGCTATGGTGCCGGGAGATCATGGCACTACCTACGGTGGCAATCCTTTTGTGTGTGCGGCGGCCTCTAAGGTATTGGATCTTTTTGAAGAGAAAAGGATTGTGGATCATGTGAGAGAAATAGGGGCCTATTTGTGGAAAAGGTTGGATGAGCTTGTGGAAAGATATGATTGTTTGGTAGCCCACCGGGGGAAGGGGTTGATGCAGGGACTGGAATTGACCGTACCAGCAGGTCCCTTGGTTACACATGCCCTGCTGGAAGAAAAACTGGTTTTGATCAGTGCCGGCAGGAATATTATCCGTTTTGTGCCTCCTTTAGTTATTGAAAAACAGGATGTGGATGAGATGGTAAAAAGACTGGCGAATGCTATTGAAGAGGTGATTTTTCAGAAATAACCGGCTGGGCTATGGATGCTGAAATCCAAAGCATTGGGGACAATATGTTTTTATGCTTTATTTAGAAAGGCTGCCAGATGCAGCCTTTCTATTGAAATTAACAGGGAAGGCTGAAGAATCGGTTTACTTAGTATGTGCTGGTTTTACTATTCAGAAGGCAAGCCGTAAGTAAGATTTGATTTTATCTACATCCATGCGAAGATTGATGATTTCCAGGCCCATCTGTTCTCTCTGCTGTTCCATTTTTAAAGCACCATTCAGTCTCATTTTCAGAAAGTCGTGCCCTTCACCAATAAGATCAATTTTTTTACTGATTTCATTTTCCAGAAGTAATTGAGTTCTTTGGGAAGTTTTTAAGGCCTGCTGGGAAATCTCTAAAGCCTGTTGGGATACTTCTAAGGCCTGCTGGGCTGTGTCTTTAGCCTGGTAAGCGACTTCCTTGGCTTCGAGGGCAGCCTCTTTAGCCTGGTAAGCGACTTCTTTGGCCTCGAGGGCAGCTTCTTTAGCCTGGTAAGCGACTTCTTTGGCTTCGAGGGCAGCCTCTTTAGCCTGGTAAGCGACTTCCTTAGCTTCGAGAGCAGCCTCTTTAGCCTGGTAAGCAACGTCTTTGGCCTCGAGAGCAGCCTCTTTAGCCTGGTAAGCAACGTCTTTGGCCTC
>JAAWEL010000018.1 GCA_022794255.1 Lachnospiraceae bacterium
AATTCCTTCGGGAATTTTTTTTTATCACCATATGCGGCGGAAACAGATAATAAAAGAAGTCACGCGGGTGTGGCGGACTGGCAGACGCACCAGCCTTAGGAGCTGGCGGGTAACCGTGCAGGTTCAAGTCCTGTCACCCGCATCTTGGGCTATAGCCAAGCGGTAAGGCACAGGACTTTGACTCCTGCAGTCGCTGGTTCGAATCCAGCTAGCCCAGTTTGAAAAACCTGATAAATACGGTGTTTATACCGTATTTATCAGGTTTTTTGCATTGTACCCGGCGGTGGAGGGGAGAGATCAGGGAATCTGCCCAAGGGACAAGGTATGCTTTTCCGACAGATAATCAATGACTGCTTGCATCTGAGGGGAGAGCCATTTGTCATGGTGGTAGAGAAGCTGCTTCCAGATGTCGATCTCAAAATCATTTATATGAAGATAACGGATAGAGCCGGATACGACAGCTTCCTTTGTCACATAGTCAGGGAGAAAGGATATACCCATTCCCTGCTCCACAAGGCGGCATATCAGGTCTGCGTTTCCGGTTTCCAGGACCGGATGGATTTCTAAGGAGAGGGAGGCCAGTTTTTCATCCATAATCCGCCGGTAGCTCATCCCCTTTTCGGTGAGGAGAAAGGGATGAGCAGTCAGTTCCTTTAAGGAGAGGGATTTTCCCTTTGGAAGGGATATCCTGGTTCCTGCCACAAAATGAGCGCTGACTTTTTCCTCGCTGGCAATCCGGTAAGTCCGGTCATAGATATGCTTGTCAAGTGTGTATACCATATCCACTTCGTTCTGATTTAAAAGACGGAACATTTCTTCTGTACTGGCGGAGATAATCTTCAGCGTGATTCCGGGAAACTGATTCCGGAACAAGAAAAAATCATCCTTTAAAAGCCAGCTGCACAGAGAGTCGGCCATGGCAATGCGGATATGGCCGTGTACATCTGGCTTTTTGTGAAGCTGTCTTTCCAGTTCTTGAGTCAGTTGGCGGATCTGGTGGGCATATTCCAAAACCTCCCGTCCCTTTCCGGTCAGAGAGACGGTGTGATTGATCCGCTCGAAGAGTGGGAAGCCCAGGCTTTTTTCCATCTGCTGGATCTGAAAGGACACGGTGGATTGGGAATAGCCGGATTTTTCGGCAGCTCTGGTAAAACTGGAAAGCTCGGCAACCTGTATAAAAGTTTCCAGATTTTTTATGTCTATATGCATATAATCGAATTTTTCGTTCCTTTCTATTGGGATTATTAATTTTACAAATGAATATCTGTAGTATATAGTAAAAGAATAGAAATAGCAAGAAAACTGGTTTCGTTTGAAAAGGAATAATGGAATGGAGGAAGAGTGAACGTATGAAAAAGGAAACCGGGGGTAAAGTGTCTGCAGGGCAGAAAGAGAAGGTTCATCAAAATGGCGGTTTTCAGAACTCCCTGGGATTTGTTCTTGCCTGTGTGGGCTCGGCGGTGGGCATGGGTAATATCTGGTTGTTTCCGTACCGTCTGGGGCAGTATGGCGGTGCGGCATTTTTGATCCCTTATTTTTTGTTTGTGGCATTGTTTGGATTGGTGGGACTTTCTGCAGAATTTGCCATTGGACGGCGGGCAGGTACCGGGACACTGGGCTCCTATGAATATTGCTGGAAAAGCCGGGGAAAAGGAAAACTTGGATACGCTTTGGGCTGGATTCCTCTTATGGGCTCTCTGGGGATTGCTATCGGCTATTCGGTGATTCTGGGGTGGGTTTTGCGCACCCTGGCAGCCGGAGTTACAGGAAAGCTGCTTTTGGTGGATCCGGGGAGCTTTTTCGGGGAGATATCCTCGGCCTTTGGCAATATCCCTTGTCATGGGGCTGTAGTGGTGCTTGCCTGTGTGCTTTTGATTGTGGGAGCCACAAAGGGGATCGAGAAGGTGAATAAGGTGCTGATGCCTGCTTTTTTCATTCTCTTTGTGATTCTTGCCGTGCGGGTGTTTTTTCTGGAAGGTTCAACAGATGGCTACCGCTTCCTTTTTATTCCAAAGTGGGAGTATCTGCTTCGGACAGACACCTGGGTGATGGCTATGGGACAGGCTTTTTTCTCCTTGTCCATTACTGGTTCCGGAATGATTGTCTATGGTTCTTATTTGGGGAAAAATGAGGACATCCCAAAGGCATCGGTAAACACAGCGATTTTTGATACCCTGGCGGCAATGCTGGCAGGCCTGGCGATTATGCCGGCTGTGTTTGCATTTGGCATCGAGCCGGCCAGTGGACCGCCTCTGATGTTTATCACCCTGCCGCAGGTATTTGCCCAGATGCCGCTGGGGAATCTTTTTGCAGTGTTTTTCTTTGTCTCCGTGGCCTTTGCGGGGATTACCAGCCTGATTAATATGTTTGAAGCTGTATGTGAGTCCTGGCAGACCCGGTTTGGCATGTCACATTCGGCTATGGCAGCTGTGTGCGGGGTGGTGGCCTTTGGTGTGGGTGTGTTTATGGAGGATGGGGACAAGGTGGGAAAGTGGATGGATTTTATCACCATTTTGGTGGTTCCCTTTGGAGCGCTCTTAGGAGCCATCTCTATCTATTATGTACTTGGCTGGAAGGAAATAAAGGAGGAGCTTTCCTGCGGCAGGAAAAAGCCGGTGGGAGCGTGGTTTGAAGGCCTGGGGAAATATGTGTATGTTCCTTTAGCTGTTTTTGTTTTTGTGCTGGGGATTGTGTATGGGGGAATTGGATGAAAACGGTCAATGGATTTTTGGCGGGCGGCGATTGGTATAAGCTGCCCGCTGGTTTTTTATATTTTTCCCCAGTAAAGGGTTTCACCTGTCCATGTCCGGGAAATCTCTTTTTTATCATACAGGTACTCCAGACAGGAAAATGTCTTGGAGATAATCATTTTTGTCTGCATAATATCTTTCCAACCAAATTCATCCTCCGCGCCGTAGGCTAAAAAAGCAACTTCCCGAATCGTCATGGGCTGGTTTTGCGATTGCACAATCTGACGGATTTTATCTAGCTTTTTTGTGTATTTATCCAGGATATTTTCAGGAACCGTACCATCACAGCGGTAGGCTCTTTTGTGGGCAGGATGAATCATGTAGCCTTTGTAAAGGGCCTTAAAGTTTTCCAGAGACCGGAAATAATAATCCAAAAGATGCTCATCCGGGTAGGCGGTGCCTACAATGGGAACAATGCCGTCAATAAGCTGGTCTGCGGGAAAAACGAGATGGTGTTCCTTATCGATTAGACCCATCTGTCCGTATGTGTGGCCTTTTAAATGGATAGCATTTAAATGGTAGTCTCCATAAGAAAACTTCATGCCGTCACGAATGGGGATATACCGGTAGTTTTTTAATTCATTAAACATAGATTCCTTTGTTTCCTGCTGAATTTGGCGGTTCAGCTCCATAAAACGCTTCCAGAGAACCGGGGTCTTTTCCTCTGTGATTCCTACAGTGGACAAAACATGAACCTGTTCCTCCATGGCTTGCGGATTGTTGTTATAGTACAGGCAGTCATAAAGATGGCGATCTTCCTCGGGATTCATGAAGATCCGGGCGCCCCGGTCTGCATAAAAATTGGCAAGACCTGTGTGATCATGGTGTTTGTGGGTGAGAAAAATATCCAGATCATCATAGCGGATCCGGTGCCGGATCAGAAGCTCGTCCATGATTTTCTTGTTTTCTTTTGTTCGATAGCCGGTGTCGATCATCAGGCTTCTGCAGCTGTCTTTTCCTGGAATCAGGAATATATTGATTATCGTGGAACGGCTGATGCCATTACACAGCTGGATCTGGAATAATCCGGGATAGATTTCAGTCATGGTATTGGTTGGCCTCCTTGAACATAAGGGCAGCCTTATTGCGGCCGCCGCAGGTAGACGGAAATGCTGTTTTCGCTACGATTATAGCAGCTTTTTCGGGGGAAGTAAAATATAAATTAGCCTGGAGAAAGGGATTTTAGATGTATTCCGGCGAAATATGATGGAGCCACAGAAAAACCATTGCTTTTTGCGGCTTTTAAGGTAAAATGAATATAAAGGATGAGCCTGACAAAGAGAGGATGAGCCTGTGAAGAAAATATTTATTTACTATTTAAGACCGTTTTATCTGCGGATGGTCTGGGGATTTGTTATAAAATTTGCCGGCACGCTGATGGATCTGCTTTTGCCGTGGGCGTTAGCTTATATGATTGATACGGTGATTCCCGCCAATGGAAGGCGGGAAATTCTCTTGTGGGGGATTTTTATGCTGGTCTGCTCCCTTCTTGCAGTGACTTTCAGCGTGGTGGCTAACCGGATGGCATCCCGGGTGGCTGGGGATGCCATCTATGTGATCCGGCGAGATCTGTTTGCCAAGGTGATGATCCTGTCGGACCGACAGGTGGATGAGCTGACCCGCCCGTCCCTGATCTCCCGTCTGACTGCAGACACTTATAATGTTCATCAGATGCTTGGCCGCGTTCAGCGTTTGGGAGTACGGGCCCCGATTTTATTGATCGGGGGAATTGCGATGACCTTGATGCTGGACAGAGCGCTGGCCGGGGTTTTGCTGACAACTCTGCCGCTTTTGACTTTGGTAGTAGTGATTGTGTCAAAAAGCAGCATCCCTTTATATGGAAAGCTTCAGGAAAGTCTGGACCAGTTTGTACGTCTGGTGCGGGAGGATATTGGAGGCATTCGGGTGATTAAGGCTCTGTCCCGGGAGGACTATGAGCGCCAAAGATTTGCCAGAATTAACCGGGAGGTTGTCAAGCGGGAGAAGAAAGCCGCCATGACAGCCTCTGTCACCAGTCCGGCTATGAATGTTCTTCTTAATCTGGGACTGGTGGCGGTGATTGTGGTGGGAGCGGTGCGGGTAAACAGGGGAGAGACTGAAGTGGGAAAGATTCTGGCCTTTATGACGTATTTCACGATTATTTTAAATGCGCTTCTCTCTATTTCACGCATGTTTGTTGTTTTGTCCAAAGCGGCGGCATCTGCAGCACGGATTGGAGAGGTGCTGGATGGAAGGGACGAGAAGGTGTGGGAACGGATAAAAATGCCTGAGGAGGAAAAGCAGTGCCTGCCGGCTAAAGAGGGTCCGGTACCACATATTGTTTTCGAACATGTGTCATTTTCCTATAATAAAATCGCAGACAATCTCAATGATATCAGTTTTTCGCTGAAGCATGGGGAGACATTGGGGATCATCGGTTCCACCGGTTCCGGAAAAACTACGGTGGTCAATCTTTTGATGGGCTTTTACAATGTTGATAAGGGAAGGATCCGAATAGATGGTCAGGATATCCGCACCATGGATTTGTCCCGGCTGCGCCGCCGTTTTGGGGCGGTTTTCCAGAATGATGTGTTGTTTGCAGGGGGGATTTATGAAAACATTGATATGGGACGGAAGCTTAAAAGAGAGCAGGTGAGGCAGGCGGTGAAACACGCAAGGGCAGAGGATTTTGTGGAGGAGAAAGGAGGAATCGGGGAAAAGCTGGATATACGGGGCGCCAATTTAAGCGGAGGGCAGAAACAGAGGCTGCTGATCGCCAGGGCCCTGGCTGGCTGCCCGGAAATTTTGATTTTGGATGATTCCTCCAGCGCCCTGGATTATCGGACAGACGCTGCTCTGCGAAAAGAGCTGAGGGAGCATTTTTTTAGTACTACCTGCATTATTATTGCCCAGAGAATCAGCTCTGTCATGGGGGCGGACCAAATCCTGGTGTTGGAGGAGGGCAGAATGGTGGGCTATGGAACCCATCAGGAGCTGGCTGAGAGCTGTGGCATTTATCAGGAGATCAGCCGTTCCCAGTTGGGAATCGGGGAGGAGGAAGTGTGTAGTGCATCATAGCAGAAGTGAGGGGGCAGATGTGAGAGGGCCGGCTTTCCGATATCTGATGAAGCAACGGGGGACCTTGCGGCGGATGGCAGGTTATCTTCTGCGGGAGAGGCGGCTTTTGTTCCTGGGATTTTTTATGACGGCTATCAGCAATTCTTTAGCTCTTTTAGGACCTCTTTTGTCCGGGTATGCAGTGGATGCCATAGAGCCTGGGATCGGGCAGGTGGATTTTGAGCGGGTGTTTTTCTATGCCAGGTGGATGGTTATATTCTATGTCCTGTCCGCCATGCTGTCCTATGGATTGTCGGTATTAATGGTGACAGTAAGCCGAAGAGTGGTCAGAAGAATGCGTGAGGATGTGTTTGACCGGCTTTTATCTCTGCCAGTGGCCTATTTTGACCGTCATCCTGCCGGGGATGTGATCAGCCGGATCTCCTATGACATTGATGTAGTAAATGAATCTCTTTCCAGCGATTTGATTCAGATGCTGACCACAGTGATCACTGTGGTTGGGGCCTTGCTGATGATGATTGTCATTTCCCCGTATTTGGTGCTGGTGTTTTGCTTTACGGTGCCATTGTCTGCTTGCATTACCAGGTTCATCACCAGCCGGACCCGTCCCTTGTACCGGGCCCGCTCCAGAGCACTGGGGCGGCTCAATGGATTTGCGGAGGAGAAGGTAACAGGGCAAAAGACCATCAAAGCTTATTGTGGAGAGGAGATGGCAAAGGAACAGTTTGCGCAAATGAACCGGGAGGCGGTAGAGGCCTACTATAAGGCTGAGTACTACGGAAGTACCGTGGGGCCAATGGTGAATTTTATCAATAATCTGTCTTTGTCCCTGATTAGTGTTTTTGGAGCTTTTTTGTATCTTTTAGGAAGGATGAGGTTGGGGCAAATCTCTTCCTTTGTGCTGTATTCCAGGAAGTTTTCCGGGCCGATCAATGAGCTGGCCAACATTGTCAGCGATCTCCAGTCAGCGGTGGCGGCGGCAGAGCGGGTGTTTGGCCTGATGGATGAGCTGCCGGAGGAGGTGTCCGAAACTAATACACAGACAAACACTGGTGAGAGCGGCACGGAACAGAAGAAAAGGGATATTCGCGGCAGTGTGGAGCTGTCTCATGTGAATTTTGGATATGAGCCGGGGCAGATGGTTTTGGAGGATTTTTCCCTGCAGGTATGCCCTGGGGAGATGGTGGCTATTGCAGGACCTACAGGGGCAGGAAAGACCACCTTTATCAATCTGCTAATGCGGTTTTATGAACCTTTGTCTGGAAAAATTCTGGTGGATGAAAGAGATATCCAGGAGCTTGGCAGAAGAGAGCTTCGGGGATGCTATGCCATGGTTTTACAGGACACCTGGCTGTTTCATGGCACTATTTATGAGAATTTATCATATGGTCGGGAGAATGTGAGCCGGGAGGAAGTGATCGAGGCTGCAAAGGCGGCCCGGATCCATACCTTTATTATGCAGCTGCCTGATGGGTACGACACTGTGCTGCAGGAGGACGGGGCGAATATTTCCAAAGGACAAAAGCAGCTTCTGACGATTGCCCGGGCCATGCTGCAGGATTGCCGGATGGTTATACTGGATGAGGCCACCTCCAATGTGGATACCCGGACTGAGATTCAGATTCAGCAGGCCATGAGCCAGCTGATGAAGGGAAAAACCTGTTTTATTATTGCCCACCGCCTGTCCACCATAAGAAATGCAGACCGGATTCTTGTGGTAGATCGGGGAAAAGTGGTGGAGCAGGGAAAGCATAAGGAGCTTATGGAGAAAAAGGGGATTTATTATCAGATGCATGAAGCGCAGAAAATGTAAATAAGATCCCCCTTGCATTCCTCTATTTTGCAGCGGCTTTTTTTAACTGGAGTCCTATGAGCCCTGTAACAAACATCACGGTTCCGGCAACAATATAGAAACTGACTGTTTCGTGGAAGAACAGCACACCCCAAAGAATCGCAAAGATTACCATGGTGCTTTGAAGAACCGGTACCATGTAAAAGGGGACCAGTAAAATGGCGCGGGCATTTAAGTAGAAGCCGATTCCAGTGATAAAGCCAAACATCAATATCCCTGCAATACAGCCTAAATCAGGCCGAATGTTAGAAAGCTCACCGCCAGACACGGCCGGAAACAGGGGAAGGAATGCCAGGATGCCGGACAAGGTGAAGATGGATAGGTTGCTGTCAATAATATCCATCTGATCGGCAATCATTTTCTGGGACAACACATGGCAGCCGGCACATAGTCCGGAGAACACAAAAAGTCCTGTCAGAAGCATATTCTCCTGGAAAAAGACTTCCAGAGACCGTCCGTTCCAGGAGATAAGCAACACTCCCATCACACACAAAAGGATGCAGAAAAGTTTTCTAAGAGGCAGCTTTTCCTTAAACAGAAATACGCTGGACAAGGTAAGAAAGATCGTCTGTACCGGCTGTGTCACAATATTACCATAAGAGGGGCCGTGGGAGAGAGCGTAGTTTTCCGTCAGGTAGGCGGCCCACTTGACAATGGCTCCAAAGAAAATCCACCATATTACCGGCCTGGCGGTGGAGAGAAAGTCCTTAGGAAAGGGCTGCCGCTTGATGACTTTTAGCAGCAGGAGAAAGAATACCCCTATAAGAAAACGGAAAAAGGTTATAAAGGCAGGGCTGAAATAAGGGCTGGCCAGCTTGACGCAGGTGCCTCCAAAACTGAACATCAAAGCGACACATAAAAGGTATACATATCCCATGGAAGATTTCCTCGCTTTTCTCATTTTACTGTATTTGACAAAAAGGCTTGTAATAGTATAGCATATTTTGGCAGCAGATGGGAGAGTGGGAGCAGTGTTTCTTTCCGATTGACAATATTTTTTTGCTGTGGTATTCTATGGAATATATTTAGATATTTTTCTAAATATTTAAATATATGTGATACTGAAGAGTATACATAATATGTTAAAAATTCTAAATTTTTTCTAACCTCTATTGACAGTGTGACAGGGGGTCATTATAATGAGTGACAAGGTGTCATGAAAAGTGACAGGGTGTCATAATGCTTGGAGGAGCGATTACAGCTTGGCAGATAAGAAGGAGGAAATTCGAGTGCATCAAAGGGGAGAGGAGGAAAAAGAATGCCTACAGAACGGTTTTACCGCTTGCCAGAGTCAAAGAGGCAGGCAATACGGGAGGCGGCGTTAAAGGAACTGGCCAGGGTTCCTTTTGACAAGGTTTCCATCAACCAGATTATACGCAATGCTGATATTTCCCGTGGAAGCTTTTATACTTATTTCATAGATAAACAGGATATGGTGGAGTTTTTGCTGAAGGATACCTTTGAGGAGATGCAGAAACTTTGCAAGGAGGAGTTAGACAGCAATGGCGGTGACTATTTTGCCATGGTGGAAAAAATGTTTGAATATTTTGTGGGAGAGCTGCAGAAAAATCAAAATATGGTCAGCATTGCCCGGAATATTTTTTCCAATAAAGATAATAATGAGCTGGTCGGGATGGCAAGATGGCCCAGTCCTCACTGTGCCGCCATGCCTGGCAGTCCGGCCAGATGGATGATTGATAATCTGGATATAGATCGCTTTCGCCTGATGGATGTGGAAGATTTTTCTTCTCTGGTGGTGTTGGCAATGTCCTCTCTGGCGGTTGCCTTAAAGCAGTATTATGAGCATCCCAAACAGCTAGAGGAGATAAGGAGGCTGTTTTTAAAGTCTTTGGATATTTTAAAGTACGGTTCTTATAAAAAAAATAAGGATGCCGGGAAAGAGCATTTCACGGCTGTGGAAAAAGATGAAAAAGTAAGAGGAGATGGCAATGAATAAAGGAGTGATAATTGGAGGCGTTGTTGTTGTGGCTTTGGGAGCTGCTGTTGCGGTACCGCGTTTGATGAGGCCGAAGGCAGTTCTTGAGGAGGCGCCGGTGCCGGTGGTGGAGGTGGAGATGCCCCGGCCGGAAGATATTGTGCTGTACCGGAATTTGGTGGGTACAGTGGAGCCCTCTGATGTGGTGTACATATATCCCAAGGCAGCAGGGGAGATCACGGAGGTGTTTGTGAAAGCCGGTGATGTGGTGGCGGAAGGTCAGGCCATCTTAAGCATTGACACTAAGCAGGTGGATTCGGCCCGGCTTAGCATGGAGGCGGCCAAGACTGCTTTGGACAATGCCAATACCAATTTGGCGAGGCAGCAGGCGCTTTTTGCAGCCGGGGATATAGCCTCTGCAGCTTTTGAGCAGGCGGAGATGCAGGCCAAAAGCGCTAAGATTCAGTATGACCAGGCAAAGCTGAATTATGATTACCAGATGGAATTCAGCCACATTACGGCTCCCATAGGCGGAGTAGTGGAGCAGTGTGATGTGGAGGTTCATGACAATGTGGCCCAGCAGTCTCTTCTGTGTGTGATTTCCGGCGAGGGAAGCAAGGCAGTCACCTTCTCTGTGACAGAAAAAGTGGTGGAACAGCTTCAGGTGGGAGCGCCTATGACGATAGAAAAAAATGGGAAGGAGTATCAGGGAAGCATTACAGAGATCAGCAGTATGATTGATGCGGCCACCGGCCTTTTTAAGATCAAGGCCTCAGTGGAGAACGGAGATGCCCTGCCTACCGGCTCAGCGGTGAGCTTGTTTGTGATTTCGGACCGGGCGGATAATGCGATGAGTATTCCAGTGGACGCCATTTACTACTCTGGAGGGGATGCCTATGTATATACCTATGACAAGGGGACAGTACACCATGTTGCAGTGGAGGTGGGGATCTATGATTCTGAGAGAGCTCAGATCCTGTCAGGAATCGGTGAGGATGATGAAGTGATCACCACATGGAGTTCAGAGCTTTCGGAAGGGGCCAAGGTGCAGGTTGCCAGCCAGGCTCCTGCTGGTGATAACGGGCAAGCGGCAGATAAACAGACAGAGAGTTCGTATGCAGAGTAGGAGGAAAAGGGTATGGGTTTAACAAAATCAGTCCTCAAGCGGCCGGTTACAACGGTTTTGGTGGTACTGTGCCTGATTGTATTTGGCCTTCAGTCTGTGTTGTCGGCTAAAATGGAGCTTATGCCTACCATGGATATGCCCATGTTAATCATTGTCACGGTATATCCAGGGGCAAGCCCGGAGGATGTCAATGATCTGGTGACTACGGAGATTGAGGATAATATTGGTTCTTTAAGCGGCGTGGACGGGGTCCGGTCCATATCCATGGAAAATATGTCCATGGTAGTTATTCAATATGATTACGGCAAGGACATTGATGATGCCTACGATGATCTGAAAAAGAAGATGGATGTGCTGGAGGCCAGTCTTCCTGATGATTGTCAGTCCCCAGTGGTGGTGGAGATGAATTTGGATGATATGGCATCGGTTTATCTGTCTGTGAATCATAAGACGGAACCAAATCTTTACAATTATGTTGATAATAAGGTGGTTCCGGAACTGGAAAAGATTACCACTGTCACAGATGTGGATGTAAGCGGCGGCCAGGAGGAGTACATTAAAATCGAGTTGATTCCGGAAAAGCTTCAGCAATACCATCTAAATATGAATACGATTTCAACGGCTATTGGAAGTACCAACTTCACCTATCCGGCCGGAGATACGATTGTAGGTGGGCAGCAGCTGTCTGTGAGCGCCGGAATCGAATATGACACCATGGAGCTGTTAAAGCAGATTCCTATTTCTCTGGGAAATGGAAATTTGATTTATCTGGAGGATGTGGCCAATGTTCATACCTCCTTAGAGGAGGCCACCGGAGTGGCTCGCCATAATGGGAGAGACACGATTTCTTTAGGGGTTAAGAAGCAGCAGAGTGCCACAGCTATGGAGGTATCAAGGGAGGTTAGCAGGGTTATTGAGTCTCTTCAGGCTCAGGACGAGAATCTGGAGATTATAGTAGTGAATGACACCAGTGATTCCATCCAGTCCTCCCTAAAGAGCGTGATGCAGACCATGGTGATGGCTGTGCTGGTGTCTATGGTGATTATTTTCTTGTTTTTTGGGGAGATCCGGGCATCGCTGATCGTGGGAACTTCCATTCCCATATCTATTTTGGCAGCGTTGATTTTGATGCAGACCATGGGCTTTACCTTAAATGTCATCACTTTGAGCAGTTTAGTTCTGGGTGTGGGTATGATGGTGGATAACTCTATTGTGGTGTTGGAGAGCTGTTTCCGTTCCACAAAAGGAAAGGGGATAGTAGGATACCGGGAGGCAGCTTTGGAGGGGAGCAGCATTGTACTTCAGTCCATTATCGGAGGTACAGCCACTACCTGTGTGGTGTTTCTCCCCCTGGCGCTTTTGGAAGGAATGACCGGCCAGATGTTTAAGCCATTGGGCTTTACGATTATTTTCTGCTTGGTTGCATCTCTGATCAGCGCTATGACCATCGTTCCTTTGTGCTACTGTGTGTTCCGTCCTCAGGAGAAAGACAGCTCACCGGCCGGATGGATTCTTTCAAAAATGCAGGATGGATACCGGAAAATGATGCAGGTGATCCTTCCGAAGAAGCTGGCAGTAGTGCTGCTTTCCGTGGTGATGTTGGGGATATCCATCTGGATGGCCACTCAGCTTCGCAAGGAGCTGATGGTGGCAGATGATACCGGCACCATCAGCATAAACATTGACACCCGCCCTGGATTGCGAGTAGAGGAGACAGATAAGGTTTTCCGCCAGGTTGAGGCGATTGTGTCCCAGGATCCAGATTTGGAATCCTATATGCTGACTTCCGGCGGCAGCGGCATGAGTCTGGGGGGTGGCGGGGCCACTCTTACGGCTTATCTGTCAGATGATCGGAAGAGGGAGACAGACCAGGTTGTAAAAGAATGGAAACCCTTGATGAACCAGATTGCAGGTGCTAATATATCTGTATCAGCTTCCTCCTCCATGACCATGATGTCCGCTGCAAGCGGAGTGGAATACATCCTTCAGAGCACTCAGTATGATGAGCTGAAGGAGGCTTCCGATCAGGTGGTGGATGAGCTGACGGAGCGCAGCGAGGTGACGAAGGTACACAGTACGCTGGAAAATGCGGCGCCGGTTGTTAAGGTGGATGTAGATGCGGTGAAGGCCAATGCAGAGAATATTACCCCCATGCAGATTGCAGGATCTGTCAACAGTATTCTGAGCGGGGTGGAGGCTGCTACCCTGGAGGTAAACGGCGATGACATCCGTGTTATGGTAGAGTATCCGGATGACGAGTATGATACCATTGACAAGCTAAAGGGGATTGTCCTGACCAACAACTCCGGAGCTTCTGTGGCTCTGACGGATGTGGCAGATATTCACTTTAAGGACAGTCCGGCCACCATTATCCGCATGGACCGGCAGTACCAGGTGACGATCACCGGTGACTTGCAGACAGATGATGAGCGGCTGCAGGATGAGATAGAAAAACAGCTTTATGATGAGATTGTCTCAGGGCATATGAGTCCCACACTTTCCCGGGCTGTCAATAGCATGGACGAGGCTATGGCCAGAGAGTTCGGCAACCTGTTTGGGGCCATTGGCACAGCGGTATTTCTGGTGTTTGTGGTCATGGCAGCTCAGTTTGAATCACCGAAATTTTCCATTATGGTGATGACTACAATTCCCTTTGCCCTGATCGGGTCGTTTGGGCTTTTGTATCTGACAGACGTTCCCATCAGCATGGCCTCCCTGCTGGGCTTTCTGATGCTTACAGGGACTGTGGTAAACAATGGGATTCTTTATGTGGATACGGTGAATCAATACCGGCAGGAGATGGATATCCATACAGCTCTAATTGAGGCGGGAGCTACCCGTCTGAGGCCGATTCTCATGACTACTCTGACCACCATTGTGGCGATGATTCCCATGGCCATGGCATACGGCGACAGTGGGGAAAGCATGCAGGGCCTGGCCCTGGTGGATGTGGGGGGACTGATTGCATCTACAGTTCTGGCACTTCTTATGCTGCCGGGCTATTATCTGCTGATGAGCGGGCGAAGAAGGAAAAAAACTCCCAGCTATGATTGACATTGGGAGATTTGAAGACGGAAAGGAGAAATGGATGAGAAAATGGAAGCAGGCAGTTTCTCTTGCTGCAGCAGGTGCAATGTTTTTTGCCATGCCCAATGCTTCATTGGCGTCAAGTCCGGAGTTTTCCAGGACGGAAGAGGAGTGGGCCAGGCTAAGAGATGATGTGCTTGAATACGATGAGATTGAAGATCTGATTGCAGAATATAACGCCACGGTTCAGACAAATCAGCTGGATTTAAACGAATTTAAAAAGAAATATGGGGATACCAAGGATGATGTGTCTGCCAAGTATCGGGACATGGCAAATGAGATTTATGCCAGTGTGGATTATCCGGATTCGGATGATCCTATGTACGGAATGGTAGTGAATTCGATGCTTATGGCTGAGATTCAGGCTAAAAATATGATGCAGCAGGCAGATGATAACCTGGATGACAGCGAGATTATTTATCTGAATTACAAGCAGGCAGAAAAGACTCTTGTCACAGTGGCTCAGAGTAATATGATAAATTATGCAAAAGGCCAGCTGCAGCTTAGACAGGCAGAGGTGGCCCTCTTGCAGGCTCAGAGCGCCATGGCCAGCACCAATACAAGAAGGGCTAATGGTCTTGCCACACAGACAGAGGTGCTGAGCGCCCAGGAGGCACTGCTGACAGCCCAGAGGAGCGTGGAGTCGGCCCGATCCGGAATGGAGAATGTGCGGCAGAAACTTTTGGTAATGCTGGGGTGGCGGTTTGATGCCCGACCGGAGATCCGCCCGATTCCAAAGGCAGATCTGTCCAGGATTGGGGGGATGAATCCCCAGACAGATAAGGAGCAGGCCATAGAGAACAATTACACCAGAAAGGTCAATAAGAAAAAGCTTGCCAATGCTGCCAGCGATAATGTGATTCTTAGTCTGGAAAAAACCATTGCAGACAATGAGCAAAAGATCGGCTCGTCTCTGGTGACGAATTATCAGAATGTGCTGACAGCAAAGCTGGCCTACGATCAGGCGGTAGCGGAGCTGGATGTGGAGAGCAGAAATCTTCATTCTCTTGAGGTAAACTTCCAGCAGGGAAATGCCAGCCGCATGCAGATGGAGAATCAGCAGTATGTGGTGCAGAATAAGCAGCTTGCTGTGGAGATTGCGGATTTGAATCTTTTTCAGACAATGGAAACTTATGACTGGGCAGTAAACGGGCTTGCCGGCACTTCATAGCTGCACTGGGAAAAGGAGACGGAATGAGCGAAAAGCAGGAAAAAGGAATACTGGCAGGGAAAATTGTGGCTGGTGCTTTGGCCATTGTTTTGCTGGGGCTGCCGGCTCTTTCGGCCCAGGCCGCCCCCACAGGGCCGGGGGCGGTACCAGACCCGGAGAAATATGATGCTGAAACCCTGAAAAGGCTTCAGGATAACCGAATTGAATATGATGAGATTCCAAACCTGGTCCATGAGTATAATCCGGATATTTCTAAAGCGTGGGAAATGTATATGGACACCCGGAAGGATTATGCCAGCATGGTCACAGAGCTGGAGAGTCAATACTGGACGGTAAAGCAGACGGCAGACGGGTATGTTACTGCGGGAAAGCTGATGGGAAGCCCTATGCTGGTGGCCACAGGACGTCAACTGGATAGGACTTATCTTGGAGTTGTCCAGGGAATGCGGGATGTGGTAAACGAGTGGGGAACAAATCGCCAGGCCACCAGTGCGCTGCGGCGTGCGGAGCGACAGGTGGTGGCGGGGACTCAGAGCGCCATGATTGGCTATGAGACTATCCGGCAGAATATTGCCACCCTGGAAACTATGGTGTGGCTGTATGAGCAGCAGGCAGAGATGGCTGGACGGCAGACAGAGCTGGGGATGACTACGGATAACAACCTTGCCAGTGCAAATGCCAGTCTTTTAGGCGCCAGAACCCAGCTGGCTTCCCTGAGAGATCAGCAGGAGAGTGTGCGGCGGACGCTTTGTATGCTTTTGGGCTTTGCCCCGGATTCTGAGCCGGAGATCTGCTCCATTCCGGAGTTTGATTTTACCAGGCTTGATGGAATGGATCTGGAAAAGGATACAATAAAGGCGATTGGCAATAATTATACACTCATTTCTCAGCGAACCTCAGCTAAGGGCAGTACAAATGGCCAAACGGCAGCCCGGAGCAGGATGATCGAGGAGGGGGACGATAAGCTGACCATTGAGATGCAGCGGTTGTACCAGGATGTCCTGGACAAAAAGGCTGCCTACCAGGCAGCGAAGACCGGATATGAGGCAGCAGAGCTGAACCGGGCGGCTTGCGAGAGACAGTATGAGCTGGGGTTGCTGTCCCGGGTTCAGTATATCGGCACCCAGATTTCTTATTATCAAAAGAAGGGGGAGAAGGAGGCAGCTAACTTAAGCCTTCTTCAGGCCATGGAGACCTATGACTGGGCAGTTTTAGGATTTGCAACTGTCAGTGACTGACCGGAGAACAGGCAGACTCATATCTTTCAGGCTGATTTGAGCCGGCAAGGTTTTTGGAAGGCAGGTCCATGTCTGTGCTTTGTCCTAATTCAGGAAAAAACAGAAAACGAATTTTTATATCAGGACGGTTATCTTGAATGGCAAGATAATCGTCCTGTTTTAATTCTGTCTGAAGTATTTGGGTGCTTTCTGCGGGTACAGCGGTCAGAGTTTCATCTACAAAGCAAAACTGAGGATAAAGAACACACCACCAGTTATGCCCTTTCCCTTTTCCCAGAGTAATCCGGGCAGCATCATAGTAGCCACAAGGAAAGACATAGGAGCCATAAGTACGGGTGGGGAAATAGCAGCTGGTAATTGGCTGTAAGGTTGCCTGATAATCAAAGCCTTGTTTTTTTAAATGTTTTTCAGCCAGGGCTTCGATTTCCTGCTTGTTTTCAGCCAGGCAGGCAATGGTTTCTCTTTTACCGGCGCCGGCGGGAAGGTGACTTTTCAAATAGTCTAAAATCAGACTGCGAACTTCCAGCTTCACCTTCTGGTCCTCCTTTTGGTCACTGTCAGCCAGGATGTGAAAGCGGAGAATCGATGGGGACAATCGGGAAGCCAAGGCCTCTCTCTGATTTTGAAGCTGAATCTGTGTAAGTAAAAAGGCGAAGAGAAGACAACCCAGGGAAAGGGCTGCGCAGGCCTGCCAGGAAGCTCTCTTTCTGCTATCGGGACAATTTTTAGTGACATTTGTACAAGATTTTCTCATTTTTATGTTCTCCTAGAGATTGTTATGAAAAATATTTTGGTTTTTTTGATTCCACTTTCAATTATTGACAGATATGATATAATTAAACGTAATGATTTAGCGGTGCTTTTATCTATGAAAATCAACAAGAAAGCACCGTGGAGCTGCTCAGAATTCCACAAACGTTTCCCATATTTTCTGGCGCTCCTCTTTTTATTTATCAAACAATTAAAAAATACTAGGAGGACCTCTTAAATGTCAAAAAAAACCATCGCTGTTATATTCGGCGGCCAGTCATCAGAGCATATTGTTTCCTGTATGTCTGCTGCCAATGTAATTGATCAGATAGACACTCTGCGTTACGAGCCTTTGTTAATCGGCATCACGGAAGCCGGCCACTGGCTGTACGCTGCATCCTCAAAGGACATCCGCTCCGGCGCCTGGAAGGAAAGTCAGGTGGAAGCAGTCATCTCCCCGGACGCCACAAAAAAATGTGTGATTTTGACAGAAAATGGTGAGAACCGTCAGGTGAAAATCGATGGAGCTTTCCCCATTCTCCATGGTCCTTATGGGGAGGATGGCACCATCCAGGGCCTTTTTGAGATGGCCCACATCCCTTATGTGGGCTGTGGTGTCTTGGCCTCGGCAGTTTCCATGGATAAGCTGTATACCAAGATGATTGTCAGCACTCTGGGAATCCGCCAGGCGGCCTATGTCCCGGTGCTTGTATGGAAGCTTAAAAAAGATCCAGAGTCCGTTATCCGCCAGGTAGAAGAAAGCTTTCCCTACCCGGTGTTTGTAAAGCCAGCCAATGCCGGATCTTCCCGGGGAATCACCAAGGCAGAAAACCGTCAGCAACTGATGGAAGGCCTTGAGGAGGCCGCCAGCCATGACAGTAAGCTTCTGGTGGAGGAAGCCATTGTGGGCCATGAGGTTGAGTGTGCTGTCTTAGGTGGCGGAGATAAGCCGGTTCTGTCTTCTGGTGTAGGGGAGATATTGGCAGCAGCGGAATTCTACGATTTTGATGCCAAATATTTTAATGAGGAATCCCGTACAGTGCTTGATCCCGATCTGCCGGGAGATTCAGCTGAACAGGTAAGAAAAGCAGCAGAGAGAATCTTTAATGCAGTGGATGGCTATGGTCTGGCGCGGGTGGATTTTTTTGTAAAAGAGAACGGGGAAATCGTATTTAATGAGATCAACACGATTCCCGGCTTTACGGCAATCAGCATGTATCCCATGCTGTGGGAGGCCCGGGGCCTGTCTAAGCGTATCCTGATTGACAGGCTTATTCAGATGGCATTTGAGAGAAAATCCCGATAGAGGCTGCATGGATGAGCAATGGAAAAACAGGAGAGGACAAAAGTGATGGACAGAAATGCACCAGTGGGGGTGTTTGATTCCGGTGTCGGAGGTCTGACCGTGGCCCGGGAGATCATGCGCCAGCTCCCGGAGGAAAGAATCATATATTTCGGCGACACGGCCAGACTGCCCTATGGGAGCAAATCAAGAGACACGGTAATCCGCTATTCCCGGCAGATTATTCGCTTTTTGCGCACTATGGATGTGAAGGCGATTGTGATTGCCTGTAATACTGCCAGTTCCTATGCCCTAGAGACTGTACAGGCAGAGACAGATATCCCTGTGATCGGCGTGATTAATGCCGGCGCCAGAACGGCTGTCAAATCCACGCATAATGGAAAGATCGGGGTGATCGGCACGGAGGGAACCATAGGCAGCGGGATTTATACAGAGGTGATGAGGAAGATGCGGCCGGACATTAAGGTATACGGCAAGTCCTGTCCGCTGTTTGTGCCTTTGGTGGAGGAAGGACTTTTGCACGATTCAGTCACAGATGAAATTGCCTCCCGGTATTTGAGCGAGCTGAAGGGGAAATATATTGATACCCTGGTGCTGGGATGTACGCATTATCCTTTGCTGCGCTCCACTCTGCGCCGGTTGATGGGGGAAGAGGTGACCTTGGTCAATCCTGCCTACGAGACGGCCCTGGAACTTAGAAGTCTGCTCAGGCAGCAGAAGCTGGACCGGCCGGAATCGTCTTTGGAGGAAGAAAAATATCAGTTTTTTGTCAGTGATCTGGCGGAGAAATTCACCAGCTTTGCAACAGCAATTCTTCCCGGTCAGGTAAAAGAGACCAGAAAGATTCACATTGAGGAATACTGACTAAACACAGGGGGATGAGCATATGACAAGAGATGTACTGATTCGGATCAGTGGATTGCAGGCCCTGGATGGTGAGAGCAATGACGTGGAAGTTATCACCACCGGAGATTATTTCTGCAAAAACGGAAAGCATTATCTGGTTTATGAGGAAATGATGGAAGGCTTTGAAGGAAAGGTTCGCAATACTGTGAAGATTACACCAGATATGCTGGATATCCGCAAACGGGGAATTATCGGAACTCACATGGTCTTTGAATTGGATAAAAAAAGCCAGACCCGGTATGCAACTCCTTTAGGGGACATGGTTGTGGAGCTGAACACCACGCGGATTCGTCTGAAAGAAGGAGAGGACACCCTGAAGGTGACGGTGGATTATTCTCTGGGAATTAACTACCAGCATGTGTCAGACTGCAGTATTACTATGGATATTTGCTCCAGGCAGAAGGCAAAGCTGCAGCTGTAGCTCTGCAGGGAACCAAAAACGGATTCTCCCGGGAGAATCCGTTTTTAATGGATTTGACAATCCGATCATTTACTCTTTTTGCCTTTTTCCTTATTGGCTTTGCCGCCTTTGTTTTCACTTTTCTTTGGGCTGTCGTCCTTTTTGAATCGTGCAAAAAATCCTTTTTTCTTTGGTGGTGCCACTACAGAGCCGCCGCGGACGCTCTTGATATCGGTTATGTAGATCCCGCTGATCACAACTTTAGCTTCCGCTTTTACCGGCAGCATGGCAAAAACCCGCTCGTCTGCCATCAGTGTCATAACCCTGGGGCCGACCTTGGCTTTTACAACAGGAACCTTCGCCCACCGCATATACCTGGGAGTTTGTTCATAGACCATCTTGGGAAGCCCGGCATCCCGGATTTTCATTTTCTTCTTATCAATAACAAGCATGGACACGGTCTGTTTTGCTGCCTCTAGCAGGGCCTGCTGTTCAACCTGGCGCTTTTCCAGCTTCCTTCCCAAAAAATAGAGGACAGCCAGCACGATCACCGCAATGACCAGAATTGCCAGCAACACGTTTAAAACGGTGGACATTGTCATGGGGAATACCTCCAATATGCTCTTTAAGTTGGGCAGACCTATCGGAACAGCAGATAAAAGTCTGCCTTGACAGTATATCATTTTTTTAAAGATTTTGCAAGAAGAAAAAACTTGACACCTTGACAGGGCTATGCTATTATGGAATGTGCTCTATTGTGGCATCATGGGCCTTTTGCGCCCTGAAAGCGCCGCAAAATCGAATATATAACAGGGGTGAACGTCAATGGAGAAAAGCAGAATGCGCCCGGTGTCGGCCGGGAAAAGCGTTAGAATGAGCTTCTCAAGGCAGAAAGAAGTTCTTGAGATGCCGAACCTGATTGAGATTCAAAAGGTCTCCTATCAGTGGTTCCTGGATGAAGGCCTGAAGGAAGTGTTTGAAGATATCTCCCCGATCTCTGATTTTGCCGGGCATCTGAGTCTGGAATTTGTGGATTTTACCTTATGCAGAGATAAAGTTAAATACTCAATCGAGGAATGTAAAGAACGCGATGCCACTTACGCGGCGCCTTTGGAGGTGCGGGTAAGGCTTTACAATAAGGATAAAGAAGAGATCAATGAGCATATGATCTTTATGGGTGACCTTCCGCTTATGACTGATACCGGCTCCTTTGTCATCAATGGGGCAGAGCGGGTTATTGTCAGCCAGCTGGTGCGCTCCCCTGGTATCTACTATGGTATTGGACATGACAAGGTCGGTAAGGAGCTGTATACCTGCACGGTGATTCCCAACCGGGGTGCATGGCTGGAATATGAGACCGATTCCAATGATATTTTTTACGTCCGTGTGGACCGTACCCGGAAGGTGCCGGTGACGGTTTTGATTCGTGCTTTAGGTTATGGCACCAATGCGGAGATTTTGGAACTGTTTGGGGAAGAGCCAAAGCTTCTGGCAAGCTTTGGGAAGGATACCTCTGACAACTATCAGGATGGCCTTTTGGAGCTGTACAAAAAGATCCGTCCCGGTGAGCCGTTGTCAGTGGACAGTGCGGAGAGCCTGCTCAACAGTATGTTTTTTGATCCCCGGCGCTATGATCTGGCCAAGGTGGGCCGATACAAATTCAATAAAAAGCTGCATTTTAAAAACCGCTTAAAGGGTCAGACCCTGGCAGAGAATGTGGTGGACACAGACACGGGTGAGGTTCTGGCAGAAGCGGGGGCTGTTCTGGATAAGGATTTGGCAGAGGCGATTCAGAATGCAGGGATTCCTTTTGTGTATATCCAGGGGCCGGACCGCAATTACAAGGTTCTGTCCAATATGATGGTGGATCTGGCAAAATATGCGGATTTTGATCCGGAGGAAGCCGGGATTACAGAGTTAGTATATTACCCGGTATTAAAAACTATTCTGGAAGAAGCTGGCGGGGATAAGGCAAAGTTTAAGGAATTGGTACACCGCAATGCAGGGGAACTGATTCCCAAGCATATTACCAAAGAAGATATTCTTGCCTCTATTAATTATAATATGCATCTGGAAGGTGCTATTGGCACTGCGGATGATATTGACCATTTGGGCAACCGGCGGATTCGTGCTGTTGGCGAGCTTTTGCAGAATCAGTACCGGATTGGTTTGTCCCGTATGGAGCGGGTGGTCCGTGAGCGTATGACCACACAGGATATGGATGGAATTACCCCTCAGTCCCTGATCAACATTAAGCCGGTGACAGCTGCTGTGAAGGAGTTTTTCGGAAGCTCCCAGCTGTCTCAGTTTATGGATCAGAACAACCCGTTAGCAGAGCTGACCCATAAAAGGCGTCTGTCTGCTCTGGGGCCTGGTGGTCTGTCCAGAGAGCGGGCTGGATTTGAGGTGCGGGACGTTCATTACACTCATTACGGCAGAATGTGTCCCATTGAGACGCCTGAAGGTCCCAATATTGGTCTGATCAATTCCCTGGCTACCTATGCCCGGGTGAATCAGTATGGATTTATTGAAGCTCCTTACCGGGTGGTGGATAAGACGGACCGGATGAATCCGGTGGTTACGGATGAGGTGGTGTATCTCACTGCTGATGAGGAGGACAATTTTATTGTGGCTCAGGCGAACGAGCCTTTGGATGAGAAGGGCCATTTCCTGAGAAATAATGTTTCCGGTCGTTTTAAGGAGGAGACATCTGCATTCCAGAAAAATACGATTGATTTGATGGACGTTTCACCGAAGATGGTGTTTTCTGTGGCTACATCCATGATTCCTTTCCTGGAGAATGATGATGCCAACCGTGCTCTAATGGGATCGAACATGCAGCGTCAGGCTGTGCCGCTTCTGACTACGGAGGCTCCTGTGGTGGGTACCGGGATTGAAGCAAAGGCAGCTGTGGACTCCGGCGTGTGTGTGCTGGCCCGTCACGCAGGTGTGGTGGAGCGTTCCGCCAGTAATGAAATTATTATACGCAGAGATGATAATGGAAGCCGCGAGGCTTATCATCTGACCAAGTTTAAGAGAAGTAATCAGTCCAACTGCTATAACCAGAAGCCGATTGTCTATAAAGGAGATCATGTGGCGGCGGGAGATGTGATCGCGGATGGTCCCTCCACGCAAAACGGAGAGATCGCATTAGGCAAGAATCCTCTGATCGGGTTTATGACCTGGGAGGGCTACAACTATGAGGATGCGGTACTGCTTTCTGAGCGTCTGGTGCGGGAGGATGTGTATACATCGGTTCATATCGAGGAATATGAGGCAGAGGCCCGTGACACCAAGCTAGGACCGGAGGAGATCACCCGGGATGTGCCGGGAGTAGGCGATGACGCCTTAAAGGATCTGGATGAGAGAGGAATTATCCGGATCGGGGCAGAGGTGCGTGCCGGAGATATTCTGGTAGGCAAGGTGACTCCCAAGGGCGAGACAGAGCTGACTGCGGAAGAGCGTCTTTTGCGGGCTATTTTTGGTGAGAAAGCCAGAGAAGTCCGTGATACCTCTTTGAAGGTGCCTCACGGCGCTTATGGTATTATTGTAGATGCCAAGGTATTTACCAGGGAGAACGGGGATGAGCTGTCTCCTGGCGTTAATGAGACAGTTCGCATCTATATTGCTCAGAAGCGTAAGATTTCTGTGGGAGACAAGATGGCCGGACGTCACGGTAATAAGGGTGTGGTTTCCCGGGTGCTTCCGGTGGAAGATATGCCGTTTCTGCCAAATGGACGTCCGCTGGATATTGTGCTCAATCCTCTGGGTGTGCCGTCCCGAATGAATATTGGGCAGGTTTTGGAGATTCATTTAAGCCTTGCGTCCAAGGCACTTGGCTTTAATATTGCAACCCCGGTCTTTGACGGAGCGGATGAGAATGACATTATGGACACTTTAAGCCTGGCCAATGACTATGTTAATTTGTCCTGGGAGGAATTTTACGAGAAGCATAAGGATACGGTAAAGCCGGGGGTTATGGACTATCTGGGAGCTCATCTGGAACACAGAGAATTGTGGAAGGGTGTGGAGATCAACCGGGACGGTAAGGTGCGTTTGCGGGATGGCCGTACCGGAGAATATTTTGACAGCCCGGTTACCATTGGTCACATGCATTATTTAAAATTGCACCATCTGGTAGATGATAAGATCCATGCCCGTTCCACCGGACCATATTCTCTTGTCACGCAGCAGCCTTTAGGTGGTAAGGCACAGTTTGGAGGACAGCGTTTTGGTGAGATGGAGGTATGGGCGTTGGAGGCCTATGGCGCTTCCTATACACTCCAGGAGATTCTGACAGTGAAGTCGGACGATGTGGTAGGGCGTGTCAAGACATATGAGGCGATCATCAAGGGCGAGAATATTCCTGAGTCAGGGATTCCTGAGTCCTTTAAGGTACTTCTTAAGGAATTGCAGTCACTTTGCCTGGATGTGCGGGTACTGCGAGATGACAATACAGAGGTGGAGATCGGGGAGAATATTGATTACAGTGATACCGATCTGCGCTCTATCATAGAGGGAGACCGAAGTTACAATCAGGAGGAGTCCTTTGGCACTTATGGTTATCAGAAGCAGGAGTTCTCTGACGGAGAGCTGGTGGATGTGGATGGCCAGGACGAAGGAGATGATGACAGCGAATTTGATGATTTTGATGATGATTCCGATTTCGATGACTCTTCTGATGATATGCTGTAACAATTCAGCCGGCGGAGGCAGGTAAGGAGATGTCCCGCCTGAATTGTCACGATATGTTGGATTAGGGTAACAGCTCCGGCATCGGAACTGTTGTGATTTAGGAACTCAAAAATAGAGAGGAGTATCGCTCATGCCAGAGACAAATGAAACTTATCAGCCGTTGACATTTGATGCCATCAAGATTGGCCTGGCTTCTCCGGAGAAGATTCTGGAGTGGTCCCATGGCGAGGTGAAAAAGCCGGAGACGATTAACTACCGGACACTGAAGCCGGAGCGGGACGGTCTTTTCTGTGAGAGGATCTTTGGGCCCAGTAAAGACTGGGAATGTCACTGCGGTAAATACAAAAAGATCCGCTATAAGGGTGTGATCTGTGACCGGTGCGGTGTTGAAGTGACCAAAGCCAGCGTCCGGAGAGAGCGGATCGGCCATATTGACCTGGCGGCTCCTGTATCCCATATTTGGTATTTTAAGGGTATCCCCAGCCGGATGGGGCTGATTCTGGACATCTCTCCCCGGATATTGGAGAAGGTTTTGTATTTTGCATCCTATATTGTTTTGGATAAGGGCCAGACCAGTCTGCAGTATAAGCAGGTCCTCTCAGAGAAGGAGTACCGGGAGGAGCTGGAAAAGTGGGGCTATGGTGCATTCCGCGTGGGAATGGGAGCGGAGGCAGTGTTAGAGCTTCTGCGGGCTATTGATTTAGAGAAAGAGTCAGAGAGTCTGCGAAAGGAGCTTCGTGATTCCAGCGGGCAGAAGCGGGCCAGGATTATCAAGAGGCTGGAGGTTGTGGAGGCGTTTCGCAATTCAGGAAACAAGCCGGAATGGATGATTATGACAGTGATTCCGGTGATCCCGCCGGATATCCGTCCCATGGTACAGTTGGATGGCGGCCGTTTTGCCACATCCGATCTGAATGATCTGTACAGAAGAATTATCAACCGGAACAACCGTCTGGCCAGGCTTCTGGAACTGGGCGCACCGGATATTATTGTCCGCAATGAGAAGCGGATGCTGCAGGAGGCAGTGGATGCTTTGATTGATAACGGAAGGCGGGGCCGACCAGTGACAGGACCAGGCAACCGGGCATTAAAGTCTATCTCTGACATGCTCAAGGGTAAGCAGGGGCGGTTCCGTCAGAATCTGTTAGGCAAACGGGTGGACTATTCCGGGCGTTCTGTTATTGTGGTAGGGCCAGAATTAAAGATCTACCAGTGTGGTTTGCCAAAGGAAATGGCCATTGAGCTGTTTAAACCCTTTGTGATGAAAGAGCTGGTGCAGAATGGTACAGCCCACAATATTAAGAGTGCCAAGAAGATGGTGGAGCGCCTTCAGTCAGAGGTGTGGGATGTGCTGGAGGAGGTTATCAAGGAGCATCCGGTGATGCTAAACCGGGCGCCTACTCTGCACAGACTGGGTATCCAGGCGTTTGAGCCGATTCTGGTGGAGGGTAAGGCTATCAAGCTTCATCCTCTGGTATGTACGGCTTTTAATGCAGACTTTGACGGAGACCAGATGGCAGTCCACCTGCCGCTGTCAGTGGAGGCTCAGGCTGAGTGCCGGTTCCTTCTGCTGTCTCCCAATAATTTGCTGAAGCCTTCCGATGGCGGTCTGGTAGCAGTTCCGTCTCAGGATATGGTGCTGGGAATTTATTATCTGACTCAGGAGCGTCCTGGAAGCCAGGGAGAAGGAAAGGCATTTAAGAGCGTCAATGAGGCAATTCTTGCCTATGAGAACGGTGTGGTCACGCTCCATTCCAAGATCAAAGCCCGGGTGGAAAAGACCATGGAGGACGGTACTGTAAAGACTGGCATTGTGGAATCCACAGTGGGGCGTTTTATTTTCAATGAGATTGTTCCTCAGGATCTGGGGTTTGTGGACCGGACCCAGGAGGAGAATATGCTGAAGCTGGAGGTGGATTTCCATGTTGGCAAAAAGCAGCTGAAGCAGATTTTGGAGAAAGTGTTTAATGTTCATGGTGCCACACAGACGGCCATCACTCTGGATGATATTAAGGCAATTGGATATAAATATTCTACCAGGGCTGCCATGACGGTTTCTATTTCTGATATGACGGTTCCTGCTTCCAAGCCTCAATTGATAGCAGATGCCCAGGCAACGGTAGATCAGATTGCCAAGAACTACCGCCGTGGTTTGATTACGGAGGCAGAGCGCTACAAAGAGGTTATTGATACTTGGAAGGATACGGATGATCAGTTGACTCATGATCTGCTCAGCGGTCTGGATAAATATAATAATATTTATATGATGGCCGACTCTGGGGCCCGTGGTTCTGACAAGCAGATCAAGCAGCTGGCAGGTATGCGCGGACTGATGGCAGATACTACCGGCCATACCATTGAGTTGCCGATCAAGTCCAATTTCCGTGAGGGACTGGATGTATTGGAGTACTTCATTTCCGCCCACGGGGCAAGAAAGGGGTTGTCGGATACTGCCTTGCGTACAGCAGACTCTGGTTATCTGACCCGCCGTTTAGTGGATGTGTCCCAGGATCTGATTATCCGGGAGGTGGATTGCTGCGAGGGCAGAGATATTCCATTTATGGATATCAAGGCTTTTGCTGATGGCGATGAGACGATTGAGGACCTTCAGGAGCGTTTGACCGGGCGGTATATTGCAGAGACTATTGTTGATCCGGATACCGGGGAGGTAGTGGTAAAGGCCAATCATATGTGTACACCGAAACGCGCGGCAGCAGTTATGCGGGTTTTGGAGAAGCAGGGAAGAGATTCTGTTAAGATCCGCACGGTTCTTACCTGTAAGTCCCATGTAGGTGTGTGTGCCAAGTGCTATGGAGCGAATATGGCAACGGGCCAGCCGGTCCAGGTGGGTGAGGCAGTAGGGATTATTGCGGCCCAGTCTATCGGGGAGCCGGGGACTCAGCTGACAATGCGTACTTTCCATACAGGTGGTGTGGCAGGCGGTGATATCACTCAGGGTCTTCCCCGTGTGGAGGAGCTGTTTGAGGCCAGAAAGCCCAAAGGTCTGGCGATTATCTCTGAGTTTGGCGGCGTTGTGACTATCAAAGACACCAAGAAGAAACGTGAAATCGTTGTGACAGACACAGAGACCGGTAATTCCAAGACTTATCTGATCCCCTATGGATCACGGATGAAGGTTCAGGATGAGCAGGTGATTGAGGCAGGTGATGAGCTGACAGAAGGAAGTGTCAATCCCCATGATATCTTAAAGATCAAAGGTGTCAGGGCTGTGCAGGATTATATGATCCGGGAGGTGCAGCGGGTATACCGCCTTCAGGGTGTGGAGATCAATGACAAGCATGTGGAGATGATCGTCCATCAGATGTTAAAAAAGATCAAGATTGAAGAGAGCGGTGACAGTAATGTGCTTCCGGGAACCTCTATGGATGTGCTGGATTTCAATGAGATGAATGAGGCGCTGATTGCAGATGGAAAGATTCCAGCAGAGGGAAAACAGGTGATGTTAGGTATTACCAAAGCTTCTCTGGCCACAGATTCCTTCTTGTCAGCGGCATCCTTCCAGGAGACCACAAAGGTCCTGACAGAGGCGGCTATCAATGGGAAGGTAGATCATCTGATTGGGCTTAAGGAGAATGTTTTGATTGGTAAGTTGATTCCTGCCGGTACAGGAATGAAAATGTATCGGTCGGTGAAGCTGGATACAGATTTTGCCATGGATGATGAGATTATTCTGGGGGATGATGAGGACATCATTCTGACAGGAGAAGAGGGCATCATGGAAGAGGCTCCGGAGGTTTTTGGCATTGATGAGAACGAGGAGCTTGATGATCTGACTGATTTGGAGGATACAGACAGAGGCGATGAGCCAAAGGACAATACTGTGTCAGAAGAGGATGAAGAATGACAGCCCTGAAAGAATCTGAAATTACAAATCAATGATGCAGAGTCCCCTGTGGTTTGAAGCCGCAGGGGGCTTGTATTACATTTTTTTGGTATGGTACAAGTTAGGCGGCTTAGGGTAAGCCCAGGGAATGGCAAAGGGGAACAGCTATGATACAGGAAGCAGCGAAGTTTGCGACAAAGGCACATGAGGGGATGCTGCGCAAAGGCGGTAAGATGCCATATATTTATCATCCAATGGAGGTGGCGCTGCTGGTCTCACGGATGACAAAGGATGAAGAGGTGATTGCTGCAGCGTATTTGCATGATGTGTTGGAGGATACAGCAGTGACCGCGCAGGAGCTGAGACAGATGTTTGGAGAGCGGGTTTTATCATTGGTTCAGGCGGAGACTGAGGATAAGTCTCTGACTTGGGAGGAGCGAAAGGCTCACACGATCCAACATCTGGGAAATGCATCTTATGAGGTAAAGATCTTGACGTTGGCGGACAAGCTGAGCAATATGCGGGCTACGGCACGAGATTATCTGTGCATGGGTGATGCGTTGTGGGCCCGGTTTAATGAGAAGAGAAAGGATTGTCATAGGTGGTACGCCAAAGGGATTCTGGATGGATTGCGGGATATGGAGGAATATCCGGAATATCAGGAGTACAAAGATTTATATCAGTTTGTTTTTGGGGCTTGAAATTTCAGGCTCCTTTTTGTATAATTAAAGCCAGACAGGAAAAGTGTTTCCTGTTTGTTTCCCGGTGCCGGGTCTCGGCAGGGATCTTTGGAAGCTGACTAATTCTTGGTCGGTAGTCCCATGTAGGTTATTTGAGGGTTTTAAAGAAAAGTGTATTTTCGGAGTCTTTTCACGGCTGATTTTCAGAGTATCTATTTTATTAACCGGAAAAAGATTTCGGGAATCAGGCAAAATGAAAAGGAGGTTTTATTTGAGAAAGGATTTGACGGAAAGCGGAAAGAAAACAGAGAAAAAGCAGCAAAAAAACCGGACGATTCAGCTTTTCTGGTGGACGGGGGTGATTCTGATTCAGATGATAGTGGTGGAAAAACTGGATGTGTATGCCATGATCAGACAGGATACAGGCAGAATGACGGAAGATTGGGAGAATATGGCCATGGATGGGACGGAAGGGATCACGATCCGATCCGACAGCTTTGCAGATCCGGGCAGCTGCCCGATTCCGGAAAGCATATATACCACATCAGAGGGAGATGTGTACCGGCTTCTGTCTTGGGAGGTGGAAGCGATTCAGGTTCCGGATAAAAGCTTTCCTGTAGAGAGGGAGGAGATTATTGGTCCGGCAGAGGGGATTACACAGCTTCCTGAAAATATTCTGGTAGAGGTACAAGAAGGCGGGAAGACGGAGGCGGTTTCCTGTCATCTGAAAGAAAAGACAATCATTAGAGAAGCGTGGCAGGATGGTTTTCAGTTTCCGGTGATTTTTCACAGATACCAAGCAGGCTCTTATTGGCTGGGAGATCATCTGATTTTTGGGGAAGGGGAAAAGCCCCGGTTAGCTGAGTGCGAGGAACTTCTTTTAAGAGAGATCGGTGTGTCACCTGAGGACTATCAGATTTTGGATTTTGAGTGGGATGGGGAGGCTTATGCGGATGATACAGGGGAGCTTTGCCGTAATGGGGTTGCCTCTGGCAAGAAGCGAATGAGGGATTATCGTGTCTTGTATGCAGGTATGGCTCAATTTCCGGAATATCGCTTGTGGAGGACAGTGGCAGTCTATGAGAAGGAGGTGTCTGAGACGGATTCGCAGGAGATAAAAGGAGAGCCGGAGCCGGAAGTTGTGGAGATCAGGGAGACAAAGCCGGCGGCTGCTGCAATGGAAGTACCGTTCACTCTGTGGGAACGAATCAGGAGGACCTTGTTGGTGACGGTTGCCATAGGTGCTTTTTTGTTTTTCGGGGGATTGATTGGTCTTGGTGTGGTTTGGCTTGTTCGGGTGTTTAAGCCTTATGGAGCAGGGAGGAATGAAAAGAAACGGTGATTATTCGTTGTGTTTTTTAAGATAATAGGGTAAGATATTAAGAAAATAATATATATTTAACAAAGAAAAAGGAGACAGAGATATGATTTTTATTGAATACCCCAAATGCAGCACTTGTCAGAAAGCAAAGAAATGGTTAGATGCCCATGAGATTACTTATGAGGATCGCCACATTGTAGAGAAGAATCCTACCGTAGATGAACTGAAACAGTGGATTGACCGCTCCGGGATGGAGGTGAAACGATTTTTTAACACCAGCGGGATGAAGTATAAGGAGCTGGGGCTGAAGGACAAACTTCCGGAGATGAAAGAAGAGGATAAGATCCTTCTTTTAGCCAGTGACGGGATGCTGGTAAAACGTCCTTTGGCAGTGACGGAGAACAGAGTTTTGGTGGGGTTTAAGGAGAAAGAATGGGAGGTGCTTCTGAATGGGGCCTTATGAGTATATCGTGGAGCAGATTGACGGTGATTATGCGCGGTTGCGGAGAGTTGACACAGAAGATGGAGAGCTAAAGCTTGTAGCCCGTGCCCTTTTACCAGAGGATATTGAGGAAGGAACGCGGCTGTGGTATGAATTGTTTGAGTATTCAGTTATTGACTGATTAAACAGGGCAGGTGGTTTGTCAGACCATCTGCCTTATAAAAATATTTTCTAGTTTAGTGCTTCCCGCAAGGTTTTTACAGCCTGGATCACAGCTGTGGGAATCAGTGCAAAGATCAGGATTGTGAGAAGCTGGCTGATGTTTAAATCAGCCACGGCAAACAGTACCTGCAAACCGGGAAGAAATAATACAGAGGTCAGCAACACAATTCCTGCCTCAAAGGCCATAATGCTCCATAGATTTCCCCAAAATCCAAGGCGCAGGATGGAATGTTCACTTCGGCAGTTAAAGCCATGAAGCAGCCGGGCAAGAGTCAGGGTAGAGAAGGCCATTGTGCTGGCTGTCCCTGCGCCTCCTGTATCAAGGCCTAAGTGAAAAGCCGCCATGGTACAGATGGAGATCAAAAGCCCCTGAAAAACGATACTGAGAAGAAAGGCGCCAGTGAGAATTCCTTCATGGGGATCTCTGGGAGACTGATCTAGCAGACCGTCCTCCTGAGGCTCCATGCCGATGGCAATGGCAGGAAGTGAATCTGTCAACAGATTGATAAACAAAAGATGGACCGGTGCGAAGGGCATGGGAAGGGCCATCAGGGAAGTGTAGAGCACACTGAAGATGCCAGCCATATTGCCGGACAGAAGAAACTGTATTGCATGGCGGATGTTGCGGTATACATTTCTTCCATTGGCCACAGCTTTGATAATGGTGGCAAAGTTGTCATCTGTCAGGATCATGGATGCGGCATCCTTAGACACTTCTGTTCCGGTGATCCCCATGGCGACACCAATATCTGCCTTTTTAAGGGCAGGGGCATCATTAACCCCGTCTCCAGTCATTGCTACAATGTGGCCTCTGGACTGCCATGCATTGACAATGCGGATTTTATGCTGAGGGGAGACCCGGGCATAAACGGAAATCCGATTTAAGCTTTGAACAAGCTGCTTATCATCCATGGAATCCAATTCCGAGCCAGTGACAGCCATATCTCCTTTTCGGAACAGGCCGATTTTTTCTGCCACTGCAGTGGCTGTAATCTTATGGTCACCAGTGATCATTACCGGGCGTATACCGGCGCGGCGGGCATTGGCCACAGCGGTCCGTGATTCCACCCGGGGGGGATCCATCATAGCCGTCATACCCAGGAAAACGTAATCCGTTTCCAGGCTGGTATCACAGTGATGATTTTCCTCTGTTTCCCGATAGGCCATAGCCAGAACCCGGAGACCCTGGGAGGACCAACGCTGGTTTTGCTCCAGGAACTGTTGCCTTAAAGGACCAGTGAGAGGCCGGGCTCCAGCTGTCGTCAGAAATTTTGAGGATTTTTCAATTAATATATCCGGGGCACCTTTGGAAAAAAGGATTGTTCGGTCATTAATCTGGTGCAGGGTGCTCATCTGCTTCCTGGACGAGTCAAAGGGCAATTCTCCTAAACGGGGCAGCTCACGGCGCAGAAGAGGAATATCCATGCCGGCCATCTGGCCCATTTCCAGCAGGGCAGACTCGGTAGGGTCTCCAAGCTGCTGACTGGAGGCAGATGGTTCGGGTGGGAGGGCATCGTTGGCAAGAACGGCGGCATAGAGCAGATACCGGTGAACCGGGTGGAATGGGTTTAGGCAATGAGGGGAGAAAATCTGGTTATCTGTGAAGATTTCCTGGACACTCATTCGGTTCTGGGTAAGAGTGCCTGTTTTGTCAGAACAGATTACAGACACACATCCAAGGCTTTCCACAGCTTTTAAATCCTTTATGATGGCGTGTTCTTTTGCCATGCGCTGGGTCCCCATTGCCTGGACAATCGTTACAATTGAGCCAAGGGCCTCAGGAATAGCAGCCACCGCCAGAGCTACTGCAAACATTAATGATTCTAGCAGAGGAGTTTTCCTGTACAGGCTTAAGACAAACACCAATGCACAGATGAAGAGAATCATGACGGCTAGGCGGCTGCCAAATTGATCAAGACTTATCTGCAGAGGAGTCTTTTTTTCTTCTGTATCATTCATAAGAGAGGCTATTTTCCCGATTTCCGTATTCATACCAGTGGCTGTGACCACAGCGATTCCCCGTCCGTTCGTTATGAGAGAACCAGAAAAGATCATATTGCTCTGATCAGCTGGCTGTAACTGGTTGCCGTCAAGGACAGTGGTCTGTTTTTCTACATTATCGGATTCTCCTGTGAGGGAGCTTTCGTTTACCATAAGATTATGACATTCTAAAAGCCTGCCGTCAGCCACTGCCAGATCTCCGGCTTCCAGCAAAAGAATATCTCCTGGTACTACCTGGGCAGAGGAGATTTCCAATGTCTGGCTGTCCCGAAGTACCCGCGCAGCCGGGGAGGAGAGAGCTTTTAAGCTGTCTAAAGATTTTTGTGCTTTTTGGTGCTGGACCGTGCCAAGGACAGCGTTAAGCGTTATTACTGCGAAGATTACAATGGTGCTTTCTACATTGTCTGAGATCATGGAAATTACAGCAGCGATGATCAGGATGATGACCAGAAGATCCTGAAACTGCTCTAAAAATATTTGCCATGCCTTTTTATGTACCTGCTCTTTGAGCGCATTTTCTCCTGTTTGCTCCAGGATAAGCTTTGCCTGGCGGGATGTAAGGCCGTTTTCTGATGAATGCATTTGCTCTAAAACCTTTTCCCCGGGAGTCTGATACCAGTGATTCATGCTGTGCTCCTCTCCTGTCAGAAGATTGGACTTTATATTAATGTATGAACGAAAAAAGACCTTTCATACATGAAAACATGCTTCAGCATGAAAAGTCTTTTTACTGTTTATACAGTAGTTTTCTGACAAGTGGGGCGGGCAATGCCTTCGGAAGATTTTAGCGAACCCGTTCCGGGAAACCGATCTTCTTTTGAACTTTCCGCAGGGTTTTGTTGGAGAAATACTGAGCCTTTTCTGCATTATTCTTGATGATGCTGTTTAAGTAATCCTTGTTTTTGCTCAGATCATCAAAACGGTCCTGCAGCGGCTTTAGCACAGAGACCACAGCCTCACCTACGGCTGTCTTGAAATCGCCGTAGCCTTTGCCGTCAAACTCTTTTTCTGTCTCTGCAGGGGTCTTGCCGGTGCAGGCGCAGTAAATATCAATCAGATTGTGGATGCCTGGCTGTTCGTCACAATAGCGCACACAGGCCTCAGAATCTGTGACAGCCCGCTTGAATTTGCGCATAATGGTATCCGGATCATCCATTAAATAAATGCTGGCATTGGGGTTTTCATCAGACTTGGACATTTTTTTGGCCGGATCCTGAAGGCTCATGATCTTGGCGCCCACTTTGCCGATATAGGCTTCTGGTATGGTGAAAACATCACCATAAATAGCATTGAAGCGCTGGGCAATGTCCCGGGTGATCTCCAAATGCTGCATCTGATCAATCCCCACAGGAACCACATCCGACTGATACAGCAGAATGTCGGCAGCCATAAGCACCGGGTAGGTAAAAAGCCCGGCATTGATGTTATCAGCATGCTTAGCAGCCTTGTCCTTGAACTGGGTCATCCGGTTTAACTCTCCCATATAGGTAAAACAGTTGAGAATCCATGCAAGCTCTGCGTGGCCGCTGACATGAGACTGGTAATAAATACAATTTTTCTCAGGATCCAGTCCAGCAGCGATGTAAAGTGTCAGAAGAGTGCGGGCCCGCTTGCGCAGTTCTGCCGGATCCTGGCGGATAGTGATGGAGTGCATGTCCACAACTCCGTAAAAGGTTTCGTATTCATCAGCAATGCTGACCCAGTTTTTTAAGGCGCCTAAATAGTTTCCAAGAGTCAGATTGCCAGTTGCCTGCATACCGCTGAACAGTACTTTTTTTCCATCTAACATAATTGTTTTCTCCTTAATTTCAATGAAATAAGTGTATCACCGGGAAATGGAAATGTCAACAAAGGGGATTCAGGGGGAAAAGCGGTATCCCAGCCCCCGGACTGTGACAATGTGCTGAGGCTTTTGCCGGTTGCTTTCAATCTTGCTCCGCAGCCGGTTGATGTAGACCATGATGGCATTGTCATCGATTGCCACCTGGGTGCCCCAGACCTGCTCATAGATCATTTCCTTTGTATACACCTGGCCCGGATGCTGCAAAAACAGAAGCATCAGGGCAGCCTCTCTGGTGGACAAAACCAGCTCCTCCTGGTCTTTATAAAAGCGCATGGTAGAATAGTGGTAGGTAAAGGGTCCGCATTCCAGTACATCCGGATTTTTTAGGATCAGATCCCGGTTGCGGCGGATCAGGGCTTTGACCTTGGCTCCTAACACTACCGGCCGGAATGGTTTGGTAATATAGTCATCAGCTCCTACAGACAGGCCATAGAGGGAATCATAGTCTTCGTTTCGTCCACTGACAATCATGACAGGGGTCTTGATGCCCTGTCTGCGCAGATGTTTGATAACTTCAAAGCCTTCCATGTCCTCTAGCGTCACGTCCATCAAAATCAGGTCGTAGGTATTTTGGGATAATAGCTTCAGAGCATCTGCACCGCTGCTGGCAGTGGTGGCCTCCATCTCATTGCTGTGCATAACCTTTTCCAGAAGCTTGCGGATTGCAGGGTCGTCATCGACTATCAAGATTTTGTCTGCCATAGGTGAATGTCTCCGTTTAAAAGATTATTCTGGTGAAAATTGTGAATCGATGTTGAAAATATTATAGTATTAAGGTAATCTTTAGTCAATAGAGGGGTGAGACAATATTCTTTGCAATGAATTTTTTAGGTGTAAAAAGCGGAAGCAGAAAGGAAACTACCGGGAGAGGCGAATGGATGGAAAAGAGAGGTTCCTGGTATTTGTGGTGGGGCGACATGAGGGAAAACAAAGGGTTCTGGACAGTGAAACGGGTTTTGTCCGTGATTCTGGTGGTTGTGTTGGCGGCTGCAGTCAGTATAGGCATTGGTATCTGGGGGGAATATAGGGATTCGGTGATTGACACCCAGAAAAAACAGCTGTTGCTTACTGTGCAGAGTATGAGCGAGAGTATGGAGGTGTTTATTGAGGAATATTCGGCAGATCTGGAGGGGCTTTATAAAGCGGCAGGGCTTGGGCAAAAGATGAAAGAGAAGAATGGGGATCTGCTGAAGGATTATGTGGATACTCACAGTACCTTTGTGAAGGATGTGATAGTGGAAAACAGGGACGGGACGATTCTTAAGAGTATGAGAAATGTGAAGATCAGCCGTATCTGCTCTTCCAGCAGCATGAGGGATGGAAAAAAACTGGAGCTGGCAGAGATGGAAAGCGGAGAGATGAGCCTGATTCTGCAGATGGGGTTTCCGGATGGGGCCACTGCTTCTGTCATTCTTGATCTGGAGCGATATTATCAGACCTTGCTTCGAGGGCTTCAGGTGGGAACTAACGGATATATGGTGCTTAAGGATAAGGAGGGGATTATTCTGATGCACCCGGAGCGGGCCCAGTGGGGGATAGAGATCATTAGCGGGCGTATGGAGATGTATGAGGATTTGGATTTGAAAAGCCTGGAAACCATGATTGCCCATCAGAGGCAGGGAAACACAGGGGTGGAGGAGTATTATTCTTATTGGTGGACGGAGCCTGGCTATCCCCGGGTGCGCAAAATCAGCGCCTATTGCCCGGTCCGTCTGGGGGATGATTTTCTGATACTGAGCGCAGTGATGGATTATGATGATATCTATATTCCAGTGGCAAAGGGAGTATTGCAACTGGTGCTTTTGTTTCTGGTGTTTTTTCTGATTATGGTGGCTATGGCATGGTATATTGTACGAATGATGCTGCAAAAGCAGCGAGATTCGGAACAGATAGCTTATTTGACAGAGCTCAACCGTATTCTGGAGGAAATGCACCGAAGCGAGGAGACCATTGCCCATCAGCAGCGTCTGCAGATCATGGGGACCATGACAGGAGGGATTGCCCATGAATTTAATAATCTTCTGACTCCGATTATGGGATATGCAGACCTCCTTTTGATGGATTTTGAGGAGGGGTCAGAGCAGTATGACAATGCCATGGAGATCTATGAGGCTGCAGAGAAGGCAAAGGAGATCATTCAGCAGATTTCCTCCCTGAGCAGGAAAAATATGGAGACTGCCTACAAAAATACAAAGGGTATCCGGATTCTGACCCGGGCTTTAAAGATGGTGCGCTCGGTCTGCCCCTCTCATATTCATTTCATAGAAGATATCCGTCTGGGGGAAGAGAATGTGCTGTGCAATGAAACTCAGATCAACCAGGTGATTCTCAATGTCTGTGTCAATGGAATCCATGCCATGGATCATCAGGATGGACAGCTAATGGTTCGGTCATGGGCTGCAAAACGAGAGCAGCTATCCTCCCAAATTCCGTCCGGAAAGGTTTTGTCGCCTCTTTCAGAGAACTGGGACCATTATGTTTGTATTGAGATCCGAGATAATGGCTGTGGGATGAGTCGTGAAGTGATGAATCAGATATTCGATCCGTTTTTTACCACAAAAAAGGGAGGCAAAGGGACGGGGCTGGGGCTGGCTTTAGTGGAGCAGATTATAAATTCTCACAAGGGAAGTCTCTGGGTGGAGAGTGAGCTGGGAAAGGGAAGTGCATTCTTTATCTGCCTGCCGGTTAATGAACAGGGGGATGGCAGGCTGGAGATCACAGAGAATGACAGCGCAGGAAAAGCGGGTGATTTATCAGAGGGATATTTCAATCAGGTTTCAGAGCTGAAGCTGCTGGTCGTGGACGACAATCCTAAGGTGCTGCGCCTTTTGGAAAAGGATGGGGCCAGGATTAAAATATCCATGGAGTGCCGGATGAGCTTTGAGGAGGCCCGAAGGGCATTAGAGAAGCTGGCAGGGGAAAAGCAGAACGGGCAAAAGGGATGTGAACAGGAGAAGGGTGAGCAGATCAGGTATTTTGACGCTCTGATAGCAGATCAGGAGATATCTGGGAAAAGTGCGGTGGATTTTTGCATGTCTATTCAGGGAAAGTATCCAAATATGATAAAAATCGTGATGGCGGACCAGATCACCAGAGAGCTGGTGGAGGCAAAGCAGCATAAGCTTGTGGATGCATATGTTGACAAACCGGTTTCTATCTCATCCATATTAAAAACATTAAAGGAAGTCAGTGCTTCATTGCATTAATTCTTAAGTGAAAGCAGTTATACTTTGGATGTATCTTAACAAACTGTAAGGAAAGGATTACAGAAAATTCAGGAAATGCCATGATGGCTGTAAGCTTTGCAGGCTATACTCTCTCCATAGGAAAAACAAGAAAAGAGATCAACCAGGAGGAGGGAACATCATGAATGAAACTATGCTTGCACTATTAGGATTTGCAACCATCATCATGATCATTGTGCTATTGTTGAGAAATGTGACTGTGCCTGCAATTGCATTTATCGGGGTGTCCACAGTCACTGCACTGATTTTGGTGCTGACTGGGACCTTTACCATTGGGGAGATGGGGGATTTTATTTCCGCAGGTGTTAAGGGGGTCCACTCCACAGCTGCACTGTTTATTTTTTCCGTATTATTTTTTGGCATTATGTCAGATGTGGGGATGTTTGACAGGATTATTAATGCATTGATGAAGCGAGTGGGAAATAATGTGGTCGGCGTTGCTTTTATGACCTGTATCATTGCCATGATCGGTCATCTGGATGGTGGCGGAGCCTCTACCTTCCTGATCACGATTCCTGCCATGCTTCCAGTGTATAAGAGACTGAAAATGCGTCCCACCACCCTGCTGCTGATCTGTGTGACTGCCATGGGAGTTATGAATCTGCTTCCCTGGGGTGGTCCGACCATGCGCTCTGCCTCCGTGTTGGAGATCGATGCCAATGTGTTGTGGATGAAGCTTTTGCCTATGCAGATTGTAGGAATCGGGATCGCACTGTTTACCGCTTTTTTCTGGGGGACGGTGGAGAAGAAGCGTGGCGCTGGTGAGAACAGTACACTGGCCATGGATGAAATGGAAGAGTCGGAGGAGTTAGCAGAGGCTTTTGCCTCCAACGACCTGGCCAGACCGAAGCTGTTTGTCTTTAATGTAGTGTGGACTTTGTGTGTTATTGTGGCATTAATATTCCTTGATGTGCCGTCTTATTATACCTTTATGATCGGTTGTGTGGCGGCGCTGTTAGTCAATTATCCAGGGGCAAAGCTGCAGGGAAAGATTATTAAATCTCATGCAGGTCCGGCCCTTACCATGGCGTCCACAATCCTTGCCGCCGGAGTGTTTTTAGGAGTGCTTGAGGACAGTGAGATTATGAATCATATGGCAACCGTTCTGGCCTCCTTTATTCCTCAGTCCATGGGACGCTTCCTGCCGCTGATTATCGGTGTTATGTCCGTGCCGCTGACTTTGCTGTTTTGTACTGACTCTTATTTTTATGGCCTTCTCCCAGTGCTTATTGGTGTAGGCAATCAGTTTGGTGTTGACCCGGCCCATACGGCCATTACCATGGTGGTGTGCCGCAACTGTGCCACCTTTATCAGCCCGGTAGTACCTGCCACCTTCCTTGGAGTTGGTCTGGCAGGGGTGGAGATCAAGGATCACATCAAGAGTTGCTTCTTCTGGATCTGGGGTGTGAGCATTGTCTGTCTGTTTGCAGGGCTGGTGTTGGGAGTATTGACTTTTTAAAAACACATAAATCAGTAAGAAAACCCCGGCAGGTCTTATAAAAAATGAGACTGCCGGGGTTTTTGACATTTCCTGGATAAAATAAATTGTATGTAAAATTAAAGCAAATTTTATTTCATCGCCTTTTTCACATCCTTTTTAAACTGCTTCCAGGCATCTTCATTTTCCACATAATACTTGGGGCAGTTTTTGCCATTGACGTCATAGTGGCGGATCAGGTCCTTGGAGGTCAGATCCAGTTCCTTGCAGAGCCAGGCAGTGAGGCGGACCAGGGAATCATAGGTAGGCTGACTGAATTTGCCAGAGTCATCCGGATGGCATACCTCGATGGCCAGAGTGTCAAAGTTGCGGGAGTTGCTGGCATAGGTGATTTCACTTATAGGGATACACTGAATGATTTCCCCCTCCAGGCCTACAATAAAGTGGCTCCCACCTACCGTGCCAGGCTGCTGCGGATCCTGATCGGCCAGATTATCGAAATAACGGCGGTTAGCCTCCGCTGATGATTCGGTATTTGCCACATAGTGAATGACAAGATTATTAACCTGCTTTAAGGTTACATCAGGCCGAGAGAACAGATTTTTCCGGATAAAATTCTGTTCCACCCAGGAGGGCATCTGGATGTCTCTCAGATTGATTGTATAGGGCCGTTCATAGCCCCAGAGATAGTAGCCAATGCCAATGCCGGCTGTGGCGCCGATTGCCAGAGCCAGCAGAGGGGCAGCAGCTTTTGCCATAAGAAAAACGGTTCTTTTCTGCCTGGTTTTGGCTGAAGAGCGGCGGGAACGGTCTTTGGGATACGGGAGAACCTGGTCCTCTTTACCCCTGCCTGAGGGATTGATCTGACGAATTTTTTCATAGTCCTTCTCAAAAATATCATCGCTTCTTTTCTTGTCTTTTCTGCTTCTCATTATGTACTCCTTGTGGCTGTCTGTAATTCTATTTTTAAGATTATTCATCAATGATATGTTTCTTTCTAAAAATATAGCACTTTTTTGAGGGAAAAACAAGTTCCTGCCTTTTCTGCTTGTAAATGTCTGTGTACTTGTTATATAATAATCATTAACTGTGCCAGTGCAGGTCATCGGCACCGGAAATAATACGGAGGGCAGCTTCAGGTTATGAATGATAAAAAAGGGGTACAGAACACAACGGGGAAAAATGAAAATGCCGGGAAGAAGGCTGGTCAATCGCCTGCCGGCGGCAAGAAATTAGAAAAAGGAAAGGGGGCAAAAAAGGCAGCTGTCATTGCAGCGGCTGTTTCCTGTGGATTTTTGGTATCTGCAGCGGCTGCATATACATATTTAAGCCTGCAGTATCGGGATACCTTTTTTCCCAATACGGTTATTAACGGTCTCGATGCTTCCGGAAAGACCGTAGATCAGGTAAAGCAGATGATCGATGACGGGATGGAATCCTATACGCTGATTTTGGAGGAGCGGGGCGGGAAGGAGGAGCAGATCCACGGCGAGGATATCGGCCTTCATCCGGAGTATGACGGCTCTTTGGAGCAGCTTTTAGAGGAGCAGGAGCCATTGCGCTGGGGCCTTCATTTGATGGAAGGCTCTGAGCATACAATAGAGACCATGATTGCTTATGATGAAGAACAGCTGGATAAGGCAGTAAATGGTTTGGAATGCATGGATGAGAGCAAAACGGAGCTTCCAAAGGACGCATACCTTTCCTCCTATCAGGATGGGGTTGGATATGAGATTATTCCTGAAGAAGGAGGAACCCGAGTGGTGCCTGAGAAGGTTCGCCAAAGTGTAGCGGATGCTATTGTGAATCTGAAGGACAGTATTTCGCTGGATGAAGAAGGAGCTTACGCGAGAGCACAGATCACGGCGGAAAATCCGGAGCTGGTGGCTCAGGCAAAGAAGTGGAATGAATGGGTTAACGTGACAGTGGCCTATCATTTCGGAGATCATACAGAGGAGCTTAATGGAGATACGATCCATACCTGGATGACCGAGGATGAGGAAGGTGGTCTTTTACTGGACGAGGATAAGGTGGCAGAATATGTGGACCAGCTGGCAAAGACTTACGACACGGCATACCAGCCTAAAACGCTGAAAACTGCTTATGGGGATACAGTGACCATCACTGGTGGAAATTATGGCTGGCGGATCAACCGAAAAGCGGAGGCAGCTGCGCTCTCAGAGATCATCCGTTCAGGAAAAAGTCAGGAACGGGAGCCGGTATATTCCCAGACCGCCGCTTCCCGTGGAGAGAAAGATTATGGAAATACCTATGTGGAGATTAATTTATCTGCTCAGCATTTGTATTATTATGTGGATGGACAGCTTTTGGTGGAATCGGATTTTGTGTCCGGAAATGAAGCCCGTGGCATGAGCACGCCAGCGGGAGCGTTTCCTTTGACATATAAGCAGCGCAATGCCACACTGCGGGGACAGGGGTATGCTACACCAGTATCCTATTGGATGCCCTTTAACGGGGGGATTGGGATGCATGATGCGAGTTGGAGAGGCAGTTTTGGCGGCAGGATTTATAAGACGAATGGATCCCATGGCTGTATCAACCTGCCAGCTTCTGTGGCTAAAACCATCTATGAAAATATATCCTCTGGTATTCCGGTGCTTTGCTATCATTTGGATGGAACAAACGGAGGAAAGACCTCTTCTCCCACGCAGAAGAGGACTGCATCTGCGGCTCCGGCCGCCCCGGCGCCAACGGCGCCAGCAGCCGTACCACCGGTAAACCCTGCACTGACAGATGGGGATCCCACTGCAGAGACAGTGCCGGGGACTGGGGAGAGCCTGGCAACTCCTGTGACAGATGGAGAAAATCCAGTAACAGGAGAAGCTGGCGGCAGTCCTTCAGGGGAGACCAATATAGCCAGTGAGGAGAATCCATCTGTTGAAACACCAGCGGCGGTTCCTGTGGAACAGCCGGGTACTCCTACTATGCAGGACAGTCCTTCAAATGTGGTGGTGTCAGACCAGGGAGCAGGAAGTAATTCTGGCCCGGGAGTCCAGGAAACGCCAGGTACGCCTTCCGGGCAGGAAGGACCTGGAGGCCAGGGAGATGGAAATGATTCAGGGGTTGTGGAAGCCCCAGGTGCATGATGGAATAAGGAAATACCGGCCGGATACAGCAATTCGTATCCGGCCGGTATTTTGCTGGAGCGCCTGACGGCGCACATTATTTGCAATCAATCAACCAGCAACCACAGTTCCACAAACATTTAACTTTATCAGATCATTAAAGATTAAATCCAAAATATTTTACAGCATTGTTGTAGCAGATACCTTCCACAATCTGCTTCAGAACCTTCTGGTCATCCGGATATTCTCCGTTTTCGACCCATCCGCCTAACAGCTCACAAAGAATCCGCCGGAAATACTCATGTCTGGTATAGGAGAGAAAGCTTCTGGAGTCGGTCAGCATTCCGATAAAGTTTCCCAGGCAGCCTAAGTTGGCCAGGCTGGTCATCTGAGCAGTCATGCCCTGCTTATGGTCATTGAACCACCATGCGGATCCCTGCTGCAGCTTGCCTGCAGTCTCCGGACCCTGGAAGCAGCCTAAAATAGTACCAATGGAGGCATCATCATTGGGATTCAAGGAGTAGATGATGGTCTTGGGAATCTCATTGGTGGCGCTTAAGGCATTGAGGAAGTCGGCCATTTGTGCAGAAGGAGCATAATTGTTGATACAGTCAAAACCAGTATCTGGTCCAAGTTGCCGGAACATATAGGCATTGTTATCCCGTTTACAGCCATAGTGGAGCTGCATAGCCCAGCCTAAACGATTGTACTGTTTAGCTACGAACAGCATAAATGCGGTCTTATATTTTAACTCCTCCTCCTTTTGAATGGCTTCTCCTGCCAGGGCTTTTGTGATAATGGCGTCAATTTCTTCATCAGAGGCCGGAGTATACATCACATATTCCAGGGCATGATCAGACACCCGGCAGCCCATGGAGTGAAAGAAATCCAGGCGGTTTTTCAGAGCATCTTTAAGGGTGGCGAAATCCTTAATGACAATACCGCTGATCTGGGACAGCTGAGCAATATAGTTAGCATAATCCGGCTTCTCCACATTGTTGGCCTTATCTGGTCTCCAGGCAGGAAGCACCTGCACATCAAAGGTCGGATCCTCTGCAATCTTTTTGTGCCATTCCAGAGAGTCTATTGGGTCATCGGTTGTACATACAAGGGTTACATTGGAGACCTTGATCAGACTGCGGACGGTCCATTTATTTTGAAGCTGTTCATTGCACAGCTTCCATACCTCCTCGGCTGTATCACCGCAGAGGTGGCCTTTGTAGCCAAAGTAGCGCTGCAGCTCCAAATGGCTCCAGTGATACAAAGGATTACCGATCAGTTTTTCCAGAGTCTCAGCCCATTTCTGGAATTTTTCCCGGTCAGTGGCATCGCCGGTGATATATTTTTCTTCCACACCATTGGAGCGCATCTGACGCCATTTGTAGTGGTCGCCACCTAACCACACCTGAGTAATATTTTCAAAGCGGCGGTCTTCGGCAATTTCCCGGGGATTGATATGGCAGTGGTAGTCCAGAATTGGCATCTGCTCGGCGTAATCGTGGAACAGTTTTTTCGATGCTTCGGTTGATAACAGGAAATCCTTGTCCATAAATGCTTTCATTGGGATGATCCTCCTTGATTAAAATTTAGTGGTTGCTCTTTTTATCAAATCGGCGGCAATAGTAGTCCGGCTGGGGACATTGCTGCCGTTGAAAACACCCATAAGCGTGTTGATGGTGGTGGTGCATAAGGCCTCGATCTTGCTGTCAATGGAAGTGAGTTCCGGGTCTGTGCAGATGGCATAGCTGGAATTATTGTAGCCAATGATGCTAAGCTCATCAGGAATGCTTCTGCCTGTAGCGTGGGCATATTTGACAGCCCCCACAGCCAGGGTATCATCCGAGGCCAGAACCGCGTCAAAGGGGAGACCTTTGGAGTGAAGATGCATAAACAGATCACGGGCTGCCAGAATATCTTTGGGGCATTGATAAATATATTCCTCCCGAACGGGAAGTCCGCATCCGCGCAGTGCATCCTGGTATCCGTTGAGCTTGCCGGCTCCGCTGTAGGACCGACTGGTGTACAGATAGAGAATGTTGCGGCAGCCGGAGACAATCAGCTTGCTGGCAGCATTGTGAGTGGCCAGACGGTCATCACAGAGGGTAGAATATATATTCTCCCCTTCCAGCCATCCATTAACCAGCATTATGGGAAGCTCTTTGGCCGCTTCCATAATATAATCATTCTCTTTGGGCTTCGGTTCGATAAACTTAGAACCGGCCAGAATAATAGCATCAACCTTTTTGGAGCGAAGCAGGTCAAAGTACTTTTGTTTGGTCTCCAAAGAGCTGCCGGTGCAACACAAAATAGAGTCATAGCCATGACTCCTCAGCCCTTGTTCCAGGTAGTAGATGGCGTGGGCCAGGTAAGGGTCGGAAGAATCGGAACACATAATGCCAATGGTCTGTATGGAGCCAAGTCCCAGGCCACGGGCAAATACATTGGGAGTGTAGCCCAGCTCATTCATAACTTCCAGCACCAGAGCCCGGGTTCGTTCGCTGACATTGGGGCTGCCATTGAGGACGCGGGATACGGTGGCAATGGAAACACCGGCTTTTCTTGAGACATCGTAAATATTCATTGACCCGTCCTCCTTTCTGTAAGTGCTTACAATCTATTTTCATTATACCCATCCTGGGGAAATAATGCAAGTAATTTATTGTCTGATTCAGACAGAAGTTCAAATATTTTCCTTAATTTATACTTGACTTATGCACAAGGATTCTGTAAAATAAATGTAAGTGCTTACAATCACCCGAAATAAGGAGAGAGGTCATGCAGGATTTTATCAGGATTCATGAAGATGACAATGTGGCAGTGGCGCTTCGTCCCATTGCTGCAGGAGAACAGATCATGGTGGGAAAGTTTTCGGTCACTGCGCTAGAGGAGATCCCTCAGGGACATAAGTTTGCTTTAAAAGAGATCCAGGCCGGTGAGCCGGTGATCAAGTATGGATTTCGCATTGGCATTGCCAGGGAGGCGATCTGTGCAGGTGGCTGGGTACACGTACACAATCTAAAGACAGCTCTGGGAGAGCTTCTCACCTATGAATATGAACCGGTGACATCAGCTCTTGAGGAGTCGGAACATGCCTGGTTTGAAGGGTATCGCCGGGCGGATGGCAAAGTGGGGGTCCGCAATGAGATTTGGATTATTCCCACAGTGGGCTGTGTCAATTCCATTGCTAAAGCACTGGAGAAGAAGGCTCAGAAGTTTGTATCTGGAACCGTGGAGGAGGTGATTGCATTTCCTCATCCCTACGGATGCTCTCAGATGGGAGATGACCAGGAGAATACCCGCATTGTGCTGGCGGATATGATTCATCATCCCAATGCGGGAGGTGTGTTGGTGCTGGGGCTGGGGTGTGAGAATAGCAATATACCGGTTTTAAAAGAATATATCGGGGAATACGATGAACAGCGGGTAAAGTTTTTACAATGTCAGGATGTGGAAGATGAGCAGGGGGAGGCTATGAGGCTTTTAGAAGAGCTTTCCGTATATGCAGGAGCTTTCCGCCGGGAGAGGATAGATGCCAGCGAGTTGATTATTGGCATGAAGTGTGGCGGTTCGGATGGCCTGTCCGGCATTACAGCCAATCCGGTGGTAGGTGCATTTTCTGATCTTTTGATTTCTAAGGGCGGAACCACGATTCTTACAGAGGTTCCGGAGATGTTCGGCGCGGAGACTATTTTAATGAACCGCTGTGAGACCCCGGAGCTTTTTGAAAAGACAGTTTCTCTGATTAATGATTTTAAGAATTATTTTACCAGCCACAATCAGACGATCTATGAGAATCCTTCCCCAGGGAACAAAAAAGGCGGGATTTCCACTTTGGAGGACAAGTCTTTAGGCTGCACTCAGAAGTCCGGCAGCGCACCAGTAAAAGGTGTTCTGGCTTACGGTGAGCAGGTAAAGGATAAAGGTCTGAACCTTCTTTCTGCACCGGGCAATGATCTGGTGGCTTCCACAGCGCTGGCTGTTTCAGGTGCCCATATTGTGTTGTTTACTACCGGGCGGGGAACTCCCTTTGCATCGCCAGTTCCCACAGTAAAGATTTCCAGCAATTCCAGGATGGCAGGCCACAAGGACAACTGGATTGATTTTAATGCAGGCCGTATGGTGGAAGATAGGTCGAAGGAAGAGCTGGCCAAGGAGCTGTTTGACTATGTGTTGGCAGTAGCTTCCGGAAAAAAGGTAAAAGCAGAAGAAGCAGGCTTTCATGACATGGCAATCTTTAAACAGGGGGTTACTCTGTAAGAAGCAAAATGCCTGCCGGGCAGTGCTTTTTAGAGCTTAAGATGGAAGGACATATGGGCATATGAAGCTGAATCGAACGACTCAGAGAACCGTGGAAATACTGAAGCTGGTATCGAAAAATCCGGAAGGAACGACCCTGGACGAGATCTGCGAGAAGCTGCTGCTACCCAAAACCAGTGCCTATGATATTGTGACCACCTTGGCTGAGATGGGGATGGTCAATGTGGACAAGGGGGTACGCCAGCGCTATACCATTGGCCTTACTGCTTACCGGATCGGGGTGAATTACACCAACAATCTGGATTTTATCAGCAAGATTGAGCCAGAGCTGCGAAGCTTTGCAAAAAAGCTTGGAAAAACGGTTTTTTTTGGTGTTCGTTCCGACCATGAGGTGGTGTATATCTGCAAGTCCGAGCCAGAGAATCCGATTATCACCACAGCAACCGTGGGCTCCAAGAATCCCATTTACTGCACTTCTCTGGGAAAGGCGATTTTGGCTTACAGTGATGAGGAGACAAGACGGCAGGTAGGCGGGCGGATTCGCTTCCGCAAAAAGACGGAAAATACAATCGCTGACAAGGAATCTCTGGAGGCAGAATTGGACAAAGTAAGAAGGCAGGGATATGCACTGGATGCCAGAGAGCTGGAGGATCATATGGAGTGCGTGGGTGCTCCGGTATTTGGCGCTGATGGGAATGTTCTGGGAGCGATCAGTGCATCCAGTCTTTATAAGCCTACGGAGGATTATGAACTGTTGGGTGAGATGGTGGCAGAGAAAGCAATGGAGCTTTCAAAGCTTCTGGGGTATCTGGACTTCTGACAGAAAAGAGGAAGGGCTTTGCTTGTCTGCATAGTTCTTAAAAAGGCTTAAAAAGATTGAAAATAAAGGATTTTACTGTTGACAAACAGGAAGCGAACTATTAATATGTAATTATAATAATTCGTATTTGTGAAGGGCATTCGCATATACGAACTTAAAGAAAAGGAGAAGAAGCTATGAAAAAGGAACAGGTTCTGGCAAGGATGAAAGAGGATTGTCTGGTAGCTGTTGTGCGTGCCAAGGACATGGAGCAGGGGGAGAAAGTGGTTGACGCTATCATTGCAGGCGGAATCAACTTCATCGAGATTACCATGACTATGGATGAGGGGAATCCAGTCGATTTTATTGCTGCCATGGCAAAGAAGTACAAAGGCAATGACAAGGTGGTCATTGGTGCAGGCACCGTATTAGATCCGGAGACAGCAAGGGCTGTCATTTTGGCAGGCGCTAATTATGTGGTTAGTCCGGGTCTCAATGTAGATACCATCCGGCTGTGCAACCGTTATCGTGTTCCGATGCTGCCGGGGGTTATGACTCCCACAGAAGCGATCACAGCTTTGGAGGCAGGCTGTGACATTATCAAGATTTTTCCGGGTAATATTGTGGGGCCAGCAGCGATCAGCTCCTTCAAAGGCCCTCTTCCCCAGGGTGAGTTTATGCCTTCCGGTGGTGTGGACGTGGACAATGTGGACAAATGGATCAAGGCAGGTGCCTATGCGGTGGGCACCGGCAGCAGCCTGACTAAGGGAGCCAAGACCGGAGACTTCGCAGCAGTTACTGCCAAGGCAAAGGAGTTTGTGGAGGCTGTGGCTGCCGCCCGGGCAAAATAAATCAGAAAAAGATAAATACAAAAGGAAATCAATATAAAGAATAAGGAGAATAAAACAATGGCAAAAGTAGTAACCATGGGTGAGATCATGTTAAGGCTGTCCACCCCGGGCAATGAAAAGTTTATCCAGGCAGACGAATTTGATGTGAACTATGGCGGCGGCGAGGCCAATGTAGCGGTGTCTCTGGCAAACTATGGCCATGATGTTGAGTTTGTGACTGCGATTCCGGCCAATCCGATTGGAGACTGTGCCGTGGCTGCTTTGAGAAAATATAATGTCGGAACAAAGTTTATCTCCCGAAGCGGTGACAGACTGGGTATCTATTTTCTGGAAACTGGCTCGGCTATGAGAGCTTCCAATGTGGTTTATGACCGGGCCAATTCGGCTATTGCCTGTGCAACTGCAGACAAGTTTGACTTTGATGCCATTTTTAAGGATGCAGACTGGTTCCATTTTACTGGCATTACCCCAGCTGTGTCCGATCTGGCTGCAGAGGTTACAGAGGCCGCCTGTAAGGCAGCCAAGGCTCACGGTGTGACAGTATCCGTGGATTTGAACTTTCGTAAAAAGCTGTGGTCTTCCGAGAAGGCTCAGAAGGTAATGACTAACCTGATGCAGTATGTGGATGTTTGTATTGGCAACGAGGAGGATGCGGAGAAGGTTTTGGGCTTTAAGCCGGGAAAAACCGATGTTACTTCCGGAGAGCTGGAGTTGGCCGGATATGTGGATATCTTTAATCAGATGGTGGACAAGTTCAATTTTAAGTATGTGATCAGTTCTCTGCGGGAGAGCTATTCAGCTTCCAACAACGGATGGTCCGCATGTATTATGGATGGAAAGACCCGCGAGTTTTACCATTCCAGAAAATATTCCATCACTCCCATTGTGGACCGTGTGGGCGGCGGCGATTCCTTTGCGGCAGGCTTGATCTGTGGATTGTTGGATGAAAAGGATATGAAAGGTGCTCTGGAATATGCTGTGGCTGCTTCTGCCTTAAAACATACCATTCCAGGAGACTTTAATCTGGTTACCCGGGCTGATGTGGAGAGCCTGGCAGGCGGCGATGGTTCTGGCCGTGTACAGAGATAAAATAACAGGGGTGAGATGGCTAATTTCTGACAGAGGAATTAGCCATTTTATCTATGGAAAAGATTGATACAAATTTCACATAGGAAAGGGGAAGGAAATGGAAAAAAACAAGAAAAATTTTGATTTGCTTACCTTTGGACAGGTTCTGCTTCGTCTTTCACCGCCCAATAATGAGCGGCTGGTGCGGGGGGATACTTTTGTGAAACAGGTGGGAGGAGCGGAGTTAAACGTGGCAGTGGGCGTTGCCCTTTTAGGGCTTCATACTGGAATCATTTCCCGTCTGCCATCCCATGATCTGGGAGCTTTTATGAAAGGGAAGATCCGTTCCTACGGAGTCAGCGATGATTATTTTATCTATGACAATTCTCCAAGTGCCCGGGTAGGTATCTACTATTATGAGGATGGGGCATATCCCAGAAAGCCGAAGGTAATCTATGACCGGTCAGGCAGCTCATTCTACTCGCTGAAGATTGATGAGGTTCCGGAGGCGGCTTATCGGTCTACCCGCTGCTTCCATACCAGTGGGATTACCCTGGCCCTAAGCCCTCAGCTGCGGGAGACGGCTGTTGAGATGATCCGGCGATTTAAGGAAGCAGGGGCATTGGTATCCTTTGATGTGAACTTCAGAGGGAATCTGTGGACTGGAGCAGAGGCCAAGGAGTGTATTGAGAAGATTCTGCCCTATGTGGATATTTTCTTCTGTTCTGAGGATACGGCACGGCTGACATTTTTAAAGACTGGGACTGCCAAAGAGATGATGAAAAGCTTTACAGAGGAGTACCCGATCTCGATTGTGGCTTCAACTCAGAGGGTTGTGCATAGTCCGAAGCGTCATACTTTTGGCTCTGTGATTTATGATGCGAAGAAGGATACCTATCATGAGGAGGAGCCTTACCGGGATATCGAGGTGGTGGACCGGATTGGAAGTGGTGATGCTTATATTTCAGGAGCTCTCTACGGACTTTTATCCAGTGATTTTGACTGTGACAGGGCAATGCAGTACGGCAATGCCACCAGTGCCGTGAAGAATACCATTCCGGGGGATCTGCCTTCATCGAATTTGGAGGAGATTGATACGATTATCAAAGCTCATAATCAGAAGGGGCCTCAGCTAGAGATGGCCAGGTAAGATTCTGGTTAACCAGATGGTTGGGATTAGAGGAAACCAGAGGGAATGTCAGCTACGGGAAATAAAGGCTGCTGAACATAAGGAGAAGCAGTCTGGTTTGAAAAGGCAATGCCATACGGCATCGCCTTTTTTACATTATGATCGTTTATTCTTTAGATTCCTTTTGCCACCAGAGCCAGGATGCTAGGATGACAATAAAGGTAGAGACAAATACCAGTACAATAAGAAGGACCACGGTGATGGAATCCGGAAGAATAAGAGCGGATAGCAGAAGAAGGATTCCACATACAGCATATAATTTTCCGCCCAGCCGGTGCGTTTTTCTCCAAACCTGGTCACTGCTTAAGGTCCAGGGCGTTTTGATGCCCATATAGAAGTTGCTTTGCACTTTGGGCATATAGTTGCCGATCAAAAGAAACATGAAAGCCAGCATGAAAAAGATGATTTTGGCGGTGTGGAGTTGTCCGGGGAAAAAGCTTTCCCGGAGAATGATCCCCGTGACAACTGCCAAAAAAAGCTGCATTCCAATACAAAAACTGTCATAAAAGCCGCTGAATTTCTGATAATTGTTTCGCCTGGGATCCATGTGGGGGGTTAAGTCAAGCAGAACAGCAAACAGAGGATGCATGCCGGCAAGGAGCCAGATATTGAATTTCGCCCCATAGCTGGAAATCCCGTTAATACCCCAGTGGGTGGGAATTTGTTCTGGAAGTCTGGGATAGAGGCAGGCAACCACTGCGATTACCACAACAGCAATGGCATAGTTTAAAATTCTCAAATACTTATTTTTCATTGTATGATTCTCCTTTCAGTGACAAAATCCAATTCAGAACATCATCCAAAACGGAACTGTTTAAGTAATAATAAATATATTTTCCCTTCTTTTCATCATCAATTACCCCGGCATTTTTTAAAATGGAGAGGTGATGAGAAATGCTGGCACCAGTCATGCTAAAATGTTTTACGATTTCCCCGGCAGTTAACGGATGCCCCCCCCGGAGAAGATTTAAAATTTCCCGGCGGGTAGGGTCGGAAAGGGCTTTAAAGGTATCGGCAAATCCCATAAGAGCCTCCTGTTTTTATATTAGATATTTAGAAAAATATCTAAATATAAAATAGCACTAATCCCGAAAAAAATCAACAGGAAATATTTAGAACTGTATGTTTTTCTTGCAGGGCCCGGCAGAATTTGATAAAATTTTTTTATTGAACCATAAAATATCCGTCTTGGGCCGTATAGTAGATACAAGGCCAGGACAGAGAGGACACCAGGATGAATGACCAGCAATTTGAAAGGAATATTGGTCGTATCTGCAGAAATGATAAAGAAGGACTTCGGGAGATTTATGAGGATTATTGCCCTCTGATCTATTCCGTTGTCCAGGATATTCTGGGGAGCCGGGAGGATTCGGAGGATGTAACTTCTGATTTTTTTATCCGTCTCTGGGATATTGCAGATACATATCGGCCTGGAAAGGGCCATCGGGCGTGGCTGATCACTATTGCCCGCAACTTAGCCATTGATTATCTGCGAAAGCGGAAAAAGGAGAGCCTTACTGCAGAGATTCCGGATTATCTGCAGGCAGGGGAAGATTCCTGCGAGGAGCTGTTGTGTCAAAAGCTTGGCCTTGAACAGGCATTGATGATTTTGAAGGAGGAAGAAAGGCAGATTGTTAATCTGAAAATTATGGGAGAGCTGACCTTCCGGGAGATTGCCTCGGTTCTTAAAAAACCACAGGGAACCGTGGCATGGTGTTACCGGACGGCGATTCGGAAGTTAAGGGAGGTGCAGCTGTGATGGACGAAAAACGACTAAAACAGGAATATAGGAACTTGAGACAGCAGGCGGCACCGGATCTGTGGGATAGGATTGAGAGCAGCTTAAAGGATCATCCAGAGCGAGTGAGAGAAGAGCTTTTCATGGAAAAGGAGCAGCCAGTCAGGAGATTGGAAGAAGGGAAAAAGAGGGCAGGAAGAAAGCTTTATGGTATGGCGGCAATAGCAGCGGCAATGCTGGCGCTTATGGTGACTGTCCCCAGGATGACAAAAGAAAAAGGCATGGGGGCAGGCAATGCCGTTCCGGAAGCGAACCAGGAATTTATGGCAGCAGCAACCACAGACCATTTGGAAGCAGTTCAGGAAACAGCGGTGGATGCAGGTTCTGGAATGAGCGGGGCCAAAAGCCAGGAGAGAGAGAATGCAGTCTGTGCAAAAGTGCAGGAAGAATCGGGAGAGATGGGAGAGAATATGCTCCTGCCCGGAAAGAGTGATGGATTGCCAGAGGGCGTGATAGATTACCAGCAGCTGCAGCTGGCGGCCTATCAGCCGATAACGGTTCCGGAAAATGCCCTGACAATACCTGAGGATTTCCAATACTTTTCCGAGGCGATTTTAAAGGATACACAGCTTTTGTGCGGAGGGACGGTTACTGGTGTGTCATTGGAGGAGGATTCTTCTGGAAGAGCAGTTAAAGTGGTCTACGAGATGAGTCTGAATCAGGTGTACTATGCGGAGGATTATACCACAGGCATGGACCAAATCATTGTGAAAAGTCCCATTGTTAAAACGGATGGAGATGAAGTGTATATCCTTTATCAGCTGCAGCAGGGGGGAACCTATCTTTTACCCCTTTGGAGGCAGGAGGGAGAGTGGGAGCTTTTATATCCCTTTGCTCCCCAGATTCAGGTGACAGGAGATGGGGCGTATCTGTTCCATTCCGGCTATGCCAGCCTGGTAAATGACACAACGGATGTGGTTCTTGGCAGCCAGGAGGGAGAGAATGACTACTATTATGACCGGATGGTTCTCAGGTATGATGAGGATTTTATTTCTGATCTGCTGACATTAGTCGGACATTAAGTCAGGCACTGCAATGGGAGGAAGGTTTATATGCATGCCCTCATCTGGGCAGTGAGAGGAATGAGGAAAATTATGAAAAATTCAAGTAGAATATTAAGGGGAATCTGTATAACCGTGGCAGCGACTATGTTAAGCGGCTGCGGGGCAGGAGCTTCCAGAACTTCCGGCGCGGCAGCCGCGACCACGGCGGCAGCGGCCACGGCAGCAGAGACAGAAGCTCCGGCCGAAGTTTCCTATGGTTTTGAAGGGGTTGCAGAGGAAAGCATGGAATATGACAGTACTGTCCCGGCACCTGCCGGCGTACCCCGCAGCAGAAGGATTTCCGGAAAATATCAGGCGGCTTATGTTCAGGAGAATTTTAACGCAGAGGAATACAGCTACATTTCAGAGAATGGATATAAAAATGTGGCAGAGGATCCCTTGTCCACTTTCTCTGTGGATGTGGATACTGCCTCTTATGGAAACATACGGCGGATGCTTCAGGAAGGCAGCTCCATTCCGGCAGATGCTGTGCGGATAGAAGAGATGATCAACTACTTCCATTATGATTATCCCAAGCCGGAGGGAGAAGAGCCCTTTTCTGTGACAACGGAATATACGGATTGTCCGTGGAATGAGGAACACAGGCTTCTGATGATCGGGCTGCAGGCAAAAAAGATTGATTTTGATAACCGCCCTTTGTCTAATCTTGTGTTTTTGCTGGATGTGTCTGGCTCCATGTATTCGGATGATAAGCTTCCTCTGGTACAGAAGGCATTTGCCATGTTGGTGGATAACTTAGACCAAAGGGACCGGGTGTCCATTGTTACCTATGCTGGCTATGAATCTGTGGTTTTGGATGGAGTGCCAGGTAACAAGAAGAGAAAGATTGTGGCAGCACTCCAGGATCTGGAGGCAGGAGGTTTTACAGCAGGGGAGGCGGGGATTGAGAAGGCCTATGAGTTGGCGGAGAAGAATTTTATTCCCGGGGGAAATAACCGGGTGATTCTTGCCACAGACGGGGATTTGAATGTGGGAATCAGCAGCGAAAGTGGCCTTATCCGGCTGATAAAAGAGAAGAAAAAGAGCGGTGTCCATCTGTCCGTGTTAGGAGTAGGCACAGGCAATATTAAGGATAATAAGATGGAGGCTCTGGCAGACAATGGAAACGGCAATTACAATTATCTTGACAGTCTGTATGAGGCAAAGAAGGTGCTGGTAGATGAGATGGGTGGTACCTTGATCACAGTGGCAAAGGATGTTAAGATCCAGGTGGAGTTCAATCCGGAATATGTGGCAGGCTACCGGCTGGTGGGATACGAAAACCGTCTGCTGAGAAACGAGGACTTTAATAATGACCGGGTGGATGCAGGAGAGATCGGAGCCGGGCACACAGTCACTGCACTGTATGAGATTATCCCAGGCGGAGCCGGTGGGCAGACGCTAAAGTATCAAACCAGCCCAAAGTTGTCTGGGAGCTCAGAGCTTTTGAATGTGAGCTTGCGCTATAAAGCTCCCAATGGAGATAAGAGCAAGCTTATGGAGCATCCGGTGGAGGCAGACAGCTATTGTGAAAATATGTCGGAGGATCTGATGTTTGCATCAGCAGTAGCGGAATTTGGTATGGTGCTCAGAGACAGTGAGAATCGGGGAAGTGCTACCCTTAAGAGTGTGATGGAGCTAGCAGAGTCCTGCGTACATGCAGATTCTGATGATTATCGGAAGGAATTTCTTGAGCTGGTACAGCTGGCAGATCGGAGAGAAGGAGGAGAATAAAAGCACACAATATTCCGGTTGTGAACAATCCAGGAAGAATGGTGTTTGCTTTTGACATTGAGACAGAGTATATTGAGGGTGACAGGGAATACTTCCTGTCACCCTTTCTTTCTTTTATATAAGCAATTGATATGCCAGAAGAAAAAAGGCTTTTATTCTTTCGTGAACACATCACAGAATAAAGAAAAGCAGAGACAGGGTTTTTGGCTAAAAAGGGAGGTAACAAGGAGGTTGCACGCTCACACAATGGGACTCTGGAAACGGCAGTTTTGTTTGTGTTTTTGTGTACTTGTCCGAAGGTAGTTATGGCAACGAGAGAGATTAAGAATCCGGTTTTAAGGAAATTGGCAGAGTATGGATTGATTACCCTGAGTATTTGGATCATGGTAATCGGGATTTATTTTTTTAAGTTTCCCAACAATTTTGCTTTTGGGGGAGTAACCGGCTTCTCCACGGTGATTGCCAGAATGACCGGGTGGTCTGCTGGTGATTTCACTTTTTTTGTCAACACAGCACTTCTGGTGGTAGGCTTTTTATTTCTTGGCACAGATGTGGGAGTTAAGACGGTTTATGCAAGCATGCTGATGTCTTTTAGTCTTTCAGCGCTGGAACGTTTGTATCCCCTTGGAGGGCCTTTGACTCAGGAACCTTTGCTGGAGCTGATCTTTGCTATCTTTTGTCCTGGCTTTGGGTCAGCTGTGTTGTTTAACATTGGGGCATCCAGCGGGGGAACGGATATTGTGGCTATGATTTTAAAAAAGCATACGAGCATGAATATTGGCAGTGCTCTTCTTTTAGTGGATCTGACCTCTGTGGTAATGGCATTTTTTGTGTTTGGGCCCACTACCGGATTGTTTTCCAGCCTGGGCCTGATGGCAAAGTCACTGGTCATTGATGATGTGATTGAAAATATGAACCTGTGTAAATGCTTTAATATTATCTGTGATGATCCTGGACCTATCTGTGATTTTATCATCAATGAGCTCCACAGAAGCGCCACCACCTACAAGGCAGAGGGGGCGTTTACCCATCACAATAAAACGGTGATTATGACAACCATGAAGCGGGTGCAGGCTATCAAACTGCGAAATTATATCCGGAAGGTGGAGCCCACAGCGTTTATCCTCATCTCCAATTCCAGTGAGATTATCGGGAAGGGATTTTTGACCAGTTAGTGCAATGCTATTTGATAATATGTGAAACAAAACGATGCGATGCCGGTGAAGAACAGGAAGAATGTTTTACACCGGCATTTTTAAAGATAAGATAACAGTCAGACAAAATTAAATAAGGTTCAGGACAGATGTGGCGGACTTTTGATTTCCTGCATATAGTAGAGTATCGAGTGAACATATCGGATTATATGAGGGGGATTACTATGGAGCAGGAGCGGCTAATGCCATCAGCAGCCCAGCAGGAATATATAAAGAGAGAACAATTTCATAAAGGGAAAGTGACAGTAATCCGAGTAATGCTTCTGGTGCTGCTGCTTTCAGTGTGGGAACTCTGTACACAATTGGAAATTATTGATGATTTTATTTTCAGCTCTCCTTCCAGGGTGTTTTTTTGTTTTTGGGGAATGGTTCGGGACGGAAGCATTTTTGCACATATTGGTATTACACTTTTTGAGACGGTTGTAAGCTTTGGACTGGTGGTAATATTGGGGCTTTTGGCGGCGGTGGTGCTCTGGTCCAGCCGCAGTGTCTCGGAGGTGATGGAACCTTACCTGGTGATGCTAAACAGCTTACCCAAGTCGGCCCTGGCCCCTATGCTGATTGTCTGGCTGGGCAACCATGTGCATACCATTGTGGTGGCAGCGGTGTCTGTAGCGGTGTTCGGTTCAATACTGACCCTGCATAATGGATTTGCGTCTATGGATGAAGATAAGATCAAGCTGATCCGCTCTCTGGGGGGAACCAGGAAGGATGTGCTGACAAAGGTATTGCTTCCCGGATCTGTACCGTTAATCATCAGTAATATGAAGGTAAATATCGGGCTGTGCCTGGTAGGGGTGATTATTGGGGAGTTTCTGGCGGCGCAGAGAGGGCTGGGGTATTTGATTATTTATGGGAGCCAGGTGTTTAAGCTGGATTTGGTGATGATGAGTATTGTAATTCTCTGCATCCTTTCTGCTGGCTTGTATCAGGGGATCACCTGGATGGAGAAAAAGGTATCCTGAAAAAATCTTCCGAATAGCTGTAATGGCTTTCGGAAGATTTTTCTTGTGACATATCTGGCTATCTGGCGCTCACATCTGTATCAGTTGATATTCCACTCATACTTGCCTTTGGCCCCTGTCTGGTAGAAATCGGCATAGCTGATGCTGAAAATATCTTTATTTATTTTGCTTATATCGATCTGATTTTTGATCAGGTACTGCCAATGGCCGGCATTTGCGATATTGCCCTGCAATAAGATGCCCTGTACTTTTCCATCTCTTAAGATAACCCGTTTATATTGGGACCGGTCTTCCCTGATCCGGATTTCGTCCCCCTCCTCCTCTCGGATTCTTCCCACACAGAGAGTGACAAGCCCGAAGAAATTGATGGTATTTTTCATGGCATAGGTATCGGTATAATCGACTTTTTGGCCGCACATATTTTTTCCGGCGATCCGTCCCTGATCAGCAGCATTGGGCCAGATTCCGGACAGGCCGGTAATATCCCCGGCAGCATATATGTCATCCACAGAGGTTTTCATGGAAGCGTCCACGGTGATACCTCTGTCACAGACAATGCCGCTGCTATCTAAAAAGGCCAGAGACGGGCGGACGCCAGCAGCAACGATAATAAGATCACAGGCAATCGCCTCCCCATTATCCAGAACAACCTGACGGATTTTTTTATCTGATTCACAAAGAGCCTGAGATGCTTTTCTTTCAAGAACAAAGCGGACACCGGCCTTCTCAAAAGCTTCCTGATAAGCATTGGCAGCGTGAGCATCTAGTTGAACAGGGAGAATCCGGTCAGCCATTTCTACCACAGTCAGTCTTTTTCCTCTTTCCAACAGACCATAGGCAGCATCCAGTCCCACCAGGCCAGAGCCAATAACCAATATATTTTGCGCTTGTTTAGCTTCTTTTACGATAGCCTGTGCATCGGAAAGATTTCTTAGTCCATATACATTAGAGGCCTTTCTCAGCTCTCCCACAGGGGGGATAAAGCTATCTGCACCGGCAGCAATGAGCAGCTTATCATAGGAGACAGCTTCTTTTGTGTCCAGCAAAATTTGCTTTTGATCCGGCTGGATTTTTTCAACCCGAACTCCGTTTCTCCATTGAACCTTGTATTTGGAAAAGAAATCATTTTCGGTAAAATCCAGTCCTTTTTCTGTTCGTTCCCCGGCAATATATTTGTGGAGCATACAGCGGGAATGGACATGCGTGTCAACGGAGACCATCAGGATTTCTCCAGCAGGATCCTGCTTCCGGATAGCTTTTGCTGCTTCCACGCCAGCTACACCGGCACCAATGATCACATATTTCATTGTTTACACCTCCTCCACACGAATTGCCTTTTTGGGGCAGGCTTTGACACAAGAGGGTTCGCCGCCTGCATCTGCACAAAAATCGCATTTAATGATCTTGCTTTTTGTCACTGTGTCTGGTTTTGGGACACCGAAGGGACAGTTCATGACGCACATAAAGCAGGAGCCGCACCGGTTCTCCTGATATAGCACATGGCCGCTTTCCGGGTCCTTATATAGGGCTCCGCTCATACAGGATTTGACACATTCCGGATCATCGCAATGGCGGCAGAAGAGTGGACGGTATTGTCCTTTCTCATCCTTCAGGATAAAATTCCGGGATTCATTTTCCGGATCTGTCAGATCCAGATCGTAGATGGTTCCCTTTGTTTTTCGGTGTGCCTGCATACAGGCGGCAGAACAGTTCTTACAACCATCACATTTGTCGTATTCGATGATGATGCGTTTCATATTCCCCACCCCTTTCTATATCTGAAGTCCCTGACGCTTTTCCAGAATGATTTGTTCTAAAATGTCGGCAGACTCACGGGCATTTCCATTGATGATAACCTGGCCGCCAGTCAGAGATTTCATATCTTCTGTGAGGACCTGTATGGCAACCTTGCTTCCTGTTACAAAGGGAGGCAGCCCTAAATGGAGAGGCAGTCCTAAGGCCAGTCCGTAGCAACCGTCTGCCAGAGCCTGTTCTTCCAGCCACTGAGCAGCAGAGAGGACCAAGGGAAGTTCAGGCAAATCTACCTTCAAAGCCTCAGCCAGTTCAGTAGCCACGATTTCCAGGCGGCCGATAGCCAGACAGGGACCGAAGTTTAATACAGGAGGGATTCCCAGCTTTTCGCAGATAGCCCGCAGCTTCGGTCCGGCGTATTTGGCCGCCTCCGGAGTCATAAGCCCGCAGTTTTCAATACCGCCGGAGGAGCAGCCTGCTGTCAGCACAATAATATCTCTTGCTATCAGTTCTTTTACCAGATCTACAGTTAATACATCATGGCCTCCGGCTGTTAAGTTGGAACAGCCCACCACCCCGGCTACACCTTTGATGTCCCCGGAGGTGATCAGATCGATCAGAGGTTGCCAGCTTCCACCCAGGAATTTCTTTAAGGATATCTCGCTAACTCCGGTGAGCGTGTTGTCATTGCCGTGGTCTGGCATCAGGTTCAAGGAAACGCTACCCCGGCGCTCCTGGTAGGCAGCTATGATCTCATCAATAATCTCATCAGTCACTGCCGGGCGGTTCTCAAAATCAAATTCCTTTAGCTGAGCATTGGCCTTTTTTGCCACATTGTCAATACAGATTTGTTTGATCTTTAACTTATCGCAGATCGGCTCAATTCCCGGAAGGGTGCAGTTAAACTCAGAGATCACCGCATCGATTCCTCCGGTTGCCAGAATGGCCTCGCTGGTATAATTGTTGCCTGCATGGCCATCAAAGATTTCTGTGTAGTGGGCGCCGCGAAGCTGCAGATCCTGTCCCACACAGGTACAGCCTACCAGCTTAAATCCTTTTGCCCCGGCCTTTTTTGCCTTTTCCTTTATATCCTCATCAATCAGGCGATCCTGCAGGAAGGTGAACATGGAGTGCTGATGGCCGGTGATCATGATATTTATGTAATCCGGATCAATGACTCGCAGTCCTACGGGAGCAAAGCGAATCTTTGGCTCACCCAGCACGATATCATTTAAAAGATTTGTCAGCACCAGACCATGAATCCCTGTGGAGATACCCAGCTTTAAGCAGTCTAAAAGCATATTGACCGGATCGGAATTTAAGTTGGTGGAGCATTTCACAACACCATGAAACACCTCGGATTTAGCGCCTCCAGGCAGAATACCGAGCTCCTTCCACTTTTTATAGCGGGGGGCATAGGAGAGCTTTTCGGTCAGCTCCATCTTTTCATATTCCGGCAAATACAGATCCCGCAGTACAGCGTCAGCCACAGCCTCTGCCCGCTTGTGGAGATCCTCCTCCTCAATGCCAAACAGGGATGCCAGACGGTTTAAGGTGTTGATGCCTTTGATCTCGCCGCCTGTTTTTGCCACATTCTTAACGTTACGTGCTGTGTTTTCCACTACATGGATGTAGCAGCCGGAGCCGGAGGCTACGGCCCGCAGAAGATTTCTGGTGACAATGGTGTCTGCATTGGCGCCGCAGATTCCCCGGGGGGATTCCGGTGTGATTCGGCAAGGACCGTTAGCGCACAGGCGGCAGCAGACACCCTGAAGCCCGAAAGCGCACTTGGTACTCTGACTTTCTACCCGATGGTGGGAGGTTTCCATGGGGAGTGAGGCAATGTAGCCTTCCAAGGGCTTGTCTGCGCTTTTGCAGGTGTTGCATCCATAACATTGATTCATTGTAATACCTCCTTTAGATATGTGGTATTTTGGTGTATCCATTTCAACCGTCAGTATATTTATATTCTGACAAATACCAGTTCTTGAAACTATGAAAAATTTCTCATAAGTAGTTGGAAAAAAATTTGAGAAATTAAAAGGATAAGTTAAATTTTACTATAAACGAGAAAGAATTTCAACAAAAATTGGCAATGTTGGAGAGAAAGGAAACTGTTGCCGTGAATCCAGGAGAGAACGTTTTCCAAAAGCGGTGACATGGGCCGATCTTTCCTTTTTGAACGAGGTATTATGGGAAGTAAAAATGGTTGGTGAAAAACAAATTTCACTTTAATATATTAAAGGGGGGCGCCTGTCCGTTTTGGGACAGCTTCCCCCTGTTTTTTACCTGTCTGTTTCTTCAGAAGGAAGATCCTCCTGCAGCATTTTCCACACCTGATTAAAATATAAAGAAAATTCCCGGGCATTCCTGCGCTTTAAAGGGCTGTTATATTCTGGAGGAAAATCGACCGGCAGTATAGCCTTAATCCGGCCGGGACGGCTAGAGAAAATGATGATCCGGTCCGCTACACTGATGGCCTCTGATAAATCATGGGTGATAAGAATCGCAGTTTTACCAGTGCTGCGGATGATGCTGCTGATATCATCACACACAGATAGCCGTGTCTGATAATCCAGGGCGGAAAAGGGCTCATCTAAGAGAAGCAGGTCCGGTTTCAGGGCAAGAGTACGAATCAGTGCGGCTCTCTGACGCATGCCTCCAGACAGCTCAGAGGGGCGGGCTGTCTCAAAGCCTCCTAAGCCGTAGGTATGCAGCATGTGGGACAGCTCCTGACGGGATTGCGGATTAAGTTTTTTTTGAATTTCCAGCCCCAGAGCCGTATTGTCATAGATACTCCTCCACTCAAACAAGTGATCCCTCTGGAGCATATAACCGATTTTGGTATGCTCGTTTTCAGAACCTTCACCAATAGGAATGTCATCCAAAAGAATGGAACCTTCCTCTGGCTTTATAAGACCACAGAGAAGAGAGAGAAGAGTGGACTTGCCGCAGCCGGAAGGGCCGACAACAGCAAGAAATTCCCCGGCAAAAACAGTGAAGGATATATGGGAAAGGGCCGGGGTCTCTCCGTCCGGTGAGTGATAGGAATAGCTGACCTCACAGACCTTTAGTTTTTGGTTCATGGGTACCTCCTTAAAAGGATTATATTCTATGATATGAGAAGGAAAAGACAGGGGTGTTAGCAGGAGAACAGCAGAGATGAGGAAACGGAGGAACATAACAAAAAGGCTGTCTCCTTTGACAGCCATCGAAGGTGAGATAAACATGAGTGACAACCGAAGTTTTAAAAATTTTCAGAATCCTATTCATCTTCCGGTTCGTCAGGGAGAAATTGAAAAATATCATTGGGAGTACACTGAAGAATCTGACATAGCTTTTCCAAATTGTCATACTGGATGGAACGGGTTTCATTGTTTACCATTTTATTAAAGTTTTGATAGCTTAAGCCAATTCTTTTGTGCAGCCAGTATTTAGTAAGCCTTCTCTCCTGCAGGATTTCCAGCACGCGCAGACGAAGCATTGATACATACCTCCATGTCTCATTTATACATGAGATGATACAATATTTTTCAAAGCTTTATAAATAACCTGAAAATTGGCTAATAATTAAGTTATCTAATGAAAACGTGCAAACAGAGCTAGTTCATGACAGGCTAAATATGGTCCCTGATATCAGGTCATATATTACTTGGATTTATACTGCCAGGGGAGTATTGGAGAATCTGAAACAGTTTTTGCAATTGATCGGATGGATCCGGCAATTGTTCCTTGTTTCCTGTGACTTTGAAATTTTGATTGTAAAGGCTGGTTTTTTTGTATAGACAATATTGAATCAGGCGTCTTTTTCTTTGTGTTTCAAAAGCTTGTAGACAAGTCATGAATAAACCTCCTCTATAATTTATTGATGTACTTGGATAATATAGTATTTCCACGATTTTTATAACTAATGTATCTATTATCTAATGAAAATATTGGACAATCCTTTTATAAAAATGCTCAAAACCACAATAGTGTATCTGTCCCATTATCCATAAGTTTCCTTGTCCACTGCGTGTGCGCTTTCCTAATTGAAACTCCTGCAATATTATGGTAAACTTAAGGATGTGATTTAATCAAGAAAATGGAAAATACAGGAGGTACTACATGAAAAAGTTCATGGAAGAATTCCGGGCATTTGCCCTGCGGGGAAATGTGATGGACATGGCTATAGGTGTGATTATCGGAGGTGCGTTTTCCGGGATCGTTACATCCCTGACGGATAATTTTATCAATCCGATTTTGAATATTTGCACCGGCCATGCAAGGTACACATTGCAGGATGCAGCTGGCTTTGTGTCAGCGTTTTTGTCTTCTGTGGTAAATTTCATTATTATGGCATTTATTTTATTTTGCCTTATGAAGGTGGTTAATAAAGCAGCGGGATTGGGAAAGAGGAAGCCGGAGGTGCCAGCCGCTCCCACAACAAAACTTTGTCCATTTTGCAAGAGCGAGATTCCCTTAGAGGCAACCCGCTGTAAATACTGCACCTCTCAGCTGAGCCAGGAGGTTTAAAAGCAAGATGATTTACGCGAGCTAGGGGGAAAAGGCAGGAAGGACAGATGGAACTGGCGCTGGTTACAGTTGAAAAGATAACGGAGATGTTCTTAATTATGCTGGCTGGGGCGGCGGCATTCCGCTGGAAGATCCTGGACAGTGCCTCAAATAAAAAAATGTCAGGATTGTTGTTGAAGGTTATCTCCCCTGCCATGCTTTTCATGGCTTACCAAATTGAATTTGAGGGAGAACGGCTGAGGGGACTTTTGGTGACAATGGCATTGTCCATGGCCAGCTTTGCGTGGACGATTATTCTGGTGAATCGATGGATTCCCTTAAAAAAGCATGAAGATGCTGCGATAGAGCAGATGGCGACAATCTATGCCAACTGTGGCTTTATCGGCATTCCGTTAATCAATGGGATCCTGGGAATAGAGGGTGTGTTTTATCTGACTGCCTACATTACGGCACTGAATTTGATTGTATGGTCCCACGGACAGGCGATTATGCGTGGCACCATGGAGTTAAAGACAGCTCTTAAAAATTTTATCCAGCCGGCAACCGTGGCAATCGGTCTGGGTATTGTCTGTTTTCTGTTCCGTATCCGGATTCCGGAAATACTGGCATCTCCCCTTAAAATGGTGGGAGATATGAATACGCCACTGGCAATGCTGGTAGCCGGCGGTACTCTTGCAGAGGGCAATCTTTTAGGCGCTCTGAAAAAGACCAGGGCATATAGGATTTCCTTTTTAAAGCTGATTCTGATCCCGGTGATCAGCATTCTGATCCTGTCCTTGGTGCCTGCAGAACGGATTTATGTGATGACGATTTTGGTAGCCATTGCCTGCCCTACAGCGGCTACTGGCTCTATGTTTGCCCTTCAGTATAACAAGAACAGCAACTATGCATCGGAGTTGTTTATCATAACAACGGTTTTTTCCCTGGTGACCATTCCCCTTATGGTACTGTTGGCAGGATGGATTCTTTAACAGAAAGGGATTTTGACTTAGTTATCGCTCCCAACGTCCGGAAGCTCCGCAGGGCAGAAGCAGTCCGGATTCCTGGACAGGAAGGCCGATTTCTTCTGCGTGGACCTGACCATTGTACCGGGGACAGAGTTCTGTGGACAACATATAGGTGAGCACAGCCGGAGCCAGTCCGGTGGTGTAGGAGTTGACCAGAAAAAACAGAGGATTGTCTGATAAAAGCTGTATGCACAGACAAATCAGGGGATGGAGGCAGTCCTCGATCTTCCAGATCTCCCCCTTCGGCCCCCGGCCGTAGGAGGGAGGATCCATGATGATAGCATCATAGCGGTTTTTACGGCGAATTTCCCGTTCCACAAATTTTACACAGTCATCCACCAGCCAGCGGACAGGAGCACTTTCCAGACCCGATAAGGCAGCATTCTCTTTTGCCCAGCCAACCATGCCTTTGGAGGCATCCACATGGGTGATGGCAGCCCCGGCAGTAGCAGCGGCAATGGTGGCTCCACCGGTGTAGGCAAACAAATTGAGAACCTTCACAGGACGTCCGGCTCCTTGGATTTTATCGCGGCACCAATCCCAGTTGACTGCTTGTTCGGGAAACAGACCTGTGTGTTTGAAGCTGAAGGGTTTTAAATTAAAGGCCAGATTTTTATAATGAATGGTCCACTGCTTTGGAAGGTCAAAAAATTCCCATTCGCCCCCGCCCTTAGAGCTTCGGTGATAATGGGCATTGGGCCGCTTCCATCCCTTATGAGACCGGGGGGTATCCCAGATGACCTGGGGATCCGGACGAATCAGAAGATAGTCTCCCCAACGTTCCAGTTTTTCTCCCTTTGAACAGTCTATGATTTGGTAATCTTTCCAGTTATTTGCAATCCACATAATCAGACCAGCCTTTCTTTGCCCCACTGCTTGTCAAATAGCGTTCAGTTTTTGTCTGGGTTTATTATAGGGGGGCCTGGCCCGGACGTCAAGAGAAAATGATTTTATAGCGGCGGATCAGATCCAGAGGCGATTTAGCAATAGTATTTCGTAAGAGAATCGTTAGATAAATTATGGAAAATCGGGTTGAATAATTATCCATATCTTGCTAAAATGGAAATCAGTTGTAGCAGTTTGCTATGTCAAAAGCGCTACAGTTAATCTGTGCAGCTGCGGCAGGGAAGGGGAATAAACTTTCGCAGTTGATTACCAGTTAAAAGGAGTGACATTATGAGAAAACGTGGTTTGGCAGTTTTTGCCCTTGCTGCGGTGATGGCTTTGGGCAGTGCAGGGCTCTCTGCCATGGCAGCGGAGGGCTGGGCCCAAGAAGGTGGAAGCTGGGTATATTACAATGCAAACGGCAGCCGGCTTTACAATGCATGGCGCAAAGGCGGAGATGGGTACTGGAGATATCTAAACAGCAATGGTGTGATGGCGGTCAGCTCCTGGGTGGACAATGACGATTACTATGTAGGACCAGACGGTATTATGTATGCAGGCCAGTGGCTTCAGGTGGACAGCAGCAGCTATTCAGGCAACCAGACCGAGTGGTATTATTTCAGTCAAAGCGGAAAAGCGGTCAAGGATAAGTGGGAGAAGATTAATAACAATTGGTACCATTTCGGAGACATAGGCGCTATGGAGACCGGATGGATTCTGGAAAATATGTACTACTGCGACAACAACGGAGTCATGGTGACCGGCTGGCAGCGGTTGTACTCACCGGATGATGAGGAGGAACAGGACTACTACGATTATGGTCCTTATTCCGAGGATGAAAATGACGGAAAACACTGGTATTATTTTTCCGCTAATGGAAAGAAGGTAGTGCCCAAGGATAATGGGGAGCAGCTGCAGCTTAAAAAGATCAATGGTGTGTATTACAGTCTGGCAGAGGATGGTGCCATGCAGACCGGGTGGAGCTGCACCAATGGAGATGAGTCGGATAATATTGCAGATTACCGCTATGTGGATCCCACCGGTCAGGTGAGGATCGGATGGTACTCTACAGAGCCGCCGGAACACCTTCAGAACAATTATGAACATGATGTGGAGTGGTTTTATTTTTCCAATAAGGGCGTTCCTAAAGTCGGACCGCCGAAGGGTTCTGCAAATGTAAATGATTTTGTGAAGATCAATGGCAACACGTACCTGTTTGATGATAATGGAGTGCCGGTTTATGGGCTGCAGAAAGTATACACAGACAAGGACGAGAGCGAATACACAGCATATTATTTCGGAACTCGTGCGCAGAGTTCCATGATTAAGGGAAAACAGAATATTGACGAGAGCGGCAGTACTTGTCAGTATTATTTCAGTTCCAATGGCAAGGGCTATACAGGTGTGTATGACAATTACCTATATTATATGGGGAAGGTTCAAAGGGCTGATTCCGGAAGTAAATACCAGGTGTTTAGTATCTGGAGTGGCGATAATGTTAAGCATTACGTGGTGAATTCCTCCGGAAAGATCGCCAAGAACACCACAGTAAAAGACCGGGATGGAGTCAAGTACAAGACAAACAGCGGAGGGATATTGCTGCAGGAAGATGGGGAGGATGTGGAAGGCAAGACCTATACTGCCCCGGAAGAACCAGAGTGGGAGTATTACAACTAAATAACAAATGGATTTATGTAAGCCGCCCATAGCATGAAGAGATTCGGCTATGGGCAGTTTTTCGCGCTTTTTTCGGATTTTTTCCAAAAAGTGCTTGCAATTTTTTGGGGTACATGATAGTATAGGAACGCTGTGACATGATAGCTGTGAAGCGTGAGGTTGCTGCCCGGTGCGAGGCAGGTTTTCCGTGGAGCGAATGTCAAGTTAGGAAACTGACGACAAGTCACTGTACCAATTGAACAGCTGTATTAGATATGCAGTAACGCAGTGTGATGCCTTATGACACACACGGAGAAGTGTACAGTCACCGCTTGTCGTACTTAATCCAGAAGTGCGAAAAGGAGGCGACTTTTTTTATGGCAAGTCAAGTAATGAGAATCACATTGAAGGCTTATGATCACCAGCTGGTTGACCAGTCAGCAGGAAAGATCATCGAGACCGTAAAGAAAACAGGGGCTCAGGTGAGCGGGCCGGTGCCGCTGCCCACTAAGAAGGAAGTGGTTACGATCCTGCGGGCAGTGCATAAGTACAAAGATTCCCGTGAGCAGTTCGAACAGAGAACTCATAAGAGACTGATCGATATCATCACTCCGAGCCAGAAAACGGTAGATGCTCTGTCTAAGTTAGAGATGCCTGCCGGTGTGCATATCGACATTAAAATGAAACAAAAATAAGCTTTAGTATGATTGCTGTTACAGGCAATCCGCTGTAAGGAGGAAAAGACATGAAGAAAGCGATCTTAGCTACAAAGGTCGGAATGACCCAGATCTTCAATGATCAGGGCGTTTTGGTACCGGTAACAGTTCTTCAGGCAGGTCCCTGTGTGGTGACCCAGGTAAAGACTGAGGAGAATGACGGTTATAAAGCAATTCAGGTTGGTTTTGTGGACAAGCGGGAAAAGCTAGTCAACAAGCCGGTAAAAGGACATTTTGACAAGGCGGGCGTGGTTTATAAGAGATATGTGAGAGAGTTCCGTTTGGAGAATGCCCAGGAGTATTCTGTAAAGGATGAGATCAAGGCTGATATTTTCGCGGCAGGCGACAAGGTGGACGCAACCGCAGTTTCCAAAGGTAAGGGCTATCAGGGCGCAATCAAGAGATTTGGCCAGCACAGAGGTCCCATGACCCACGGTTCCAAGTTCCATCGCCATCAGGGTTCCAATGGTTCTGCCACCACTCCCGGACGTGTGTTCAAGGGCAAAGGGATGCCTGGACATATGGGCCATGTACAGGTGACTGTTCAGAATCTGGAGGTTGTGCGGGTGGATGCTGAGAACAACCTGATTTTGGTAAAAGGTGCAGTACCGGGACCAAAGAAGTCCCTGGTGACACTGAAAGAGACCGTAAAGGTCAGCCGCTAAGGCCTGAACCGAGGAAAGGAGGAACACACAGAAATGGCAAATGTATCTGTTTTCAATATGGAAGGCAAAGAAGTAGGCACAATGGAGCTGAATGATGCAGTGTTTGGTGTGGAAGTCAATGAGCACCTGGTACACATGGCAGTGGTTGCCCAGCTTGCCAACAAGCGTCAGGGTACCCAGAAGGCAAAGACCCGTGCTGAGGTATCCGGAGGCGGCAGAAAGCCGTGGCGTCAGAAAGGAACTGGTCATGCAAGACAGGGTTCCACCAGAGCTCCCCAGTGGACCGGTGGCGGTATTGTATTTGCCCCGACTCCGAGAGACTATACCATCCGTCTGAACAAGAAGGAGAAGAGGGCAGCGCTTAAGTCCGCTCTGACCAGCCGGGTGCAGGAAAATAAATTTATCGTAGTGGATGAGCTGAAGCTGGACGAGATCAAGACAAAAAAGTTTAAGAACGTTCTTGACAATCTGAAGGTGAACGGAGCTCTTGTGGTGGTAGGTGCAGACAGCGATAATGTGGTACTTTCCGCCAGAAATATTCCCACTGTAAAGACCGCATATGTCAATACAATTAATGTGTATGACATTTTGAAATACAACACCGTGGTGGCTACCAAGGCTGCCGTTGCGAGCATTGAGGAGGTGTACGCATAATGGCAAACATTCAGTATTATGATGTCATTCTCAAACCGGTAGTTACCGAGAAGAGCATGAACGCAATGTCCGACAGAAAATACACATTCCTGGTTCACACAGATGCCAATAAGGCTATGATCAAGGAAGCAGTTGAGAAGATGTTCCCAGGCACCAAGGTGGAGCGCGTCAATACCATGAATTATGACGGCAAGACCAAGAGACGGGGCATGACCTTTGGCAAGACAGCCAAGACCAAAAAGGCGATTGTGCAGCTGACTGAGGACAGCAAGGAGATCGAGATCTTTGCAGGTCTGTAAGACGGACTGACCGGACGTTCCCAAAAGGCAGAGCATGGATTTTTGTGTCACGCCAGGGGATACACGCGGGCACGTTGCAGGAAACAACAAGCCTTTATCAATTATCGGAAGCCCTCCGGAAGAACAGGGCAGGAACAATGAAAATGAAAGGAGTTTATCGTCATGGGAATTAAGACTTATAACCCATATACACCTTCCAGAAGACACATGACCGGTTCCGACTTCAGTGAGATTACCAAATCCACACCGGAAAAGTCTCTGGTTACTTCCTTGAAAAAGAATGCAGGACGTAATAATCAGGGTAAAATTACTGTAAGACACCGCGGAGGCGGCAGCAGAAGAAAATACAGAATTATTGACTTTAAGAGAAACTCAAAGGATGGTATTTTGGCAACCGTGATCGGCATTGAGTACGATCCCAACAGAAGCGCCAATATCGCTCTGATCTGCTATGCGGATGGAACCAAATCCTATATCCTGGCTCCCGCCGGACTGACGGATGGTATGAAGGTTATGAGTGGAGAGATGGCAGAGGCCAAGACCGGCAATTGCCTGCCCTTAGCCAACATTCCGGTAGGTGCGCAGATTCACAATATTGAGCTTCATCCAGGGAAAGGCGGACAGCTGGTGCGTTCTGCAGGGAATGCGGCGCAGCTGATGGCTAAGGAGGGCAAATATGCCACCTTAAGACTTCCCTCCGGTGAGATGAGAATGGTTCCCATTGTATGCCGCGCCACCATTGGTGTTGTGGGCAACGGGGAGCACAACCTGATTAATGTAGGTAAAGCAGGAAGAAAACGTCACATGGGCATTCGTCCTACGGTCCGCGGTTCTGTTATGAACCCCAACGATCATCCCCACGGCGGTGGTGAGGGTAAGACCGGTATCGGCCGTCCGGGTCCTAGCACTCCATGGGGTAAGCCGGCACTGGGTCTTAAGACCAGAAAGAAGAATAAACAGTCCAATAAGCTCATCATCAGAAGACGTGATGGCAAGACGATCAAATAATTGAAGGAGGATCAAACCCTATGGGACGTTCATTAAAAAAAGGACCATTTGCAGACGCACATCTGTTAAAAAAGATTGATGCATTGAACGCTTCAGGCCAGCATCAGGTGATCAAAACCTGGTCCCGCCGTTCCACCATCTTTCCTCAGATGGTTGGACACACAATCGCAGTTCATGATGGCAGAAAGCATGTTCCGGTCTATGTGACGGAGGACATGGTTGGTCATAAGCTGGGTGAGTTTGTTGCCACTAGGACCTACAGAGGCCACGGCAAAGACGAGAAGAAATCCAAACGGTAATCACTGCATTTGAAAGGAGGTTATTAGAAATGGCTAAAGGAAATAGATGTCAGATTATGAGAGAGAGAAACGCCAAGAAGTACACGCGGCCGTCCGCTAAGTTGTCCTATGCCCGCGTATCCGTCCAGAAAGCGTGTTTCGTTCTGGATGCCATCCGGGGCAAGGATCTGGAGACCGCAATCGGTATTGTGACCTACAATCCCAGATATGCTTCCACTTTGATTAAGAAATTACTGGAATCGGCAGCAGCC
>JAAWEL010000019.1 GCA_022794255.1 Lachnospiraceae bacterium
CACCATCAAGGGTTCCTCTGCCATGATGGAATTCGGCTCTCTTGCTAGTATTGCACATCATATAGAAGATCTGTTCTTCTATATCCGCGATAAGGGGATCGATACTCTGAGCACTCAGCACAAAAAGGAGTTATTCAATCTGATGTTCCGCTCAGAGGATTGTCTGCGGGGACAAGTGGAAAAGGTGGAAAGCGGGGTGCCCTTGGACACAGATATGGATGCCTTTGCCTCTGAGATCAACAATTTCTTAAAAAGGATCAGCAATGCAGAGGATACTTCTGATGATAACAAGGAGGCTTCCCAGGAAACAGCTGCCGATTCAAAATCTGTCAGTGCTCCGGCCGCCTCCCCTTCTCCAGATGGGAACCTGCCTGCTGATTCCACAGCCGTATGCTTTATTCACGTATTTCTCGAAGAGGGAATCGGCATGGAGAATCTACGTGCTTTTATGATAATTAATTCTCTGAAGGAATGCGAGATGGATTTCCGTTACTATCCCGAGAATATGGAATCCAATCCTGACACCTGCGCCACCATTGTTGAGGATGGCTTTTATATGGCCTTTGATTCTGAGGAGATGGCTAAAAAAGCCGGAGATTTGCTCCGAACGCAGAATCATATTCATTCCTATGAGTTAGTCATGCTTCCGGAACCGGAGCCAGCGGCTGCTCCCGCACCAGCAGAGCCTGTCAAGCAGCTCCCAAAGGAGACCGCCGGACAGGCTGCACCCCCACAGAGCGAAGCGGCTCCCAAGCCCCAGCCTCCTGCCAAGCAGCCCCAGGGAACCCCGGTCAAACAGAATCTGATCAGTGTAAACATCACAAAGCTGGATGATCTTCAGGCCCTTGTAGGTGAGATTGTAATCACAGAATCCATGGTTACTTCTGCACCTGAGTTGAATCAACTGAACCGGGATGCCTATGACAACTTTATGAAATCTGCCCGCCAGCTTCGCAAACTGACCGATGATTTACAGGATATTGCCATGTCTCTGCGGATGGTTCCTGTTTCCGGTGTGTTCCAGAAGATGAATCGGATTGTCCGCGACATGAAGCAAAAGCTTAACAAAGATGTGCGCCTTACCCTTATCGGCGAAGACACCGAGATTGATAAGACCATTGTGGACAGCATTCAGGATCCGATTATGCATATGGTCCGCAATGCCATGGATCACGGAATTGAGGATGATGTAAATGACCGTATCCGGGCAGGGAAGAACCCCCAGGGCGAGATCGTTTTGTCCGCTTCCCATACCAGCAGTGAGGTTGTGATCACCATCTCTGATGACGGACAGGGAATGGATCCGGATAAATTGCTTGCCAAAGCCAGAGACAGGGGGATTCTCACCAAACCAGAAAGTGAATATTCCCGCAAGGAGGCCTTAGGACTTGTAATGCTCCCAGGTTTTTCCACCAACCAGACTGTGACGGAGTTCTCCGGCCGGGGCGTTGGTATGGACGTGGTGAAGAAAAATGTTGAGTCTGTGGGCGGTGCGGTCTCCCTCTCCAGCGAATTGGGGCAAGGAACCACATTTCTGATGAAGATTCCCCTGACTTTGGCTATCATGGATGGTATGAGGGTGACGGTAGGCTCTTCTATTTTCACTATCCCCATTGCCAATATCCGTCAGTCCTTTAAGATTATGACGGAGGAGATTCTCCATGATGAAAACGGAAGTGAAATGGTAGAACGCATGGGAAGCTTCTATCCCATTGTAAGACTCCATCAGTTCTATGGCATTGACACCCAGGTCACCAACTTAGAGGATGGCATTGTCATGTGGATCGAGTCCAGTGACCGCTCCTTCTGTCTGTTTGTGGATGATCTGATCGGAGAACAGCAGGTAGTGGTTAAGCCTCTTCCGGCTTTCTTAAACTCTTTTGAGCTTAAGTCCTTCGGTATCGGCGGCTGTACGATCCTGGGTGACGGAAATATCAGCATTATTTTAGACGTCCCGAGCCTCCACTCAGCGGCTCTGGAAAACATGTAAAGAGGGGAGGAACTAAAACATGTCTGAACAAATTAATGACCAGGAGATCATGGATGTATCTGACGCAGAAGAGAATTCCACTGTGGAACGCTGCCTCACATTTGAATCCGGAGACCTTATTTTATACATCAGTACCAAACATGTAATTGAGATCATCAATAATCATTCCATCACCCCCCTGCCTTTAGTGGCACCCTATATCAAGGGTATCATCAATCTGCGTGGGCAGATCCTTCCGGTAGTGGATCTGAAGCTGCGCATGGGGCAGGGCGGTTTGGATTCTGTCAACAGCACATGCATCATTGTACTGGACATCAATTCCGTCTCTCTGGGAATCCTTGTGGATTCCGTGCGCCAGGTAGTGAATATCAATTTAAAAAATGTACGCCCAATCCCCCTAAAACGTCAGCAAAAGCTGCTTGACGGAATGGTAATTATGGAAGATGGAAGCGTCTTTATGTCCATCGATTGTCAGGCGCTCTCCAGAACAGATGACTAAGATCAAAGAGAGACAGGAGTAAAATCTGATGCTGACATTAACAGAGAATGATTTCCAGCGCCTATACACTTATATTAAGAAAAATTACGGAATTGATCTGAGCAAGAAAAAGCAGCTGATTGTCAGCCGCCTTTCCAACACTTTATCCTCTAAGGGCTTTAAAGATTTTTCTGCCTATGTGGATGAGATCATCTCCGGTCGTGACCCGGAGATGGTCACGGCTATGCTCAACAAGTTGACTACCAACTATACCTATTTTCTCAGGGAGGAAGCCCACTTTAAGTACTTTGAACAAGTGGTGCTTCCTGACCTTGCCCAAAAGCATGCCCGGGATAAAGTACTTTCTATATGGAGTGCAGGCTGCTCCTCCGGTGAGGAGCCCTATACAATCTCCATCTACCTGAAGGAATTTTTTGGCGCCCAGGCCTCTCAGTGGGATACCAGGATCCTTGCCACCGATATTTCCCAGCAGATCCTGAACTCGGCTATTACCGCTTCCTACAACGAGGAGAGCATCAGCCCTCTCCCCGATTCCTGGAAGAAAAAATATTTTGTCAAATCCGGGCCTGGCCGTATTACCGTATCTCCTGCTCTGAAACAGAACGTGATCTTCCGGCCCTTTAACCTGATGGACCCCATCAATTTTAAGAGAAAATTTGACCTGATTTTTTGCCGGAATGTTATGATCTATTTCGACCAGGATACCAAGGATGCTCTGGTACGGCGTTTCTATAATGCCACTGTTCCCGGAGGCCATCTCTTCATCGGCCATTCCGAGGGGTTGACCAAGGCAACCTGCCCTTATGAATATATCCAGCCTGCCATTTACCGAAAATCAGGAAAGTAGGCTTGATTAGAAAGAAGGTTTGATTCCCATGCGTAAGATCCGTGTGATGATTGTAGATGATTCCATGCTGTTTCGGAATTGGATGGTCCAGAACATAGGAGCGGATCCCCGTTTTGAGGTTGTGGGATACGCTGTCAATGCCATAGAAGCCAAGGATAAGCTCCCTCAGCTCAAGCCGGATATTATGACTCTGGACATCGAGATGCCCGGAATGACCGGGATTGACTTTTTAAGGGAGGTTCTCCCCCTTCATCCGGTTCCCATTATTTTGGTTTCTTCCCTTAACGTGCGGGTATTTGACGCACTGGCGGCGGGAGCTGTTGACTTTGTCCGCAAACCGGATATGAATATGGAAGGCGGAAAAGAAGCCTTTTTAAACACTCTGAAATCCAAGCTTTGTATCGGTGCAGATGCCCAGGTTCGGCTCCCTGCCACTGCTCATACTCATGGTTCGGCTGTTCAGACTCAGGGAATCAGCACTGCCCGCCAGGGAGGAGGAAGCAGCAGCACGGGACCGGCATCTTCCGGGTTTCATGGAGCATCCATCTCTTCCTCTGCCCATGCCACCACAGTCTCCCACCATTTGCCAGCAAATTTCGGCAATATTGATGTGATTGCGATTGGTGCCTCCACAGGAGGAACTGAGGCTATTTTGGAGGTAGTACGCCAGTTTCCTGCCAAAATGCCGGGAATTGTGATCACTCAGCATATGCCTCCAGGCTTCACCTCCATGTATGCTGAGCGACTTAACCGCATATGCCAACTCAAAGTAAAGGAAGCCTCTCACGGAGACAAAGTCCAGCCAGGACAGATTCTCTTAGCTCCCGGCGGCCTTCAGATGCGGGTAGTTCGGATGGGATCTGGTTATTCGGTCAGTTGTACCAATGAGGGAAAGGTCAGCGGTCATCGGCCATCGGTGGATGTTCTTTTTGACTCTGTAGCTGCCAATGTAAAAAACCGCGCCATTGGCGTCATTCTTACAGGTATGGGAGCTGACGGAGCTGCCGGTCTCCTCCGGATGCGCAAGGCAGGAGCCTACACCATTGGTCAGAACCGGGAGACCTGTGTGGTATATGGAATGCCTATGGAAGCATATCGGGCTGGGGCTGTCTGCGTTCAGTCTGCCTTAAGCTCTATCCCTCAGGTGGTCATGGCACGCCTGGCAAAGGCATAAGGGATAAATATGCAAAGTTATCAAACTCGCAGAGGAGATATCCCTCCTCCTGCAGGAGATTACAAAATGGCATCCGGAAAAAAAAAGGATTTCCGTATCATTTCTTCAAAAAAACGCCGGAAAAAGGGTCTGGCAGAGTGGCTTGTGACCGGAGCGATTCTCATTACAATCACAGCCATTGCCTCCAGCCTTTTTTTCTATTTCCGTCCATTTACGCTGGAAGATGTGGCAAATTTTGCCTACTCTGTATCCGGATATGTTTCCGAACAGCTTGCCACCATACAGGAAAAAGGGATTGAATGGTTCTCAGCCAAAATCATCAGAAACTCCTCTCAAATTCCAGAAGAGAAAGATGTCCCTCTCTCTCCCGGTATAAAGGATGAACAATTTGCCGGAAATATTGTCCCTTACCTGGATCACACCACAGACTTAGGCCAGGCTTCTGATTTTAGCGCTGAGCCAGTGTATCTGGCCCAGGAGGATTCCATCTTCACTTTTATGCTGGACACGGCATTAGGGCCTATGCTGTACTATAGCCAGGGAGATATCCGGTGGAAGGATTATTTGTACGGTGGCCAGGATCCCATCAGCAGCTACGGATGTGGTCCGGTCTGTGTGGCTATGATTATCAACAGCTTTTCTTCTACCAGCATTGACCCAATTGGCATGGCTGACTGGTCAGCCGCCAATGGAGGCTATGCCCGTCACAGTGGCTCCTACCACAGCCTGATTCCTGACAGCCTTTCCTCCTTTGGTCTGCAAGTGGAGAGTGTTACAGACCGCTCTGTGGAGCATGTATCAGAACTTCTTCGCACCAACCATATTCTGGTGGCCCTGATGGGCCGGGGAAGCCTGACACAGAACGGCCATTTTATTATCATTGCCCAGCTTTGTGCCAACGGAAATGTCTATATCGCTGATCCGGCCAACTACGAAAACTGTACAAAGGAATGGGAGCTGCAGTTATTGATGGATGAGCTAAAGGATGCCAATGACAGCGGAGCTCCCTTGTGGGCAGTATCTCTGCCCACAAAAACTGAGTAGGAGGAATTTCTCTAAACAAGAATTTCCTCCTACTCAGCCTTTTTTATCCAATAAACACGTTCTCTTCCTCAAAAATAAATCCATATATTCTGATTTGTTCTGAAGAGATTTCTTTTTCTTTCAAAAATACCTATCACTGGTTTGGTTTTTATGCTTCCGTATCGTCTCCCCTCCCTGGCTCCTGATTGATATTTTTATCCGCTGCCAGGGCCCGGTCCACCGCTGTCAACTCCTGGGGACTAAAAGTTTCCCGCATCACAGAAACCAAACTTTTATACCCAGCCTGCATAGCCGCTCTCATCACAAAAAGCCGGTCCTTTATGGTAGTGAAATCATATAAGTTCTGCCCCAAAAAGCCTGCCACTGCCTCAGCTGATGCCGCTCCTTCCCTGCCACTGATCTCATCCAGACAGAAAGCAGTCAGCATCAGGAAAAACGGCTTTAAGAGATAGCGGTCTGCTTTCAGAACCATGGTGGAATAATTAATACATTCTGCCAGATTTCCATTGTTATAGCAGCAAGTTGTCAGCCACTCATAGACCTTCTTAATATTCCCGGAAAGGAACATGGATTTAAATGCCAGCCCATTTTTCTCAAGCTGATCCAGGGCCCGCTTCAAATACTTCTGCGCCTGGGGGTAATTGGCCTGACGCATATAGTATTTCCCTGCAAAGTAATCAAAATCACCTTCCCTGGGAAGGCGAATCAGAGCCTTGTCATAGATCTTGAAAAAATCTTCTTCCTTGGTGTCCGGATCAACGGAAAGAATATCCAGATATTTTCCAAAAGTCATAGCCGTTCGAATCGGATCAATAAAATCCTCCGTAAAAGGCATCAGATCCACCGATTTCTGATATGTGGCCCTGGCCTTCTCCAAATCCTGCATAGAGAAATACTCATCTCCCAGATAGCCCAACATCCGGTAGTCATCCGGGTTCTCCTCAATCTCCTTCTCTATAATCCGCAGATTCCGGCCACTCTTGATCTTTTCTATGCTCTCCGCCTTTCCATACCCTGTGTGATAGATGGAAAGCTCGTTGACTGCATCCACAAAATGAAAGTGGGTTCCATCAATCGATGTGATAAACTCATGGATCCTGCCCACATACCGAAGCCCCGGGGCATTCCGGAATACCCGGGATTGAGTTCCCACTGCTGTGATCTTTCCCTCATTGTCTAAATGAACCCAGGAAGCCAGAATCGCATCATACGCCTTATCCTGCAGCTCCCCCACATAGTAGAGAAGCTTTTTTGCATCCTCCTCTGAGAAGTATTCGTCTGCGTCTAAAAGGGCAACCCACTCATATTTTGCCTTTTCAATGGCAAAGTTCTTGGCTGCCGCAAAGTCATCAATCCACTCAAAATGATAGATTTTTGCCCCCATACGCTCCGCGATCTCCACGGTTCTGTCTGTTGAGCCCGTGTCCACCACGATCTGCTCCGATACAATTCCCTTCCCCCAGGAAAGAGCCCGCTCAATATTTTTCTCCTCATTTTTTACAATCATGCATTGGGAAATTCTTGCTTTTTTCCGATTCCGCTTCATATTTTTTCCTTCCTGTTCTATCAATCATCACATTTCGCCTTTATTTGCGCCCTCCTCCACCTATATGGCCAATCCCAACTGCGATCTTTCCTGAGGAGTAAAAATATGGGTAAGCGCATAGGCAGCAAAGCTGCTGCTGCCCGCTCGCTTGGCTGTTGTCACCAAAAACAGCCGGTCCTTTAAATCTGAAAAATCATAGTATTTAGAAAAAAATTCCAGGACCGTCTGGTTTATCCTTCCCTGATCTTCTGCTATTTGCTGTCCTGCTCCATCCCTCTCATCTTCCGTCATTGCTAACATCATCAAAAGCCTGGATAACACAGACATGGAATACTTGTCATATTGCAAATACACAGCCCCATAGCTGACACATTTCTGCTTTTCTCCCGCCTCATAACAGCACCGTACCAAAAGCTCATAGGCATCCAGAAGATTTCCTGCCAAAATTAATGCCCTGTTTGAACAGCCATAGGTATTCATCTTCTCCAGGGCCAGCTCTAAGTGAAATACCGCCTGCTCCGCCTGACCTGTCGCAGCAAAGAAACGACCTGCAATATAGTCAAAATCCGCCTCCTTGGGAAGATGCTTCACTGCTTTTTCGTAAATCTGACCTGCCTCCTCCCAGCTAGATCTCTCCTTTTCTGTCAAGATCATCAAAAGCCTGGTATAGGTGACAGCACTTCTCTGATCGTTCTCACCGATCTGAGCTGGCATAAACTCCACGCTCTGGCGATACCAATGCTCTGCTTCTCCTCTGTCTCCATCGCAGAAACACTCATCTCCCATATATCCCATCATCTCATGATCCGCCGGATTCTCCTGAAGCTCCTTTAAAATCATCCTCCGATTCCTGCTGCTTCTCACTGTTTCCACAGAAATCTCGCCCTGATATCCTGTATGGAAAATGGAAAAAGAAGATACCACATCTCCCACCTTCAGCTCTCTTCCTGCTGTGGAAATCAGCTGTTCGTGGATCCGCCTGCGATAGCGGATATCCGGCAGATTTCTGAAAAAGCGGATCTGGGTTCCGGAGGCAAATATCTTTCCCTGGCTATCGAGCTGCTGCCAGCCAGTAGAAATCCCATCATAGCAATTTAGCTCCAATTCATCCAGAAGCTTCTGAAAGCTTTTCACATCTTCCGCCCCCATATATTCATCTGCATCCAAAAAAGCAATCCACTCCCCGCCTGCTTTTTCAATGGCGTAATTCTTGGCAGTGGCAAAATCATCCTGCCAGGGAAACGTAAATACCTTAGCCCCCATCTTCCTGGCCAATTCCACCGTCCGGTCCGTAGAGCCAGTATCCACCACGATCTGCTCCCACATCATGTCCCGCCCCCAAGACAGAGCTCTCTCTATATTTTTTTCTTCATTTTTTACGATCATACACTGAGATATACGCACATGCTTTTCTTCTGACAATCGGATTCCTCCCTGCTAATGGAATCAGAAAGCCTTGTGTAGTCAGTGTCTGATTGCTATTTTACAGGCATTCCCAATCACACACCAATTACACAAAACCTTCTTAATTCTACTTGTGTTTTTAACAACATTACCAGAAACATAGCAAAAAAAGCCATCTTCCGGCTTTTCCGCTGAAAATGGCTTTTCGTTTTCCGCAACTCCGGCAGAATACAGCTTTTCCATATCCTGCCGAAAGCTTCTGCTTTGTTACATTTTATTCTGACCAAAGTCAGGATATAATCACAACCTGTTTTGACTAACGATCTTACTGCAACAGGCTTAAGATACTCTGAGGTACGGAATTGGACTGTGCCAGCATAGACTGGGAAGCCTGCAGAAGAATGTTGTTCTTCGTGAACGCCGTAATCTCATCAGCCATATCAGTATCACGGATACGGCTCTCAGCAGAGGTGATATTCTCAGAAGTAACCTTCAAGTTGTTTACAGTATGCTCAAGTCTGTTCTGAGCAGCACCGAGTTTAGCGCGGTAGCTGGAAACTGCATTGATAGCAGAATTGATGGTGTCAATAGCAGCATTAGCAACAACCGTGCTGGTACCGGAAATATCCATGGTGCCCAGCAATGCGGAAGCTACGGTAGCTTTAGACATTTCTACACCTGCGGGGGTCTTCAGAGCATCTGTAGCATCACCCTCTATAAACGTGCTATATGCACTGCCCACGGTTCCTGTAGCCTTGATATAGTCCTCTCCAGTACCGCTCAAAGCGATATCATTATTACCAACCTTAAATGAGCCACCCTTATTATCTACAATATCCTTGAAAATAGCAGCCTGGATACCAGATACTGTCATAGCCTGGCTGTTTACAGTAATTGTCTCAGAAGAGCTGGGACCAATCTGGAAGGTCATCTTGCCTGCACCACCAGCATTAGCCAGAGGCTTGATACCATTAAAGTCGGTGTTGTTTGCGATACGGTCGATCTCTGCCAACAGCTCCTCAACCTCACTCTGCAGGTTGCCTCTTGCAACGGTATTGTAGGTACCATTTGCAGACTGGGAAGCCAGAGTTGTCAAACGCTGTAACATAGAGTGAACCTCAGTCAGAGCACCTTCTGCTGTCTGAATCAATCCGATAGCATCCTGGGCGTTCTTTGCTGCCTGGTTCAAACCATTGATCTGAGATCTCATACTCTCAGAAATAGCCAGACCTGCTGCGTCATCACCAGCACGGTTGATCTTGTAACCGGATGACAGCTTCTCTAAGTTCTTGTTCAATCCACTCTGGTTGATGCCTAAGTTTCTGTAAGAGTTAATCGCAGCTATGTTGTGTTGAATAATCATAAAAACATCCTCCTATTCCATGATCACTGCTCCCAGGAACCTCCCTGTCCCCAGGTTTCCCTTCCTGCGCGGGCCCGTGCGCAAAAGAGAACCGTAAGTTTTATAACTTCCATGGAACTTATTTAATAGCCTTACTGCTTTGTATATCGTCAATTTTTTAAGATTAATAAGGGCTTTTTTATTTTTTCCTCTATTTTTCTAATTATTTCTTACTGCAAGTCTGCCCATAGGACTGCATGTGCAAGCACAATCCAGATCTGTCTGCTGCACTCCTAAAAATGCCAATGCTGTCATCTCTTTCATGTGGTCCGCCTGCTGGATTTCCTTACGATGGTACGGCATAAACTCTGAACTATACAGGAAAGATTTTACTGGAAGTAAGTTTTGTAGCATATTCCTGAAAATCGGACAAATTAATTTTCCATAAAAACTGCCGCGCTATATCAGCGCGGCAATCCTGTTCTGTTTTCTTTCTTTAAATCTTACTCCTATTACTGAAGCAGCTGTAAGATCAACCCCGGAATTGAATTGGCCTGTGCTACCATGGAATTGGATGCCTGATACACAATATTATCCTTGGTGTAAAGAGTAAATTCCTCTGCCACATTTGTATCCCGAATCTGGCTTTCGGAAACAGTCATGTTCTCCGATGTGACACTTAAGTTATTGTGGGTATGCTCCAAATGGTTCTGAGCCGCGCCAAAACCTGCCCGGATATCGGACACTGCCTCAATAGCATTTTCAATAATATCTACCGACTTATTCGCCTCATCCAGACTTGTAAAATCTGTCTCATCCAGCTTCAATGCATTACTGCTCATATAATAGCGAGGCACATCCAAAGTTTCTTTGGCAGATGCACCAATCTGAAGCGTAATCTCGTCCTTCAGCTCCGGAGGATTGAAGATTGTGCTTCCATCTGGCTTTTCCTTGGAAGCATCAAACAGAGGAATCTCATCAAAATCTGACATTTCTCCGATCCGATCAATCTCTTCCATAAGCTGCAACCGCTCTGCATCCAGATTTTCCCGGGCCAGGGTAGTATATGTGCCATTAGCTGACTGAATTGCCAAAGTTTTCATTCTCTCTAACATAGAATGCACTTCCATCAGAGCCCCATCTCCGGTAGATGTCATGCTAATGCCATCATTTACATTACGCATGGCCTGGTCCAAAGCTGTGATCTGATTCCTCATCCACTCAGAAATCGCCAGCCCGGCAGCATCATCGCCAGCCCGGTTGATCCGATAGCCGGAGGATAACTTCTCCAAGGACTTTCTCATCTTTCCTTCTGTAATTCCCTTATTCCTGGAAGCATTAAAGCCTCCTATGTTGTTCTGTATAACCATATATTTGTCAACCACCTTCCGTTCATATGGTCTATATGACAGCTCTGATCTTATAGGGCCGTTTTATTTCAACTGCATCTGTTGATTATAATATCGGCAGATTTTTCTGCTTTCATAAGAGTGGCAGATGACTTTTTTCAGTTTTCACTTTTTCTTCACATTTCCCTGAAATATAGAAAACATGTGCAAAAACAATAGCCCGGAATGAAAGTCCGGACCACTGGTATTCTTATATTCTTAATGCTGTATAATAAAATTCTACAAAATAACCTTCCGGGGCGCTGTCTGCCGGAAGCAATGAAGCATCTTTTCGTCTGGCTCAAAGAGAATCTGGATGGTTCTAGATCCGGTGCGGACAATAGCCGTGTACGTCTTGGCTTCGGGAAAGCGGGACGAGAAATCCATTGTCTTTGGCTTTAAAGATCGGTATTCATCAAGAGCATGGGAATCGGACGGAGCTATGATCTGAATGTCCTCCATGGTTCCTTCCCAGGCCTTTTTTCTCTTGGACATACTGAAGATCTTGTCTATAGACAGAATCTTGTCTACATAGAGATATTCAAATTCCACCCGGGAATTGCGATACAGAAGATAGGTGGCAAATCCGGACAAAAACATCAGAATCATTCCGATTATGTTGGTGGTCAGAGCCAGAAGGATACAGATAGCTGTGACAGCTCCCATTATGATATTGATGATGTTGGAATAGAATGGGATACGGCGTCTTACCAGACATTCAACGTAGAATTCATTCATTGGTGTAAGCTCCTTTTTTGAGATGAAGGAAAGATGATAAAAAATTGCTCCAGGGATTGGGGTTCCTGGTTTCAGGAAAATGCTCCAGGCATCTTTGGCCGAGTGTGGCGCAAAAATACGCTATCATTGCTCATCAAGATAAAAAACCACCCATGTTAAAAACAAGCAGCCGATAATGCTGGCTGTTTGTTTTTAACATGGTCAATTTTACCTTGGCTCTAGCTTATTACATCATTCCCATTCCCGGGCCGCCGGCGGGCATAGCGGGAGCTTCTTCCTTAATATTAGCAACTACAGACTCAGTGGTCAGGAGGGTGGAAGCTACGCTGGTTGCGTTCTGCAAAGCACTTCTGCTAACCTTAGCAGGATCCAGAATGCCTGCCTTAACCATATCCACATATTCTTCCTTGTATGCATCAAAGCCCATTCCCACCTCGGACTCTTTCACCTTGTTGATGATTACAGAGCCCTCTAAGCCTGCGTTTGCAACAATGTGGAACATGGGAGACTCCAGAGCCTTCAAAATGATCTTGGCACCTGTTTTCTCATCGCCCTCTAAACTGTCAACGATCTTCTGTACATCCTTGCAGGCATGTACATAAGCGCTTCCGCCTCCGGCGATAATGCCTTCCTCCACTGCTGCTCTGGTAGCTGCCAGTGCATCCTCCATGCGAAGCTTGGCTTCCTTCATCTCAGTCTCAGTAGCAGCACCTACACGGATCACTGCCACACCACCTGCCATCTTGGCCAGTCTCTCCTGTAATTTCTCCTTATCAAAATCAGAAGTGGTTTCCTCGATCTGTGCGCGGATCTGAGATATTCTGGCATTGATGTCAGCTTTGTCTCCACAGCCATCTACAATAATCGTATTCTCCTTCTGCACCTTTACCGATTTGGCGCGACCTAACTGGTCCATGGTAGCCTCCTTCAGATCCAGACCCAACTCATCGGAGATCACCTGGCCACCGGTCAGGATAGCAATATCCTTTAACATTTCTTTTCTTCTGTCACCATAGCCTGGTGCCTTCACACCTACTACGGAGAAGGTGCCTCTCAGCTTATTGACGATCAAGGTGGTCAGAGCCTCACCTTCAATGTCCTCAGCAATGATCAGAAGCTTGGAACCAGACTGAACGATCTGCTCAAGAATCGGCAGGATCTCCTGGATGTTGGCAATCTTCTTATCTGTGATCAGGATATAGGGATCATCCAGATTGGCCTCCATCTTGTCCATATCTGTACACATATAAGCAGATACATAACCTCTGTCAAACTGCATTCCTTCTACCAGATCCAGCTCCGTTTTCATGGTCTTGGATTCCTCAATGGTGATAACGCCATCATTGGAAACCTTCTCCATAGCATCTGCAACCAGCTCTCCTACCTCATCATCCGATGCGGAGATGGCAGCCACTCTTGCGATCTGAGCCTTGTCCTCAATAGGCTGGCTCATTCTGGCAATCGCCTCCACAGCCGCCTCTGTGGCTTTCTTCATTCCCTTACGCAGCACAATGGGGTTAGCCCCTGCTGCCAAGTTTTTCATTCCTTCATTAATCATGGACTGGGCCAGAACCGTTGCGGTGGTGGTTCCGTCACCTGCCACATCATTCGTCTTGGTGGCAACTTCCTTCACCAGCTGAGCGCCCATATTTTCAAATGCATCCTCTAACTCAATCTCTTTGGCAATGGTCACACCGTCATTGGTGATCAGGGGAGCGCCAAAAGACTTGTCAAGAACTACATTTCTTCCCTTCGGTCCCAAAGTCACCCGGACAGTATCTGCAAGCTGGTTGACACCGGACTCCAATGCTTTTCTAGCCTCTACGCCATATTTAATCTGCTTTGCCATTGTTTTATTCCTCCTGAAATTATCTGATCTTATTTCTTCCTAAAAAATGAATCTGCTTACTCAATCACAGCAAGAATGTCATTCTGCTTTACAATCACATATTTTTCTTCTTCCACTTCCACTTCTGTGCCTGAATACTTGGAGAAAATAACCTTATCCCCAACCTTTACCTGCATGGTAATCTCCTTGCCGTCCACAACACCGCCTGGTCCTACAGCAATAACCTCTGCCTGCTGGGGCTTCTCCTTAGCCTGTCCCGGAAGGACAATTCCTGACTTGGTGGTCTCCTCTGCTATCAGCTGCTTTAAAACAACACGATCAAACAACGGTACTAATTTCATGGATAATTCCTCCTTGTTAAATTCTTTTCTGCTTCTATTCTTCCTTTATCAGGAACTGGTAAAAGGTTCCTTTCAATGTACATTACCATTTATACCACGAGTTGTTAGCACTGTCAAGAGCTGAGTGCTAATAATTTTATTATTTTTTATAAAACATGAATTTTTTTCACTTCCCTCTTTCTTTTTTCCCATTTTCATATTACAATATTCATAACAATTTCGTTTAGCTGCCTCAGGGTCTGACTGTCATGCGATATTTTCCCTCTCTGCGGGGAATAATACGAATGCAGGTCTCACAAAAAGCAGCGAAAACACACATCCGGTCTGTTGCCGCAGGTGAATTTTACAGCCGGATGCCGTAACAGCTCAGATATCTGAATTGTTACGAATAATAGTAAATATTGACAGAGAGGAGTGCTGATCATGGCAAAAAAAGCAGGAAAGATTCTGGCACTGGCCGCCATTGCAGGTGCCGCTGCCGCGGGGATCTCATATTTCACCAAGTATCGTTCCTTCAACAAGGAGTTGGATGAGGATTTTCGTGATTTTGAGGAGGATGAGGAGGAAACTCCGGTTCCGGACAGTACCATGAACCGCAACTATGTTTCCCTTCACGCAGACAAGGATGAATTCCTGGTAGCGGCCGGTGATGTGCTGAATGCAGTCAAGGATGCTGCCGGTGCGGCAAAGAATGTAGTGAAGGATGCTGCTGCCATTATGACTGACACAGCAAAAGAAGCTATGAATGCTGCCGCTGACACAGCTGCTGCCGCCAAAGCCACCTTCACCGGAGCTGCCAGTGATGCTGCAGAAGTTCTTAAAGATGCAGAGGATGCCTTGGCTGAGGATGGAGAAAAAATCATGGAAACCGCCCAGGATGCCTCCCAAAAGTTCCAGGAAGCCTCCACCATTATCACAGAGGAGACTGACTGATTTTGCTTTTCTCATTGTTGATTCTGCTCTTCAGGCTGGGAAATACATGCCGCAAACCGTCAAAGAGCGGCCTGCGGAATGTATCTCCCCTGCCTCTGGAAGTATATCCCTCTGATATCCAGATAAGACTTAATCAACCGATTTTTTTATTGCCAGCCTTTCTTCAAAAGCCTTACTCCCTGCACAATCTCCTCCTCGGAAAGTCTTGCATACCCAGCTACGATTGTTGCCGGATGCTGTTTGTGGGAAAGAAAATCCCGGGCACTTCCCTGGGGATGTTCTTCAATATAGTACTGGCTCAAGCCATATACCCGGGCGCCTGCCCTTCTGGCTAACTCAATCAGCTCCTCCTCTGTTCTTCCTTTCCGGTCTTTCAAAAGAATATGCAGCCCTGCATATTCCCCACTGATTTCAAAATCCCTCTCCAAATCCCTGGCTGCATTTAAAAAGGCATCATGTTTCGTCTTATAGATCCCTCTCATCCGGTTTAAATGTCTTTCAAAATGGCCCTGCTCTAAAAATTGGTACAGAATATTCTGATCAATGCGTGAAACTGTAGATGCATAAAATCCAGCCTTATCCCTGTATCGCTTCAAAAGTTCTTCCGGCAGCACCATATAGCTGACGCGGATTGCCGGAGCCACTGCCTTGGAAAAAGTACCCAGATAAATAACCCGCCCGCTTCTGTCCATTCCTTGAAGAGCCGGAATCGGCTTTCCTTTGTACCGAAACTCACTGTCATAGTCATCTTCAATCAGATAACGTTCTTTACAGGGCTTGCTGTTTTCTGCCCACCGGAGCAGCTCCTGACGCCTTCCCACAGGCATCACAATCCCTGTGGGAAACTGATGAGATGGCATTACATAAGCCACATCTGCCGCTGTCTCATTCAGCCGCTGCATACACATTCCCGACTCATCCATCTCCACCGGATACACCGGATATCCAAGACTTGTAAGCACTCGGTAAGCCTGCTTGTAGGTGGGATTTTCCATGGCAATCTGGTGTCTTGGTCCCAAAATCTGAAACAGCAGCATCAGCAGATACTCACTTCCTGCTCCGATAATAATCTGATCTGAAGTGCAGTTCACTCCCCGGGCTGAATGCAGATACCTGCGGATTGCCTCCCGAAATCCTGGTTCCCCTTGGGGATCCCCAGAATGAAAATATTCTTTGTTATCATCCACCAGAGTATTTTTGCTAAGCTTTCTCCACACATGGAAGGGAAAGCTTTCCAAATCAATACCTCTTGGAGAAAAATCAATCAGACCTGCCGTTTGGGATTCTGGAGGTTCTCTTTTCTCCATACGCATTTCTCTTGTCCCTCTGGATTCCACCTCCACTAATTCCTCTAACCTTGCCACAAAATATCCCCTGCACGGGACAGCTTCCAGATATCCTTCTGCCAGCAACTGCTCATAAGCCATCTGAGTGGTGCTGCGGCTCACCTTCAAATGCTCTGCCAATACCCGGGTAGAAGGAAGGCGGTCTGAAGTTTTCAGACCGCCATTTCGTATCTCATTGCGGATATGCTCATAGATCTGTTCATACAATGGCTTCCCTGACCGGGCATCCAATGGCACCAAAATCTCCATGTCTCACCCCTGTCCTACCCTATTTGGGAAGCTTAAACGAACTCTTTAAGGAAACAATCCGGTTAAACACCGGCGCCCCGGGCCTGCCATCCTTACAGTCGACACAGAAAAATCCGTTCCGCACAAACTGGAAGCTGTCATAAGCCTCTGCCTCTCCCAGAGCCGGCTCCACATAGCAATTCTTTAAAACGGTCAAGGAATTGGGATTTAAATTTAAAGTTCCGTCATCATTGAGCTTTCCCTTTTCCTCATCCACAATATTTTCGTACAAGCGGCATTCCACAACCTTTGCCGCCTCAGCCGACACCCAGTGGATTGTTCCCTTCACCTTTCGCTCATTAAAGCCAGAACCGCTTTTGGTGGCCGGATCATAGGTGGCATGAACCACAGTCACATTGCCATCTTCATCCTTCTCAAAGCCGGTACAGGTGACAAAATAGGCGCTCATCAGGCGCACCTCATTGCCCAGGAACAGGCGGAAGTACTTTTTCGGAGGTTCCTCCATAAAATCTTCCCGCTCAATCCAGAGCTCTCTCCCAAAAGGTACCAGGCGGGAGCCCAGCTCTGGATTTTCCAGATTGTTTGGCACCTCAAGCATCTCCGTCTGTCCCTCTGGATAGTTGTCAATCACCAGCTTAATCGGATCTAAAATCGCCATCATCCTTGGCTTTTTCAGCTTTAAATCTTCCCGAATGCAGTATTCCAGCATAGCATAGTCCACCGAACTGTTGGCCTTGGCTACCCCTACCAGATCCACAAACATGCGGATGGATTCCGGTGTGTAGCCCCGGCGGCGCAGCGCCGCAATGGATACCAGGCGAGGATCGTCCCACCCGTCCACAATACCGTCCTCCACCAGCTTCTTAATATACCGCTTTCCTGTAACCACATTAGTCAGATACAACTTGGCAAACTCGATCTGCCGGGGCGGATTTTCAAACTCACACTCCCGGACCACCCAGTCATAAAGTGGCCTGTGATCCTCAAATTCCAAAGTGCAGATAGAATGGGTAATATGCTCAATCGCATCCTCAATCGGATGAGCAAAATCGTACATGGGATAAATACACCACTGATCTCCTGTATTGTGGTGGCTCATATGGGCTACCCGGTAGAGAACCGGATCCCGCATATTAATATTCGGACTTGCCATGTCAATCCGGGCACGCAAAACCTTCTCCCCATCCTGATATTTTCCTGCCCGCATCTGCTCAAACAGCTGTAAATTCTCTTCCACAGAGCGATTCCGGTAGGGGCTCTCCTTTCCCGGCGTCTTAAAATCTCCTCGATACTCCCGGATCTCCTCAGCACTTAAATCACAAACAAAGGCCTTACCCTTTTTGATCAGAAGAATGGCACATTCATACATCTGCTCAAAATAATTGGACGCAAAATACAGCCTGTCCTCATAGTCAGCGCCCAGCCAGTGAATATCATCCAAAATAGACTGTACAAACTCGGTTTTTTCCTTTGTTGGGTTTGTGTCGTCAAAGCGCATGTTAAATCTGCCGCCATACTTTTTCGCCAGTCCATAGTTTAAAAGAATCGATTTCGCATGCCCAATGTGCAGATAACCATTAGGTTCCGGCGGAAAGCGGGTCTGTACATGGTCATACACTCCCTCTGCCAGATCCTTCTCGATCTCCTGTTCAATAAAATTCCTGGAAGCTGCTGCCTTCTCCCCGCCTTCCTCGGATACCAAGACAGCCCTTTCTCTCTCTTTTTCCATCTCTTCCCATCCTTTCCATCCCTGTCTGGTAAATTTTCTAATTCCAGATTCCTACAGGATTTTATTGTAATTCTTCCAACCATAAAATCTTTAATAAATATATTTTCCCAATTTCTCCGGCAAAATTATATATAGAAAAACTCGCTGATACTCGCGAGAGCTTACCTGCCCTTTACAGATATCACTACAACGTATTGTCATTCGATTTTGCTTTGCTGAAGTTGGTGATATTATATCATAGGATTACTTTTTAAACAACATTTCATATCGCATGGACATAAAAAAGTGAGAAATCTTAATCCTTAAGATTTCCCACTCTCCTCACCACAGCTGCTGACGGGAATCGGACCCGTGACCTCCGCACTACCAATGCGACGCTCTACCGACTGAGCCACAGCAGCATTTTTATTTTATCACTCTCTCAAGTGACCTTTGCTATATTATCATGTCATCCTGATTTTGTCAATAACATTTTTCATTTTTCGTCAGTCTTTTTATTTGTTTATTCGTTTCTCTGCTGACTCTGAAAACATATCAGAAAGCTTCAAAATATGGAACTTGGAAAAACCCTCCCACATACAGTAAATTAAAAACCCACAGAGGCATTTTTTATGGCTGAAAATGATACTCATTATAACGGAACCTCAGACATGCGCAACATGGCCGTAGAGCCGGTCATTCCCCTTCCAAACCCTGGTGAGGGCGGGCCGGTTTATCCCGGCAACAACGGCTCCGGCGGCGAGCCGGTTATTCCCCTTCCAAATCCCGGCGAGGGCGGGCCGGTTTATCCTGGCAACAACGGCTCTGGCGGCGAGCCGGTTATTCCCCTTCCAAACCCCGGTGAGGGCGGGCCGGTTTATCCCGGCAACAATGGCTCTGGCGGCGAACCGGTTATTCCCCTTCCAAACCCTGGTGAGGGTGGACCGGTTTATCCCGGCGACAATGGCTCTGGCGGCGAACCGGTCATCCCCCTTCCAAACCCCGGTGAGGGCGGGCCGGTTTATCCCGGCGACAATGGCTCCGGCGGTGAGCCAGTCATTCCTCTTCCAAACCCTGGTGAAGGCGGGCCGGTTTATCCTGGCGACAATGGCTCCGGTGGCGAGCCAGTCATCCCCCTTCCAAACCCTGGTGAAGGCGGACCGGTTTATCCCGGCGACAGCAATGACAATATTACCTGGCTTCCCAGTTTCCCCTCCCAATGTTGTAATTCCTGTCAGTGTTTTGGCCAGGTGCGTTTCTTAAATGCATCCACTAACCACTTTACCGTAAACATTAGTATTGACAGTACCAACTATGCGGTCAACTCTGGTTTTGGTTCTCTTACAGGCTATGACTGGATTGCAGATGGCTTTCACACAGTAACTGTGCGCCGTGCCACCAACATGCGTAATATTTTACTGCAGCAGACCTTTCCCTTTGTAACCAATCAGAAAGTAACCATGGTTCTTACCGATTCAGACACTGGTGGTCTGGAGCTAATCCGTGTGGTTGATACTGGCTGTACGAATCTTCCTTCTGGCTCTGGCTGCTATCGGTTTGCAAACATGTCCTATAGTGGTTCTTCCTTTGACCTTCTTCTGACTAATGGAGAAACGGTATTCCGTGATGTGCGGTATCAAAATGTCTCCTCATATAAACAAGCGGTAGCAGGCACTTACCAGTTTTATGTGGCCAATTCCAACAACTATGCCTTTGTAAGGGAGCTGCCTATCATTGTAATCGGTGCCATTGCCACCAGCTCTGGTATCCGTCAGCCTCTTGTATCCTTCTCAGCTAATATTGTCGCAGGTAGAAATTATACCTCCTACCTGATAGGTAACACATGGTCTGGAAATGGCCTGCGGGTACTTACCGTAGAAGACTAAATACCTTTTTCCAAAAACTTAAATATCTTCTAATCCTTTAAAGCTGTCACGAAGAATCTTGCAGGAGGAAGCCATCTGCTCTGCTTCCTCCTGCGACAGCTTTAAAGTAAGGACTCTCTGAACACCATTCTGATTGATAATACAAGGTACTCCTGCAAACACACCGCTTTGCCCATATTCTCCCCGAAGCATGGCAGACACAGTAAGCACACTGCTCTCATCCCCTAAAATCGCTTTGGTAATCCGGGTCATAGCCATACCAATGCCATAGTAGGTAGCACGCTTCGCCTCGATAATCCGATAGGCAGCTCCCTTTACCTCTTGAGCAATCCGAGTCAGTTCCTCCATATGCACTGGACTTTTCTCTCCCTGCAAAAGCTCCTGAACAGGACATGTGGCAATCATGGCCTGGCTCCAGGGAACAAACTCGCTGTCCCCATGCTCCCCCATCACATAGGCGTGGATATTCCTGGGATCCACTCGGAAATGTTCACCCAAAAGATATCGAAGCCTGGCCGTATCCAGCGCTGTCCCAGTGCCCAATACACGCCGGGGATTAAATCCTGACAATTCACAGGTGATTCGGGTCATCACATCCACCGGATTCGTGGCCACCAAAAACAGCCCGTTAAAACCGGATTCTGTCACCGGGCCTACAATAGACCGGAACACTTCCTTGTTGCGCTTTAACAGATCCAGGCGGGATTCTCCTTCCTTCTGAGCCACCCCGGCACAGATCACCACAATATCCGCATCCCGACAATCCCCGTAATCGCCCGCATAAATCTTCATATGGGAGGCAGAAAAGGCCAATCCATGATTTAAATCCATGGCTTCTCCCTCTGCCCGTTTTCTGTCAATATCGATTAACACCAGTTCGTCACAAACATTCTGGTTCAAAAGACAGTACCCATAGCTCATTCCCACCAGACCCGCTCCAATCAAAACGACCTTTCTCCTGTCTGTTTTCATAACATCCTCCTGTTAATTATTTATAGCTTATCCATACTTTCCCCAGATTCTCCGGATTCATACGGATGCCTTCGGGAAATCTCTCTTTAACCTGCCTCTAAAACTGATTTTCCGCCGAATACAAAACGCTTTTCCTTACGCCGCTTCCATGCAGCATCCAAAAAACCGCAGCCATTTTTCTCATAAAAATAACAGGCTGGTACGAGAGCACTCCTGCGCCCTTGTACCAGCCTGTCTGGCTTATTATTTTCGTGTCTCTTTACAACCGCATCAGTTTCTTCTCCATCAGCTCACTGTTATTGCTGTGTACAATGGTATCCTCTTTACTGATCAGTCCCTGCCTGTACAGATTCAAAAGGCTGTTATCCATCGTCACCATGCCCTCCTCCTGAGAGGTGGCGATAATATTGTCAATCTGATGGATCTTGGATTCACGAATCAGATTGCGGATCGCATTGTTAAAAAACATAATCTCAAAAGCTGGATGCTCTTTCCCATCCAGTCCCGGAATCAACTGCTGGGAAACAACCGCCTGCATCACCATAGAAAGCTGCGTTCGAATCTGCTGCTGCTGATTTGGCGGAAAATTGTCAATAATACGGTCAATGGTGTTGGCTGCACCTACCGTATGCAGGGTGGAAATCACCAGATGACCGGTCTCCGCCGCTGTCATGGCTGTCTTGATCGTCTCATCATCGCGCATCTCCCCCACCAGGATCACATCCGGAGCCTGCCGCAAGGCCGCCCGAAGACCTGACACATAGCTGTCCGTATCAGTCATAATCTCCCTCTGCGTCACCACACTCTTATTATGTCGGTGAAGATACTCAATGGGATCCTCCAGGGTAATTACATGGGCATTTCTGCTGCGATTGATTTCATCGATAATACATGCTAAGGTTGTGCTCTTACCGCTTCCCGCAGGCCCAGTCACCAGCACAAATCCCTTTGTCATGCGGGCAATGTCAATGACATTCTGAGGAATATTCAAGGTGTGGAAATCCGGAAGATCAAAAGTGATCACCCGAATAATAGCCGCTAAGGATCCCCTCTGACGGAACACATTTGCACGAAATCGGGATAAACCCGGAATTGCCATTGAAAAATCATCATCCCCGTGTTTCTTTGCCCGGGACATATCCCTGTTACCGGCCAGCGTATAAAATTCTTCAATAAGGGCATCCATCTCCTGCGGATAGATCTTAATCTCATCGTGATTTATAATCCGTCCTCCCACCCGATAAGACAAAGGCATACCAGGTATCAGAAAAATATCCGCCGCCTGCTTTTCCACTGCAACCCGCAGCAATTCTTCCATTTTCATAATCATTCTCTCCTGCTTTTAACTTCTGCATCTGTTTTATTTCCGCGGGCAATAAACCAAGTACCGCGCTCACACGAGCATTTGGCAAATGCCGCCAGGGATAAATCTGTACCATCTGAACGATTCCATTTTATTCCCCTTTGCTCCATACGCGGACAGACTGATCAATCGCATACTCTTCCTGGATATATACTTTCCAGGAAGCCACCTTAAGGCTTCTCTCCTTCCAGTCCACATCCAGCTCCACCCGCAGGGCTTGACCTGCCTCCATGGGAATATCTGTCAGAAAACGTCCCGAAGCCTCCTGATAATAATCACCTACAGTCTCCAAAACCTGTTTCTTCACAGCCAGATCATCTCCAGCTTGGCCTGCCTTTTGCAAGGCCTGATCCACCATATGGACAAACTCCTCACCCTGACCATCTGCCTGGTAGTAAGCTTTTACCGCTGCCGCATTTCGCACAGACAGCAGCTCATCTCCTTTGGCATTTCCCAATGACAAAAGCCCAAAGGTGGCCAGACATAACACAATAAAGATTAAAATCAGGGAAGAGCTGCCGATATTCGCCCTTCTTTTCACTTCATAATCTGCCATTGCTCTCTCCCCCTACTCCTCTGGCCTGTTGTATTTCTTTGCCTCCAACACAAAAACCACATGACCGCCGGAATCTGACAGCAGCTGAGCTGCTTCTCCCCTATAAGAAATCTCCGGAGCTTCCGATTGATTATTCATGGTGACAATAATAGAGGACAATCCATCCTCATCCTCAAAAATCTCTACCTGAGCCATACGGCTTGAATGTTGCATTTCATCGAAAGACGGATCTCCTTCCGGGACATCCACGATCAATATCTGAAGAGGATGTCCGTTGGTAAAACCCTCCGGCTCCCACGCATCGTTTAATAATGCAGTGTAGATAACCCGTTCATCCCCCTGAGGCAATCGCCATTTTGAAAAACCCAGACGGTTTACAAGCCCATCCACGCCCTCTGTTTTCCACACCTCTACAATAGACTCTGCCATAGTAACTGCCTGGTTTAAATCTTGCCCCTGGCGGCTCATCCTCTCAGATGTGGCAAATGCAAGGATACACTGTGAGGCACAAATCACAAAAAAGAATACGACAACAATCATCTCCATAAGAAACAATCCGGAGCCAGAGCTGCCTTTTCCTCCTGCTTTCCCTTTCATTCCATTCCTCCTGCACTCCGCAGTGACAGCAGCAAACGTCCCCCTCTATCCCCGGAGGTCTCCACTGTCAAAAGCTGTCCCTCCTGGGTGAAGGAAAGCCCCTCACATTCCAAAATCGGGATGCCATCCGGCAGCCCCAACCCACTGTCTTTACGGGTAAAAAGTTCCCGGATACTGCCATCATAGTAATAGATCCAGCTTACATACTGTCCGCTGTCAAATTCCTGTCTCAGCTCCAGCACAGAGGTGCCCTCCACCTCTAAAACCCTGGCCATGCCTGCCTCATCTCCCTGGCGGATCTTATTGGCAATATACTGCAAAGCCACACTCTTTGTATAATTGTCTGCCATGCGGCTTCCGATATTTTCATACACCTTTCCTCCGGCAAGAACGGTAAAAAGCGCACACATAACAAACACAAGAAACAGAAGCATGGTAAACAAGGTTCCCATGATCTGCCCTTTCTGTTCCTTTTTCTGCTGCACAGTATTTCCTCCTTGTATTCTTTCCTGTATCTGCATGAACCGCGTCACTTACCAAGTCTCAGCACGCACCACGTTTCTTATTTTGACTGCTCCTCCCCCTCTGCCGGAATCACAGTAATATCCGGCATCAGATTCGATGCAAATCCGTCATAGAATACATAATACCGGTCCTCATCAATTTGGATTCCATAGTGGTCCTCCAAATACTGTACGCTGGGAGGATATCGCCCTTCAATGGCATAGCACTGAACACAGGCCCTTGTAATACCGTTGCGGAGAGTCTGAGCTCCCTCAGAACGGGCACGAGCCAAAAAAGAATCCATACCCATCAAAAACATTCCGATCACCACACCGAACACTGCAGCAGAAATCATACAGCCTGCCACAAATCTCCAGTCCCGTTTCCGTTTCATGTCCGACCTCCCTTATCATAAAGAAGCCATATCAGCCGATTCCCGCCAGCACACCGGCTAACGGAAGCATGACAGACAAAAGAATCAAACCCACAACCACAGCCAGCACAGCCACCATCGTAGGCTCCAAACGGGCAATCATATTGTCAATGGAGGTGTCTGCCTGTTGCTCATAATCCTCTGAAATCTCATCCATCACCTCATCTAACCGTCCGCTGCGGGTTCCTACCTTGATCATCTGGATATGAAAACCGCTGAAAAGTCCGGTCTGTTTCATAGCCTCAAAATAGCTGGTCCCCTCCTGCAACTGCCTGGCGCAAGACTGAATCGTAGCTGCAATCTTGCTGTTGTCCACCAGCTCCTGGGCCAGTTCCATGCCCTTCTCAAGCTCCATACCGCTTTTTAAGGTCAATGCCAGAACAGAAGTGAAACGCCGTCCCGCCACTGCCAGCATTGTCTTATTGCGGCGCTTAAACCAGTCTTTTAACTTTTCCACCCAGGAAAAAGCATGGCCAGCTCCGGCAGCAATCGCCGCCGCGGCCGCCATCAGAGCCACCAGGGCAAACAGCACCAGGGCAATCCCGCTGAAAATCCCTCCAAAACGAGATGCTGCCACGGATACCGGTGAAAGCTGGACGCCCAGCTGGATGTATACCTGTTCAAAAACCGGCATCACCTTGGTAAATAATACAAACAACACCACCAAAAGCATGGTGGCCATCATTACCGGATAGGTAATCGCATTCCGGATATTTTTCATCATAATATATTCTTTTTCATAATATACAGAAAGAGACTCCATAATCTTGTCCAGAGTACCTGTCTGCTGTCCCAGCTTTGCCATCCGCACTACATAGTACGGAAAACATCCTGCCTTTTCAAGGGCTGTAAAAAAGGGGTCTCCCAACTCCACATCCAGAGAAAGATTCTTCAGCATCTCCTTCTCCTGCTCTGTCACCGCATCTTCCGCCATAATGGCGAGTCCCTCATATAGAGGAACTGCTGCCTTTAAAAGCAGAGACACCTGCATACAGAATGCGGCCAGCTCCCGGCCGGAATATATCTTATCAGCCTTTCCTGCCATGATTTCCTCCCAATCAGTAAGAATACTTTTCCTGATAATTGCTGCCATTGCCTACATACTGCTTGGCACTCTCGCTGCTTCCGCCAGTAGACATAAAGGTAGGATCCATATAGGACCATTTATGTCCGTCAAAATGGATCACACTGTCAATCCACCCCTCACCTTCAATGTAAACACTGACCCATGCATGATATAAATTCCCTGTATAGCCGATCACCAGTTTGGTGGGGATATCCTGAGAACGCAGCATGGATGTCATCAAAGCGGCATAGTCAAAACAGATTCCCGTGCCGCTGGCCAAAGTGGAGTCCACATTGGGCAGATAACCGCTCTGAACGCTCTGTGCCTTCCCGTAATCATAAGTAACATGACCAATCACATAGTCATAGACCGCCTTCACAATCCCTAACTGATCTTTCCCTGCTGCCAGCTGAGCTCCCACTGCCACTGCCTGACTTCCTGAATTGAAATTCACATACTGGTTGGGATACAGAAACGGCGCAAATTCATTAACCAGAGACACCGAGATGGTTTGACTCATCAGCTGAGCATACTGATTGCCACTGACATTCTCAAAGACCTTCACCGAATAGGTTCCGCTGCCCTCTGTAATCGGATAGACCTCATAGGCATCTCTTGCATTTAAATCATATGTATAGGTCGTGTTTTTGGTGATCTGTACCTTAATGCGCTGGTTGCCGCCGCTGTATTTTACCATCAGATATCCGTTGTTGGTGTTAGATGCATCAATGGTTGCACCGCCACCGCTAAAGGTAACTGCACCGGAAGCATCCGGGACCCGGGCTGCTAAAGACACATCCTCCTCATCAATTGTGGCCACCACAGACTGTTCTCCACTCTGGGCCAGAGCGATTGGCCCTGCCATAACCATGGTCATGGCCACCGTCAGCGCAGCTGCACTGAATTTTAATTTTTTGGATTTTCTCATAGTAAATCCCCTCCTTGTTCCATTCCTTCCAATCTTTTATAAATGATCCTGAAAAGTCAAAGATTTTCACGGCAGACACAAACGCTGACGTACAATCTCATAAGCCAGCACACCGGCCGCCACCGATGCGTTCAAAGAATCAATATTTCCTTTCATGGGAATCGCTGCAGTCATATCACATTTTTCCCGGATAAGTCTGCTTACCCCTTTTCCCTCATTCCCCACCACCAATCCTACCGGGCCGGTAAGGTTCAAACGATACATCAGCTCCCCACCCATATCTGCACACACAAACCAGATTCCCTGCTTTTTCAGCTCCTCAATAACCGATGCCAAATTGGTCACCTTCGCCACTGGCGTATAGTTGAGAGCCCCCGCTGAGGTTCGGGCCACCACAGCTGTTAGCCCTGCCGCCCGATGCTTAGGGATAATGACTCCATGAGCCCCTGCAAGATTGGCCGTTCGGATGATTGCCCCCAGGTTATGAGGATCCTCGATCCCGTCAAGTAAAAAAAGAAACGGAGCCTCTCCCTTCTCTCTTGCCGCCTCCAAAATATCCTCCACCTGAGCATACTCATAGGCCGCTGCCTGAGCGATGACACTCTGATGCTTTCCTGTCTCCGACATCTGATCCAGCCGCTCCTTTGGCACAAAGCTGATGATACTTCCCTGCTTTTTTGCCTCCCTGATAATGGTCATCACTGGCCCGTCCTTACAGCCGTCCAGGACAAACAGCTTATCTACCGGCCGGCCAGAGCGAAAGGCCTCTAACACTGCATTTCTTCCTTCTATGGTCAGCTCTCTGTATCTCATGATAACTCTCCAATCTTCATAAGTCCGGCATGGATCAGCTCCAAAAGCCTTTCATGACACCCGGTCAGGTATAAATAACCCACCAGGGCCTCAAAACCCGTGGCCATCCGGTAATCTCTCATAGTGGCATGTTTTGGCATTGTAGCAGATCTGGCATTTCTTCCTCTCTTGTAAATGGCCATCTCTTCCGCTGAAAGCTCATTAAAAATCTGCCCAATCAGCTCCGCCTGGGCCTGGGCTTTTACCAGAGCCGCACTCCTTTTATGCATCTTATTAACCTGCATGTTCCCCTGATTCATCACCCTGGTGCGGATCAGCAATTCATAAACCGCATCTCCAATGTAGGCAAGAGCCAAAGGAGAGTAACTGTTTGCATCCATGTCCTGAAGCTGAAGAGCCTGTTTTATCATGCCCTCTTCCATTTGACGCCCTCTCTGGTATCTTCCAAAATAATCCCCATGTCCAGAAGCTTACTTCGGATTTCATCAGCCAAGGCAAAATTTTTCGCTTTTCTGGCCTGCTGACGGGCTTCAATCATAGCCTCAATTTCCTCGTCCAGCACCTCTTTATTTCTCTGGGTAATAATCCCCATCACATCACAGAGCCTTTCCATCAAATCCTTCATAAATTCAATATATGCAAGGCTGCTGTCACCGGAAACAGTGGAATTGCTCAGCTTTACCAGCTCAAAGACTGCAGCAATGGCATCTGCTGTATTAAAATCATCGTCCATGGCTGCCTCATACTTAGCCGCAAGCTCTTTGGCCTGTGACATACAAGCCTGCTCCTTTTGGCTCAGCATATTCTCCATTTCAAAACTCTTTTGCTCTCTGGCTGTTTTCTCTGCCTCCCCCAGTCTTTCCACGCCTGTAAGTATTCGTTCCAGACCGTTTTTTGATGCCTCCATCAGCTCTGCACTGAAATTTAAAGGACTCCGATAGTGTGCGCTGAGCATAAAGAACCGCAGTACCTGCAGATCATATCTTTCACTGATCTCCCGCACAGTAAAGAAATTCCCCAAAGATTTAGACATCTTTCTATTGTCAATATTTAAAAAAGCATTATGCATCCAGTAAACCGCAAAAGGCTTTTCATTGGCAGCCTCCGACTGGGCAATCTCATTTTCATGGTGAGGGAAAATCAGATCCTCACCGCCGGCATGGATGTCAATCCGGTCTCCCAGATACTTTTTGGCCATGACCGAACACTCAATATGCCAGCCCGGCCGACCCTGACACCAAGGGGACTCCCAGTAAGGCTCCCCTTCCTTTTTAGGCTTCCAAAGGACAAAATCTGAAGCGTCCTCCTTGCCCTCCTCCCCAGTCACCTTGATCTCCCGAAACCCTGACTGAAGCTCATCTAAATTCTTGTGAGACAATTTTCCATAATCCTTAAAGGAACTAGTTCTAAAGTACACGGTTCCGTCCTGAGCGGCATAGGCATACCCCTTTTCAATCAATGTTCGGATCATATCAAGCATCCCCTCAATCTCCTGGGTGGCCTGGGGATGGGTGGTGGCAGGCTTTACATTCATACCTGCCATATCCTTTTTACATTCTTCAATATAGCGGCGGGAAATCACTTCTGAATCCACGCCCTCCTCTATGGCTTTTTTAATAATCTTGTCATCCACATCCGTAAAATTGGACACATAGTTGACTTCATAGCCCTTATACGCAAAATATCTCCGAACCGTATCAAAAACGATCATGGGTCTGGCATTCCCGATATGGATAAAATTGTAAACCGTAGGACCGCACACATACATCTTTACCTTTCCTGGTTCAAGAGGCACAAACTCCTCTTTTCTTCTGGTCAGTGTGTTAAATATTTTCATGACAAATATTCTCCTTTATTTTTACTCCGTCACAAATTTTTGCCGCTCCCTGCACCCTGGACAGCAGCCTCTGGCCTGACTCATCCCCCGGTCATCCCCTACCATATCGCTTATCTCCAATAGCAGGGCCACAGCCTGAGCGGCAATCCCCTGGCCATTTCCCGTAAAGCCAAGACCTTCTTCAGTAGTTGCCTTCACACTGATCCGCTCTGTCTCCAAGTGCAGGGCTTTGGCAATATTTTCCACCATCCCGGGCCGGTATTCTGCCAACTTCGGCCGCTGGGCTATAATGGTTGCGTCAATATTTCCCACCACATATCCCTTTTCCTCTAAAAGGCTTGCCACTTCCCTTAAAAGGGCAATACTGGAAATCCCTTTATATCTGAGATCCGTATCTGGAAAATGCTGCCCAATATCGCCTAAAGCAGCCGCCCCCAAAAGGGCGTCCATTATAGCATGAACCAGAACATCCGCATCCGAGTGTCCCAGAAGTCCCTGCTCGAAAGGCACCTTCACTCCCCCCAAAATCAGGTCCCTGTCCTCTGTGAGCCGATGCACATCATATCCCTGTCCAATCCTCATAAGCACTCTTTTATCCTCTCTTTCCAGACCTGCCTCATACGATCACCTGCAGTCGCTTCTCAATACATCGCAAGTGGATATCTGTCTGGCAATAGCAGTCCTCCCCGTCTGCATGAACCGGCATCGAACGCTCCACATGAATCCGCACCTCCTGGCATCCATAGAACCGGACACCTCTATGATGAACTGCCTTTCCCAGCAATGCATCAGTCAGCACCGGAAGCAGCCCCTGCTTGGAGGAATTATGAACCACACAGATTTCCAGAAGTCCGTCCGTTCCATCTGCCTTTGGTGCAAAGCGGAAACCGCCTCCCTCAAAGGGGTGTATGTGAGCCGATATAAAATAAATGTGGTTAAATTCCACTTTTTTTGTCCCGTCTAACAGAAGGTATCCCTTAACCGGAGCTGCCTTTATATACTGCCAGAGCCCTGGCAATATATAAAGAAGTTTTCCGGATGCTCTGGGACATGCCCATCTTCTTCCAGCTTTTGTCTGTCTCCGGCCCCTTCTTTCTCTCAAGCTGTGACACACAGCCGCATCTAATCCCATCCCACTGCTGACCGCAAAACGGCGATGGACCGGTGATCCGTTTTCATAGGAAAGAACACCATAATCCAGCCAGATATGACGATGGGAGTGTAAAATTCTTTTCAGGCACCGTCCCGGATTTCGGGGCAGCTTTAAGCTTCTTGCGAAATCATTGCCCGATCCGGCAGGAATATACCCAAATACAACCTGCCCCTCAAAGGACAGGCCGTTTAAGATCTCATTGACCGTTCCATCTCCGCCTACCGCCACAATGATACAGGGCTCCCGATTGCCCTCTGTCAGGCGGTTGGCAAACATCATGGCATCTCCAGGAGCCTGCGTTATCAATCCTTCATACTCGATTTCCAAACGCTTAAGCCGACATTCCAGCTTTCTCCACACTTTTTCCCCATGACCCCTATTGGCACTTGGATTCACGATAAAATGGTACATGGAAACCTCCAGATACTGCAAAAACATCATTACTAAAAAAAGTATACCATAAAATCCGAAAAATGCCTAAGGAAATTTATATAAAATATCTGTTATATTTTATTTTCATTTTATCATCCCAGCACTTTTTGCCGCACCGGTTTTCTGCTCCCTGCATAATTCTCCCCATAGACAAGTACACACATCATATAAGCTAAAATCATGGCTCCCATCACATCGATTGCCGAATGTTGCTTTAAAAACATAGTGGAAAGACAAATCCCAGTCATCAAAACAAAAGAACCTCTTTTTATTCCCCTCTTGTTTCGCAAAGCCCCACTTCTCATCACCGCTGCATGGACTCCCAGAGAATTATATACATGAATACTGGGAAACACGTTGGTTGAGGTATCTGCCGCATGAACCAGGGAAACTAAATAGCTGCAAAAATTTTTCTCAGGATCCACAATCACCCGCAAATCCGTCCCGTTGGGAAAAAAAGTACAGATCAGCAAACTGATCGTCATTCCTGTAAATAAAAAGGTACACAGCCGGTAATATTCCTGCTTGCTGGTAAAAAAGAAATACAGAACAAAGCCTGCCACATAGACAAACCAAAGCAGATAAGGCACAATAAAATATTCACTAAAGGGGATATAGTCATCCAGCCGCACATGCATCACTGCATAATCCCTCACCACAGTCCGCTCCAAATATAAAAACCAAGGCAGATAAATAAATCCATAGCCCAATGCCCAGATATGACCATATTTTTTTAACAAGTTTTTCACTTGACGTCACCTTTCTCCTTAAAAACAACTTTTTCGGAATTATATCACACTCCAAAAAAGAGTACAATAGTGTTTCAAAAATGTTTAGAAAACCGACAGAATTTTCCAACCTTTTTTATTTTCCCTTTATCATATGGATTTTCACATATACCATCGGGTCATTTCTTCCTTATTATATGCAGCTTTCTGCACAAAAAACTTCCGTTTTCTTCTATTTCGGTTCTCGTCCCGGAGATTTTCATGATTTTAGTAAAATTCAAGAATATTTTTTGTTATAAATCTTCACAAAATCAGGAAAGATAAAATCGATCACGCTTTATCTTTTTGTTCACACACAATTCACATATTTTTAGCACTCACCCATTGACTTGGCTAATAATATATGTTATAGTTCATATATAGCAAATAAAACATATCAAACAGCTGCTGCCAGCTGGCCAGGCAGCTCCACAATAAAAGGAGGAATTCATTATGTTATTTACACCATCAAGAAGACACACAGGCTTTGATTTATTTGATGATTTTTTCAATGACCCATTTTTCACCGCTCCGGTCAATCAGTCCATAAACACCATCATGCGCACAGATGTGAAAGATGACGGAAGCAGCTATCTGTTAGACATTGAGCTCCCCGGATTTAAGAAGGAGGATATCCGCGCCGAACTAAAGGAGGGCTATTTAACCATCAGTGCCTCCCGTCAGGACAACACGGATGAAAAGGACACAAACGGCAAGGTGATCCGCCAGGAGCGCTACAGTGGTTCTTGCAAAAGAAGCTTCTATGTAGGTGAGGCCTTAAAGCAAGAAGACATTCATGCTCATTTTGAAAATGGTATCTTAAAGCTTATGCTCCCCAAGAATGCCCCCAAAACCGTGGAGGAAACTCCCCGATATATTGAGATCAGTGGCTGACCTTTGACAATAAACTCCGGCAAACATAACAAAATACGTTTGCCGGAGTTTTCCTTTTCGCATCAATCTAACCCGCTCTTTACTGTAAATACTGCCAGCTGGGTCCTATCCTTTAGCTTCAGTTTCTCCAAAATACGGGATATATGGTTTCTCACGGTTCCTTCTGCCAAAAAAAGCTCTGCTGCAATCTCCCTATTATCCATCCCCCTGGCCACACACTGCATAATCTCCCTTTCCCTGGGTGTGATACCCTCCACCTTCCCAGCCTTTTCCTTCCCTGAAAAAATCTGCCTGCGCATCTCCTCAAAAACACTATCGCCAAACACCCGGATCCCCGCACAAACCGCCTTTACAGACTGAATAACCCGGCTATCCTCCATCTCCTTGAGAATGTAACCGTCAGCTCCGCTTTCGATTGCTGCCTCCACGGTCTCCCTGTCATCAAAGGTCGTCAGCACCAAAATCTTGATCCGGGGAAAATCTGCCTTTATTTTCCTGATTCCCCAGCTTCCGTCATACTCCGGCATCCGCATGTCCATCAAAACTACATCCGGCTCTTTTGTTCTGCACAGCTCCCACGCCTCCCGGCCATCGGCGGCAAGCCCTACCACCTGCAGTTCCTCATCTCGCAGGAGAATCGCCTCCAGGCCCTGCCGCAAAATCTGGATATCATCTGCAATCACTACCCGAATCATACGATTTCACCATCCTTTCAACCATACTTGTCCCTTCGTCTTGGCTTCTATTTTCTGTATTCTGTAGGCAGGCAGATATATATCTGAAATCCTTCTCCCTCTGATGATAAAAATCTCACCTGACCCCCTGCCTCCTCCACCCGGTTTCGGATCCCCTTCATCCCATTGCTCTCCACAATATAATCACACCCTTGTCCATTGTCAAAAATATACATGGAAAACTGATCCTCCTCAAATTTCAATATCACATCCATGTGGGTGGCATGGGCGTATTTCAGGCAGTTGGTAACTGCCTCCCGAAAACACTCATATGCCACCACAGACAAGTGGGAATACCCTGCCCCGTCTTCTCCCTGAACATTGACCTCCACCTCCAGCTCCTTTACCTGTTTTGCCAACCGGCATATCTGCTGAGTTACCATTTGGCTGTCCTCCTTTTGGCGAAGTTGGTTGATGGAAATGCGCAGCTCCCGGATTCCGTGTACGGTCAAAGCCTGAGCCTGAGACAGATATTCTTCCATCCTGTCTGGCCAAATCAGCTCTCCCTCTGTCTGGCTGTTCTCCCACTCTACCCGCGCCAGACGCAAAAGAGATTGAATCATGGTAAGGGTATGTCCGGTGGTATCATGAACTTCCTGCGCAATCCGATTGCGCTCCATCTCTACAGCAAGCCTTCTGGCAGATACTTCCAGCTCTCTGCTCTGTCTCATCCGTTCATAATATTCCCTCACATCCGACAAAAGAAATATACCAGCAGCAAACTCCTTCCCTTTATGTTTCTCTATATATTGCTTTATCTGGATCTTTCCTCCGTTTTCCAGAGTAAATACCGGTTCCTTTGTCACCATCTCCCTCTCTGGCTCTGTGACAATCCCCTGACCGGCCAGCTGCCTTCTTATATGATCAAAATCATCTCCCTCCCGAATGCCCAGCCATTCCCTTGCCGACTCATTGCAGTAAACGATCATCCCCTGCCGGTTGTAGATAGCAACTCCCTCTGCAATGGAGGAGAAAATCTGTCCGAAAGCCAGGCTGTTTATATCAAGAAAATCATACCGCAACACAGCCAGAAGCATAATAAAGCTGGAAAGGGCAAAGGCCAGAGGCGTGAGATCAAAGGAGGTCCCTGCCCACCCAGACAGATACAAAAGGTTAAATCCCAAAGGAATTGACGCAGACAAGAGAATCACTGCAAGATGGATCGCTGCCACCCGCTTTTTCCAAAATTCCCTCAGCACCACACCCATACCCAACAACACACAAAAATAGGTATAGCCCATATGGAAAAAGAACACCCATCCGTACAAAACCTGATCCACTTCAAAATACCGGTAAAACTGATGGTGCCATTCATTTGTCAGAAACATGAGATAATTGCAGATCGAAACTCCAAACAGAAGCATCTGATGCCTCCGATAAAGCTGATTTCTGCAATAAGAGAAGGAAAAAGTCAGCCATGCAGGCCCGATCAGGCTGATTCCCAGATAAGAAATCCCATAAGCTAAGTATTTCGTCTCCTTTGTCACGGGAAATCCCAGAAAAATCTGGGGAACACACCAGACAATGACCAAAAGCTGGCAGGCTGAAAGGGCCAGGGTCGTCCCGCTTCGCTCTGCTTTCAAAAGTAGCCACCTGCAGCTGTAGACTGAAAGGCCAATGGTAAATATATACAGAACCATCAACAATGTCTCCATTCTCTCTCCTTCCTTGTATAATCGTAATCATACACAATGCTGAACAAAGGGGCACGGATTCTGTTTTCCATACCCCCATCCACTTTGCCAAAAAAGACTGCTGCAAAAACTCTGCAGCAGCCTTCCCTACAAGCTCTCATGGCTTCAAGTATCATCATCACCGAATGCAATTTTGTACAAATTCGTCATTACTTGAAAATTCTCTTCCTGCTCCTTCCAAAACAACCACAATCCGAATCTCCGATCCCACAAAATTCGTGTAGAACTCAACTGGAACCTCCCTGCCCTGGTCATTTGTAGCTTTATAGGAATAGCAATACCAGGCACCGGTGGAAAATGACTTGGTTGAAGAAGAAACCTTGAACATGTTTTCCCCAATCTCATCCGTCAGTCCCTGTACCACCTCATCACTTACCATTTTCAAAGCGCTTTCTCCAAACAGATCCCGCACCTCTGAAATGCTATCCTCCTGAATAGCCATAACTAAGACACCCTGATCCGATCCGTTTTTCTCATTTAATGTAATGCCGGTTCCTTCCTCGTCCCTCTCCCATTCATAACCATTTGGAATAACCACCCTTGTGTTGGACACAGTCACCTCTGCCTCTCTCGTCTGTACCTCCCCATTGACTGTCCACGCTCCGCTGTCATCCACTGTATAATTGTCTGGTGTTGTGGTGGCGGTCAGACAATAACCCCGATCATTAAAATAGTAGCTTTTTCCGTCAACCCAGTACCAGCCTCCGGACAAATAGCTGCCATTTGTATTCTGGTAAAACCATCCGGTTGTGTCCTGCTTCCACTCCCCTGCAAAACTGCAAAAGGAAGATGCTAGGGCCAGTACGCCAGTCAGCGCCATAATAATTATTGCTCTTTTCTTCATAACACTTCTCCTTCTAACTTTTTCTCAATTGTACCATATAAAATTAGGATTTTCATCAACAATCCGCAAAATTTAAAAAATACCTTTAGATCCCCCTGGCACCGCCTTTTAGCTTAAACCTTTCCACCAGGCTCTTCATAATCTGGGACTGGCTGGATAGTTCTTCGCTTGCGGCGGCACTTTCCTCAGCAGTAGCCGAGTTTGTCTGCACCACACTGGAAATCTGGTCAATTCCCATAGTAACCTGGGAGATGGAATCGGCCTGGGCATTGCTGGCCTGGGAAATCTGTCCGATAATGCCTGCCATTTCGTTTACGCCATGTACTGCCTGAAGCAGGGACTGAGCTGTCTCATCAGCAATCCGGGTTCCGTTCTCCACTGCCTTTAATGAATTTTCAATCAAAGCAGCCGTGTTCTGTGACGCCTCTGCGCTTTTACTTGCCAAATTGCGAACCTCATCAGCTACTACAGCAAACCCTTTCCCGGCAGCACCTGCCCGGGCGGCTTCCACAGCAGCATTGAGAGCAAGAATGTTAGTCTGGAAAGCGATATCTTCAATTGTCTTAATGATTTTACCGATTTCATTGGAGCAGTTACTGATATCTCCCATCGCCTGTATCATCTGCTGCATTTTTTCATTGCTCGCATCCATTTCCCTACTAATGCTGCCTGCCTTGTCATTGGCTTGCCGGGCATTGTCTGCGTTCTGCTTCACCTTGTTGGAGATTTCATTAATGGTGGAAGCAAGTTCCTCCACAGAGCTTGCCTGTTCCGTTGCCCCCTGGGAAAGGGCCTGGGCACCGCTTGATACCTGTTCGGAACCGCTTGCAACCTGTGCGGAACTTTGGTTGATTTGCAGCATAGTTTCATTGAGCTTGTCCGCAATGCCCCGGAAAGAAATAAGCAGGGGATGAAAGCCGCCTGTATATTCTTCTTCACAGACAGAATCCACGGTAAAATCTCCGGCAGCCATTTTGGCCAGGAATTTATTTTCATCATCAATGATAACCCGAAGCTTACGGATCAATCTGCGTACCTGCTCAGCCAAAACACCCAGTTCATCCTTAGAGGTATAAGAAATCTCCACATCCAGATCGCCTTCTGCCATTCTTATAGCGGCGCTCTCAATTTCGGAAATAGGGGTCTTGATCAGACGTATTACCACAAATGAAAAGTAAACTCCCACAAGAAGGATTACAATGATAATTGCTACCATAAGGAGAGTGGCTGTTCGATAAAGGAAAAAGCTTTCCTCTGTTGCATCATCACTGCCTTCTGTATTGTAGATGATAATATCATTAAAAGCACTGTTTAAAGAATTGTAAAGTGCTACACATTCACCTTCCAGGATGGCACGGGCTTCTTCCGCTCGGCCCTGTTTGGCTAATGTCATGATTTCTTCATCTGCCTTATCGTACTGAGTCCACAAATTCCTGGCATTCTCGTAGAAATTTCGTTCCTCCTCGTCAATTAATTCTCCGTATGTGGTTAAGAGGGTGTCCATCTCTGCCTTTTCCTTTTGAAGGTACTGAAGGCTGGATGCTTCTGCGTCATCGGAAATCGCAGTAAGGTACCCTAATTCGTTCAGACGGATATTAGAAAGGGTGGTGGCTAAATCCCTTGCTGTATTAATACTGGGAAGCCAGCTTGTTGAAATATCACCTGTCATGTCATTCATCCGGCCCATAAGATTAAATGACATTCCACCAATCACAAGCATGCCTATCAGGGCAACTCCTATGAGGATATAAAGTTTCAATCTGATTTTTAAATTTCGTATGTAGTTGATCACACCTTCAGCCTCCTTATATGTTCTGCTTCCTAATTATGCACAGCATTTTTAATATTATATCGGCATATTTTCCTGTTTGTTAAGTAAAAAACAAAAAGTGAGAGACACTCAATATTTTATTATTGAATATCTCTCTTTTTTATATTGCACTATATTTTCAAATGCTGTGTCTTTGAGTTCCCAAAATCCTGTTGCTTTCAAAGAGTTTGTCCCAAAAATAAAATTCGTATAGCATCGTGAGTCACTTTATAGTTGCTTGACTGAAGAAAATGCTCCAATTGTCATAAGCAAAACAATTAATGATATTAACCAGTGCCTGAAAAGTCCTCCGGTAAAAAACAATACGATCAATATCAAAACGCCAATGCTGCCGAAACCAATCATATACATTTTAAGTTTTTCCGTTGTCATCTGATCCCCGGAATCATTTTCAAATTTATACGGATTCACGTCACATTGAGATGCAGCTCGGTTTCCTTGTGTTGTCTTACTTTGGGTTCTCGGTCCGGCTGATTCCTTTGCTGTTGAATTTCTGGCATTTATTCTTGTTCTAAGAAAATCTTCAAATGTAACGCCATTATGAAACGTTCCGTTCGGATACTTTTTTACAAAAGCCTCTATATCCTTTCTTGTCACCCTATATCCTGTAGATTGCTCAAATTTACAGCCATTCTTATATTTCCCTCCATTTTGTCCTGAAAAATTGTAGCATCTATGGATCAAAGACACTGTAAAACTATAATTCTCATCACCAAATATTCGAGCTCCTACCTCCTGCATATTATACTTAAATATACCTGATCCAATGAGATATAATTCCATGCTGTCAATCTTCTTTTTCATTGAAATACTTCTGAATTGATTAAGTTCATCATTAGAAATCATGCCGTTCGCCATCCAAGTTCACCTGCTCCTTCATTATTTATAGTTTAGTGATACGGATACTCCTATCAGCAGCAGAGTATTCTGCTCTCAATACATCTCCAAGAATAATACCATTATCGTCATACAATTTCTTCATACCATCCATTCTTCCTTTAACAGTATTATGTGTTTTGCAATTATACTGCCTTCCATTTATGATCAATACCACTGATATTCCAAATCCAATATGAAATTTAGAGCCAAATGTGCAAATGTTGTACTTTACATCCGTTTCGCCTATTTTCTTCTCTGTGTATAAGTCTGTCTCAAATGCTTCATTTTTCTCAGATTCTGCGGCTTTAAAAATCCCAGCCAGCGCACCATTCATCACCCCTCTGCTCATCGGTTCGACAACAACGGCGTTGAAATATTCCATTATATCCCTATATTCTGGAGCAACAGACATAATCTCGTTTTCCACTTGCGACACAAGGACGCTTTCATCATATTTTTTCCCTTTGTACTTATTAAAAATATCAATTAATCCTTTTTCTTCAAGCCTTTTTTCTGTGGATTTGAAATTGTCTCCTTGTCCTATTGCCATATTCATACAAGCCGCATCCCCATGTTTAGGTCCTTTTACTGACATCAGTATTCCCACAAAGGCATTATAATCCCACTTTTCAGGCAATGATTTTCTATATGCGATTAGTTTGTCCCGTACCCCTTCAAACTTTTTAGCATAAGCTCGAAACGCGGATAATTGCAAGGTCAAATCCCGATCCGTTACCTCTTCTTGCAGGAAAGATCGATCCAAATTGATATTTTTGTTATCTCTATCTGTATTTGGTTTGTCTGATCCTAATTCATTTTCCTCTTTTAAGATATCAATCAATGGATCTTCTGAACTTTCTCTGCTATCTTCTTCAAAAGTTTTATTATTACTTTTCATTTCAAAGTTTTCTACAACTTCTCCAGGTATATCATTATTAAACCAGCTCTTTCTAATAGGCTCCGAAACAGCAACTGTAAGATTGTATTGCTCCTCATAATATGCTGCCACATCTAAAAACAGATAGTCCCCTATTATACGAAACCCGTCACATACGCCATGTCCTCCATTATTGGTACTCCAGACTGATACATTTCCATATTTATCGGAGGATTTAAATGTATAGTAGTCTTCTGCAAAATAATAATGCGAACCATCAAAATAAAATCTTCCATAATTATGCGATGGGATCTTCCATACTGGATAGTCCTTAATGATATTATCTAAATCATCTCCAATCCAATGAGGTTCCCAATAAAAGACACTTTTCAAATGTGCGCTGTCTTCTCCTTCTTTCGCCTCTCTCTCTGTCCAAAGAATCTTTCTGCCCATGTCAAAGCAGACTATATTGGCATGAAAAGTCGTATTTTCATCATAACAGTCGTTGTTATCACAATCATATTTCTCTGGATGTTCCAAAATAGTTTCAGGACTGCAATATGGATTACTCAGTGAAGACACCTGCCTTGATTCAAGATCAAGAAGCATCCAGCCCGAGGCTGTATTTTCCTGATCCGGCCCATAATAATCAGCCTTAAAAATGACCATCTTATCCGTTGCAAACAATCGGTCTATTGCGTTTGCTTTATTATAAATAATTTCAGAATCCTCGCCCTTGTCAACTTCTATGCGTTTGATTTCTGCTTTATTAACGCCATCCGTCTGATGTGAATAAACAAAATAGCATATATTATCATAGAAATATATGTTTCCCAGATTATATCCATCTTCATAACTGCCATCACACAGTTCCGTATATTCTCCTACTTTGCTGCCATTCAAATCAATATGTAAGATTTGAAGTATATCCCCATCTTTGGTATAGTACAGAAAAATTCCAAAAGAATTAACATGAATATATCCATACCTAAAGTCATCGGATATCTCACAAATTATTTTTAAATCTTTACCTGTAAAATCAGTGGATACAATGTAAGATTTATCTGAATATACGTTCCCTATATAATAGATTCTTCCATTATACGCGGATTCCTTACAATCGAAATCATGAGAATATAATTCTTTCCCATGAGTATGAATGTTAACTTCCATGTCTGGCATATCGTATCTCTTATGACTTTCAAAATTCTCGTCAGACATATTTCCGGATTTCTTCTTTCTGCACCAATCAGCCCTTTGCTTATCATTTGCTTTTTCGTAGAGCATTATGGCTATATTGATATTTTGTGAAATATTTCCCTTCCCTACTTCACAACAATATCCCGAAAGCAAGCACGCCTCCCTATTCCCTGAATTAGCGAGAGCTCTGTAAGTTGCATATGCTTTTGAAATATCCAATGCTTCTCTTCTTATATTTCCACTATAATCGTTTTTCTCATCCAGACCTTTGGCAGCCTCTAATCTTAAATGCTCATTATCACAATAAGTGACTTCTGTATACCATGATCTTGCACGATCCAGATCAAGTGCTTGTTCATCTCCCCGCAAAGGGACATCATATGCCTGGGCAACTTTCAGCTTCATTTCAGGTGTCCCAAAAGATGCCGCCTGCTCTAAATAATTTTTTGCCAAAGAAAGATTTTGAGTCTCCCCTGCCTTTTTTAAATAGGATCCTAAAAAGAACATACTGTCCGAGTTGCCAAGCTCAGCTGCCCGCTTATGCCAATATACCTTTTTTTCTTCATCCTTATGTTTCCAGTTATCATAGGCCTTGGCAAGCATAGCACATGCCAAATTATCTCCTCTATCCGCTGCTGTTTCGAGCCATTCTACTGCCACATTGAAATCAGACTCTGTCCCTGATCCATCCATATAACAGGTAGAAAGATTTCTCATAGCGACCGTATCTCCATGCTGAGCAGACTCTGAGAACAGTTCAAATGCCTTTTTTAAATCCTTATTGATTCCCCTGCCACTTTTATATAGAATCCCCAAATTATTCTGGGCACCAGAATGTCCATAAGCAGCAGCTTTACCATATAATTCGGCTGCCCTGAAGTAATCATTCCTTTTTACACTTTGTAGCGCTCTGCTAAAAAGTTGTTCCGCTTCCTGCCTTTGCTGAGGTGATAGATTTGTCATTGGTTCTTTAATCAAAATATTCACAACGAATCACTGCCCTCCTATTGTTCACCTTCACTTAAAAATCTTGTTTTTGTAAAGGATGGAGTATTTCCAAATAAGGCATTCCTATTTTTCTTATACTTTTCTACTAACTCAACCTTTTGTTTCAATAATTCGCTCATCTCGGTCGTCTTTCCGGAAATATAGTCACATTCCATCAGAATGTTCGTTTTTAATTCCTCAATTAAGCTTTCTGTTTCATCATCGTACATGTATGATTCACGATTACATTGCCCCGTATTACGAATCATACTATGTGCTTCCTTTATCAGCTGATCTTGATCCGATATTTCAATCCCAGCAGATTTATTGTATGAACGAATTAACAACTCCTCCAAAAGCTCTTGCATATTTCTTACATCATTCGGGATGAACCGAAACTCCTTGCTCTCCTCGCACAGTATTTCAAACGATCTATCATCATCTATTACATACCGATAAGCATCACTGCTTATCGATGTTTTTTCAAAATGTGAGATAATGCTTAAATAATAATTCAGAATCGAAAACGCAATTGTTGGTTTTGCATTGTACAAATTATACTTTTCATAGATTGTATCAAGAATCGAAATATTATCCTTTTTATAATCCCCGTATTCTATTACAGAATAAATGATTTTTCCCTTTTTGCTAAGGTATTCCTTAGGTATATCCACATCAACATACCCATCATCAATTTCATCAATAGGCGAATAATCATCTAATTCTCCTGTGATCACATCAATTGATATAGGTGCTACAAACAGATCATGCCCCTCCTCATCACACATACTTATTATCCACCTCTTATCATTCTTGACAATACGAGATAGGAATTTTTCCCCGCTATAGTTTAATGCTTGAATGCATATTCGATTTAAATCCATGATCATCCCTCCTATTCAAAACATTCGTGAGCCAAGTCTGTAAATTCCAAGTTATCTGTCCTCATCAAATAAATCCGCTCTAATTTGGCCGACTTAAAATAATTTTCCACATTCTCTCCACTATTACCGTTCTGCGGATCACAAAATACAATTCTTCCACCAACATTTTCAACAACAAATACATGTCCGCCTCCATTTTCCCAATGAACACCCACTATCATTCTTGAATTGACTCCATAGCTTACCATCTTTCTCTCAATATCTTGAATCACATGGTCTGAATCATCATAACTATTCCTCTCCACAACGGGATTCTTATAAATCGAAGGAAATCCCACCCATTCTCCATTTTCATTTTCCTTACATTGAGCGATCAATTCCGTATCATGTTTCCATGTATTTTCTATATTATCATACACGGTTTTCCTTGGTCTAGCGACAACATCAAATCCTCTTTGCCGTGCCTCATAAGCCATCACACATCGTTGACAGTTATGATGGTATTTGACATAATTCTCGGATCCGTTTTTAAATTCCACTGAAAAAAGCGGATTTACACTTTTTAAATTTTCATCCCATGTCAATTTATCATCTCTTTTTTTATATCTTTCTAATTCTTTATTTAACGGACTATATTTTTTCGGTATTTTTATGATAAGTCTATCAAACTGATTTTCATCTAAAAAGCTATCGACTGCTACAGCAAGTTCTTTCACTTGTCTGCACTTGTTACTACAATTCTTGCCAATCTCATTTAGTGTTGACCTGATTTCATTGACACAGCCATCATCATTTGAAGAAAGACGTTTGATAAGCAAATCACGTTTGCCATACATTTGTCGACAGATTGACTGCTGGCTCCGTAAAGCCCTATTCGCAATCTGATTGCATCTTTCTGTTTCAGAACTATATAATTGTTGGGCTCGTTTTAAAATCAATTGATATTGCTCCCATAAAAAAGCCTTCCTGGCTAAATATAACTGCTCAGCTTTAGCACAGCTCTCAGCGTACAGATACTGGGCCTGCTGAAGAGTAATCATCCCCCTGATATATCTGCCATCTAGCTCCTTATGTCTTGATTTTAATTGTTCTTCTAATTGCCTGTAATACTGTTTGAGTTCTCTATCCCACTTATCGTATTCAGCCTTAACTTTAGCATCCAGGTCATTCTTATAATTTGCTAAATGTTCATCATACCTCCTTTTCAATTCTGGAAAAGTACAATCTTTACCATCAAATTTTCGTAAGGCCTCTATTACTTTTCCATACTTCTTATTGGTATTCTCCAAATCAGAATTTGTAACAGGTTCTTTTGTTACATTTTTTTCTTTTCTCTTTCCTTCACTTTTAGCGGATGCGGCACCCATTCCAGCATATGCCAAATCCGAAAAGTCAAGAAGGGAACTCAAATCAACTTCTTTTTTTGACTCAATAGCCGCATCTCTCTTCGATTCCATCTTATCCAGATAACTATCTTCCAAATCATCAAGATTTTTTCTCGATTGATCAAAGTAAGTAGCTATTCCCACATTATATGCCGTAATGACTGGCAGCAAAAAACGATAAAATTCGTTCTCTTCACTCAGCTTTTCAATCTGACTGGTAAAATCATCTGAAAGCTCATGCGCTTTTGCAACTACTTTGGAAAAAATTTCCTTTACTTGATCAAAATCATAAATGCTAGCGCTTGTTTTCCCGTCAATCACTACTTCACTGAGCCTGTTGTCTATCTGCGCATCAAAAACATTAGATAAACTCTCCTCAATGCTTGCGGCAACAGTCTCTGCCTCTTCCCCCATTTCCATGCTTTCTGAAAAATAAGTCATCGACTCACATGTATCTCGCCATTTTTCAAATACATTATGTTTTAATTCTGAACGAACTGCATCATTATATAATTCTATAATCCCATCAACAGCCCTAAGCAGCTTATCATAATTTGCCGATGATATGTGTTCTATCAATTCATCTTGAAGACCATTAATTAACTCCACAATGCTTTCAGCATATTGTTCAAGCAATGTATTTATCTCATTAACACTATTATCGCTAAGGCTAAAACTAAAATCACTATTCTTCACTGTATATCACCTCATATGTCAAAATTGGGCAGAATCCACCAATTATTGAACCCCACCCAATTCGTTATTTAAGATATCAATTCGTCAAAATCCAGCGCTGGCACCTCAAAATCGCTTGCTTGAATCTTATACTTCTTAAATGCTCTTTCTGTATTAAGGCTCTTGATCTTAAAATCTATCACAATAGAATTTCTGCCTTTTTTGGTAAATGTCATACCACATCTTTTATATATTTTTTCAATATTTCCACTAACAAATAAGTAATCTGACCTTCCAACAAAATCAGAGAAATTGATCTCTTCTGAAGAACAAAACATCAGAAAGAACATATTAACAGACATGCCATTCCTCAATGCGGGAAAGAACCATTTTTTAGGTATATTTTCTATGTATTCAATACCACTGATCCAATAGTTCCTTTGTTCAAAAACATCCTGCCATGGAACAATATCCATTTTCTTTACAATCGGATAATAATAATGTCCATAGTAATAGTACTTTGCCGGGAGTGTCATTGGTAAAACATTTCGCCCTTGAGTTTTCTCAAAACTCTTACATTGATTTAACAGATCTGCAACATTTGTTTCTGCAAATACCTGCGCTGCAACTTGACCAATTCTTGCTAATTCCTTCTCTCCGGTATATGCAATTAGCTTACTTGTATAAGACTCAAAAAACTTAACAACCGATCCCTCCGAACAGGCTTCTTTGGCTGCAAGTCTCACAAAGTACTCTCTCTTTATACCCTCTAAGCTATCAACATTGTCGAATTTCTCCACATTGCAAATGTCATCTTCAATGTTATATTTCGCAGAGAGAATAGGATGTAAATCAAAGTAAAAGTTTCGGGTTCGTTCTGCTGCTGATGAATGTACAAAATTTACAGCAAGTAGTTTTTGCACATAAGCAAGATCATCCACATCGGGACAAACGGCAAAAATATTTCTATTACGGCCTCTTTCTATATAACATGTTTCCAAATCATATTTTTTCTCACTATATACCACTCCGTATCCTAACGTAAGGATATCATAGTAATCTGGCTTTTCTCTGAGTTCTTTCTCCTTTACAGATTTAACCTTCTCCAGAATGTCTTCTAACTCGGATATCTCTTTCTGCTCATCCTCCTGATAAAAGGTCTTTCGCTTATTAAATCTATAAGAATTTTCTTCCTTCACCAATTCATTAAGCGATCTGTAAAAATATGAATCTGTCACTTCTTCCTCATCATCTCTGATAAAAGGAACCTTATATTTCTTGTTATCCTCAGCCTTTCCTGCTTCAGTATTTACAAGAACATAGCCTCTTTCCAGCGTAGCCGCTCCGGGGTTGCCCAAAATCTCTGATGAAACAGAGCTGTCACAAGGTAAAGCAAATTTTATCTTGAAGTTTGCCAAAGCCTTTCCAGACAGTGCGCCCTTCATTTCCTGCGATGCAAAAAGAAGATGGAATCCCGTAGCTCTGCCAAGCTTAATGATCGACATAAGAAGATCATTGATGATGTTTGTCTCTCGCGTTGTCGATTCTTGAAACATCTGCTGAAATTCATCTATCAGCAATACAACTCTTGGTAATACAACCCCGTATTTGTCCCTAAAATCACTTAATTTCTGCAAACCAAGTCTGGTAAAAAGATCCTGTCTGGCTTGCATACAATCTACTAGGTGATTTAGCATAGTAATGACGTAACGGATTTCACTTGTCGCTGCACACGTTTTTAAATGCGGAGTCTGATATTCTTTACCCGCAGACATATAACGGCTTAGTTCCACCTTTTTAAAATCAGCAAGATATAAATCCAATTCCCAAGGTGAATACTCTGTCAGCATATTTAAAATCAGATTATTAAGGAAAACGGATTTGCCGGAGCCAGTACGTCCAACTACAACACCATGAACAAGTAAATCACCTAATGTGACCGGTGCATATGCCTGACCCTCTCCCTCTTCAAGGGTTCCTGGCCTTAAATTGACACCATTGCGTGAAGAATTAAACCATATACCATTGTTTGGCTTGTGATCCAAACAAATTGTTTCAAAACGTGCTGTTCGAAACCGTTTCCTTCCGGAAATCAGATCTCTCATAATTTCCTGACTTTTTGGAAGATTCCCTATGCTGTCATTAAACGCTCCAATAAAATCCAAAGGTTCCGGGCAACATATCACATCCCTATCATAGGACACTGGTAAAACAAGCTGTTCTTCACCATCTACCTTTTTAGCAAGATAAACCTCTCCCCGAAATTTTTTTTGCTTATTATATACAGCTTTAAGGAAATCTCTTCGGAATTTTTCGTGTAAAAAATTATTCTTTTCTTCTTTTTCCTCTTCTTCCTTTACCGCCACTACATCATTCCAAAAATCCACAATAATACCCCCAGTTTAAAGTTGGAACAATGATGATATTTCTTTTAACATATTGCCTGCATTTTCTGCCGTACCTTTCAGATGTTCCTTATCTGATTCAACTGTACCCATAGCAGATTCGTTATTCGTAGATACATACTCAGAAAGATTTTCATTCATACCTTCCTTAAAGCTTTCAAAGAAAGACTTATACGCGGAAAGAATACTGCTTAAAACTCCCCCGATATTGATATAAATCTGATTATCCTCCCCCTTATCATTTGATGTTGAATCAGCATTATCTATCGCCTCATCCATCTCTTTATCAAAGTTCTGTAAGATCTCATCAATATCCGTAAAAAGCTTTTCTTTTCCACCATATCCAGTCAAATCAACAAGATCACTTCCCTGATACAGTTCCGGTTCCTGTGAAAAAGCGTCCTGTAAGCTCTGTCTCATGGCACTTTCCAGATTATACGCAGCCTGAACAGATTCATCTCCGTCATCTTGCGCTGCTTCCAGATCAATAATAAACTGGTGAACACTTTCACCTTCCTCATACCATGTGTCGAAAAGAGAATATACCTCTGAACTAAACTCCTCCGAATAATGTGCTGCAAATTCAGCCGTCTTATTAATAACAATCTGATATCTTGCAGCGGAGTTTATTTCTTGCAACTCTTGAAACACCTTCAAAACACTCTGTGCAGCTTCTTTTACTGCTTCACTGAAAAAAGCTTCCAACTCCGGAAGTGCATCCTCACTCAACGAAAACTTTGCATCATTTGCCATTTGTTTATCCTCCTTTTTTATCTTTCATAACGCGCAATAGCAATCTTATGCGTATTAATCAAGTAAATGTTCTTCTGATCCTTATCGGATCCCAAAGCTTTATTAAGCTTTGTAATGAACTTGCTGTTAAATTTCTCATTATTATTTAGTGCATTGTTCCATTCGGTTCTCTTAATATAAAAGATCGGAAGAAAACCGTGTTTTTTACATGTTTCAAACTTAGTCCAAATATCATTATTAAAGAAATCGGTTGTTTGATTTGAGTCTTCCTCTGGTATAATAAACTGAACCACTCGGTACAAACCAAACTTATTTATATCTTCCTCATCATTTCCATCTTTTATAAGGTTCCTATTCAGCTCATCTATCGTCAACTGATGACCTTTCGCAGCAATGAAATCCATGGACTTACTTATGATGTTATACAATTCTTTTATATCATCAATGATATGTAACCGGCCTTGTCTTTCCTGATCTTTAAAGTTAATCCCCTTTGATACAGGGTCTGTAATGTATAGCTCGTATATCTTATTACAGTTGATCGTATACAAGCCAATGTTTATTGCATCCATAAAATCATGCAATTCCGTGGCGATTTTTGAACTGTCCATACTGTCATACAGAAAAACAATCGGATTTTTATTATGTTTTACTTCGTACAATCGAACAGGAGTCAATGACCCGGTATTATCTGGGCTCTTATTTATCGCCTCTTGTAATTGAGACAGCTCACCTCCATCGAAAACATAGAATTTATCTGATACAACGCCTTCCGTCTCCTCTAATTCAGGAGAGCCAGATTTATATATTTTCATAAACAGTTCATTAATTGCATCAAATTCTGACTTGAAGCCGTTTTGTAATTCCCGGATTGTCTTTTCTGTCTCAGCGATTCTGCTACTATATAGGTCTACACTCCTTGATATTTCTTCATCATATGTTCTTAAGGCTGTTTTACTGTCATCATCACAATCAGATATATCCTGTTCAAGCTGTTTTATCAATGAGTCCTTATCAGAAATAATACTGTTCTTTAGTTTCTGAAGCCGGTCTTGATTATCCGATATTTTCTGATCAAAATCAGCGAATATCGATGATATCCTTTTGTCATATTTTTCTTTTTCAGATGCAATCTTTCCATCGTACTCTGATAACTCCAACATTGTTGTATCCTGGCGTTGGATCAAATCCATCTGATTCTGTTCATACTGTTTCCGGCTTGCATCCGCTGAAGCACGTTCACTTGCAACTGTCCTCTCAATATTTTGATCAATCTTCCCAATAAGCGCAGATACCGATGTCTCTTTGTCTGATTCAAGTCTCAATATTTCATTTTTTAAGAATACCGTTCTCTCTTGTTTATTTGCTTCAACTATTGCGCTTATGATTTCTCTATATCGCAGCAGCGTATAATAACTATCAACATTTTCTTGTATGCTATACCCCTGTCGTTCCAATGCCGCTTTCCTTACAAATTGAAATTTCATTCCTGTATTAATAAGGGAATCCCCCATCGCTGTGTTCGTATTAAGGAAAAAAAGGCCAATTCCCGCAGCTATACAAATAATTATTTTTACAATCCATTCAACAGCATTTGTAACACTATATGGCAATGTTATTGCCCACCCTAGGGAAATAACAAAACATATCATTCCAACTATCACCCCACCGATAATCCCTGCCGTTTTGCCCTTCGCAGTTCCAAGGAAGCCATAAACAATACCAAAACCAATAGCGGCACAAAGAATTCTAAAAATGAATGTAACAATTATATTTGTTGCCGTAGTCACGAATGATAAGCTTGCGCCAGTGACAATAAAAGCCAAAAACAGAATTACTCCAGCTATCGCTGGAAGCCCAAAAGTAACCAGATTAACCAGCCATCCAGGCGTATATTGTCTTAAATCATCAAGTGTATTTGCCATTGAAGATAGCCTTGCGACACTCTGCCCTCCTTTTAACCCTTGTCTTGAAATCACCCCTTCAACAGGTTCACTTAACGAATCAGATATCACCGCTGGGAGTTCATTTGAAGACATTTTTGAGTTTAAGCCATAATAAATCCCCTGTAATTGTTCATCGTTTTCAACGTAAGCGAGTTCTCGTTGCAATATAGCAGAATACTCACAATCAACATTTTGCAAAGAATTCTGAATCTTTAAGATAGCTCCGTCATATTGAAAATTCAGCTTTGACACCTGTTGATCCTTATCTCTTCCTAATTTCTGTCTTAGCTGTTTTTCATCAAATCTTTTTACAAATTCGCTTCCATCACCTCCGCTCATAAGATCATCCAGACGCTTCTGGCATAAATCTTTATCAGCCTCAAGGTCACTAACAGCTTCTTTCTTTTTCGTTTCCAGATCTTTTAATTCAGATTTCTTTTTACTCTTTAATTCAACTATCTTATCTTCAATTGTCTTTATATTTTTTAGTTTCGATTCACTATATTCTTGAAAAACTCTACTTCCTGTTCCGTCCTTTTTTACAGAATTAAGCTGGTACTCGAGTTCTGTTTTCCTGTTTTTAAGATCTTTTAATGTCTTTGCTTTTTCATTTTCAAGAGACTCTTTTTTAGCTTTTCCCTCGTGTTTCATACTCTCAACATCAGACTTTAATTCATCAACTTTCTTATGATCAGCTACATAATCCTTATATCTTATCTGATACTCGATATACAGCTTTTCTTTTAACATAGTGTTTCCTCCAATATCAATCCCAAGTCTTATTCCATTACTATGAAATCAAAATCTTCCTGGTAGCCCCAAAAACGCAGACTATCACGATCCATCTTTTGAGAGCTCTTTTGAACTTAACCGACAGGCTCAGGCGGTAGCTATCGGTGCTTCCCAGCCAAGCGCTTTTAACTTTTTCAGGTACGCATGGATCTTGCGCTCCTTATTGAACGGGTTGTAATAGTCTGCCCCAAAATTCTTGAAAACTACTCCATCCTTGAGGATATGGTATATTGCCTTAGCATGGGATGGACTACTGCTACATAGGCACGCCTTTTCCCATAGTGCGCACAGACTCTCATAAACTGCGCACAAAAGTATACTTTTATGAGAATGCCACATTTCTGCAAAATGCTCCAAAAAACCATACAAAAACACTTGATTTTACAGTGTTTTTTGTATATACTATTATTCGTGAGAATACGACAAATTAAGTCGTATAAAAGTATACTTTACCAATCCAGCTCTTTTTGCTTATCCTTCGTTTGCTTTGAGTGCTTTTTTCATTTTCTGCCTAAATGTGCTCTCTGGCATTCCGCACTCCTTTGATGCTTTTAGCACAGACATTTTCCCTTCCCTGCACATCTGGCAGTACTCCTTGAAATTATCTGGAATAGGCTTTTCAGGTCTTCCGAACTTCACGCCTTTCGCCTTTGCCGCCACAATCCCTTCAGCCTGTCGCTGTTTGATGCACATCCTTTCATTTTCACTGACATAACTTAATAAGGTTAATACCAGATCCGAAATGAACGTGCCAAGTAGATTCTTTTCTCTCCTTGTATCAAGAATTGGCATATCAATTACAACAATATCCGCACCTTTTTCTTTCGTGATAATTCGCCACTGCTCCATTAATTCCTGATAGTTCCTGCCAAGCCTGTCAATAGACTTGATATACAATACCATGCCTGGCTTAAGTCTTTTTACCATCCGCTTATACTGTTTTCTTTCAAAATCTTTGCCTGACTGTTTATCAATATAGATATTTGCCTCTGGCACTCCCATCTCCTTCAATGCAATCCTCTGTCTATCATCATTTTGATCACGAGAAGAGACTCTCATATATCCGAGAATATTTGTTTTGTCTACCATAATCCTTTTTAACCTCCATTCTTTTACTGTAAGCAAGACATGATAAGAAATAATAGCAGAATATTTGTTCATATCTCGCAAAAGTTTTTGTTTAGTAAGGACTTCTAAAAATAAAAAAAGCAGATAACATTTGCTATCTGCCCATTTTTTGCGGTTCTTTCTGAACTTTGAATCTTTCATCTCAGCCGGTTTTTCTAATTTTGCCAAGAATTGAATACTTTGGCAAAAAGGAAATCCGGCAGTATATCCAAACATGAGAAAGAACCTTCTTTTCTACCTTGCCTGATACACCCTGCTCGCCTGGGTTTCAATCCCCTCGATCTCTTCTTAATCCACACATGACGGCCCTGCTCATTGTAGAACCTATTATGGGTAGCAGTCTTTTCCATTGACTGATCTAATCGTTTTCTCTTTGCAAATATCATATGGACAGGCAGGTTTGTTTTCTGTACTGAACGACTGATTACGAACCAATGCCCGTATCCGGAAGGTTCACAGCTGTCGTTTTCTGACAGCCACAAAAGAACGATTTTCTGTTTTTATTCAATTACATTTTCTCATAACAAAAAGAGATATCCAACCTTTTACTGTCGGATATCTCTCTATTTTTACACTACACTATATGATTCCCTATCCAAGGTTAATCGCCGTCTTTCTCCACGCATCCTTTTCCTGTTCAATTAAAGAAGGATTCGCATACTTATGAAGTCCTCCTGCGGCTGACTCTCCTAAATCTATATCGTTTCCGATCGGA
>JAAWEL010000020.1 GCA_022794255.1 Lachnospiraceae bacterium
ACCAGTGAGATGACGGCAGTGGATCTGTGTCTGAAAATGAAAGAGTATGGGGTACAGCATATTGTATACACGGATATTTCCCGGGATGGCATGTTAAGCGGCCCCAATGTAACTGATACAAAGATGCTGACGGAAAAAACAGGATTGGATGTGATTGCTTCCGGGGGTGTATCTTCCATGGAGGATTTGGAAACCCTTTATGAAAATGGTATTCAGGGGGTAATTATCGGGAAGGCACTGTATGAGAAGCGACTTGATCTTGGGGAAGCGATCAGGCGATATGAGGCGGCAGGAAGCCTTAAATGAGTGCAGATAAGACAGTAAGAAGCCATGAATGGGACAAAAGGAGGAGTAGATCAATGGCAGATGTGAAAAAGCTGCTGGCAGGAATTGGATGTAAGGAGGGGAAGGCCATCTTGCTGGGCCAGGCGGGAAAAGCCAGCAGCCGTTCCCTGAAAGCTCTGGCTCATTACTACAATGACAATGGGGCGGACAGCCTGCTGCTTTGGGATATGTCAGATAATGATGCAGATCACGAGAGAACGATTGGTATGATCAAGGAACTGGCCCGTATGATCGATATTCCCATTGTAACCGGCGGCCGGGTGCGGCGGCTGGAGGATATAAAAAAATATTTGTATGCCGGGGCAAAGGCAGTATTTTTAGATGGCTCGGATTTGGACAATGTGGATTTGATCAAGGAGGCGGCTGACCGGTTTGGCAGCGAGAAAATCTATGTCCACCTCCCTTCTCCCCGATTCCTTAACCGGGTTTCGGAATTTGTTCAGCTGGGAGCGTCCATGATTCTTTTAGACACCGGGGGCAATGTGGAGATTCTGGAGTCAGAATCCTACACCCGCCAGGAAAGCTCCTTTCTGATCCTGTGCAATGAGCGGGAGCTTCCTGTTATTTCCGTATGCATGGCGGCAGAACACTGTGCCGGGGTGGTTCTGACTGTTTTCGCAGAAGAGGAAGGCAGCTATATGGAGCTGAAGGGAGAGCTTAAAAAGCGGGGGCAGAATGTAATTACCTTCACCAGCACAGTGAAATGGGACAGCTTTAAGACAAATGAGGATGGTCTGATTCCAGTGATCGTTCAGGATTACAAGACGGATCAGGTTCTGATGATGGCCTATATGAATGAGCTGGCCTTTGAGGATACGCTGCGCACCGGCAAGATGAATTATTACAGCCGCAGCCGGAAGTCCCAATGGTTAAAGGGCGAGACCTCCGGGCATTTTCAGTATGTAAAGTCCCTTCATTTGGACTGTGACAATGACACCATTCTGGCAAGAGTCCATCAGATCGGAGCGGCATGCCATACGGGAAACACCAGCTGTTTTTTTAGGACTCTGGCAGAGAAGGAGCATAAAGAAACCAATCCCTTAAAGGTATTTGAGGATGTGTTTGCTGTGATTCAGGACCGGAAAATACATCCCAAGGAAGGGTCTTATACCAACTATCTGCTTGACAAGGGGATTGACAAGATTCTCAAAAAGGTAGGAGAGGAAGCCACAGAGATTGTGATTGCGGCCAAGAATCCGGATCCGGAGGAGATCAAGTATGAGATCTCAGATTTTTTGTATCATGTGATGGTGCTGATGGCTGTAAAAGGGATCACCTGGGAGGAGATTACTAAGGAGCTGGCGAACCGGTAGAGCCATAGAGATTTTGCAAGGAAAAAGAAGGAGCGTTCATCATGTCAGAAAGCAGCGTGACAAAAAGATTTTTGCGATATATAGCTTTGGATACCCAGTCAGAGGAGGAAAAGGAGCAGATTCCCAGCACAGAAAAGCAGCGCACATTAGCCGGTCTGCTGGCAGAGGAGCTTAAGGCTATGGGAGCAGTGGATGTTACAGTCAGTCCTCAGTCCTATGTCTATGGAGTGATTCCGGCCACCACAGAGAAAAAATTGCCGGCGGTAGGCTTTATCGCCCACATGGATACCTCCCCGGATGCGTCCGGATCCGGTGTAAAGGCCCGGATTGTTACGGGCTATGACGGAGGAGATATTTGTCTGAATGAAAAGCAGAATCTTGTTTTATCGCCAAAGGATTTTTCTTCCCTCAGGCATTATATAGGACAGGATTTGATTGTGACAGACGGAACTACTCTTTTAGGGGCAGATGATAAAGCCGGTGTGGCAGAGATTATGACCATGGCAGAATATTTTCTGACACATAAGGAGATTCCTCATGGAAAGATCTGCATTGGTTTTACTCCGGATGAGGAGGTGGGTCGGGGAGCAGATGGTTTTGATGTGAAATTTTTTGGGGCAGATGTGGCCTACACTGTGGATGGAGGCGCTTTAGGAGAGCTGGAATATGAAAATTTCAATGCCGCCTCCGGCAAGGTGGTTATCCACGGACGGGGGGTTCATCCGGGATCAGCAAAGAATGTTATGAAAAATGCTGCTCTGATTGCCATGGAGTTTCACCAAATGCTTCCCGCGGCTCAGAATCCCATGTATACGGAAGGATATGAAGGATTTTTTCATTTGACAGATATCAAGGGAGATGTGGTGGAAACCCGGATGAACTATATTATCCGGGATCATGACAGAGAACGGTTTGAGGAAAAAAAGGTACTGTTTACCCATATTGGAGAATTTCTCAATAAAAAATATGAAAAGGGTACCATGGAGATCACGGTCCGGGACTCTTACTATAACATGCAGGAAAAGGTTGAACCACATTTTTACCTGATTGATATAGCAAAGGCATCTATGGAGAAGCTGGGGATCCTGCCCAAGGTAGTTCCCATCCGGGGTGGCACGGACGGGGCACGCCTTTCTTATATGGGGCTTCCCTGCCCTAATCTTTGTACTGGTGGTGAGAATTTTCACGGGATCCATGAGTATGTCTGTGTACAGTCCATGGAAAAGGTGGTCAATCTGCTTACAGAGATTGTGAAGGAGTTTGCCAGGGATCCTGTAGAAAAATAAAGTATCTGCAGAATATTAAGAACGGAGGAGCCATGACTTTTTATGAAATGATTGAGGATCTTTCATTTGCCTTAAAAAGAGAAAAGCTGGTGATCTTTGTGGGAGCCGGAGTTTCAAAAAACTCAGGGCTTCCCACCTGGGGCCAGATCGTTCATGCCTTTGCAAAAGAGATCGGATATCCCACCAAAGGACGCCTGGCCACAGAGGAATATATTCGGATTCCCCAGTACTATTATTGTCTGGATGAAAGTGAGAATCATGCGTCCTACTACTCGCTGATAAAATCCATGATACCAGAAAACATTCAGCCCAATCTCCTTGACAAGCTGATTGTATCTCTGCATCCAAAGCATATTGTGACAACGAATTTTGATACCCTTTTAGACCAGGTGGCCAGTGGATATGAGATTATCTGTGAGGATCGGGAGCTTCTCACCGGAATTTCTGCCCACTATCTCCTTAAGCTTCATGGGGATATACGCCAGCCAGAAAAGATGGTGTTTAAGGAGGACGACTATCTTCACTATTCTCATACCCATCGTTTGATGGAAACATTTCTTAAATCCCTTTTGATTGACCATGTGTTTTTGTTTGTGGGATATTCCCTCAACGATTATAATTTGAAAACCTTTGTCAGCTGGATTGAGTATATTGCAGAAGAAATGCAGGTGAAGGAGAAAATGCACCACAATTACTTTCTTTCCAGCAGCCTTCATGCTGGAAAGGAATATTTGCGGAAATATTACGAGGGAAAGGGACTTGATGTAATCGATTTGTACCAGCTGCCAAAAGAAGTGGAGGCACATGCCCGGTCTGTCCAGCTGTCTGATGATCTGGGCCGCAAAACCTTCGCTGTTCTGGAAATGCTCTTCTGACTGCAGAAGAAGAATTTTCTAAAAGCAATTAAACGGAGAGAGAAAATGTATATTGCAGATTTACACATCCACTCCCGGTATTCCCGGGCAACAAGCAAGGAATGTATTCCGGAATATCTGGAGCTGTGGGCAAGAAAAAAGGGAATTGATCTTTTGGGAACTGGAGATTTCACCCATCCTGCATGGCGGAAGGAATTGTCTGAAAAGCTGATTCCTGCCGAGGAGGGGCTCTACCGACTAAGAGAAGATCTTCAGTTAAAGGATGCTGTTATGGGGGAAAATCATTCTCCCCGGTTTGTGGTTTCCGGGGAGATCAGCTCCATTTACAAAAAAAACGGACAGGTGAGAAAAGTCCACAATATGATCCTCCTTCCCGGCCTTAGAGAGGCGGAGCTTTTGTCTGCCAGACTAGAACTGATCGGCAATCTCCATTCAGATGGACGGCCGATTCTGGGACTGGACAGCAGGGATTTGCTGGAAATCACCCTGGAAGTGTGTCCCAGGGCTATTTTTGTTCCGGCTCATATCTGGACCCCTCATTTTTCTATGTTTGGAGCCTTTTCCGGCTTTGATACAGTGGAGGAGTGTTTTGAGGATCTGACCTCCTATATCCATGCCATTGAGACAGGGCTTTCCTCGGATCCTCCAATGAATTGGCGCTTATCGGCTCTGGACCGGTTTCAGATGATCTCTAATTCTGATGCCCACTCTCCATCGAAGTTGGGCAGAGAGGCAAATCTCATGGATATTTCTCTTTCCTATGACGGATTGTACGGGGCAATCCAGAAGGGGAAGGGATTGGCTGGCACCATTGAGTTTTTTCCAGAGGAAGGGAAATACCACTATGACGGGCACAGGAAATGTCACTTGTGCTTAAGCCCCAGCCAGGCAGAAAAGTATCAGGGAAAATGTCCGGTTTGCGGAAAAAAACTTACTTTGGGAGTATCCCACCGCATAGATCAGCTGGCAGACAGGGGGGAAGGATTTATCCGTCCCGGGGCAGCATCTTTTGAGAGTCTGGTGCCGTTGCCGGAGGTAATCGCTGCCTCCACAGGTCATGGGACAGCCAGCGTAAGGGTTCAAAGGATATACAGGGATATGTTAGCCGGACTGGGAAATGAATTTTCCATTTTAAGACAATGTCCCATTGAGAAAATTCAGAGCCTTTGTGGATATCAGATCGGAGAGGGAATCCGCAGGCTGCGGCAGGGAAGCGTACAGCGCCGGCCTGGATTTGATGGGGAATATGGTACCATCGCTCTGTTTGAGCCATCGGAGCTTGCATCTGTGGAAGGCCAGATGAGCCTGTTTGGGGTAGACGGGATTTGGCCTATGTCTGGAGGAAAAGCAGAGAGCCGGTCCCGCAGCTGGCAAGAGGAGGTACAGGTAGAAGATAAGAATCCCCCAATAAATACAGAGCAGGAAAAAGTGATGGCAGATCCAGAGCTCAATGAAGCGCAGCTTCAGGCTGTTCACGCCATCTCTTCTAGAATCGCAGTGATTGCAGGGCCGGGAACGGGAAAAACAAAGACCTTGATTTTGCGTATTCTCCATCTGCTCTTAAACCGCAGGGTCAGGCCATCTCAAATCACGGCTGTCACTTTTACAAATAAAGCCGCTCAGGAGATGAAAAGCAGATTAGCAGAGACATTAGGCAAAAAGGGGGCAGCAAAAAGGGTTCGGATCGGTACATTCCACAGCCTTTGCTACGATATTTTGAAAGCATCAGGAGAGGAATTTACATTGGTCGAGGAAAATGCTGCAATGGAGCTGGTAAGAGAAGTGGCGCAAGAATTGGAAATTAAGGACAGTGCAAAGATTCTGCGGCAGAAAATATCCAGGAAAAAGACAGGACTGGATTCTTTTAAGGACGAGACGGAAGAGCTTGACTTGGCTGTCAAAACGTATCAAAGCCGACTGGATTCCCTGTCAGCTCTTGATTTTGATGATCTTCTCATCAGGGCCCTGGATATGGCAGAAACGAATCCACCGGCCTTCCCCTATCTGTTGGTAGATGAATTTCAGGATATCAATCCTTTGCAGTATCGCCTGATCCAGGCGTGGAGTAAGGGAGGCAGAGAGCTTTTTGTTATAGGGGATCCAAACCAGGCGATTTATGGATTCCGGGGAGCGGATACAGAAAGTTTTCAGCGTTTTTGCCAGGAGGAAAACACAGAGACAATCCGTTTAGTGAAAAATTATCGCTCATCTCCGGAGATACTGAGAACATCCATGGCTGTGATAAAAAGCACACCAGATACTTTGGAAGCTGTACAAAAATCTTCTTATCCTGTTCGGATGGTGCAGGCAGCAAAGGAAAGAGAGGAGGCAATTTTTATAGCAAAGGAGATCAACCGTCTGATCGGAGGAATTGACATGCTGGATGCACAAAACAGGGGTTTTTGTCAGGAAGAAAATCTTCCAAGAAGCTTTGCTGATATTGCCATTTTGTATCGGACTCACCGCCAGACAGAGCTTTTAGAGCTGTGTCTGAAAAGGGAGGGGATTCCCTATGTGGTGACAGGCCGGGAAGATTTTTTGGAAGAAGATATTGTACGGGGAAGCCTTGGCTTTTTCAGAAGCCTTTTAAATCCAAAGGATGACCTCTCCCGAAAGCTGTGTCTCAAGCTTTTATGGGATGAGAAAAAAGAGGGGAGACCTGTCTGTGATTATCTGTCCCTGACTGTAAAATACAAAGATTTAAGCAGGCAAAGAAAGCCTCAGAGCTTGTGGGAATTATGGAGAAAGGATATGGGTTTTTTTGAGGATCCGGCTATGGAAAAGCTTACATCTATGGCAGTGTTTTATAAGACCATGGAGGAAATGCTCATAGCACTGGATTTCGGCAGAGAAAGTGATTTAAAACGATGGGGAGGAAAGCGATACACATCGGATGCAGTGACCCTTATGACCATACATGGTTCGAAAGGGCTGGAATTTCCGGCAGTTTTTCTTTATGGACTGAAAGCGGGAACAATTCCCCTGGAATTTAAAGGGCGGGAAACGGACTGGGAGGAAGAAAGAAGACTCCTCTATGTAGCCATGACCAGAGCAAAGGAGGAGCTGATTATGACCAGTTCCGGAGAGCTCTCTCCGTTTATCAAGCAGCTGCCAGAGAATATCCTGCAAAGGGAAAAGATGGAAAATATCTACAAAAAAGAAAAGAATGGTCATCAGATGAATTTATTTGAAAGATAGAAACAAATAGGCTCTTTTCGTTGCACTTTTCCCCATAAAGTAGTAAGATGGTATTCATGCGGAATAAATTGAGAGGAGGACCGTTTTTTATGGAAACCATCGCATGGGATGACAAGTTTAACATTGGCGTGGAGGTGGTGGACAAGGCACATGCAAAGCTTTTCCGGATCATGAATAAATTGATTGAAATCTCAAAAGATTCGGTAACCAATCAGAGTACATACAAGGAAGGATTGAAATACCTGGAGGCTTATACCATGACCCATTTTGCTCAGGAGGAGGAATATATGCGCTCCATCCGGTACAATGGCTATGGACAGCACAAGCGGATTCATGACAATTTCCGGGATAAAATCCTTATTTCCCTTCGGAAGGATATGGAATTGTCTGGTTATTCCCTGGTAGCTGTTGAGCGCTTTGTGAAAACTCTGAATAATTGGCTGGCGGAGCATATTATGAGAGAAGATCAGGCAATCGTGGGAAGAGATTTTGGCCGAAGGGGGTATGATCTCTCCTCTCAGATTCCTATTATATCCAGAGCTGTCAACCGAACCATGTCAGATGTATTTCAGTTAGAGGCAAAGCTTGCCAATGGGGACTATAAAGGACAGAATATAGGGACAGGATATTATTGTCGCCATTTCTATGACACGGAAGGAGGGGTCCGGTTTCAGATCCTTTTGGGAGTGGAAGAGCCATTGCTTTTAAGAGGGATTGAACGGATGCCGGGCGTTTTAAAAAATGAGCTGACCGAGGACGATATTCTGACGATATTTGCCCAGCTTTTCCAGAATTTAAAAAAGATATTCCGGGTGGAGAAGGAGTATGAGCTTGGAAAAAACAGTCTGCTGACCAGAGAGAAATTCCGGAGAGATTTTATGAAAGGATATCCATGCAGCCTTTTATACAGCACTAAGTTGGGATATTTTATTTTTTGTTACCGAAGCTGGCGGATAAAAAGCCAGAAAACAGAAACACTGAAAGAAAAAAAGGATTAAGGAGGAGATACAAATAAACGGAATGGCGAGGGAAAAAACAGCTTTATCAATCAGAGAACTTACTGTAGGGGGACTATTCTCCGCATTGATTGCTGCTGGTGCATTTATAAAAATCACACTTCCAACGGAGCCAGTGCCAATGCATTTTACCCTGCAGTGGTTTTTTGTGTTGCTTGCCGGGCTTTTGCTGGACAAAAAACTTGCAGGAACCAGTGTAGGGGTTTATTTGCTTCTTGGTTTGATTGGTATACCAGTATTTGCCTCTGGAGGAGGGCCCTCTTATCTGATCCGGCCCACCTTTGGGTATTTGTTGGGATTTGCGGTGGCCGCCTATACAATGGCCTGGCTGTGCGAACAGCTTCGCACATCAGGCTTCATGAACCTTTTAATGGTGTCTGTAGCCGGACTTCTGATTTATTATGGAATCGGAGTGTTTTACTATTTTGTAGTCTGCCGCATGATTATTTCCAGGGAGGTAACATGGCAGATACTCCTGTTTAACTGCTTTTTACTGACTGTGGGACCTGATTTCGGGCTTTGTATTGGGGCTGTAAGTGTGGCGGCAAAGCTCCGGAATGTGGTTAAAAGGACCTTGGGTCGGTAACAAATAAATCTAAAAATCTGGTGAAAATATTGCTTTTTGAAATTTTTTTCGCCGGATTTTTATTTTTTGTTGATTTATAAAACATAATTTAGTATAGTAGGTAAGGAATGGAAGGCCAATAAGGGCCATCTGGTACGGGAGAGGAGAACAGTATGATTAAAGTTGCGGTGGATGCAATGGGGGGGGATAATGCGCCTGGTGAGATCGTAAGAGGCGTGGTGGACGCAGTGTCCCACAGAGCGGACATCCAGGTTCTGTTAGTGGGAAAGGAAGAACTGGTAAGCAAGGAGCTTTCCCGGCATACCTACCCCAAAAAGCAGATTCAGCTGATTCATGCATCAGAAGTCATTGAGACAGAAGAACCGCCGGTCAATGCCATACGCAGGAAAAAGGATTCCTCCATAGTAGTCGGCATGAATCTTGTAAAGGCCGGGGAGGCGGATGCCTTTGTGTCTGCGGGAAGCTCAGGGGCTATTCTGGTAGGCGGCCAGGTGATTGTAGGCAGATTAAAAGGGGTGGAGCGACCGCCCTTTGGCGCGCTTATTCCCACAGAGAAGGGAGTTTCTCTGTTGCTTGACAGCGGAGCCAATGTGGATGCCCGGCCATCCCATTTAGTACAGTTTGCCCGCATGGGTTCTATATACATGGAGCATGTGATTGGTATTGATAAGCCGCGGGTAGGTATTGTCAATATCGGTGCAGAAGAAGAGAAGGGCAATGCCCTGGTCAAGGATACATTTCCCCTGTTAAAGGAATGTGGGGACATTCACTTCACTGGCAGCATTGAGGCCAGGGAGATTCCCCATGGAGGAGCTGATGTGATCGTTTGTGAGGCATTTACCGGCAACGTGATCTTAAAGCTTTATGAGGGGACGGGCGCCACTCTAATTTCCATGGTTAAGAAAGGCATGATGAGCAGCCTGCGCAGCAAGCTGGGGGCTTTGCTTGTAAAGCCCGCCCTAAAGGAGACACTGAAGGCATTTGATGCCTCTGGCTATGGGGGAGCACCGCTTCTGGGACTCAAAGGTCTTGTGGTTAAGACCCATGGAAGTGCAGGAGCACGAGAGGTGAGCAATTCCATTATTCAGTGTGTGACCTTCAAGGAACAAAAAATCAATGAAAAGATTAAGGAAAGCCTGGAAGCCAAAGAACAGGCAGCAGAAAAGTAAATGAGAGGAGATGTAGCTATGGAGTTTGAGAAACTGCAGGGTATTATTGCTGAGGTGCTGAATGTGGAGGCGGAGGAGATCACCATGGAAACCACCTTTGTAGAGGATTTGGGAGCGGATTCTCTTGATATCTTCCAGATTGTTATGGGAATCGAGGAAGAGTTTGATATTGAGATTCCAACAGAAGCGGCTGAGCAGATCGTCACAGTGGGTGATGCGGTGGAGCAGATCAAGAACGCATTAAATTAGAAAAAGGGGGGCGTGTCGCAGGAAACCTGGGCAGCGCCCTTTCCATATGAAGGAGGGAAAAAGATGAATCATGACCTAAAAAGACTGGAAGAAAGAATCCGCTATGAGTTCCGGGACAAAAAGCTTTTGCGCCAGGCCATGACCCACAGTTCTTTTGCCAATGAGCATCATATTGAAAAAAAGGACTGTAATGAGCGGTTGGAATTTTTGGGGGATGCGGTGTTAGAGGTTGTGTCCAGTGACTTTTTATATCACCAGTATCCGGACAAGCCTGAGGGAGAGCTGACAAAGATCCGTGCCAGTCTGGTGTGTGAGCCTACCCTGGCTTACTGTGCATCAGAAATCGGTCTTGGGAAGTATCTGTTACTTGGAAACGGGGAGGAATCCACCGGAGGCAGAAGCAGAGACTCTGTGGTATCGGATGCAATGGAAGCGCTGATCGGAGCCATTTACCTGGATGGTGGTTTTGCTAATGCAAAAGAGTTTGTCTGCCGGTTTGTGCTGAGTGATATGGAGCACAAGCAGCTCTTTTATGATAGCAAGACTATCCTGCAGGAGATTGTACAGGCAGAGGATACGGAGCAGGTGCTGGAATATGAGCTTCTTGGAGAGGCCGGTCCTGACCATAACAAGACTTTTGATGTCCGTGCTCTTTTGGGAGGAAAAGAAATTGGCAGAGGGAGTGGAAGAACCAAGAAGGCAGCAGAACAGGTGGCGGCCTATCGGGGAATAATCAAGCTGAGGGAGCATATATGTACCTGAAAAGTATAGAAGTACAGGGTTTTAAATCCTTTGCAAATAAAATAACCTTTGAATTTCACAATGGGATTACCGGGATTGTGGGACCCAATGGAAGCGGGAAAAGCAATGTGGCAGATGCAGTCCGCTGGGTACTTGGAGAGCAACGGATCAAACAGCTTCGGGGAGCCAGTATGCAGGATGTGATCTTTGCCGGATCAGAGCTTAGAAAACCTCAGGGCTTCGCCTATGTGGCCATTACCTTAGACAATTCAGATCATCAGCTGGCGATTGATTATGAGGAAGTAACTGTATCCCGCAGGCTGTACCGTTCTGGAGAAAGTGAGTACCGGATCAATGGAAGTGCCTGCCGGTTAAAGGATATCAATGAGCTGTTTTATGACACAGGGATTGGTAAGGAGGGCTACTCCATTATCGGACAGGGCCAGATTGACAAGATTTTGAGTGGCAAGCCGGAGGACCGGCGGGAGCTGTTTGACGAGGCTGCAGGGATTGTTAAGTTTAAAAGGCGAAAGCTCATTGCTCAGAAAAAGCTGGAGGATGAGAAGCAGAATCTAGTCCGCGTGGGAGATATTCTTGCGGAACTGGAAAAGCAGGTGGGTCCCTTAGCCCGCCAGTCAGAAGCAGCCAGAAAATATTTAAGCTTGAAGGAACAGTTAAAAACCTATGATGTGAATCTGTTTCTTTTGGAATCACAGGGAATCCGGGAACAACTAGGAGAAGTGGAAAAGCGGGAAAGGATAGTATCTCAGGATATGGAAGAAGCCGCCTGCCAGTTAGAGGAGAAAAAAGATTCTTATGATCAGCTGGAAAAAGATTTGAGGGTTATGGAGGAGAGAATCACCAAAAAGCGAGGTCTCCTAAGCCAGGCAGAGATGGAAAAAGGCAGCTTAGAGGGTCAAATCAATGTTCTTGGTGAACAGATCAATACAGAGCGGATGAATGCGGATCATATCAATGCCCGCAGGAAAGCGATTCTGCAGGAGTGCCAGGATAAACAGCAGCAGATAAAAGAGTATGAAGAAAGCAGCGCCGGCATCCGGAGGGAAGCAGCAGAAAGCAGCAAAATTTTACAGGAAGCTGAGGAGCGGCTTCAGAAAAAAGACGAGCAGATCATGCTTCTGGATCAGAAGATCGAAGAAGGAAAGGGAAGCATGATCAATGGATTAAATGAAAAAGCATCCTTAGGAGCCAGACAGCAGCGGTATGAGGCTATGCTTGAGCAGGTACAGGTGCGGCGCTCCGAAGTGTGTCAAAGGCTTCTCCGCCACAAAAGCGATGAGTCGGCCCAGGAGGAGCTTTTAGCAGAGGAGCTTAAAAAGCTGGCTATATCCGGGGAACGGACAAAAGAACTTCTCAAAAAGCAGGAGGAATGGGAAGGAGAGATCGACCGCTGTGAGCAGGAGGTCCGCCGTCTGACCCGGGGATTGAATCAGAAGCAGCAGGAGTACCAGACGGCCAGCACCCGTCTGGAATCCTTAAGAAATTTAGCAGAGCGCTATGAGGGCTATGGCAACAGCATCCGCAGAGTGATGGAGGTCAGAGACCGGGTTCATGGAATCCGTGGAGTGGTGGCAGACTTGATCACCACGGATCAGCAGTATGAGACTGCAATTGAGACAGCCTTAGGAGGCAGTATCCAGAATGTTGTTACCGATTCTGAACAGACAGCCAAGCAGTTGATCGAGTATCTGAAAAAGAATAAATACGGCCGTGTGACCTTCCTTCCTCTGACCAGCATCGGACAAAGAGGCGGCTTCTCTCAGCCAGAAGTCCTAAAAGAGCCGGGGGTCATTGGGCTGGCCAGTGACCTGGTTCATGTAAAACCAGAATATAAAGTGTTGGCTACCTATCTTTTAGGGCGAGTGGTAGTGGCCTCCACGATTGATCATGCTATTGCCGTGGCAAAGAAATACCACTATTCTCTTCGGATTGTGACTTTAGAGGGAGAGCTTTTAAGTGCTGGCGGATCTATGACCGGCGGCGCCTTTAAAAATTCCAGCAATCTTTTGGGAAGAAAGAGAGAACTAGAAGAGCTGGAGGCCGTCTGTAAAAAGGCTTTGTCCCTTGCCGGGCGAATACAGGACGAGCTGACGATGAATGAAGGGATTCTAACTGAAAAGCGGGAAGAGTTGGAACAGTTCCGAAGAGAGCATCACCAGGAATCTTTGAATCAAAACACCTTACAGAGCAATGTAAATCGTTTGGAGGACAAAAAAGAGGAGATTCAGGAATCCTCCAGAGACTTGATTTTAGAAAACAGCCAGCTGGAAGAACAGCTTCAGGAGATCGAGAAGAACCGCCAGGAGATTACCCAGGATACGGATCGCCTGATAGCCCGGAATGAACAGCTTAATCAAGATGTAAAACAGCTCACGCTCCAAATGGAGACAGAGAAACAGATGCGGGAGAGGTTGGCTCATGAACTGGAATCAATCCGTCTGAAAGCGGCAGGCTTAAAGCAGCAGGTGGATTTTGTGACAGAAAATATCCATCGTGTACAGGAGGAGATGCGGCGCTTAGAGGAAGAGCTAGAGAAACTTGAGACAAATACTGGTGATTCAGACCGGGTGATTGAGGATAAACGCTGTCAGATTCAGGCCCTTCAAGAGCAGATTGTAAAAGCAGTGGAACGCCGGGAATGCTTAGAGGAGGAGATCCAAAAGTTAAGTACCTGCAAAGAGGAAAAAAACAAAGAACAGAAAGACATGTTCCGTATTCGGGAAGAGCTGACAGAACGAATCAGCCGTCTGGATAAAGATTTGTTCCGGCTTCAGAGCCAGAAGGAGAAGCTAGAGGAAAAACTGGAAGGCCATGTCAACTACATGTGGAGCGAGTATGAGCTGACTTTTACTGCTGCAGAGCCACTGCGCAACCCTGAGCTGACAGCTATCCCGGAGATTAGAGGAAAGATTGAAGAGCTGAAAAATGGGATCCGTGCCCTGGGGAATGTCAATGTCAATGCCATAGAAGATTACAAGGAGATTTCCGAGCGGTACGAATTTATGAAAACCCAGCATGATGATCTGGTGGAGGCAGAGCAGACTCTCCTGCAAATTATCGAAGAGCTGGATACAGGAATGCGCAGACAGTTTGAGGAAAAGTTTAAGGAGATCCGACTGGAGTTTGACCGGGTGTTTAAGGAGCTGTTCGGCGGAGGCCATGGGACCTTAGAGCTGATTGAGGGGGAGGATATCCTGGAAGCAGGAATCCAGATTATTGCCCAGCCGCCAGGAAAAAAGCTGCAGAACATGATGCAGCTTTCCGGTGGCGAGAAGGCTCTTACAGCCATTTCTCTTTTGTTTGCCATCCAGAATCTGAAGCCATCTCCCTTCTGTCTTTTAGATGAGATCGAGGCAGCCTTAGATGATTCCAATGTAGATCGTTTTGCAGGTTATCTGCACAAGCTGATAAAAAACACACAGTTTATTGTGATCACCCACCGGAGGGGAACCATGGTAGCCTCAGACCGGCTTTACGGAATTACCATGCAGGAAAAAGGCGTATCCACTCTGGTATCTGTGAATTTAATCGAGGATCAGCTGGACGCATAAAATCAGAACTATTACATAAATGTGGGAAAGGAGACTGCTATGGAAGAAAAGAAAAAAGGATTTTTCAGCCGTCTGGTAGATGGACTGGCCAAGACCAGAGACAATATTGTCTCCGGGATGGACTCGATTTTCAGCGGTTTTTCAGCTATTGATGAGGACTTTTATGAGGAGCTGGAAGAGACGCTGATTATGGGGGACTTAGGAATCCGGACCACCACATCCATTATGGAGGATCTGCGGAAAAAGGTAAAGGAGCAGCATATCAGAGAGCCTGGAGAGTGCCGTCAAATCCTGATCGATTCCATAAAGGATCAGATGAATTTGGGAGAAAATGCTTATGAGTTTGAAAGTCGCACCTCTGTGGTGTTGGTGATCGGGGTGAACGGAGTGGGAAAGACCACCTCCGTGGGAAAGCTGGCCGGACAGCTTAAAGATGACGGAAAAAGAGTGATCTTAGCAGCGGCTGACACCTTCCGGGCAGCTGCTACCCAGCAGCTGACTGAGTGGGCTAACCGGGCTGGAGTGGAGATTATTGCCCAGCAGGAGGGATCTGACCCGGCAGCAGTAATCTATGATGCCGTGGCGGCTGCCAAGTCAAGAAAGGCAGATGTGCTGATCTGTGATACGGCAGGACGGCTCCACAATAAAAAGAATCTCATGGAGGAACTTAAAAAGATCAACCGGATTATTGATAAGGAATACCCGGAGGCCTATCGGGAGACCTTGGTGGTTCTTGACGGGACTACCGGCCAAAATGCCATGTCTCAGGCCAGACAGTTTATGGAGGCTGCGGATATTACAGGGATTATACTTACAAAGCTGGACGGAACAGCCAAGGGAGGAATCGCAGTGGCGATTCAATCGGAATTGGGGATTCCGGTAAAATATGTGGGAGTCGGGGAGAAGATCGATGACCTGCAGAAATTTAATTCTGAGGATTTTGTGAATGCTCTGTTTCAGGTAAGACAAGATTCATATTAAATGGAGGAAGAACACGATGAGCGAATTTACACTGGAAAAATTTGAGGAAGCTTCAGAGATTGTACAAAAGGTCACCCAGGAGACAAAGCTTATATACAGTGAATATTTTTCATCCCAGACCGGAAACAGGGTGTATTTTAAGCCGGAGAACATGCAGGTAACAGGAGCTTATAAAGTGCGGGGGGCGTATTATAAGATCAGCACCTTAAGCCAGGAGGAGAGAGAGCGGGGACTGATTGCCGCCTCTGCGGGAAACCATGCGCAGGGGGTTGCCTATGCGGCTAAGCTATCAGGGATCAAGGCAGTGATCGTCATGCCGACCACCACACCGCTCATCAAAATCAACCGGACGAAAAATCATGGGGCAGAGGTGGTTTTATATGGCAATGATTTTGATGAGGCCTGTGAACATGCCTATGAGCTGGCTGCAGAAAAAGGATATACTTTCGTGCATCCCTTTGATGATCCGGATGTGGCTGCAGGACAGGGGAGCATTGCCATGGAGATTATCAAGGAGCTTCCCACCGTGGACTATATTCTGGTGCCTGTGGGAGGAGGCGGTCTCTGCACAGGGGTGGCTACTCTGGCAAAACTGTTGAATCCGAAAATCAAGGTGATCGCTGTGGAACCGTCCGGGGCGGCCTGTCTTGAGGCTTCTCTAAAGGCGGGAAAAGTGGTGAATCTCCCCACCGTCAGCACCATTGCCGATGGTACGGCAGTTCACCGGCCGGGAGAAAAACTTTTTCCATACCTGCAGGAAAATGTGGATGATGTGATTGTTATTGAGGATTCGGAGCTGATTGTTTCATTTTTGGACATGGTGGAGAATCACAAAATGATCGTGGAAAATTCCGGTCTTTTGACAGTAGCTGCCCTAAAGCATATGAATGTGCAGAAAAAAAAGATTGTGTCCATCTTAAGCGGCGGAAACATGGATGTGATCACCATGTCCTCCGTGGTACAGCACGGCCTGATTCAGCGGGATCGAATCTTTACTGTATCCGTGCTTTTGCCGGATAAGCCGGGAGAGTTAGCCAAGGTGTCCACCCTTCTGGCCGAGGAGAAGGGCAATGTAATCAAGTTAGAGCACAATCAGTTTATCAGCATTAACCGAAATGCAGCGGTGGAGCTTCGGATTACCTTGGAGGCAGAAGGGACAGTTCACAAAAATCAGATCGTCCAGAGACTGAATGATGAGGGCTACCGGCCAAAGCTTGTCAAGTCCAAGGGAATGTGACCATATACAGCCCTTTAGGCTGTCCTTGCAGTCCAAAAATCACAGGAAAGAAAACATACGGGGAGGAGCTATGAGGGAGGAAAAAAAAGAGGAAAGAAAACAGACACCTCTGGCAGAAAATATTCACTATTTCGTTAAATGGACCGTTATTTCCGTGGCAATCGGGATTTCAGTAGGTGCAATCGGAAGTGTATTCGGCCATGGGGTGATTCTTGCCACTATACTGTGGCAGCAGAATCCGTGGACGGTATTTTTGATGCCTGTGGCAGGGCTTATCATTGTGTGGCTGTATCAGGTCAACCATGAGGAAAAGAACCGGGGTACTGATCTGGTGCTTGAATCAGTTTCAGCCCACCAGGAGATTCCGGTTATCACGGCACCCCTGATCTTTGTGTCCTCGATTTTAAGCCACACAGTCAGCGCCTCTGCCGGCCGGGAGGGAGCTGCGCTCCAGTTGGGTGGCGCCTTGGGCAATCTGACAGGAAAGCTTCTCCACCTGGACGAAAAAGACCGAAAGATTGCCATTATGTGTGGAATGAGTGCCTGTTTTTCTGCCCTTTTTGGCACTCCTCTGGCGGCGGGAGTCTTTTCCATGGAAGTGGTCAGCATAGGAATTATGTATTATGCTGCTTTGGTTCCATGCCTTTTTTCTTCTTTTATAGGGGCAGCTGTCTCCGGCAGGCTGGGACTGGCTGCAGAGCACTATGAGATCGGCCTGGTGCCTGCCTTTGATTTCCAGGGGGCAGCCCTGACTGTTGCTCTGGGGATATTGTGTGCAGTGGTGGGGATTCTTCTGTGCCAGTCCATGCACAAAAGCGGATCTCTGTATCGGAAATACTTTCCAAGTCCTTATCGGCGGATCGTGGCAGGCAGTGTGATTTATATTATTCTGACTCTGATCTTCAATGACCGACTGTACAACGGAGGCGGGCTTCACCTGATCGAAAAATGTTTTGAGGGTGAGATGGTTCCTTACTACGCATTTTTGCTGAAAATTCTCTTTACGGCAGTGGCTCTGGGGGCCGGCTTTAAAGGAGGCGAGATCGTGCCTACTCTGTGTGTGGGAGCTACCTTTGGCTACACAATGGCAGCTCTTTTGGGGATGCCTTCCGGTCTGTGTGCGGCAGTTGGCATGGCCTGCCTTTTCGTAAGTGTGACGAATTGTCCTGTATCAACCATCCTTATGGCTTTTGAGCTGTTTGGCTTTGAGGCGATGCCGTTCTTTTCCATTGGCGTAGCCATCAGCTTTACCTTGTCCGGCTACTACGGCCTGTATCACAGCCAGAAATTTGTCTATTCTAAGATAAGAACAGAATATATTGACCGAAAATCCAATTAGGAACGCTAGTCAGATGATTGGGGGAAAGGACTATGATAACACGGATTGAACATGTAACGCTTCTTACCATGGACAGCCAGGGGAGGGTATTTTCTGATGGATGTGTCCTGTTTGATGAAGAGAAAATCCTTGCAGTGGGAGATAAGAATCTTTTTGAAGAGAAGTTTTGGGAAGCAGATAGGGTAATCAATGGCAGGGGAGGGATTCTGATGCCGGGGATGGTTAATGTCCACAGTCATATTCCCATGATTCCTTTCCGCTCCATGGGAGATGACTGCCCGGACCGGCTGCGGCGTTTCCTCTTTCCCTTGGAGCTTGAGGCCATGACAAAGGAGCTGGTATATGCCGCTTCCCGCTATGCTGTCTGTGAACTTCTTTTAGCAGGAGTGACCTCTGTACTGGACATGTATTATTTTGAGGAGCAGGTGGCAAAGGCCTGTGACGAGCTGGGGATCAGGGCCTGGCTGGGAGAGACGGTCATTGGCCAGGAAACCTGTGACAGCAAAGCGCCTTACGGGGGACTGGATCTTTGCCGGGCTTTCATTGAAAAATGGAAGAATCATGACAGGATTCATCCCATAGTGGCGCCCCATGCCACCAATACAAATTCTCCCCAGATGCTAAAGGCGGCCCATGATCTGTCTGAGAAATACGGGGTTCTCTATACCCTTCATGCCAGTGAGATGGACTACGAGATGAGCCATTTTAAAGAAGTGTACGGACAAACGCCCATTGCATTTCTTCATGATCTGGGAGTGTTGGATGAACGGACAATTGCCGCCCATTGTATTCATGCCACAGAGGCGGACCTTCGTCTGATGGCAGAGACCGGTACAAAGGTAGCACACTGCATCGGTTCCAACACCAAGGCGGGCAAGGGAATCTGTCCGGTTCTTGACATGAAAAAAGCAGGTGTGGCCGTTGGCTTAGGCTCGGATGGTCCTTCCTCCGGAAACACATTGGATTTGTTTACCCAATTTAAGATGGTTGCCTGTTTTCAGAAAACAAAATATCACGACCGAAGTGCATTTCCTGCCAAGGAAATCGTGGAACTGGGAACCATAGGAGGGGCACAGGTATTAAATGCCGGGGATCAGATTGGCTCCATTGAGCCGGGAAAGAAGGCAGATCTGGTGCTCCTTGAAACCACCTCTGCCAACATGTTTCCTTTGTATAATCCTTATTCTGCAATCGTATATTCTGCCATTGCTTCCAACGTTGACAGCGTGTGGGTGCAGGGAAGGCAGCTGGTGAGAGAAAAGAAGCTTTTGTATGCAGATTTACATGCGGAGCGCAGCCACTTGTCTGCCCGGATGGGCCGTTTTCAGGAACTGGCTCTAAAATATCAGGATATGATCTAGTGTACTGTCCAGATATAATCCGGACAGTACACTAGTATGACGGAACGATTCATCCATGGGAATTTGTACGGAAATGTGTGCTGTAAGATTAAAAACACCGTTGACAATTCCCGACAGGAATGATATGGTAATTCATGTAGTGACAGTGGTCTGAATCCAGTTATATTTCATGAAAAAGTAACAAAAGAAAGGTGGAATCCCCTTGCTAGAGAAAAAAACAAATATCTACTGGCTGTTTATTTTGCCAGGTTGTCTCTTTCTGGTATTTTTCATGCTGATACCTCTGTTTTCTTTGCTGTTTAAATCCTTTCTGAACGAGGGTGGCAGCTTTTCTATGTCGAATTATTTTACATTGATGGAGAGCACTTATTTTAAACAGGTATTTTGGCGCAGTATCCGCTTAAGCCTGATCAGTACAGCTGTTTGTGCCGTGCTGGGTTTTCCTACTGCCTACTATATCTCCAAATACTCTAAAAACAAAGGCATGCTGATGGCACTGGCAGTGTTTCCCATGTTTACAAGTCCTGTGATCCGTTCTTTCAGCTGGATGGTGCTTTTAGGAAAAAAGGGAATTGTCAATGAATTGTTGGTAGATCTGGGGGTTGTGGCAAAGCCTATCAGCCTTCTTTACAATGAATTTTCCATGGTGGTAGGCTTTATCCAGCTGTTTTTGCCATTGATGATCCTGTCTCTGATCGGGATTATGGACAATATCTCTGAAGATTTAAATCTGGCAGCGGGAAGTCTGGGGGCATCCCGGCTGGGGGTATTCCGCCATGTGGTATTGCCCCTTAGCATTCCAGGGCTGGTGACAGGAAGTGTACTGGTGTTTACCGGCTGTCTCACGGCCTATACCACTCCTCAGCTTTTAGGCGGTACGGACACCCGTGTTTTGGCAACTATGATCTATCAGCAGGCCATGTCTCTTGGAGACTGGACGCAGGCTTCGGTGGTGGCTGTGATAATGATTGTGGTTACGATTGTGGTTTCTAGTGTAATCAATGGTATTAGCCACAAGCTGAATCCAACCATATAAAGCACCGTAAGTATCTGTGAATGAGAAGTAAGTATAATCCGGAAGGACAAAGGAGAATGATATGGCACTTTTGGAGCTTGAGAACATTACGGCGGGATATGACAAAAATGTGATTTTAAAGGATCTGGATTTTCAGGTGGAAGAGGGAGAACTGGTTTCTCTTTTAGGCTCAAGTGGTTGTGGAAAAACCACCACCCTGCGCCTGATTGCAGGATTTTCCACCCCTATGGCAGGAAAATTCATGTTTGGAGGAAAGGATTACACCCAGGTTCCCTTAAACAAGCGGAATTTTGGCTTTGTTTTCCAGAGTTACGCTCTGTTTCCCCATATGACCGTGTTTGACAATGTGGCCTTTGGCTTAAAGATGCGGAAAATTTCTCAGGACCAGATCAAAAAAGAGGTTACGGAGATGTTGGAAACCGTGGATCTGGGCGGCTTTGAAAATCGTTTTCCCAAGGAGATGTCCGGTGGTCAGAGGCAGAGAGTGGCTCTTGCCCGGGCGCTTGTCATCAAGCCAGATCTCCTTCTTTTGGATGAGCCCTTAAGCAACTTAGATGCCAAGCTACGAGTGAAAATGCGGGTAGAGATCCGCCGGCTACAGCAGAAGTTTGGCTTTACTGCCATCTATGTAACGCATGATCAGGAGGAGTGCTTTGCCATCTCCGACAAGGTGGCAATTATGAATCATGGGGTGATCGAGCAGATGGATAGCCCATCTGTGATCTACAACCATCCCAAAACAGAATTTATTGCCCGCTTTGTGGGCTTTGAGAATTTTATGGATTTGAAGAGAACCGGAACAGATGGGGTTTATCTACTGCCGGACGGAAGTCGGATTCAGGCAGAGGCAAGGGCAGGAACCGATATGATAAAGGCCTGTATCCGGCCGGAGGATATTATGATCATGCCGGAAAATACTCAAGTTGTCAATCCTCTTTCCGGCCAGATTATGGTAAGTACATTTCTTGGAAAGCGCAACCAGTACAATATTCGCACTGCTATCGGTGAATTTGAGGTCAGCACGGACCAGGAAAGTGTTTACAAAACCGGAGATCAGGTGATCTTATCCATGACCCCGGGGAAAATTATTTTACTTTGAAAAAAGGAGAAAAGGTTATGAAAAAGAGGTTAGTAAGTATTGCACTGGCAGCGCTTATGGTGTCATCTTTAGCTGCCTGCGGAGGTTCTGATAAGGCAGAGACTTCTGCGGCAGCCACCACAGCAGCTGCCGCAGAGGCCGCCGGAGAAGAGTCAGAGACCAAAGCAGGGGAAACAGAGGCTGCCGGAACCGGGCTTCCTTCCTTTGAGGGACAAGAACTGCGGATTTCCACATTTTCCTTTAACGCAGAGCTGGTTCAGAAGAACATCTATGATCCATTTATGGAAGCCACTGGCTGTAAGCTGATCGTGGAGACGGGAAAGAATGCAGAGCGGGTAACTAAGATTAAGGAATCCCCGGACAATTATGATGTGGTGGTTATCGGTGACGCATTTATAGCAGATCTGATTGATGCAGATCTGATCGAGACAATTGACAGAGCCAATCTGTCCAACCTAGATGCTGTATACGATAATGCCAAGGCTCCCTTTGGTGAGGAGTATGGTCCGGCCTACAGCTTTAACCGTATGGGTATTGTTTATGACAAATCCACTTGCCCCATTGAGATTACCTCCTGGGAAGATTTGTGGAACCCGGAGCTGGCTGATTCCATTGCAATTCCAGATATCACCACCACCACCGGCCCTCTGATGTACTATTCGGTAGCCAAGATGGCAGGGCTTACCCCGGGAACAGATGATGAGGCTATCCTTGCAAAATTTGAGGAGTTAAAGCCCAATATTATGAAAACCTACACCAGTGCCAATGATACCATCACTATGTTAAATCAGGGTGAGATATCTGTTGCCGTGCTTTTGGACTATTCCTATACCGCTGCTCAGTCTGCTTCTGATGATTATGTGTGGGTAGATCCGGCTGAAGGTGTATACAGTGGTTTTAATACAGTAAATATTATCAAGGGCTGTCCCAACAAGGAGCTGGCAGAGGCATTTGTGGATTTCTACATCTCCAAGGAAGTTCAGCTGGCGGAGGCGTTAGATGGAGTGGATGCTCCTGTGAGAACCGATGTGGAGCTGACTCCGGAGCAGGCCGCCAACTTTACTTACGGCAAAGAAATGATTGATAATCTTCTGATTCCTGACTGGTCTGTTATCAATGCCAACAAAGCAGACTGGATCGCTAAATGGAATGAGTTGTTCTCTGTACAGTAGGATGAACCTGTTTATGTAGCAATTCAGTAAATTGCCGGCGCCCCGGCTGTCCGGCACAAAGGAGTTATCATGAGAAAGAGCAAATCTTTGTTTTTTGTGACTTTGCTGGTATATGTGTTTCTCATTGGTCCATTGCTGGTGATTATGGCAGCGTCCTTTAGTGACACCACATATCTGAAGTTTCCGGGAGAGGGCTTTACCCTGCGCTGGTATAACCAGATCCTGCAGGTGAAGAGCTTTGGAAGCGCGGCAAAAAACAGTATAATCATTGCCTTCGCAGGCACCTTTGTGGCACTGCTTTTGGGGCTTCCGGCGGCTTATGCCTTAAACCGGTACCGTTTTAAAGGGAAAGAGCTGATTAAAAGTCTGTTTTTGTCACCGGTTTTGATTCCTGTGATTGTACTGGGCTTTGTGATGCTTCGTTATGTGGTGAATCGCTTTAAGCTTCCGGCTATGCCGAGTCTTTTGATTGGCCATACGATTTTGTCCATCCCTTATGTGATGCGGGTCGTCACCTCCAGCCTGGCAAATTTTGATTTTTCCATGGAAGAAGCAGCAAGAATTTTGGGAGCAGGAAATGTATATACGTTTTTCCATATCCTTCTGCCGAACATTAAATCTGGGATTGTGTCAGCCTGTATCATGGCGATTATCAATTCTTTTAACAATGTGTCACTGTCCGCTTTCCTCACCAGTGCCGGAGTGTCCATGCTGCCCATTGAGATGATGGCTTATGTGGAATACCATTTTGACCCAACGATTGCCGCTCTTGCAACCCTTTTGATGGTGATCACCTTGGGAGTGATGCTGGTGATTGAAAAAACACTGGGTCTTAAGAGTGTAGTTTAATTTTTTAATTATTGTCAGGGAGAGGGTATAACACCAGGATCAATCTGTGTTAAGACCCTCTTTTCTTTATGAGTATTCGAATACCTTTAGAAAAGGAGTCTCATTCCATGAAACCAGCCCTTATTATTGGTTCAACCTGTGTCGATGTAATCATCAATCTGGATCATCTTCCACGAACAGCAGAGAATCTCCGCCCTCATTCCCAGTCCATGGCCTTGGGCGGCTGTGCCTACAATGTAGCTCATATTATGGGACTTCTACATGCGCCCCACACCTTTATCACTCCTGTAGGTACTGGAATCTATGGAGATTATGTAAAGAAGGAGCTGACTGCCCAAAAAATTCCCATCCTTGTCCATGTCCCCGATCAGGACAATGGGTGCTGTTACTGTCTGGTGGAAGCTTCCGGGGAACGATCCTTTCTGTCTGTTCATGGAGCAGAATATACCTTTCAAAAGTCCTGGATGGAAGCATATTCATCTGATGATTATCAATTAGCCTATATATGCGGGTTGGAGATAGAAGAACCTACAGGCATCAATCTGATTGAATATCTGGAGGAACATCCGGATTTGGAAGTGTGCTATGCACCTGGCCCCCGGGGGATTCAAATACCGGCTCCCAAAAATGACCGTATGATGAAGCTTCATCCGATTCTTCACATCAATGAACAGGAAGCCTTGGAGCTTAGTAAAGCTTGTTCCTTTAAAAAGGCGGCTGAGGTGCTCTTTTCCAGAACAAGGAATACGGTTATCATAACGCTCGGCGAAAAGGGGGCCTACTGCAGGGAAAAAAACGGAGATTCTTATCTTGTCCCCTCTGTTCCCTCAGAGCACGTGGTGGATACCATCGGAGCCGGAGATGCCCACATCGGGACGATTCTTGCTCTTTTGACTAAGGATATTCCACTCCGTGAAGCCATTGCCTGCGCCAATAAAGTCTCTGCTGCGGTAGTGGAGATCCAGGGTGCATCCCTTTCAAGGGACAAACTTTGTGACATTCTAAAATCTGATTAATGGATAATGGCTGATAGGATAGAAAAAACACAGAAAATATAAAAGAGCAAAACAAGAATAAGGAGAACCCTACTTATGCGCGAAAACATAGCACATAAAATATCGGAATATGCAGCCGCTTTAGATAAAATCAGCAGGGAACGGAGGCGGGATTTTCATAAGTACCCGGAAACAGCCTGGCTGGAAATGCGCACTTCAGCCATCATAGCCAAAATATTGACAGAATTGGGATATGAGGTGCTGACGGGCAGACAGGTATGTCTTGAAACAGCCCGGATGGGAGTGCCAGAACCAGAGAAGCTTGAGGAACATTCCAAGATTATTCTGGAGCAGGGGGTGCCAAAAGAGTCTCTGACAGAGGACATGAAAGAGGGCTTTACCGGAGTGATTGGGATCCTGCATTGCGGGGAGGGGCCGGTAGTCGCTCTGCGTTTTGATATTGATGCTTTGGGACTGATTGAGGAGGAAACGGAAAATCATCGGCCTTACGCGGAAGGATTTTCCTCTCAGAATTATGGAATGATGCATGCCTGCGGCCATGATGCCCATGGGGTGATCGGTCTGGGGACGGCAGAAGTGCTGATGAAAATAAAAGATCAGCTCTGTGGAACTGTCAAGCTGATTTTTCAACCGGGGGAAGAGGGGGCCAGAGGAGCCCGGGCTATTGTGGCTCATGGACACTTAGATGATGTGGACTATTTTGTGGGAACTCATGTAGCTCCCACCGGAGGGCCGGATGATGGAGATGTGACGCCTGGCACCTGGGGTTCTCTTGCTACCAGCAAATATGATGCTCATTTTTACGGACAGGCGGCCCATGCAGGGGGATTTCCTGAAAATGGGAAAAGCGCCATTGTGGCGGCTGCCAATGCAGTACTAAATCTGACGGCAATTTCCAGGCACAGCGAGGGGAGCTCCCGGGTCAATGTGGGGATAATCCATGGCGGAACCGGGCGCAATGTGGTGCCAGATCATGCAGTGATCCAGTTTGAGGTTCGGGGGGAGACCACCAGAATCAATCAGTTTATGGATGAAGAGGCCAGGCGCATTTGTCTTGCTGCTGCCCAGATGGCCGGATGCAGTTGCGAGATGATTCTTCAGGGAGGTTCTGAATCGCAGCACAGTGATGAAGATTTTTTGGAATGGATTTCTGATGTGGTGGGCGCATATCTGCCTCATCTTCGGATCAGCAGCTGCAAAAATGCTAAAAACTGGGGAAGTGAAGATATTTCTCTCATGATGAACCGAGTACAGGAGCATGGGGGAAAGGCGGTTTATATGCGTTCCATGACTCCCATGGCATCGGCTCAGCACACGACAGCTTTTGATTTTGATGAGAAGGTGTTAGTGGAGGGGATTGAGACTTTTTCGGTGATTGTGTGGAAGCTGATGAATCAGAAGCCTCAAACAAATCCGTAAATCGGTACGCATTTGAAACACCAGGAAGATTTATCATTTTTTATTATTTGTTTTTTGTATTCTGATATGGTACAATGGAAACACAAAAGCAACAGCAGTCAAACAAAGCCAGTTATCAGAGGACTTTGGCGGGCGGCGAGTCGCCGTCCGGAAACATCAATGATAGGAAAGTCCACAGCCTGCTTAAAGGTACAGCCGCACATTTCATGTGCTATCGCCGGCTTCACCGGCGTTTGGTACCTCTGCGCAGTCTGCGGTATCCGATTATGTGCTGCTGCTTTTGTTTGTTATAAAGAAATGTTTCCTGAAAGGGCAAAGGAAAAAGTGAGTGAATACATAACCAGACATATATCCAGAACCGATTTGTGGCAGTATTGCACCTGGGAGCACTGTGAGGAAATGCTTCTTTCCTTTCACCTTCTTGGTGAAAATGACTGGCCAAAAAATCAGGTGATTGCCTGTCTGTATGCACTGAGCAATCACCCGGAGCAGCACTATGAAAAAATACGGATTCCGAAAAGAACCGGGGGATTCCGCACATTATTGGTGCCGGATCCCCTTCTTAAATATGTGCAGAGAAACCTCCTCCATCATGTACTGGACGGCTTTTCCATTTCAGACCATGCAACCGCGTACCGCAAAAAGGGAATCGATTCTTTTGCTGTCTGTGGTGTGGTGGAGAATGCGGCAATGCATAAAAAAAGACGGCTGATAATGAAACTAGATATCAAGGATTTCTTTGGAAATATTACTTTTCCCATGGTACTCCACCATGCTTTTCCTGTAAAGTATTTTCCGCCAGAGATAGGAAATCTTCTGGCCAGCATTTGCTGTTATCAGGAATATCTGCCTCAGGGCGCTCCCACCTCCCCGGCAATCTCCAACCTGGTAATGAAGCCTTTTGATACATATATGACAGAGTGGTGTAACAATATGCGGATTACCTATAGCCGGTATTGTGATGATATAACCTTTTCCGGAGACTTTGCCCCGGGAACGGTGCTTAGAAAATCCGAGGACTTTTTAGGGGCTATGGGTTTTGAACTGAATAAGAGAAAGACCCGGGTGCTGTCGAGATCTTCCCGTCAAATCGTAACCGGTCTGGTTGTCAATGAAAAGGTACAGCCTTCAAGGGAGTACCGGAAAAAGCTGCGGCAGGAGATTTATTATTGCAGGAAATATGGGGTGGAGGAGCATCTGCGGTACATGGGAAAGGAGAGAGAGTTTCTTTTGCCGGATGGAAATTTTAACAGACTGCGATACCTGCAAATACTCCAGGGAAAAATACGGTATGTAAGGCTAACCAGACCGGGAGATCCCTGGTTTAAGAAGGCGGAGGAATGGATAAAAGAGGAAGGTGGAAAGTGAACAGCTTGCAAGATATTACAGGTATTTCATTAGAAAAAGCATGTTCTTTTCCTTATATTTTCCTGTAAAATAGAAGGAAAATAGAAGAAGGAGAGGAAAGATGCTGTATCCAAGGGAAAACGAGGTGCGGATGATCTCAGATTTGTCTGGAATCTGGGAGTTTAAGCTGGGGGATGAGAGAGAACCGGGGGAGAGCTGCGGCAAGCTTTGCCAAATGGAGCCTATAGCAGTTCCGGCCTCCTACAATGATCAGAAGGACGAGCGGGCCTATCGGGAGCATTACGGTTGGGCCTATTATCGAAAAATCTTTGCAGTGCCTAGATGCTGGCAGGGACAGCGGGTAATTCTCCGGTTCGCTGCTTTGACTCACAGAGCAAAGGTGTATTTGGACGGAACGTTTATGGTAGAGCATCAGGGAGGATTTCTTCCCTTTGAGCTGGACATTACAGAATTGGTGCCTGCAGGAAGACGGGCGGAGCTGGTGGTAGCTGTGGACAACCGGGTCAGCCACAGCACC
>JAAWEL010000021.1 GCA_022794255.1 Lachnospiraceae bacterium
CTTGGCTCGAAGCTGGAGCATATAATCATTACATTTCAGAAAATGAAATACCGCTCTTTGGAAGAGCGGTAGAAGTTGTAGGTTGGCAGTCCATTTTTATTGTAATCCTTTGTACACTGAAGCAAAAATGCCATTTAGCAATTCACTCATATTTCTGCCCTCATATTTGTTCATTTAGATGTTATTTACAGGTATATATGCAAACTGGCCGTATACTGCTTTCGCTTTAAAGCAAAACTACAGAACGAAGTATCTAAATTGACTTTTTTATTCTCCATGAGTACCCACTCAAAAAATTCACCCTATCATATATCTTTATATATACCATTCTATCATAATCTTTCCACCGCCGTCTACTACAACCTTATCAATACAGTCCACAATTTCACTGAGCGGAATATCTTTGCTGTTGGCAGAAAGGAGCTTGTGGAATCTGGCATATTGCTTTTCATAGACAACTTTGTCCTCTGTGGCTTGAATAAGAGCCTTTTTTGCCTGATTTGCAATATCTTGTACTACGCGGAATTCTTCTTTACTGATTTCTCCCCGCACATACTGTTCATAGTGTTCCATTGCATTGATCCAAGCTGTTGTCTTGCACTGTGCAAGATCAGCAATTTGTCCTGTGTACTCTTGAATCTTCTGCTTATATACTGAATTTGTAATATAATGTTCGTTCACATAGTCTTTCAACTGATGGTATATCGTATTAAAAACATCCTCCTCTCGGGCATACATCCCAATACATTTGTCTGCTCCCAGGCGGTTCTTGACGATGCAGGTGAAAAAGTGCCAATCGGCGTGACCTGTGCCGCGCTTACGCTGCATCTTTCCGCCGCAGCACCCACAGATCACCTTGCTTTCAGAATGTTGTCTGTCGACTGCCCCTGCGGAACTACATTGTATGCCTTGGTCTGGAATGCCTTTTGAATGGCATCGAATGTAATGGAATCGACCAATGGTTCATGAGTGGCCTCCACTACCCGCTTTTCCTTCCCTTGTACCAGTATCCCTGTGTATGTGCGATTGGTAAGGATGTACTTCACGGACCTGCTGTTCCAACTGCCATTGCCATCGTTAAAATTGCCATTTAAACCTTGAGCCCTGGCGTACTGGATCGGTGTAGGGATGCCTCGCTCATTCAAATACCGGACAATCCCAGTCATACCAGTGCCACCCGCTGCCATCTCAAAAATCTTCCTAACGATAATAGCAGCTATCGGATCAGGAACAAGCTGACTGGGATTCTCTTTGGATTTTTGATAACCGAATGGAGCCCTTGGCCCAATAAATTCTCCGTGTTGTGCTTTCATGTCTAAAATAACCTCAACTTTCTTTTTTGTTTCAAAAGATACTTGTTCATTGAACAAATTGATGAGCGGTATACGTGTCCTGGATTGGATATATGCAAATTTATCTCTGTTGGTTATGCCATCGGTGGTATCAAACTGATCGTTGATAGATACAAATCGGACACTTTCGCGCGGAAAAAACATTTCAAGGTAATAGCCCACAGTAATATAGTCCCGTCCTAAACGAGAAATATCTTTTACAACAATGCAATCAATCTTACCCTTTTGTATGTCTTGAAGCATCTTTTGAAATGCCAGACGGTCAAACTGTTTTCCACTGAATCCATTGTCGATATAGTAACGCATAATAGGGATTTTGTGTTGGCGTCCCCATTCTTCAATCAAAAGCCTCTGATTTTCTACAGACCCGTGGGGATCTCTATTTAGAACAGATAATCGGATATAGCCTACAGTATCTTTACTGATTGGAAGAGTCAATTCAGGATACTTTCTGCTTTTTCGTGCCATGATAACACCCTCCTTTATACAAAAAGGGCTATGGCGCAAACCATAGGCCCCTGAAGGGATTATATCATGTTCTGTTTTCCACTTCCACGAGCTTAGCCATACTTATGCATCCAGACTGTTGATGAATGGAGTGGAAATCAGTGTAGTAAGTAAATTATTAGGACATGATGACATTAATACCACCTATTCTAAATACATTCATGTACTGAACAGCCAGCTTGATTTGAGAATGAAAGAATTTAAAAGGATTTAGCTTAAATACTATGTCATATGGGTATACCCATATAAAGTACCCATATCGTACCCATATGGAACAAGCAAAAACCAGAAGAAACCAGAAAAAATCAGTAGAATCCAGGAAGTCTGTCATCCTTGGAAATCACCTGAAAACGGCTGAAATATAAGAAAAACCGCCATCCTTCAACCATTCCCCCAAAGGCAACAAAAAAATGCGTCTGAGAGGAATCGAACCTCCGCACATGGCTCCGGAGGCCATTGCTCTATCCACTGAGCTACAGACGCATCTCTTTCATTATACACGATTTTTTTAGAATTGCAAGAGGAAGTTTATTGATTTTCCAATTATATTTTGTTATGATAAGTAGCAGTTCATTTTGTCTGAATTGTTTTTTATGACTGAGCGCAAGCATATTTCGGGAGGGAATTGGAATGAGGAAAAACTCGCAGAGACCGCGGGGAAAGAAGATAAGCCAGGATCAGAAAAAGATGCTGCATGTGATGACACTTCCGCTGATTGTTGTTATACTGATTATTATTATATTGATTGCTGAGCGGGGAGAGAAGGAGGAGGTATTGCCGGATCCTCCTACAGCGGCAACTATGGAGCCGGGGATGACAGCACCAGCTGCCGGGGCCTTAGAGGAAATGGGGGAGCGTCTGCCGGAGGAGCCGGGAGATGAACCGGATGAGACACAGCCGGAGGAGACAGAGCGCGAGACAGAACCAGGGGAGCAGGACGCCTTTGCTACCGAGCGTTTTCGCAGAGATGGGGAACCGGAGGTGCTGGCGCTGATGGAGTCCTATTTTCGGGCAAGGGAGCTGGCGGACGCTGAGGCTATGAACCAGATTTATGGGATTGGAGAGGTGTCATCTCAGGCGCTAGAGGAGCAAAGCGCCCGTATGCGGAACAACTCCAAGTATGTTCAGGGATTTGAGAATATTGTGACCTATGTGATGGACGGAGAAAATGCCAATTCCTGGTTGGTGTATGCCGTTGCGGATATTAATTTTTATTCTTCCAAAACCAGGGCGCCGATGATTTTGTGGTGCTATGTGACTGTGGATGGAGAGGGAAATTACCATATTGTAGACAACCGGCAGCTTTCTCCCAAGGCCCTGCAGTTGGTCAATGAGGCCAGCCGCTCAGAGGAAGTGCGCAAACTGGCAGCAGATGTGAACCGGAGGCTCAAGGAGGCACTGAACTCAGACGAGAATTTAAACCATGTCTATGGCGTATTGCGGGATGGCTCTCCTGTCTGGGAGGGAACTGGTGAGACGGAGCCGGAGGTTTTGATTGTGGGAGAAGAAAGTGAAGCATATGCAACAGAGGAAAGTACTGGTGCTTTGGAAGAAGGAGCAGAGGCTCCTCAGACCAGTGAGGCCGTAGAGACAGAGGGGGAAGGCAGGTGAGCACCATGAATGTGAAGGATTTCTACTTTGACCTCCCCCAGGATCTGATTGCCCAGGACCCCTTGGAGGACCGGTCCTCATCCCGGCTTCTGGTGATGGACAAGAATACTGGTGAGATAGCACACAGGACCTTTCGGGATATTACGGATTATCTAAAACCGGGAGACTGTCTGGTGATCAATAACACAAAGGTGATTCCGGCCCGGCTTTTTGGGGTGAAGGAGGATACTGGCGCCAGGATTGAGGTTTTACTGTTAAAGCGAAAGGAAGAGGATATCTGGGAAACTCTTGTTAAGCCAGGAAAGAAATGCAGGCCAGGGGCAAAGCTGGTGTTTGGAGAAGGTTTGCTACGGGGAACTGTGCTGGATGTGGTGGAGGAGGGAAACCGGAGGATTCGTTTCCACTATGATGGGATTTTTGAGGAGGTGCTGGATAAACTGGGACAGATGCCTCTCCCGCCCTATATCACCCATGAGCTGAAGGATAAGAACCGGTATCAGACGGTCTATGCAAAGAATGACGGTTCTGCGGCAGCCCCCACGGCGGGACTGCATTTTACGGAGGAGCTGCTGGAACAGATTCGGGATATGGGGGTGGAGATTGCCCATGTGACCTTGCATGTCGGCCTGGGAACCTTTCGCCCGGTGAAGGTGGAAAATGTGTTAGATCACCATATGCACTCGGAATTTTATATGGTGGAGGAGAAAGAGGCAGAGAAGATCAACCGGGCAAAAGCTACCGGTGGAAGGATTGTCTGTGTGGGTACTACCAGCTGCCGGACTCTGGAGTCAGCTACAGGGGAGGACGGTATTTTAAAGGCAGGGAGCGGATGGACGGATATTTTTATCTATCCGGGATACAAATTTAAAATATTAGACAGCCTGATTACCAATTTCCATTTGCCAGAGTCCACTCTGGTGATGCTGGTATCGGCCTTGGCAGGCAGGGAGCATGTACTTCATGCCTATGAGGAGGCGATCTGTGAAAAATACCGGTTTTTCAGCTTTGGCGATGCCTGTTTCTTCGGAGATCTGGGGAGAGAATAGTCATGGAATCCATTCGTTTGAATAAATATTTAAGTGAACAGGGAGTGTGTTCCCGCAGAGAAGCAGACCGGCTGATTCAGTCCGGGGCTGTTACCATTGACGGAAGGATTGCCCGGATGGGAGAGAAGATAACCGGGCAGGAGGAGATCTGCTGTGAGGGGAAGCTGGTAGAAAAAGCTTTGGACGGGAAGAAAACAGAGCCGGTGGTTTTGGCAGTCAATAAGCCCCGGGGAGTGGTCTGCACAACCTCAGACAAGGACCGGGCACCCAATGTGGTGGAGTTAGTGGGATACCCGACTCGGATATATCCGGTGGGAAGGCTGGACAAGGATTCGGAGGGACTGCTTTTGATGACCAATCAGGGCGAGCTGGCAAATCAGATCATCCATGCAGGAAATCTTCATGAAAAGGAATATTTAGTGACAGTGGATCGCCCCTTTAACCGGACTTTTATCCGCCAGCTGCAGAGTGGGGTGGAGATAAAGGAACTAGGAGAGATCACCCGGCCCTGTAAGGTGAAGCCGGAAGGAGAACGGACCTTTCGGATCGTGTTGACCCAGGGACTGAACCGGCAGATCCGCCGGATGTGTGAGGCCCTGGGATACCGGGTGGTTTTTCTGAAGCGTGTCCGTATTATGAATATCTGTCTGGGAAAGCTAAAACCAGGGAGCTTTCGCAAGGTGTCCCGCGAGGAGCTGGATGAGCTGCAGAGTCAGCTGGAGAAAAACCGCAGGAAGTGAAAATGCGGGCAGGGCAGTTTTAAAAGATTGGGCAATTGTGAAGGCGCAGTCAGAGCATGGGAGCCTGGATAAAGCAGCAGGCTCAGGAGAGATTCGATTGCAGGAAATAGCAGGAGTGTGGAAAATGGCTGGGTATAATGAGGAAAAAATAAAACGAATGAAAGATTTGACGGCGATTCTTTTGCCGGCAGCCAGGGCTTACTACCAGGAAAGCCGGGAGCTTATGAGCAATCGGGAATATGACCAGCTGTATGATGAGCTTTTGAAGCTGGAGGAAGACACCGGGGTGGTTCTGGCGGGAAGTCCTACTCAGCAGGTAGGATATGAGGTGTTAAGTGAGCTTCCCAAAGAAGCCCATGAAACGCCTATGCTGTCGCTGGATAAGACCAAGGAGGTGGAGACCCTGCAGGAATGGCTGGGAGAGCAGGAGGGACTTTTGTCTTGGAAGCTGGACGGACTGACCATTGTGCTGACTTATGAAGGGGGGAAGCTTATAAAGGCTGTCACCCGGGGAAACGGGGAGATTGGGGAGGTGATCACCAATAATGCCCGGGTATTTGCCAATATGCCTCTGCAAATTGCTTATGAGGGACAGCTGATTCTCAGAGGAGAGGCTGTGATCTCCTACTCTGAATTTGAGAAAATCAATCAGGAGATTGAGGATGTGGATGCCCGTTATAAGAACCCAAGAAATCTTTGCAGCGGTTCGGTGCGGCAGCTTAACAATGAGATCACAGCCCAGAGAAATGTCTGTTTTGAGGCATTTATGCTGGTGAAGGCCGATGGGATTGACTTTAAAAATTCCCGAAGAGAGCAGTTTGAATGGTTGCGCAGCCAGGGCTTTGATGTGGTGGAATATCAGTCTGTCACAAGTATGACCCTGCCTCAGGCTGTGGCTGCTTTTTCCGAAAAGGTGCAGTCCTGCGATTTGCCCTCTGACGGTTTGGTGCTTTTGATGGATGATATTGCTTATGGGGAGTCCTTAGGCCGCACGGCCAAATTTCCCCGCAATTCCATTGCTTTTAAGTGGGCGGATGAGATTCGGGAAACCAGGCTTAAGGAGATTGAGTGGAGTGCATCCAGAACCGGCCTTATTAATCCGGTGGCCATCTTTGATCCGGTGGAGTTAGAGGGAACCACCGTCAGCCGGGCAAGTGTTCACAACATCAGTATTATGGAGGCCTTAAGGCTGGGGGAGGGGGACACCATCACGGTTTACAAGGCCAACATGATCATCCCCCAGATCGCGGAGAATCTTACCGGCAGCGGGACGGTAAAGATTCCCGACTCTTGTCCGGTGTGCGGCGGACAGACTGAGATCCGTCAGGTAAATGACGTCCGCTCTTTGTACTGCACCAACCCGGACTGTCAGGCCAAAAAGATAAAGAGCTTTACCCTTTTGGTGAGCAGAGATGCTTTGAATATTGAAGGATTGTCGGAAGCCACCCTGGAAAAATTCATAGCGGCAGGCTTTATCCATGAGTATGCGGATATTTTCCATCTGGACCGCCATCAGGAAACGATTATCCAGATGGAGGGCTTCGGGCAGAAATCCTATGACAACCTGATAGCAGCCACAGAGACGGCGTCCCATACCACTCTGCCCCGGCTGATTTATGGTCTGGGAATCACAGGAATCGGCCTTGCCAATGCAAAGATGCTCTGTCGCACATTTCACTCTGACTTTTCTGCCATGCGAAAGGCGCAGAAGGAGGAACTGACGGAGGTGGATGGGATCGGAGAGGTTTTGGCAGAGGGGTGGAACCGTTATTTCTCCTCAGAGAAAAATAACCGTCAGGTAGATGATCTTTTGGCAGAACTGACCATTGAGCAGGAGCCGGAGAGCCAGGAAGAGGAGGTATTTGCCGGCAAGGTTTTTGTCATCACTGGTTCGGTGGAACATTTTGCCAACCGGAAGGCCCTGCAGGCGGAGATTGAGAAGCGCGGGGGAAAGGCCACAAGCTCAGTCACAGCCAAGACTAACTATCTGATCAACAATGATGTCACATCCAATTCTTCAAAAAATAAAAAGGCTAAAGAACTGGGAATCCCGATTATTTCCGAACTGGATTTCCTGAGTATGCTGGGAGGGGACGACAATGCCGATTAAAGTACAAAATGATTTGCCGGCCAGAGTGATTCTTGAGTCGGAAAATATATTCGTGATGGACGAGAAACGAGCGCTGAGCCAGGATATCCGGCCTTTACAGATTCTGATTCTGAATCTGATGCCCATTAAGGAGGACACGGAGACTCAGCTTCTTCGGGCTTTGTCCAACACACCACTGCAGGTGGACTGCACATTTCTTATGTTGTCCACCCACATTTCCAAAAACACCTCAGCAAGCCATCTGAATAAATTTTATGTGACCTTTGAGGAGATCCGAAGAAAGAAATTTGACGGCATGATTATCACCGGGGCGCCGGTAGAGAATCTGGATTATGAGGAAGTTAATTACTGGAAGGAGCTGACAGGGATTATGGAGTGGACCAAAACCCATGTCCATTCCACCTTCTATATCTGCTGGGGAGCTCAGGCAGGGCTTTATTACCATTATGGGATTCCCAAATACAAGAGGGAGAAAAAGCTGTCTGGCATCTACAACCACAAGGTGCTTCACCACAAGATTCCTCTTGTCCGGGGGATGGACGATTATGTGATGGCGCCCCATTCCCGGTATACAGAGGTGCATCGCAGGGATATTGAGAAGCATCCGGAGCTGAATATTCTGGCAGAGTCTAAGGAGGCCGGGGTGTTGCTGGTTATCCGGGAGGACGGCAGCCAGATTTTTGTCCAGGGCCATCCGGAATATGACCGCATGACCTTAAATAATGAGTACCACAGGGACATTGAAAAAGGACTGTCTCCGGAGGTTCCCTGCAATTATTATGAAAATAATGATCCTTTTGGCAAGCCGGTTTTAAGCTGGCGCAATGTTTGCAATACTCTTTATGCCAATTGGCTCAATTATTATGTATATCAGACCACAGACTATATTCTGGATGTGGAGGAAGAGTGACAGGAAAGCCGGGGTTTGCCGGATAAGGGAATCATTTTGCCTGGAATTTAGTAAATCTTCCCTTCTGCGGTCCGGATATCCTTCTGGTTTTCGGCAATGGCCAAAATAGCGGCCTCAATGCCAGCGGCAATATCTTGGATCCCCAGGCAGGGTGTGGGGGAGGACAGATGGATCACTTGGCTGGGCGCATAGGGAACATGCATAAAGCCGCCCCGAATATGAGGATAATGGCTGGCCAGGGTATGGAGGAGTCCGTACATCAGATGGTTGCAGACAAAAGTGCCGGCTGAGTTAGATACACTGGCGGGGATTCCGGCGGCCCGGATTTTTTGTACCATTGCCTTAATGGGCAAAGTAGAAAAATAGGCAGGAGCCCCGTCTGGAAAGATCGGGCAGTCAATGGGCTGATTGCCTTCGTTGTCCTTCATGCGGGCGTCATCTATATTGATGGCAACCCGCTCCGGGGTCAGGTCATACTGACCGCCAGCCTGGCCGATACACAACACGGCATCTGGCTGTTCCTTTTGGATTGCAGCCTTGACGGTATCAATGGATTTGTAGAATACGGTGGGAACCGCAAGCTTTATGATCTGAATATCACCAATCTGTTGTGGGATTTGCTTGATTGATTCCAGTGCCGGATTGACGGACTCTTGGCCAAAGGGGTCAAATGCGGTGAGAAGAATTTTCATGAACGGACGCCTCCTTTATCTGGATGGATATTTTATGGGTGTGAAAAGAGCTTTAATTGTTTAGTAAGCAGGCGCTTTTGCCAAAGGGATCAACCGATTTTCCCTCTGGTAAAAGCGCCTTTGCTGTGAAATTTATTTGTTGTGAATCTCACTGTGAAGCTGCTGCAGGGACTTCACCTCTCCGTTTCCGTGGGTTTTTACATAGTGGATTCCACTGGCTGTGGCCCGGGCGGCGGCAATGGTGGTCATGTAGGGAACCTTTGCCTTGATGGCGGCCTTGCGCAGATAGCTGTCATCGTGAACGCTGTCCTTGCCGGAGGGGGAGTTGACGATCAGCTGGATATCCCCATTGGTGATCATATCCAAAATATTGGGACGCCCTTCATAGAGCTTTTTCACCTTTTTTGCCGGGATTCCTGCCTTATGAATCAGGTCATAGGTGGTGCCGGTGGCTAAGATGGTAAAGCCGTCATCGGCAAAGCTTCTTGCCACTTCCACCACTTCCGGTTTGTCCTTTCGGTTGACGGAGATCAGCACTGTGCCCTCTAGGGGAAGGCGGGACTGGGTGGCTTCCTGGGCTTTGTAGAAGGCTTCTCCGTAAGAGCCGGACAGTCCTAAAACCTCGCCGGTGGAACGCATCTCCGGCCCTAATACCGGGTCTACCTCCTGGAACATGTTGAAGGGGAACACCGCCTCCTTGACCCCGTAGTTGGGGATTTCCTGTTCCTTTAATCCGGGAACCGGGGAGGGGCGGCCGGTCAGCTCGGAGGTAATGATATCCGTGGCCAGAGGCACCATGTGGATGTTGCAGACCTTGGATACCAGGGGGACGGTCCGGGATGCCCGGGGGTTGGCCTCCAGAACATAAACTTTGCCGTTTTCAATGGCATACTGCATGTTCATCAATCCCCGCACATGCATTTCCTCGGCGATTTTGCGTGTGTATTCCTTGATGGTTTCCACATTTTCCCGGGAGATGTGAAGGGAAGGAATGATACAGGCCGAGTCACCGGAGTGGACACCGGCCAGCTCAATATGCTCCATAACTGCTGGCACGAAGGCGTGGGTGCCATCGCTGATGGCGTCTGCCTCACATTCCATGGCATGATTTAGGAAACGGTCGATGAGAATGGGACGGTCCGGAGTCACGCCCACCGCAGCCTTCATATAGCCGGTCATACTCTCATCGTCATAGACGACCTCCATACCTCTGCCTCCCAGCACATAGGAGGGGCGCACCATAACCGGATAACCGATTTTTCCTGCGATGGCCAGAGCTTCCTCCACAGTGGTGGCCATACCGGATTCGGGCATGGGGATTTCCAGCTTTTCCATCATAGCTCTGAACAGATCCCGGTCCTCAGCCAGATCGATGACTGAGGGGGAGGTGCCCAGGATGCGGACCCCATTTTTCTCCAGCTCTGCTGCCAGATTGAGGGGAGTTTGACCACCAAATTGGGCAATCACCCCCAGGGGCTGTTCCTTTTTGTAGATGCTTAAAACATCCTCCAGGGTCAGAGGTTCAAAATACAGCTTGTCGGAGGTGTCATAGTCTGTGGACACAGTTTCTGGATTACAGTTGACGATAATAGTCTCAAAGCCCAGTTTCTTTAATGCCAGAGATGCGTGGACACAGCAGTAGTCAAACTCAATGCCCTGACCGATTCGGTTAGGACCTCCCCCCAAGATCATGACCTTTGGTTTGTTTGTATTTACCGGATTTTTGTCCGGGGAGTTGTAGGTGGAATAGTAGTAGGCACTGTCTTTGGTGCCGCTGACATGGACTCCCTCCCAGGCTTCCTCCACACCCAGCTGAATCCGCTGGCTTCGGATCGTATCCTCCGGAATTTCCAGAAGCAGGCTTAAATATTTGTCGGAGAAACCGTTTTTCTTGGCAGAGATCAGCAGCTCATCGGCAGGAAGGGCTCCCTTGCAGGAAAGTAAGGCTTCCTCTTCCTCCACCAGCTCTTTCATCTGCTGAATGAACCAGGTTTTTACCTTGGTGATGTCGTGGATCTCCTCTACAGTAGCTCCCTTGCGAAGAGCTTCATACATGATAAAGTGGCGTTCGCTGGAGGGAGTGATCAGCATTTGCAGAAGCTGTTCCTTTGTTTTCTTGTCAAAGTCCCTGGCATGTCCCAGGCCGTAGCGTCCTGTTTCCAGGCTGCGGATTGCTTTCTGGAAAGCCTCCTTATAGGTCTTGCCGATACTCATGACTTCGCCTACGGCCCGCATCTGGGTACCCAGCTTGTCCTCCACACCTTTGAATTTCTCAAATGCCCAGCGGGCAAACTTGATCACTACATAATCTCCGTCCGGCACATACTTATCCAGGGTGCCATATTTGCCGCAGGGAATATCCTTTAAGGTCAGACCAGTGGCCAGCATGGCAGATACCAGGGCAATGGGAAAACCGGTGGCCTTAGAGGCAAGGGCGGAGGAACGGGAGGTTCTGGGGTTGATCTCAATGACCACGATCCGGTCAGAGACAGGGTCATGGGCAAACTGAACATTCGTACCGCCAATCACCTGCACAGATTCCACAATCCGGTAGGCCTGCTCCTGGAGCCGTTTCTGACATTCCTGGGAAATGGTCAGCATGGGGGCAGAGCAAAAGGAATCCCCGGTGTGGACGCCTAGAGGATCAATATTCTCGATAAAGCAGACCGTGATCATATTGTTATCTTTATCCCGGACCACCTCCAGCTCCAGTTCTTCCCAGCCAAGGATGGATTCTTCTACCAGAACCTGACCTACCAGGCTGGCCTGCAGTCCTCTGGCACAGACAGTTTTTAACTCATCCTTGTTATATACCAGTCCGCCGCCGGCGCCGCCCATGGTGTAGGCCGGGCGCAGCACTACCGGATAGCCCAGCTCATCGGCAATGGAGAGCGCCTCATTCACACTGTAGGCAACCTGGCTGCGGGCCATCTCAATCCCTAAGGAGTTCATGGCTTTTTTAAATTCGATCCGGTCCTCCCCCCGCTCAATGGCATCTACCTGAACCCCGATTACTTTAACGTGATATTTATCCAGAATCCCTTCTTTATAGAGCTCTGCGCAGAGGTTCAAGCCGGACTGGCCGCCTAAGTTGGGAAGCAGGGCATCCGGTCTTTCCTTTGCGATAATCTGTTCCAGCCGCTGCACGTTCAGCGGTTCAATGTAGGTTACGTCAGCTGTTTCCGGGTCCGTCATGATGGTGGCCGGATTAGAGTTGACCAGCACGATTTCATAGCCCAGCTTTTTTAAAGCCTTGCAGGCCTGGGTGCCGGAATAGTCAAACTCACATGCCTGGCCAATGATGATGGGGCCAGAGCCGATAATGAGAACTTTGTGGATGTCGGTTCGCTGCGGCATAATAAAATCCTCCTTATTTTATGGTGTAAAGTATCTGTTCTGTAGTTTTCTCCCTTAACATTATATAGGAAAATGGAAATATGGCAAGGTTTTTTCTGTAATGGCAAGGAAAAGAATCATGGCTGAAAATGGGAATATATTCCGAGTAAAATAAAGTTACACGTCATTTTACTCGGAATAAGGGAGAAGTGTGATGGTTGTGAGAAAATACATTTTGACTTTATAAAAAGGCAGAGAATTTGATTATGTACCGGAAGTCGGTTCGGAGGCAAGTTCACTTAAAGGCCGGAACTGATAGCCCATTTCTTCCCACCGGGTCAGCAGCTCATCCAGGATCTCCCCATTGGTTTTGGAGGTGCTGTGCAAAAGGACAATGGCTCCGGGATGAATCCGGTTTAACAGCTTTTTGAAGGCTTCCTTATGAGAGGGCTGTTTGTCCTCATACCAGTCCACATAGGCCAGACTCCAAAAGAACGTGTGATATCCCATATCTTTTGCCATCTGCAGGTTGGATTCGCTGTATTTACCTTGGGGAGGACGGTAGAAGTGCTGCATTTTTTGCCCAGTCACCTGTTCATAGAGCTCTTCCAGAGAACCCAGCTCCTTGGAAAAGGTTTCTTCTGTGGAGATTTTTGACATGTCCGGATGGTGGAAGGTATGATTCCCTACGGTGTGGCCTTCTGCCACCATTCGCCTTACCAGATCCGGGCTGGTGGTTAAGTAATTGCCTACCAAAAAGAAGGTGGCAGGGACATTGTGCTTTTTTAAGGCATCTAAAATTGCAGGGGTGTTGCCGTTTTCGTACCCGGCATCAAAGGTGAGATAAATGATTTTTTCTTGGGTGTCTGCTGCATAATAGGCATTAAACTGTTTTAGGTAGTCAGAGGTGGCATTGCCGATGGGAGGCTGACCTTCCTGCTGGAAGCTTAAGCCCCAGTTACCATCAGAAGAGGCCAAAACCGCAGGGAAAACCGGGTGGGTGACATGAGCCAGCCAGTGACCAAAGATGAAGGACAGGATAAAAAGAAACAGGATTTTTGCCATGGGTTTGCAGTAAAGGCGGTAAGGGTTGTAGTGAATCATGAGATTACCTGCACAGGTTTTATTATTATGTATATGGGAGGAAAGGGGAGATATATGCTGTGAATATTTTTTAAGGTTATTCGATTGATTTGGCATTGCAAATAATATACGATATCCGGCATGGAAGCGATTTACGAAAAAATTGCTTTGCATCAGTTTTGTTGTAGGGGAACCGTAAGAAAGTTTTTATTTTTATGAGATGGAAAATATGGTATGATTTAGTGCAAAGAGAATTGTGGTACATAGTAACAGGAAATGACAGAAAAATTTTGCAGGAGAAAAATTGACATGAAAAATTGGAAGAGATCCTTGTATCTCAGTCTTGGCTTTTGTATGATGTTTTCCCGTGTGGCTTATGGAAATGTGGAGATTCCGCCAAATCCCATAGGGAGTGAAAGCGTGTCTGCAGGGCATACATCTGTACAGCAGGAAGCAGAGAGGGCTCCGTCTGTACAGAATGATGGCGTCATCTTCCAGCCGTCTGTCCCGGAGCCGGAGATAGGGGCGGAGGGAGCTGTTTTGATGGATGCCTCTACAGGAAAGGTACTTTACGGGAAAAATGCAGACCAGCAGTTTTACCCGGCCAGCATTACTAAGGTGATGACGGCTCTGCTTGTCTTAGAGCGCTGCAGCCTGACGGATGTGGTGACATTTTCATCTGCTGCCACTACCAATTTGGAGTCAGGGGCTGTGTCTCTGGGGATTACAGAAGGAGACCAGCTCACGGTAGAGCAAAGCCTTTACGGCCTTTTGTTAAAATCGGCCAATGAAATTGGTAATGGATTGGCAGAGCATGTGGCAGGAAGCGTGCCGAATTTTGCAGGCTTGATGAACGAGAAGGCCGCTATGTTAGGATGCACCAACACCCATTTTGCCAATCCACATGGGCTAAATGATGCAAGCCATAAAACCACCCCTCATGATATGGCATTGATTATGAGGGCAGCCATGCAAAATGATATATTCAGGAAAATTTCCACAACCCTTACCTATGATTTTCCTGCAACCAAAAAAGAAGAGGCGAAAACCCTTACCATGGGCCACAAGATGATGTTTCCATCAGATTCCCGTTATTATGAAGGGATTATCGGGGGGAAAACCGGATATACGTCCCTGGCAGGAAATACTCTGGTGACAGGGGCTGAGCGGAATGGAGTGAGGTTGATTGCAGTGGTTATGAAGGCAAAGCAGACTCACTATACGGATACAAAGGCCCTGCTTGATTATGGCTTTGCCAATTATGAGACCTTGACAGGGACAGACAATCAAAAGAAAACAGAGGAAACCCAGGTCAAGGGTTCCGGGGAGGCTATAGAGGCGGGCCAGGGAGTTCAGTCCCAGGGGCCAGGCGCCGCCCGGCCAGCTCAGTTCCAGGAGCCGGGGGAAGCCGGAGAAGTCCAGCTGCAGGCTCCGGGAGCAGTCTGAGAATGGTTACCAGAAAGGAAACGGAACATGGCAAAGAAAAATGCCCGTAACACCCGCAGTAAGATTGTCAATGCAGCCTGGAAGCTGTTTTATGAGCAGGGGTATGAGGATACTACGGTGGAGGAGATCATCGAGGTGTCTCATACCTCCAAGGGTTCCTTTTACCACTATTTTGACGGGAAGGATGCGTTGCTTGGCACCCTGAGTTCTCTGTTTGACGAGAAGTACGAGGAGCTGTCTCTTAAGCTGGATCCGAAATCGGATGCCATGGAGAAGCTTTTGTTTTTAAACAGAGAACTGTTTGCCATGATTGAGAACAGTGTTTCTGTGGAGCTTTTGGCCAGACTTTTGTCTACTCAGCTTGTGACTAATGGGGAAAAGCATCTGCTGGACCGAAACCGCACCTACTATAAGCTTCTTCGCCGGATTATCGGAGAGGGCATGGAGACGGGGCAGTTAAATACACGTTCCAGTGTCAGTGAGATGGTGAAAATCTATGCCATGAGTGAGAGGGCTCTGATGTATGACTGGTGTCTGTGTGGCGGGGAATATTCTCTGCGTCAGTACAGCGCTTCGGTGCTTCCCTCCTTTTTGAGCAGCTTTCTGCCTCCGGGGGTATAGGCTGCCCGGAGGCACAGATATGATTTTAGTGGCTGCAGTCATGAATGAGAAGTGTACGAAATTATATACAATTTATTTCTGTAAATCGTACAAGATTATTTTGCTTTTCGTATAGTAATATATTATTTTAATTACTGGAATTTTGTAAAAAATATTCATAATAGTATAGAATATAGTCTATAATTCGTTCTGTATTGTGTTCTGTTTTGCTCCGTGTTATAATGACCCGAAAGCAGCAGGCAGAAGGAAGCGCACAAGATTTTTGGTGCCGCCTGTATAGTTTGAGGAGGACAATTATGAGCGCAGGGCAGACAGGGATTCTACTGGCGATTGCCGCCTATCTGGTTCTAATGATTTACATTGGTTACTATTTCAGCAAAAGCGGTGACAATTCAGCAGAAGGTTTTTATCTGGGAGGAAGAAAGCTGGGACCTTTGGTGGCGGCTATGAGTGCAGAGGCGTCTGACATGAGCAGCTGGCTGCTTATGGGACTTCCCGGAGTAGCTTATCTGTCAGGAATCGCAGATGCCGGGTGGACAGCGATCGGGCTGGCGGCGGGCACGTATTTAAACTGGTTGATTGTGGCAAAACGGTTGAGAAAATATTCTATGATATGCAATGCCATTACGATTCCGGACTTTTTTTCCCGCCGCTACCGGGATGAGAAAAATATTCTGATGTGCATAGCGGCAGTGATTATTCTGATTTTTTTCATCCCCTATACGGCCTCCGGCTTTAAGGCAGTGGGAACCTTGTTTTCCAGTCTGTTTGGAGTTGAATACCATGTGGCTATGATTTTGGGGGCTCTGGTTATCGTAGGGTATACAGTGCTGGGAGGATTTTTGGCTGTGTCTACTACAGATCTGATTCAGAGCATAGTGATGACCATTGCCCTGGTGGTGATTGTGTTTTTTGGGGTGCGTGTGGCAGGAGGCTGGGGTGCGGTAGGAGAAAATGCCCGTTCTCTGGATGGATATTTAAGTCTTACCATGATCCATGACCGGTCTCTGGGGCAGGCAGCTCCCTATGGGATATTAAATATGATTTCTATGTGTGCCTGGGGACTGGGATATTTTGGAATGCCTCATATTCTCCTTCGATTTATGGCAATTCGGGATGAGAAGGAGATCGGCACATCCCGGAGAATTGCATCTTTGTGGGTGGTGATTTCCATGTTTGTGGCCATTCTTATAGGGATTATCGGCTACGGAGCATCTGTTGCCGGAAAAATCCCCCTTTTTTCCACCAGTTCTGAGTCAGAGACCGTGGTGATCCAGCTTTCCGGGCTTTTAGGACAATATGGTTTTCTTGCGTCCATTGTGGCAGGAGTGGTATTAGCGGGGATTTTGGCCTGTACCATGTCAACGGCAGATTCTCAGCTTCTGACAGCGGCTTCCGGTGTGTCCCAGAACCTGCTTCAGGATTTTTTGGGGATTAAGCTTAGTGAGAAGGCCTCCATGCTGGCAGCCAGGCTGACTGTGGCGGCAGTGGCCCTGGTCAGTCTGGTGCTTGCCTGGAATCCGGACAGCTCGGTGTTTCAAGTGGTGTCGTTTGCCTGGGCTGGCTTTGGCGCTTCCTTTGGGCCGGTGATCTTAGCGGCTCTGTTCTGGAAGAGAAGTAATTTTCAGGGGGCCCTGGCAGGGATGGCATCCGGCGGTGTTATGGTATTTGTGTGGAAATATTTGGTGCGGCCAATGGGCGGCTCCTGGGATATCTATGAGCTGCTTCCGGCATTTTTAGTGGCCTGCGGGGCTATTGGGATCGTGTCTCTCATAACGGCAGCCCCGTCAGAGGAGATTATTCAGGAGTATGAGTCAGTGGGAAAATAATGGAGATTGACAGATAACAGTGATGCAGCAGAAATGAGCTGGGGTCGGATAGGCTTTGACCCTGGCTTATTTTATTTTGTCCGTTTCCGGCTGCGCAGGATGACCTCTTTGCAATTGTTTATATATTTATTCTGGGAGGGACGGCGCAAAATCTCAGTCTGTATACTGCCGAGAATATTGATTTCGCAGATATTACTTAAGTGGAGATAGCAAAGGTCATCGGGAATATTGGGACTGTAGATCAGGGAATAGTCGGCTAATTTTGCCATGCTTGAACCTGGTGTGGCTGTCAGCACAACTGTGGTTGCCCCATTGGCTGAGGCAGTTTTCAGGGCATCAATGACCAGGCGGATTTCTCCGCTGTATGCAATACCCACAGCCACATCACCGCTTTTTAAGGTGGAGGCAGCCAGCTGCATGTCCACATTATCATTGATGGCCTGACTTAAAATACCTGCCCGAAGCAAGAGCTGCTTGGCATAGAGGCCTGTTATATAGCCGCCGCTCTGGCCATAAAAGTGGATGGTATTGGCATTTATAAAGGAATCTGCCACCTTGGAGATGGCGGCGGAATCGATAATGCGGGAGGTATCATCAATGGCCTGGCAGGCGCTGTGAGCCAGCTTTTGGAGAACAATAGGCAAAGGATCGCTGTTTTTTACAAGATCCTTTTCCACCTGGGAGGACACCAGCTTTTTGCCCAGATACAGCTTCATTTCGCTGAAGCTTTTATAGGACAGTGCCTGGCAGAACCGGGAGATGGTGGCGGTTGAGGTGCCCAGCTTTTTGGCTAAAAGAGTGATGGATGAATAGGAGGCAGAATCTGGATTGGCCAATATAAAATCAGCGATTTTCTTTTGCTTTTTGGACAGAGAGGCATATTGGGTGCGGATGCGGGTGACATATTCAAAATCATCGGGCGATGCTGGTTTTTCAAAGGCCTGGGACATGGAAGTGGATGGACTCCTTTCATTGATTTAACTATATGTATTTTACTGTTTAAAAATGGAGATGTCAATTAGATTTCTGGTTTGGACCGATAAGAGAGCGTATATTTATGATAAAATTAAGAAAAATGAAAAAGTTTACAAAAATATGTAAAGATTTTTGAAAACATAGCCAGGCTTGCATGTTTTACATTTACTTTTCCATGGGACAAGATATAATGGAAGTATTATCGGAGCGCGCCGGTAGGAATAAAAGGAAAGGCAGACAGAAAATGGAGGAAAACAAAAAGAGATCGCTTACAGGCCGGAAGGATTTTTATGTATTCCTTGTAATGCTTACAACAGCGGTTTTTGTCAAATTCCAGGTGAACCAGATTAGTGTGGCGGAGAGTCGGGTATTGCCAGATATCCTTTTTGGAGTGATGGTCTTGTGCGGAATCGTACTTTTGGTTCAGACGCTTCAAAAAGACAGTGCAGATAAGGATCATAAAGGTCTGTGGTTTTCGCGGAAGGAGCTTTTTGGCGGGCTATGTATGGTTGCTTGCTGGATAGGAATCCCGGTTTTGGGGTTTTATTCTTCCATATGTCTGCTGATCATAGCCTTTATGTGGATGCTGGAGCCTTGTAAATGTCTGGCTTCCGGCCTTTTTAAGGCTGTGGCAGCAGGGGCGCTTACAACAGCTGTTTTGTATATGTGCTTTGCGAGAGCGCTTCACATTGTGACTCCTGTGGGGATATGGATCTGAGATTGGGATGCGGCAGTATTGTGGAGGAAAAGAAAATGTTAAAGAAAAAATGGATGATATTGGTTGCGGGAATGATGCTTTTGGGAACAGGCTGCGGGGCAAAGAAAGAGATGATGGAGCAGTCTGAGGCAGCACAAAAGCAGGAGGCGGCTCCGGCAGGAGAAAACCGTAGAGCGGGAGAAGCTGCAAAAGAGACGGATGAGCCAGAACAGACAGGGACATCACAGGAGGATCTTGTCTATCCCCAAAAGGATGTATCCTTCATTATCCCCTTCTCTGCAGGAGGCGGCACGGATTCCCTGATGCGTATGGTTGGCTCTGAGATGGAGAAGGTAACAGGACAGGCATTTATTATCAATAATATTCCGGGAAACGGAGGCGCTGTGGGCATGACAGAGCTGACAAAGGCAGCGCCGGACGGATATACAATCGCAGGCTCTTCTGTGTATGACGTGCTTGGCTCCTCTTTTTTAGGAGGCGACACGGTAGTTTATACAGAGAAAGATTTTAAATTTATCTGCGGAGTGAATGTGGAGGCGGAAGTTTTTATAGCAAATCCGTCCACAGGATTTGAGACAATTGAGGACATGATTACCTTTGCCAAAGAGCATCCGGGAGAGCTGACCGTATCCACCTCGGGGGTGACGCATAATCTCCTGCTGGGAATTTTGGAGGACCGGCTGGGGGTAAAGGTGGCTAATATTGCCTACTCTGGTGGAGGAGACAATTTTAATGCGCTGATGGGAGGACATGTGGATGTGGCTCTGATTGGGAAGAAGTTTGCCTCCCAGGTGGAGGGGACTGACTTTAAGGTTTTGTGTGCTATGGCGCCGGAAGAGCTTTCCTCGCTGCCGGGAGTGCCTGCCTTTTGCAAGATATACCCGGAGGTGGTTCTCCCTCCCAGTTGCCGTGTGATTGTGGCGCCGGGGGATACACCGGATGAAGTGGTAAAGAAGCTGGAGGCTATTGTGAAGGAGGCAACCGATACAGAAGCGTTCCGCCAAAAAATGGCTGAGGCGGGTGAGCTGTATCAGTTTACAGAGGGAAGCCAGGTGGAAGCAGCTTTAGAGGAAACTGCCAAAGTACTGAAAGAGGCGATAGAGAAAAATCCGGCAGTATTCGGTTTGGAGTAGGGGAAGAGAGGGAACGTATGATTGGTCAGATTTTGGAGGCATTGACCTTAAGCATCTCCCCGTGGTGTCTGTTGCTAAATATGATCGGGGTAATGGTGGGGATTGTTTTCGGGGCATTTCCGGGACTGAATGGTGTGGTGGGGGTGGCTCTTTTAATGCCTTTGACCTATGGCATGGATCCGGTCAGGGGAATCACAATGCTGGCTGGAATCTATATGGGAGCGACTTACGGAGGGGCCATTTCAGCTGTTCTCCTAAACTGTCCCGGAGCGGCGGAGGCGGCCTGCACAGCCATTAACGGAAATCGGATGGCAAGGGCGGGAAGGGCGAAGGAGGCTTTATTGTACTCAGTGATATCCAGTGGAATCGGAGGCTTTGCAGGTTGTTTTGTGCTTTTGTTTTTTACTCCGGTTTTAGCGGCCCTGGCTTTGAAGTTTGGACCTCCGGAAATGTTTTTGGTATGTCTGGGTGGTCTGGCGATTGTGGGAAGCTTGATGGGGGATTCTATGGCAAAGGGATTCTTTGCAGTGGCAGCAGGGATTATGTTCTCTCTGGTGGGAGTGGATAATCTCAGTGGAAATTACCGTTTTACCATGCATTCCCTTCAGCTCTCTGCCGGTCTGAATCTGGTCCCCATGGTGGTGGGCTTGTTTGCCATATCAGAAATGCTGTCTCTTTTGGGGAAAACAGAGGAGGAGGCCAGGGTGGAACAGGCAGATTCCGGAAATATAAGGCAGAGGCAGATTTGGCATACGGTTTTAATCAGAGAAAGGTGGCTGACTTTAAAGTCCTCTCTGATCGGAATTTTGATCGGAATTCTTCCCGGAACCGGCGGGGCCATTGCATCCTTTGTGGCTTATGGAGAGGCCAGGCGGGTATATGGAGAGAATCCGGATTTTGGAAAAAACAAGGGGGACGAGAGGGGAATTATAGCAGCGGAAGCGGCCAACAATGCAGCAGTAGGAGGGAGTATGGTTCCCTTGCTGGCATTGGGGATCCCTGGCTCCTCCACCTCGGCTCTTTTGTATGGGGCACTGACCGTTCATGGGATTATTCCAGGGCCTAAGCTTTTTTCAGAGCATGGGGCGCTGGCCTATGGTCTGGTGTTTTCCCTAATCCTAAGCACAGCTGTGATGGTTTTGGTGGGAGCTAATTTTTCTAAGCTTTTTTCTAAAATCCTTTTGATAAAAACAAGATATATTGTCCCGGTGGTCATGGCTTTGTGTATGATTGGCGCATACAGCGCCAGAAATAGTCTTTTTGATGTGATTTTATGTGTGATATTCGGAATGGCAGGCCTGTGGATGAAGCGGGCCGGGATTCCACTGCCGCCGGTGCTTATTGCCATGATTTTAGGACAGATGTTAGAGGAGAATCTTCGCCGCTCTCTGATGATTGCCAGCGCCAAGAAGCTGAGCGTGATGCAGTATGTGTTTGTCCGTCCTGTGGCTCTGGTGCTTATAGCGGTTGTGGCAATCCTGATTTTTGTCAATTTTAAAATAGCTCTCAGAAAAAATAATTCAGAATGATAGGGAGAAACAGATAACATGAAAATTACGGATGTGAAAACAATTCTGACCTGTCCGGGACAGAACTATCTGTTTATTAAAATCCTGACAGATGACCCAGCCCTTTATGGAATCGGGGATGCTTCCCTTAACGGACGGGAAAAGGCGGTTGGGGATCTGACGGATGAGTATTTAAGGCCAATGCTGATTGGCAGAGACCCGGATAAGATAGAAGAAATCTGGCAGATGATATATCGGGGGGCTTACTGGAGAGGCGGAAATATTATGATGAGCGCCCTGAGCGGCATAGACATGGCCCTGTGGGATATTAAGGGAAAACGGGCCGGGCTGCCTCTGTACTCCCTTTTGGGAGGGAAGGTCAGGGATAAGGTTCTTTGCTATTCCCATGTGCTGGGGGAAACCAATGAGATCAAGGTTAAGCGGGCGGCTGAGTTTGTGAAGGAGCGGGGGCTGCGGGTGATCCGGCTTCGGGCCGGGCTGCCTTCTGCCAATGGAACCTTAAACAGCGGAGAAAAACAGTATACTCCCAAGACTGAGCCCTGGGACCCGGAATTTTATGCAGATGAGATGATCCGTTATTTTGCAGATATCCGGAAGGTAGTTGGGCCCGAAGTGGGAATTATTTTTGACCTCCATGAAAGGTTCAGTCCGGAGCGGGCGATTTATATTATGAGGAAGCTGGAAGCGTGCAATCCTTTCTTTATTGAAGATCCTATTGCACCGGACTGTGTGGAAAGCCTGAAAACGGTCAGGGAGCATACCCATGTGCCCATAGCCTTTGGGGAACTGTACAAAAGCCGGTGGGAGTGTATTCCAGCCATTACTAACCGGTGGCTGGATTTTATCCGGTGTGACATAATCCGGGTGGGTGGCATTACCGAGGCTCGCAAGATCGGAGCCATAGCAGAAACCTATGATGTGAAAACCGCATGGCACGGGCCCAATGATGTATCTCCGGTGACTCATGCCGTCAACTGGCATATGAATGTCTCCGCTTATAATTTTGGAATCCAGGAGGATGGGACAGTGGATGACAAGATTAAGGAGGTCATAAGGGGCGGCCCTGTCTATGGGAACGGATATCTGACTATGACGGATAAGCCGGGAATCGGGTGCGATATTGACGAGGACGCGGCAGCTGCCTATCCCTACCGCAGGGCATACATACCCGTGTGCAGAAGGCCGGAAGACGGGAGTCTTTGTGACTGGTAGAAATTTCTGAGTGAAAAAAGAATAGCTGAAAAAAGAAAAAAGCCGCCACCTCAGCCGGATGCTGTGATGACGGCTTTTTTGTCCGGAAGTTTAAGGAGATGTAAGAAACTTTGTTTGTGCAACGAAGTATTGACAATGCTATACAACGAAAGTAAAATGATTACAGGAGATATTTCTTTTATAGAAGAAGGTCGATTTTTCTTTTAGATAACACTGGAATAATTGTATTTAAGAGGTGTTTAAATTGTTATACAGTGAGTTATGAGGTGAAAAACATGGCGACAATCAAGGATGTTGCTAAGCTGGCCGGAGTGTCTGTCTGTACGGTTTCCAGGACAATATCAGATAAGGGTTATATTAAGGAGGAGACACGCAGGCGGGTGTGGGAAGCGATCCGACAGCTGGATTACAGGCCTAATAAGGTTGCAGTCAGCTTAAAGACAGGAAGATCCAATGTGCTTGCATTGATTATACCGGATGTTATGAACATGTATTATGCCAGGCTTGCCAAGTATCTGGAGGAGGCGGCAGGAAAGCTGGGATATATGGTATATCTCTGTAATTCGGGAAATGACGGGGAGCGGGAAAAACAGTTTGTAGAGATTCTTTGCCAGAGAAATGTGGACGGGGTAGTTGTCACTCCCTGTACCAATGAGCATGGGTATGTGCATAAGCTGGCAGCTGCCAAGATTCCTTATGTGTATTTAAACAGAACCTTTCCGGATGATATGGAGCACTGTATCCGTATGGATAATTTTAAGGCTACTTATGAATGTATTACCTATTTGATCGGGCAGGGACACAAAAAAATCGGGGCGGTATTTCAGAGCTTTCATAATATGATTTATGAAGAGCGATATCGTGGGATGCGAAAGGCTATGGAGGATCACAAGATTCCATACTGTGAGGATTACATGATATTTAACGGGGATTGTTCGAAGGCATGCAGAGAACGAGTCGGGCAGCTCCTGTTAAGGCCTGATCGGCCGGGCGCCATTTTTGCGGCAAATGATATGCTGGCTATCGATGTCTATAAGACGGCCCACAATTGTGGTTTGGCTATTCCGGAGGATCTGTCCGTAGTTGGCTTCGATGATATTATTATGGCAGAGAAGATCGCGCCGGCCATGACCACCTATTGTACACCAGCAAAGGAGATGGCAGAGGCAGCCATGATGTATATTGACAATTCCATATGGAACAAAGGTCTAAAAAGCTTTCCGGTATATGAGGGGAAGCTGATTATAAGAGATTCAGTTAAGGAGGTATTGTATGAGTAAGGTTATGTCTGTTAAGGAGGCAGCACTCTGGATTCAGGATGGAGATTCCATATGGCTGTCTGGCGGCGGCGGCGGCATCAATGACCCAGATCTGCTCTTAGGCGGGATCGAAGAGCGTTTCCTTAAGACAGGAGCTCCGAAGGGGTTGACCCTGTATCACAGCGCCGGCATGGGAGACAAAAGAGGTGGCGGACCAGATCATTTTGCCCATAAGGGAATGGTTCAAAAGGTGGTTGGCAGTCATTGGACCTGGTCGGTCAGGATGCAGCAGCTTGCGGCAAACAATGAGATTGAGGCTTATGTTTTGCCTCAGGGAGTGATGACCCAGCTGGTACGGGAGATTGCTGCCGGACGGCCGGGACTGATTACTAAGGTTGGATTAAGAACATTTGTAGATCCCCGGATTGAGGGAGGAAGGCTGAATGAAAGGTCAAAGGAGGAGCTTTCTTTTTTATTTCATCATGGTGTAAACGATTATATATTTTACAAAACCTTTCCTCTAAACATAGCTGTGTTCCGGGGATCCGTGGCGGATGAAGATGGGAATATCAGTTTTGAGGATGAGGGGCTTGTAACGGAAGCCCTGTCCCAAGCCCAGGCAGTGAAAAACTGTGGTGGAAAGGTTCTCTGTCAGGTAAAGAGAATCGTAAAAAACGGGGAGATCAAGCCGTATCAAGTGGCAGTGCCAGGGATTTTGGTGGATGGAATCGTGGTGGATCCCTGTCAGCGAATGTCCATGAAAACAGAATCCAGTGAGCTTTTATCTGGAAAGAGAAGGGGGCAGGTTCCGGAGGAGGAGAAAATGCCTCTGGATTTCCGCAAAGTGATCGCCCGCCGGGCAGCTATGGAATTAAAAAAAGGAAATATTGTCAATCTTGGCTTTGGGGTTCCGGCAGGCGTGGGGAAGGTTTTGGAGGAAGAAGGGCGCAGCGGTGATGTCAATCTCTCTCTTGAACAGGGGATCATAGGAGGGGTCCCGGCCACCGGGTCGGATTTTGGCATTGCTTACAATGCAGGTGCTATGGTATGTGAGGCCAACCAGTTTGACTGGTATGACGGGGGTGGTTTGGATGTGGCTGTGCTCTCCTTTGCGGAATTTGACAGAGAGGGAAATGTGAATGTCAGCAAATTTAACGGGGTGGCCAACGGAGTGGGAGGATTTATCAATATATCCCAAAGCGCCAAAAAGGTAGTCTTTGTGGGTTCCTTTACAGCAAAAGGCCTTCGGCAGGAGTGTGGGAACGGGAAGCTTAAAATTTTGGAAGAAGGAAAGTGTAAAAAGCTGGTTTCAAAGGTTCAGCAGATCAGCTTCAGCGGAGCCTATGCCTTAGAGACCGGGCAGGAGGTGGTCTTTGTCACAGAGCGGGCTGTGTTCCGGCTCAGAGAAAAGGGGATTGAGTTGATGGAGATCGCGCCCGGGGTTCGCCTGCAGGAGGATGTGCTTGATTTGATGGAGTTTGAGCCGTTTGTGTCTGGAACGGTGAAGGAGATGGATGGGGGGATATTTGCGGAGGAAGCTTGGTGACACAAATAGAAAAAAACTCTTGACAACAAGAATATAAAAGTTTATACTCAACATATAATCGTTTACATATAAAAAATGCACAAATAATTCGAATGTCAGGAGGGGAAACTATGGAATATCGCAATGAGCTTTTGAAGGTAAAGATTGAAGATTATGTGGCAGTTGTGATGATTGACCATCCGCCTTTAAATATATTGACCTTAAGCCTGAGCGCAGAGATGCAGGAGACCTTTCACCGGCTGGAGGAGGATACAGAGGTTCGGGTGATCGTCCTGCGGGGATCCGGGGAGAAGGCATTTTGCGTGGGAGCAGATATCAAGGAATTTCCTCAGGTGTGGGATGATGTGATCGGGAAGAAGCTTCGGAATGAGAATCTGGCGATTGACGGGATCGAGCTTTTGGACAAGCCGGTGATTGCGGCCATGGAAGGGAATGTTCTGGGTGGCGGCTGTGAGATTGCCATGGCCTGCGATATCCGTTTTATGAGCGAGACGGGAAAGATCGGCTGTCCGGAGATCAATCTGGGCGTGTTTCCGGGAAGCGGCGGTCTGTACCGGATGGCCAGATACATTGGTATTGCCAGGGCTTATGAGATGCTGTACACAGGAAAGACGATCTCAGCCCAGGAGGCGTGTCAGATCGGCCTGGTGAACCATGTGGTTCCTGCGGGAAAGACGGAGGAAGAAGCGGTTAAGCTGGCAAGAGTGATAGCAGATAAGCCCTTTGAAGCCATCAAGCTGATCAAAAAGGGAGTGCGCCAGCTTTGGCAAAAGACAACGGAGGAGAATTTTTATCCCAACCTGGAGCTGAGCAGAACCGTGTTCCAGACGCCGGACTGTGCGGAAGGTGTGGATGCATTTATCAATAAGCGGCCACCCCATTTTCAAAAATAAGAGGACGAGGTGGAGGATGAAAAAGACGGTAGATGTGCTGGTGATCGGTACAGGAGGAGCAGGCTGCCGGGCAGCCATAGAAGCGGCGGACCGGGGAGTGTCAGTTCTTTTGGTTAGCAAAAAGGAGATCGGCCATTCCGGCGCCACCAGCTATCCGGTAGCGGAGATGGCAGGGTATAATGCAGGGGATGTGTCCAATCCCTATGAGGTTCAGAAGCATTTTGATGATATTATGAAGGCCGGCCAGGGAATGGCAGATGAGAAGCTGGCAGCGATTGTGGCCGCCAGGGCGCCGGAGACAATTGATGAGCTGGAAGCATGGGGAGTCCCGTTTGAGATGGAGGAGGATGGGTATTACATTTTTAAAAGCTGTTTTTCCAATTACCCGCGGACCCATGTGATCAAGGGACATGGGGAACCGATCACCCATGCATTGAAGCTCCAGATCGAGAAACGAAGAAACATTGAGGTTTTGACCGGCACGACCATTATGGGGTTGTATGTGAGAGATAATCATTGTACCGGGGCTTACGGATATCAGGACGGGGAGATTCTTTATATTGAGGCAAAGGCAGTGGTGCTGACTACCGGAGGCAGCGGCCAGGCATTTGAGAGAAACATGAATCCTGTGGATGTCACCGGAAGTGGATACGCCATGGCATACGAGGCAGGGGCAGAGCTTGTCAATATGGAGTTTATGCAGATTGGAATGGGCTTTTCTCATCCTGTGGTAAATATTTTTAATGGTTATATCTGGGAGGGCAGGCCAAAACTTTTGGACAAGGACGGAGAGGAGATTTTTTCAGCAGTTCTTCCAGAGGGACTTACCAGTGATGAGGTGATGCATGAGCACAGGAAGCATTTTCCCTTTTCCAGCAGTGATATCTCCAAGTATCTGGAGGTGGTGGTACAGACAGCGATCAAGGAGGGGAGGGGCACTAAGAACCGGGGAATCCGGGCGGACCTTACCCACATGACAGATGAATATATAGCCGCTCTTCCAGATGACTGTGGGATCCACCATATGTGGGGGATTGCCAGGGATTTTATGAAGTCCAGAAATGTGGATCTTTTGAAGGATGAGGTTGAGGTGGCTGTCTATGCCCATGCCATCAATGGCGGTGTGAGAATTTCTGCGGATGCCATGTCCTCTCTGCCGGGCCTGTTTGCGGCCGGGGAATGTGCAGGAGGCCCCCATGGGGCGGATCGCTTGGGAGGCAATATGATGGTGACTTGCCAGGTGTTTGGAAAGATTGCCGGCAGCAGCGCGGCAGAATATGCGATCAGCCAGGCGGCCATTAGGACAACCGGGGAGGAGGCAGTCTGTCAAATGACAGACGATCCCCAGTATCAGCGGATAATGGAGCTTTTACATAAGGCGATTGATTCAAAAGCCCTGTTGAAACGCCTGCGAATTGCAGCGCAGGATCATCTGCTTGTGGGAAGAAACGAAGAGGGGCTTACCAGTCTTTTAAATACTGTGAACGAATTAAAACGAGAGCTGATGACAGCGCCGGCAGGCCAGAATGCCAACCTAGCAAACATTGATTTTTATCACATGCTGATAACGGTTGGGATTATGGCTGAAAGTGCCCTGCAGCGAAAGGAGAGCCGGGGGTCTCACCACCGGTCAGATTTTCCACAGACAGATCCCAAATATGGATCACCCATTATAATCAAGAAATAAGGCTCATGCCTTATAATAAATAAAAAAGAAGGAGATATGTATTATGAAGAAATGTTTTGCATTATTGATGGCGGCATCTATGGTTGTATTGTCTGCATGCAGCTCCATGCCGGGTATGGGAACTACACAGGCGCCGGCGCCGGCGGCCACCACGGCAGCTGCAGGAGGAGAAGCAGCAGGAGAGGAAGCAGCGTCAGAGGCAGCACCGGCGGATGACGGGAAGGTGTATACTTTAAAGATTTCCACCTCTCAGACAGACCAGGCTATGATCACCAAGGCTTATATGAAGCTGGCTGAGCGGATCAAAGAGACATCCAATGGCAGGATTGAGATAGAGGTGTTCCCCTCCAGCCAGTTGGGCAATGATGAGGACGTAATTGAGCAGGCTATCCAGGGCGCAGGGATTGCAGTCAATACAGATGCAGCCAGAATGGGTACCTATGTAAAAGATATGGGCATTATGATGATGGGATACTTTGGGGATAATTATGATGAGTGTCTGGCTCTTACGGAGACAGATACCTTCAAAGGCTGGGAAGATGAACTGGCAAACACTCATGGAATCCGGGTGCTGGCTTTTGACTACTATGACGGCCCGAGACATTTTATGACCAACAAGGAAATCAATTCTCCGGAGGATTTAAAGGGAATCCGGGTGAGAACCATCGGTGCAGAGGTATGTACGGCAACAATGGAGGCCATGGGAGCTACTCCGGTAGCTATGGCCTGGGGTGAGGTCTACAATGGTATCCAGTCCAAGGCGATTGACGCTTGTGAGGCACAGAACACCTCGACCTATCCGTCCAGAATCTATGAGGTGTGTAAATATCAGATCAAGACCGGCCACTTCCAGCTGATGCAGGCACTGGTGTGCGGCGAATCCTGGTTTAAAAGCCTGCCGGAGGATCTGCAGAAGATTTTGATTGATACAGCCCGTGAGGTGGGAGCAGAGACCGCTCAGGATGTTCTTGCAGAGGCAGACCGTACAGAGGAAGAGATGAAGAATGCCGGACTTACCATCATTGAGCCGGATCTGGCACCTTTCAAGGCAGCGGCTGACGAGGCATACGAAAAGATGGGCTATGCAGAGCTTCGGTCACAGCTTTACAAGGAAATCGGCAAAGAGCAGTAATTACTTGAAACCTTTGTAACTGCGTCACAGTTTAGAAAAAACTGTGACGCAGTTACAGATAACATATTATATTCAGGAAAGGTCTGGTATCTATGAAAAAGCTGTCGGAAATGGTTTATAAGGTTGAAGCAGTTATATCCAGTGCATTATTGATCATTATATCCGTGCTGGTATTCGGTTCCGCAGTGACGAGAACCTTTGGAATGCCGATCAACTGGGCCCAGGACATTTCCCTGCTGGCGTTTGGGTGGCTGACATTTCTGGGGGCGGACGTAGTTGCACGCTCCGGAAAGCTGATCAACATTGATATGCTGACAAACCGGCTGCCAAAATTGGTGCAGAAGATCCTGGGGATTGTTTTTGATATTATGATGCTTTTGTTTCTGTTTATTCTGATTGTATATGGTTTCCTTTTGGTGTCCCAGAGCTGGGCCCGGATGTTTAACACATTGAAACTGAGCTATGCATGGTGTACCCTGGCAGTGCCGGTAGGCTCTCTTTTGCTCTTTACAACCATGGCAGGAAATCTGGTTGCGGATATCAAAAAACCACAGAAGGATTGGGGGCGGCAGGAAGTATGATCGGTGCGATTGGAATCTTTTTAGTCTTTTTGTTTTTGGGAATGCCGGTTGCTTTTGCTATCGGAATTTCCGGGTTTATCTTTTTCTTGGTGCGTCCGGAGATTCCCTGGACCATACTGGTGCAGAAGTCATTGTCTACCACCCAGTCCTTTACCATGCTGGCAATTCCTCTTTTTATTTTTGCAGGGAATCTGATGAACAATACAGGGATTACATCCAGATTGGTAAAGCTGGCCAATGTTTTGACCGGGCATATGTACGGGTCTATTGGGCAGGTATCCGTGGTTTTGTCGACCTTGATGGGCGGCGTGTCCGGTTCTGCGGTGGCGGATGCTGCCATGGAGTGCCGGATTTTGGGACCAGAGATGACAAAGCGGGGATATGCACCAGGGTGGTCTGCGGCGGTCAACTGTCTTTCCGGCCTGATCGTGGCAACCATTCCGCCTTCCATGGGGCTGATTCTCTATGGGACTGTGGGTGAGGTGTCCATTGGCCGGTTGTTTGTGGCCGGATTTGTTCCAGGAATCATTATGTGTATTTTTATGATGATTGCTACCGCCTGGTCTGCCAGACATTTTGGATATAAGCCGGATCATGACAAACCGTCCACACCAAAAGAGATTTTCAAGGCATGTATTGACAGTATCTGGGCACTGCTGTTCCCGATTATTCTTATTGTGTTTATTCGGGGCGGGGTGATGACTCCTTCGGAATCCGGGGCGTTTGCTGTATTCTATGCTTTGGTGGTGGGGATTTTTGTCTATAAGGAGCTTACCTGGGAGAAATTCCGGGCCTGTGTGGTGGACAGTGTAAAGGATCTGTCCGTGATCACCATAGTGCTTGCGTTTTCCGGTATTTTCAGCTATGGTGTGGTCTATGACCAGTTGCCGAAGCAGGTGGCCACCTTTTTGGTAGGTCTTTCTGACAGCCGGTTTATTATTTTACTCTTTATTATACTAATGCTGATTGTGTGCGGAATGTTTATGGAAACCACGGTGATTACCTTGATTGTGACACCGATCCTTCTTCCGGTGATCCGCCAGTATGGAATCGACCCGGTTCATTTTGGAATCATTATGATGACCGTAGTTACCATGGGGTGCTCCACGCCTCCTGTGGGAGTGGCATTGTATACCTGTTCGTCCATCATGAACTGTCCGGTTGAGGAGACTACCCGGTACTCCTGGCCCTTGTTTGTGGCCATTGCAGCAACACTGCTGGTGACAATCTTACTTCCGGATCTGATTCTGTTTTTGCCTAATCTGGTTTACGGGCCGAGCCTGGGATAAGGGAAGAATGGCTTTATGCCCCGTCCGATTGCGGCGGGGCATTTGATTTGTATGCGGCAGGAAATATACTTGGAAATAGAGCGGTTTGCACAAAAACAGAGCAGGAGGGATTATGGCAATATTTATAAAAGGACAAGAAGCAGCAAAAAAGATAAAAAATGGGGATTCTGTGTGCATTATTGGAAATATCAGTATGCTGGAGCCAGAAACAATTTTGTATGAACTGGAGCAGCAATTTCTGGAAAAAGGGACTCCAAAGGATCTGACGATCTTGTTCCCTGTCTTTATCGGCTCTATGGAGAAACGGGGGATCGATTACTTTGCCCATGAAGGAATGGTGAAGCGGGCAATCGGAGGTTCTTATGCATCCATGGGACCCAACCGAAAATTCAATGATCTTATTTTTGAAAACAAGGTGGAAGCGTATCACCTTCCCATGGGGCCCTTTTACAAGCTTTTACAGAATACCGGCGCCGGACAGCCCGGACTGTTCACGGAGGTGGGGCTTCATACCAGCGCGGATCCCCGCATGGGGGGAGGCCGGCTGAATGAGGCGACAAAAGAGGACATTGTACAGGTTAAGGAGCTGGATGGGAGAGAATGGCTGTACTATCCCCGCCTGCCGGTAGATGTCTCCATTATCCGGGGAACATCTGCTGACGAGAAAGGAAATATTTATCTGGAAAATGAACCAACCTCTCAGGGAATCTTAGCAATCGCTCTGGCAGCCAAAAATAACGGGGGAATCGTGATTGCCCAGGTGAGAAGAAAGGTGAAATCCGGAACCATTCATCCAAAGCTGGGAGCTGTCCCCGGAAAGCTGGTTGATTTCGTTGTCCTTGACGAGCGGGATGAGGCAGTGGTGTCTCATCATGAGGCCACCACCTACACGGAAGAGAAGGAACCGATTGAAAAGAGAGAAATGCCTCTTACCCACCGGAAGGTGATCTTGAGAAGAATGCTTCTGGAACTGAGAGAAAATGCTTTTGTAAATCTGGGATTTGGGATTCCTGCCCAGCTGCCTGCTCTGGCTGTGGAGGAGGGAGTGGCAGAAAAGCTGGAATTTACTATAGAGCATGGCCCCATTGGCGGACTTCCCGGATGGGACGGAACCTTTGCCGTCTCCGTCAATCCGGAAATGATTTTGGACAGCACGGATATTTTTGACGTGTATACCTGCGGAATGTTGGACATTAGCTGTCTTGGTATGGGAGAGGCAGACCAGTTTGGGAATGTCAACAATCACAAGTTTAAGAATATGATTGCAGGGGCCGGCGGCTTCAATGATATTACCTACAAGACACCGAAGATATTATTCGGCGGGACCTTTACAGCCGGCGGGCTGAAAACGGAGGTTTCTGACGGAGCTTTAAAAATTCTAAAGGAGGGCCGCAACAGGAAGCTGGCTTCTCAAATTGAGGGGATCACCTTTAATGCCAAGGATGCCCAAAAGCGGGGACAAAAGGTAAAATATATCACAGAGCGGGCAGTGTTTGAGTTAGGAGAACGCGGGCTGGTATTAAAGGAGATCGCGCCGGGGATCGATCTTAAAAAGGACATTCTGGACTTGCTGGATTTTGAGGTGGAGATTGCCGAGGATTTGGTGCAGATGGATGAGCGGATTTTCCATGAAGAAAGTATGGACACCAGCCTTGATGCAGAATAAATATTTTGAATTGTACATTGGATTAATGATGCGAAACGTGTAATGAGACAAGGCGGGACTGCTAACAGATGGTTCCGCCTTTTTGGTGTGAAGCTGGTACTTTTCAGAATCTCTGGTTTTGTGTATAATAGTGATAGATGGATTGCCAGATATAAAGGCGTATTGATGCCCAGGGCAGAGAAGGCAAAATGACTGCCCAGAAGGAGATCTGGCAAAGACTCAACAACGGAGAGCAAGTGATATGGAAATAAAACAAGATAAAGAAAACAGGCTAACCATCTGCGAGTCCTGCGGAGGGAGCCTTATGCAAAAAGATCCTTATGTATTTCAGTGTAGTTCCTGCGGAAGAAAATACTATATCTCTGCAGACAGAACGCATAAGGTATCGATCCGACTGTCTGCAGGAAAGATCATTTTAATTTGCGCAGCTTTAGTAATCCTGGTGACTGCTTTGGCCGTCACTGGGTATCAGTTCTATACAGGACGAATGGTGGCATCTGCAAGTCGCTTCTCTGTGGTGTTTCGGGATTTTCTTATGGAGGTATACCAGAAGCCGGCGGCAGAGATCCATAAGGAGGATCTGGAGAAGATCAAATATTTAAGGATAGAGGAAAATAAGGGCTATCAGTTCACTTACGGATTTGAGGATTATTATACCTATGACGATCCGGACAAGTTTAAGAGAACCCTGGACACAATTACGATCAAGGGAAAGCAGGATGACTTTTCCCCTAGTAATGTGCAGTACTTTACAGGCTTGACCAGACTGGAATTGTATACAGGGGCCTGGGAGAATTATGTTTTGCCGGAGGAAAACCAGCTTCGGTGCATATATTGTACGGATGGATTATCCCGATACGGGACGCCTGAGTTTTTTTCCAGGGTCAATCCGGATACTTTGGAGGAAGTGGTGATTTTAGAGGCGGACAATTTGGAGGATTTCTCTTTTATGGACAATCTAAAAGGGGTGGAGCGGCTGATGCTTGAAAAAATCAATCTGGATAGTGGAGCGATTTTTAAGGAATGTGAGAAGCTTAAGGAGCTGCGTCTGCCTTATGTGACAATGGAGGAAGAGCAGGCTGTCCCGATCATAGAAGAGATTTTGTCACATCCATCTCTGGAATGGTTCTACATAGAGGGAAAGGCTGCATGGTATGTTCCAGACGATCAATGGACAGAGTGGGAAAAGACATACAAAGGGCGAATTGAGCTGGAACGAAAATAGAGCAGCAGAAAAACAGGAAGAAAAGGTTAAAGGAAAAGATCAAAGGAGCAGCAGATATGGAAAACAGGAAAGGGGACAAAGGCAGGGAAACACCGCAAGAATATAGAATCCACACATCCAATCAGAATGAGAAAGCGGAGCTTTTAAAGCTGGAATGTACCAATTGCGGGGCCACGCTGGATCTGGTGGACAAAACCCATGCAGTCTGTCCGTACTGCGGGCAGAAATACCTGATTGATGAGGCAAAAGGAACCATTGTCAATATTCAGGTGGACTACAGCGGGAATGAGGACATGGTTGAAGCTGTCAGCAGCGCCAAAAAGGTTCTTATTATATTTTTGATCGTGGCGTCACTGATTGCTTTGATTATTTTCGGATTTAATATTGCGGCCAAAAAATCAGTGTTTTCCACCTCGGATTCAGATTTGCCGGTGGACGCTAACGGGCAGCTTTTAGTCATCTTCTGCCAGGATATTTTTGAGAAGGATTTTGAAGCGATTACCAAGGAGGAGCTGGCGTCCATCCGGTATCTTCGCTGTGCCTATGAGCGGGAGGGCAGCGAGACCTTCAACAAGATTTTTTACAGCTTTGCCAATTACGAGGATTGTGAGAATGAGGAGGAATTTCAGGATACGATAAAGACCTGGACTTATCGGACGAAGCGGGTAAGCTGGCCCTCAGATTATACCATGTTTACCGGCCTGACCCGGATTGACAATCGGGACGCGGTTTGGCTTTCTCTGCTGAAATTTTCCCCGGACGCCAGAATCAGCCGTGTGGATACCGATGACAAGCTGGATACGGTTTCCACCATATTGAACCCGGAATACATAACAACGCTTCATATCGGTATCATGGGAACCAGCGTGGAAGGGATCGGTCAATATAAGAATCTGGAGGAGCTGGAGGTGGATACCAATCTGACCAATCAGTCCATGGATGTAAGCGGTATTGAAGAATGTAAAAAGCTACAAGTATTGAGGCTGCGATGTGGAGAACAGTACACTGGTCTGGAAAATCTGAAAGAACTATCGGAACTTAAAAGTCTGTATATTGACCATGTGTTATTGGAGGACTGTGGATTTTTAAAAGATTTGCCTGGTCTGGAGTCACTTTCCATATATACAGGTGAAAACGCCAGTCTGTCGCTTTTCGATTCTATTCCCAATCTAAAGCAGGTTGATTTTTTAGACAGTGAATATATTTTGCCATCTGAGCTTCACCATCTGCAAAATATCCAGGCACTGACTATCGCAGTCAAGGAAAAGGAAGGCTTAGAGGAGCTTGCTGCTCTTACCTCTCTGCAGACGCTTAAGCTTCATATGTCGATTCATGAATATCAGGCTTTTGTGGATGTCTCGGCTCTGGCAAGGCTTGAAAACCTGGAGCGTATTTATTTGGACAATTTTTGGGGCGGTGAGATAACAGGAATCGAACCTATCTTAAACCTTCCTAAGCTTACGGTCTTTCGTTTAGGCCACTATGGGGCCGCAGACACAAATCTGCTTCTGGATCCAGGGCTTTTAGAAGAGAATCCGTCTCTTTTGGAAGCAGGATTTTTTGAGTGTCGTCCCGAAAACATTGCCACAGGGGAAGAAATAAGCTTCAGCTTTCTCACCCATTATCCAAATATCAAACGATTATATCTGGACGGATGTGAGCAGGAGGATATTTCTTTTATCTCTGCACTTACGGATCTTAGAAGATGCAGTCTGCAGGATAATAAAATCCAGGATTTGTCTCCTCTTCTTGCTTGTAAAAAGCTGGAAGCAGTATCTGCAGATAAAGAGACTGCTGTGGGAGTCCGGTTTTCACCGGATGTGCAGGTAAACACGGAAATATTTGTGAAGATTTATGATTAAAAAGAATACACAGAAACAAGCTGGCGCAGAGCGTTTTTTATTTTGAAAACAAACGGCGTCAGCTTATTTATATCTCTTGTCCACGAATGGTACTATATATAAATTAGTACTTGACAATACATAGTAGTAGGTGTAATATAGTATCATTCAAGGAAAAGAGCAAGGCAGGATACTGCGGAAAGGCATAATACATATGAATTCCCAGTTTAAAAAGGGCGTCCTGGAGCTGATCGTGTTGGAATCCGTTCGCCAGAGAGATATGTACGGTTATGAGCTGGTGGAAGAGGTCTCCAAGGTAGTAGATGTAAATGAAGGTACGATTTATCCATTGCTTAAACGTCTGACCAATGAACACTATTTTGAGACCTATCTGAGGGAATCCACAGAAGGCCCTCCCAGAAAATACTATCACCTGACCGCGGCAGGGGTGCTGTATCGGGATACATTGGAGAAGGAATGGAATGAACTGGCAGAAAAGGTAGGAGCTTTTTTGAAGGAGTGCAGACATGGATAAAAAGACATTTATCAGTGAACTGAAGCAGGCATTGTCCGTGCTTCAGGAGGAGGAGCTGGAGGATATTGTCAGCGAGTATGAGCAGCACATTGACATGAAGCAGAAAAACGGTCTGACGGAGGAGGAAGCTATCGCGGACTTTGGCAGTTTAAATGAGCTGTCTGCTGAGATTTTGCAGGCGTACCATGTCCGGGCGGATTATGCTTCAGGATCAAAGCAGGGAAAGAACCTATTTTTTTCCAGTGAGAAAGAAATAGAGGAAATTTTTCAGCAAACAAAGAGAATAGGGGCCAGAGCCGGAGGGTCTGTCATGAGCGGGATGTATTGCCTGGGAAATATTCTGTGGAGTATGCTCTTATTCTGCAAAAAGCAGGCTGCCCGGCCATTTGTATGGCTGAAAAGAAAGTGGGAAGGACAAAAAAATATGGAGGCTTTTAGTTCTGCAATCCAGGAAAGAGGTGCCGATTTTCCTTTGGGGAGAAACCATACATCCAGGAGGAAAAGTGTATATAGAGGCGCCGGAACCTTACTTAGCAGAGCTGTATGGCTGATGTGCAATTTGTGCCACCTTGCAGGCAGGATATTTTTGTGGGGGATCCGCACGATGTGGAATGTGGGGTGGGTGTGTTTTGCTCTGTTTTGCGGTGGCTGCGGCCTGTTCAGCCTGTATATGCTGGGCATGCTGACGGTTCTTCTGATGCAGCGGTATCCACTTGCGGGCGTGACTTTAGGCTGCCTGGGACTGGTTCTTTGCTTTTTCTCAGCAGCAGGGCTGGGAATGACTTTTCTGTGGAGAAAGAAAAACATGGAGGAGATCCGCGGCGGTTTGGATGCAGGAGGAAGCAGGCCGAAGGGTTATGGGAAAAATTCAGGAAAGATGGAAAAACACGGGAAGATTGAGGAGACTGAAAGGACGGAGGGAGAGGAACATGCATAAGAGTCAGAAGATTTTGGCAGGAATATTTCTTGGCGGAATCCTTTTAGGCGGAATCGGCACAGGGGTGGCATTGGTGGAGTATTCGTCTCTGGCTTATGGAGGGGAGAAAGAGATCGGCCAGGAGAATCTGGTAGTGCAGGAGCTGGATTATACATTTGACCCAATGCAGGAGAAGATCAGAATTATCCGGGGATATCAGGACAGGGATGCAATGGTGGAGACGGACAGATCGGTGCCAGAGGGCACAGTCCGCTATGTGGTGACATATAATAAAAGAACCATACGACCGACTCTTTCCTTCTGGGAAGATTCCCCGGAGGAAGAAGAGCCCGGTGAGACAGACAAGGAGTCAGAGGAAAAACAGGCTCATAAGGTAATGTGCCTTCAGATGGAGACGGACTATATAGGCAACGATTTTGGCCTGATGATGGAAAATAAGGACAGGATTCTTGCGGATCTTAAGGAAAAAAAGATTTCCAGCTACCATGTGGCCTATGTCACAGATGTGAGGATTCTGGTGAATCCCCAGACGATATCAAGCATTCAGGGTCGCTCCCGGGAGCACGATTCTGATTACGGATCTACATCAGATGCTCAATCAGGATTTTAAGGCCCATCAGGATCAGAATGATCCCGCCAGTCAGTTCAGCCCGGGATTTGTAGCGGCAGCCGAATACGGTACCGATCTTTACACCGATGACAGACAGCGCTAAGGTGGTCAGGCCAATGAAGGAGACTGCGGGAAGAATATGCACCTGAAGAAATGCAAAGGTCACTCCCACGGCCAGAGCGTCAATACTGGTGGCTATGGCCAGAACTGCCATATCTGCCATAGCCAGGGAGGCGCTGCAGGTCTCTTCCTCCTTATTCAGCGCTTCACGTATCATATTAAACCCAATAACGCCTAAGAGAATGAAGGCAATCCAGTGATCATAGGCAGTGATTGCTTCTTGAAAATGGCTGCCCAGAAGATACCCAAGAGCAGGCATCATGGCCTGGAATCCTCCAAAATAAAGGCCCACGATCAGAGCATTTTTTATATGCATTTTCCCCATGGAAAGGCCTTTGCAGATGGATACGGCAAAGGCGTCCATGGAGAGCCCAACTGCGATAATAAAAAGTTCTGGAACAGACATAAGAAATCCTCCTGATGTGCAATAAATATATGTCCTGTTTTTTCTGATTATTCACTTAGATTCCGAATTTTTTTATCATAAATCCGCTTAAAAAGAATGGTGCTCATTACCACAGAGGTGATCTCAGCCAGAGGAAATGAATACCACACCGCGTGAAGGCCCCATAACCGGGCAAACAGCCAGGCAATGGGAAGGATACAAAGGAGCTGCCTGGCCACTGAGACGATAAGGCTGTACACACCATTGCCCAGAGCCTGGAATACAGAGCCGGCGATAATACAGTAGCCTGCAAACAGAAAGCTTAAGCTGATAAGCCGCAGGGCAGGCACGCCGATTTCTAACATATGCTCTGAGGCGTCAAACATGAGAAGAAGCTGAGGGGTGAACAGTTGGAAGATGGCAAGTCCCACCAGCATAATCCCCACTGCAATGTAGATGCTTAAGCGGGCTGTTTCCATGATCCGCTTTTTATTTCTGGCGCCATAGTTGTAGGCAATAATGGGGATCATCCCGTTGTTAAGACCGAATACCGGCATGAAAATAAAGCTCTGCAGCTTAAAGTATACGCCGAATACGGTGACTGCTGTGGAGGAAAACACCCCGAGAATCTTGTTCATGCCATAGGTCATCACCGAGGAAATGGACTGCATGACAATGGAGGGAAGACCTACGGCATAGATGATTCCGATTACCCGCCGGTCCGGAGAAAATCCTTTCATGCGGATGCTCACATCTGTGTTCCACCGGATATTGCAGAACAAAGAGATGAACATGGCGAGAAATTGCCCGGTGACTGTGGCAATGGCAGCCCCCCGGATGCCCAGAGCAGGAAAACCAAATAATCCGAAGATCATGATCGGATCCAGGATGATATTGGCGATGGCTCCCAGTCCCTGAGAGAACATATTATAGATTGTCCGTCCGGTGGACTGTATGATCCGCTCCAGCATCATTTCCATGAAGAACCCGAAAGAGAAGATCAGACACACCTGCAGGTATTCGATGCCATAGGCAATGATCTGCGGATCCTCGGTCTGACTGGCAAAATAGAGCCGGGAGGCAAACAAACCGAATAAGGCAAAAGCCAGGGCCCCTAAGATGGCAAGGAAGATGCCGTTTTGGGCCGCCTTTTGGGCTTCCTTCTGGTTCTGCTCTCCAAGGGAGCGGGACAAAAGGGCATTGACGCCCACGCAGGTGCCAGAGGAGACCGCGATCATCAGGCTTTGAATTGGAAAAGCCATGGAGATGGCGGCTAACGCCGCCTCATTGATTCGGGATACGAAAATACTGTCAATAATATTGTACATGGCCTGCACCAGCATGGAAATAATCATGGGCAGGGACATGGTAATGAGCAGGCGGTTAATGGGCATGGTACCCATCCGGTTCTGCCCTGGCTGTGTGGTTAGTTGTGACATGGGATGCTCCTTTCCTAAGGAAAATTATCTGTTAGTGTGCTGACTATTCTACTATTTCAGACAATAATTGTCAACTGTCTATGGGTAATGCCATATGGAAAACCAGTATGGGCTTTAATGTTTGTGAAAAATAGGTATTGAAATCAAAAAATGATTATGCTAATATAATACCAATTTAGTGCGGCAAAGCATGAAAAAGGCAGAGAAGGAGACTCTTGCCCAAGGGACTTCGACAGGAAGACGGCGTCACCGACTGAGAGCGCTGTCCGGTTGGACCAGGCAGACAGGGAACACTCCGGAGCCGGTATTCTGAACCACAAATGCCAGGGATTTTACTTGAATGGTGCTGCTGTAAGTAGGAATACCCGGATGGCGCCCGTTATGTGCCAAGAGTGGAGGACGGACTTTTTGCAGGAGCCGTTCTCAATGCGGGTGGTACCGCGGAGCATGATTCGATCAAGGATAATGTCCCGTCCCGGAATATGTAACAGTATTCCGGGGCGGGCTTTTTTATTTCACAGGAAAAAGAACTTGGAACCGGAATCACAATCAGCAAAGCGGATTTTCAGGGAAAGGAGAGAGGACTATGGAATTTTTGACAGGTGTTAAGGAAAAGGAAACCATAGAAATCAGGCAGCTTCTGGAAGGAGATTATCAGGGAAAAGTTGTAAAAATGAAGGGAGCTGTTCACAATATCCGGGATATGGGAGATGTGGCTTTTGTGATTCTGCGCAAGGCCCAGGGACTGATTCAGTGTGTCTGTGAGAAGGGAAAGACCGATTTTTCCTTAAAGGATTTAAAGGAAGAGTCAGCGGTTGAGGTAATGGGTGTGGTGGTGTCTGAGAAACGGGCTCCCCAAGGCTTTGAACTGCGGCTGAAAAGCATCCGGATTCTGTCAGAGCCTTTTCAGGCGCTTCCTTTAGCGATCAATAAATGGAAGATGAACACCTCCTTAGAGACGAAGCTTGCCCTGCGGCCGGTTTCTCTGCGCAATGTGCGGGAACGGGCAAAGTTTAAGATTCAGGAAGGGATTGTGAGAGGTTTTCGGGAGTTTTTATTTGATCAGGGATTTACAGAGATCCGCACCCCCAAAATTGTGTCACGGGGAGCTGAGGGCGGTGCAAATGTATTTAAGCTGAACTATTTCAATCAGAAAGCAGAGCTAGGGCAGAGTCCTCAATTTTACAAGCAGACCATGGTAGGGGTGTATGATCGGGTATTTGAGGCAGCTCCTGTGTTCCGGGCAGAGAAGCACAACACCACCCGCCATTTAAACGAATACATCAGCCTGGATTTTGAGATGGGGTATATTGATGGCTTTGAGGATGTGATGGCCATGGAGACCGGATTTCTTCAATATACAATGGAGCTTTTGCGGCAGGATTACAAGAAGGAGCTGGAAATTTTGGATGTAAAGCTGCCGGTGATTGAAAAGATTCCTCAGGTCCGGTTTGATAAAGCCAAAGAGCTGGCGGCAGAGAAGTACAGCCGCAAAATCCGCAATCCTTTTGATTTAGAGCCAGAGGAGGAGCTTTTGATCGGCCGGTATTTTAAGGAAGAATATGACAGCGATTTTGTGTTTGTAACCCATTACCCATCTAAGAAACGTCCCTTTTATGCTATGGATGATCCGGAGGACAGCCGGTTTACCTTAAGTTTTGACCTGCTTTATAAGGGGCTGGAGATCACCACAGGCGGCCAGAGAATCCATGAATATCCGGTGATCCTGGAAAAGATGGAAAAACGGAACATGGATCCAGCGGATATCCGGGATTATCTGATGATTTTTCAGTACGGAATGCCTCCCCACGGCGGACTGGGCATTGGTTTAGAACGTTTGACCATGAAACTTTTGGATGAACAGAATGTTCGGGAAACCACGCTGTTTCCTAGGGATGTGACCAGACTTGCGCCCTAGTGTACTGTCCGGATTATATTCAGGCAAGTCATTTGGCGAAATGTAAATGAGTCAGCACATTAGTGTCTCGCCAGATATCATGCAGACAGTACATCCGTGTGCTGGTACAGAGAAAGGAGTAATCGGAAAATGGCAAATATAATCAGCGATGAGACGATAGAATATGTGGGAATCCTGGCTAAGCTTAAGCTTACCAAAGAAGAGCAGGAGGCCGCCAAAAAGGATATGGGGAGGATGCTGGACTACATTGACAAATTAAATGAGCTGAATACAGATGGTGTGGAGCCTATGTCCCATGTGTTCCCTGTAAACAATGTGTTTCGGGAGGATGTGGTGATCCATGGGAATGACCGGGAAAATATTCTAAAAAACGCACCAGAGAAGAAGGACGGGGCCTTTAAGGTTCCAAAAACTGTGGAATAGCGGCAACCGTTTTAAAGAGAGGAGCAGGACATGAAAAGTATCCTGGATTTGACTGCCCTGGAGTTGGGCAGTAAGATAAAGAAAAGGGAAATCGGCGTGATAGAGGCAGCGAAGGCCTCCCTGGCCCGGATGGAGGCCCTTGAGCCGAAGCTGAACTGCTATGTGACGGTGGATGAAAGGCTGACTCTGGCGCAGGCAGAAAAGGTACAGAGACAAATTGATAAAGGGGAGCTTCGCAGTCCTCTGGCAGGAGTGCCAGTTGCCATCAAGGATAATCTTTGCATGGAAGGGATGCCCACCACCTGCAGTTCTCATATCCTGGAGAATTTTGTGCCCACCTACACGGCAGAAGCGGTGAAAAGGCTTTTGGATGCAGGAGCTGTGGTTTTAGGCAAGACCAACATGGATGAATTTGCTATGGGCAGCACGACAGAAACCTCTGCTTTCGGAGTGACAAAAAATCCCTGGAATCCGGAGCATGTGCCTGGCGGTTCTTCCGGTGGTTCCTGTGCAGCTGTGGCGGCAAATGAGTGTTTTTATGCCTTGGGTTCTGATACAGGGGGTTCGATTCGCCAGCCCAGTTCTTACTGCGGCGTCACGGGAATTAAGCCTACTTATGGCACGGTTTCCAGGTATGGATTGATTGCCTATGGTTCCTCCCTGGATCAGATTGGACCTGTGGGAAAGAATGTGGAGGATTGTGCGGCAGTTTTGGAGCTGATTGCTTCCTATGATCAGAAGGACAGCACTTCCATCCGGCAAAGAGATCTGGATTTTACCTCTGGGCTGAGGGATGACGTGGAGAAAATGCGAATCGGGATTCCACGGGATTATTTTGGAGAAGGACTGGATAAGGAGGTAAAGGCGGCAGTTTTAAAGGCAGCAGAGGTTTTTAGGGAAAAGGGCGCTCTGGTGGAGGAGTTTGATTTAAGCCTGGTAGAATATGCCATTCCTGCCTACTATGTGATCGCTTCTGCAGAAGCCAGCTCCAACTTATCCCGGTTTGACGGAGTGAAGTACGGCTTTCGGACAAAGATGTATGAGGGGCTTCATGACATGTATAAAAAAAGTCGTTCTGAGGGGTTTGGCCCGGAGGTAAAGCGCCGGATTATGCTGGGTTCCTTTGTGCTCAGCAGTGGTTATTATGATGCCTATTATCTGAAGGCGCTGCGAACAAAGGCATTGATAAAAAAAGCTTTTGACAAGGCCTTTTTGCGGTATGACGTGATATTGGGGCCAACGGCGCCTTCCACAGCGCCCAAGCTGGGGGAATCCTTAAGCGATCCGCTGAAGATGTATCTGGGAGATATTTATACCATCTCTGTCAATCTGGCAGGTCTGCCTGGGATGAGTGTACCCTGCGGCCGGGATTCAAAAGGGCTTCCCATTGGCCTGCAGCTGATCGGAGATTGTTTCAAGGAGAAACATATTATCCGGGCCGGTTATGCCTATGAGTGCAGCCGCAGCTCTGAGCAGCCGGTTTTGGCAGGCGAAAATGAGGATATTCCACAGAGAATACAGGGAGGTGCAGGAATATGAGCAGACAATATGAGACGATAATCGGCTTAGAGGTTCATGTGGAACTTGCCACCAAAACAAAGATTTTCTGCGGATGCTCCACTGGGTTTGGAGGGGCGCCCAATACCCATACCTGCCCGGTCTGTACCGGGATGCCAGGTTCTCTTCCAGTGCTCAACAGACAGGTGGTGGAGTATGCTCTGGCCGTAGGGCTTGCCACCAACTGCAGCATTAACCAGTACTGTAAATTTGACAGAAAAAATTATTTTTATCCGGATAATCCTCAGAATTATCAGATATCCCAGCTGTATCTTCCCATTTGTCATGATGGATGGGTGGAGATAGAGACCGAGGCAGGGAAAAAGAAGATCCATATTCATGAGATTCACATGGAAGAGGATGCCGGAAAGCTGATGCATGACGAGTGGGAGGATTGTTCCCTGGTGGATTACAACCGAAGCGGGATCCCTCTGATTGAGATTGTGTCAGAACCCGATATGAGAAGCGCGGATGAGGTGATTGCTTATCTGGAAAAACTGCGTCTGATTATACAATATCTGGGAGCCTCAGACTGTAAGCTGCAGGAAGGATCCATGCGTGCAGATGTGAATCTGTCGGTGCGGCTGGTGGGAGATAAGGAACTTGGGACGCGAACGGAGATGAAAAATCTAAATTCCTTCAAGGCCATTGCCCGGGCGATTGAGGGGGAGAAAGACCGTCAGATTGAGATTTTAAAGGATGGTAAAAAGGTGGTTCAGGAGACGAGAAGATGGGATGACAACAAGGAATCCTCCCATGCTATGCGCTCTAAGGAGGACGCCCAGGATTACCGGTATTTTCCGGATCCGGACCTGCCCCCGGTAAGGATTGATGATGCATGGCTGGCCCGGGTAAAGGCTATGCAGCCAGAGCTGCAGGAAGAAAAGCTAAAACGCTATGAGAGAGAATATCAGCTTCCCTTGTACGATGCCAGGATTTTAACTGGTTCCAAGCATCTGGCAGATATATTTGAGGAGACAGTAAGCTTTTGCGGGAAGCCTAAAGAGGTGTCCAACTGGTTGATGACGGATGCTATGCGCCTGTTAAAGGAGCATGAGAAAGAGCCGGAGGAACTTTCCTTCAGCCCAAAGAATCTGGCCAAGCTAATCCGGCTGTTAGAGGAAAATGTAATTAACCGGACTGTAGCAAAAAACATATTTGAGGTGATATTTGCAGAAGATATCGATCCGGAAAAATATGTGGAGGAGAAGGGGCTGAGAGTAGTCAGCGATGAGGTAGCCTTAAGGGAAGTAATCGGAGAGATTCTTAAGAAAAATCCTCAGTCTGTGGTGGATTACAGGGCAGGGAAGCAGAAGGCTATGGGATTTGTTGTGGGGCAGACGATGCGGGCTATGAAGGGGAAGGCGGATCCGGCAGTGGTAAATGAGCTGGTAAGAGAGCTTTTAGATAAGTGAAATTTACTAATCTTCATAGGTGTGACACATGAAATTGCAGCATTCAGGTAATCGGGAAAAGCTGTGGGAAATAAAAACGGATTGTAAAATGGAAGGTTTTCGTGTAGAATGAGAAGAACCTTACACATGGTAAAAAGAGAATTGACCGCCGGATAGGGGCAGTGCCCTAAAGTGAGATAGGAGGAGTGAATATGCAATCATATGCAGAGATGAGTAATGAGGAATTGCATGCATTAAAAAAGCAGCTGACGGTTCGGTACAGGGATTTCCAGGGCAAGGATTTAAGGCTGGATATGTCCAGAGGGAAGCCCAGCGTGGATCAGCTGGATCTCTCCATGGGAATGATGGATGTGCTTAGCAGTGATGATGATTTAACCTGTGATGACGGTACAGACTGCCGTAATTACGGTGTGCTGACTGGTATTGGGGAGGCCAAGGAGCTGTTGGGAGATATGATGGAGGTCTCTCCGGATAATATTATCATTTATGGAAATTCCAGTTTAAATGTTATGTTTGATACAGTGTCCCGCTCCATGACTCACGGGGTGATGGGAAATACTCCCTGGTGCAAACTGGATAAGGTGAAGTTTTTGTGCCCTGTACCTGGCTATGACCGTCACTTTGCCATTACGGAGTATTTTGGTATTGAGATGGTCAATGTCCCCCTGACCGGGGAGGGGCCGGATATGGATATAGTGGAAAAAATGGTGGCAGAGGATGATACGATCAAGGGAATCTGGTGTGTTCCCAAGTACTCCAATCCTACGGGAAACAGCTATTCGGATGTTACGGTTCGCCGCTTTGCCCGTTTAAAACCGGCAGCGCCTGATTTTAGAATCTATTGGGATAATGCCTATGGGATTCATCACCTGTATGATTATGATCAGGATCACCTGATTGAGATTCTTGCAGAGTGTAAGAGGGCAGGTAATCCGGATCTGGTGTATAAATTTTCTTCCACCTCCAAGATCAGCTTCCCTGGTTCTGGCATTGCTGCCATTGCCACTTCACGCAACAACCTGGAGGACATAGAAAAGCAGCTGAAGTTTCAGACGATTGGTCATGACAAGGTGAACCAGCTTCGCCATGTCCGTTTTTTCGGCGGGATTCACGGAATGGTGGAGCACATGCGGCTTCATGCAGATATCATGCGTCCCAAGTTTGAAGCAGTGACGTCCACTCTGGAGCGAGAGCTGGGGGGATTGGGAATCGGTTCCTGGACCAGCCCTAAGGGAGGGTATTTTATTTCTTTTGATTCTATGGACGGTTGTGCAAAGGAGATTGTAGCCCGATGCAAAAAGGCAGGGCTTATTATGACCGGGGCAGGGGCTACTTATCCTTACGGAAAGGATCCCAACAACCGGAATATCCGCATTGCGCCATCTTATCCGCCTCTGGAGGATTTGATTCTGGCTATGGAGCTGTTTGCTCTGTGTGTGAAGATTGTCAGTATCAACAAAATCCTGGCAGACAGAAAGGCAAACGGGGAGGCATAAAGTTTTTCTCTGTGTAATACTGGCGAGCCGGAACAATAGGTTCCGGCTCTTTACTTTTTGGACTTCCTGTCCTATAATACAATAGACTATGTTTGGGAGAAGATGATGATGGGACAACTGTGGGACCATATCAGGGCAAGGCTGGTAAACAGGGAGATAATTTTTTATTTTATTTTTGGGGTATTGACCACCCTGGTGGACTGGATCAGCTACAGAGTTATGACAAGATGCTATGGCACAGATTACCGGATTGCCACCACAGGGGCGTGGACAGCGGCAGTGTTGTTTGCTTTTGCAACAAACAAGCTGTTTGTATTCAGGAGCAGAAGCTTGAACCCACGTAAAGTGTGGAGGGAGTTTGTGCCTTTTGTGGCCTGCCGGATTGCCACAGGGCTGTTTACACTGGCAGCAATGATTGCTCTGGTGGACGGGATGGGCATCCGAAGAGATTTTATCTGCAAGATTGTTGTGTCAGGGATTTCCCTGATTTTAAATTATGTATTCAGCAAATGGCTGGTATTCAGAAAGGTATCGTAAGCAAGGAGAAACCGGAGATGGCACATGAGGATATTAACCGGATTACGAGAGAGCTAGAGGACTTACTTATGATGGATAGAGACATAGCTCCGGGTGGGGCAGAGAACAAAAACAAAAGGGATGATCGGGAAAGGCAATTGAAGGCAGAGACGGATTGCATCACAGGAGAAAAAAACAGGGACCATTCTTACCAGGATCGGTCAGGGTGTGGAGAAGCCCAGGAAGGATTGTCAGAAGCTGAAGATTTGCCAGAGAACAGCGATTCGCCGGAGTACGGGAAGCAGCCGGAGCCTGCCGATTCATCAGAATATGATGATTTACTGGAATATGATGATTCACCAGAGTATGAAGATTCGCTGGAATATGAGGAATCTCAGGGATACAAAGGTGCAGATTTCGGGACAAGGATTATATCTTGGAATTTGGTGCGTCCCAGGGACAGTCTGATTGCCGCTTTTTTAGTGCCAGTGATTATCCTGCTGATTATTTTTGCCCAGAGGGGAATCTACCCTTTTGGGGAGGAATCTTTTTTGCGGACGGATATGTATCACCAATATGCCCCGTTTTTTTCCGAGTTCCGTCATAAGCTGGCTGAGGGTGAGAGCCTTTTGTATAGCTGGAATGTTGGAATGGGGGTGAATTTTTCTGCTCTTTATGCCTACTACCTGGCAAGTCCCTTAAATTGGCTGTTGATTTTGTGCCCTGCAGATCTGGTCATTGAATTTATGACTTATATGATCGTGTTAAAAACTGGTCTTTGCGGCCTTTCCATGGCTTTTTATCTGAAAAAGCATTTAGGGACCAGTGATTTTGGAATTGCCTTTTTTGGGGTTTTTTATGCCTTGTCCGGGTATATGGCAGCCTACAGCTGGAATATTATGTGGCTGGACTGTATCCTTCTGTTTCCGATGATTATGCTGGGGTTAGAAAGACTGGTGAGGGATGGAAGAGGGCTTTTTTACTGTCTGACGCTGGGGCTTTCCATTCTTTCCAATTATTATATTTCCATCATGACCTGTATTTTTATGGTGCTGTATTTCATAGTTCTTCTGGTGATGGAAAGAGAGATGACCTGGGAGAGGTTTGTGAGTCGCTGTTTTTTCTTTGTTTTTTACTCTCTTCTGGCCGGAGGGCTGGCTGGGCTGGTGTTGTTGCCGGAGATATATGCATTGATGATGACGGCGTCAGGGAAGTTCAATTTTCCCAAGCTGCAGGATCCTTATTTTTCCATCATTGAAATGCTGGCCCGCCATATGAGCAATGTGGAGACAGAAATCGGTCTGGACCACTGGCCGAATATTTATTGCGGGGTGGCAGTGTTCATGCTTCTTCCCCTGTATCTGGCTGCAAAGCGGATATCCGGAAAGGAGAAGGCGGTCTATTGCATTATGATCTTGTTCTTTTTTGCCAGCTTTTCTGTCAATGTACTGAATTTTATCTGGCATGGATTTCATTTTCCAAACAGCCTGCCCTGTCGCCAGTCATACATTTATATTTTTCTGGTGCTGGTAATGTGCTGCAAAGCCTATCTCCATCTGCGGGAAATGCCATGGAAATACGTGCTGATCTCCTTCTGGGGCGCTGTGGGCTTTGTGCTGTTAGCCCAGCAGCTGGTGAAAACAGAGCATTTTCACTTCTCAGTATTTTATGTGGTGATCCTGTTTTTGGCCTTGTATCTGGGGGTTTTCTGGCTATATTACAAGGGGCCTGTTTTTAGAAACCGGGCGATTCTCTTAGCTTTGGCACTGGTTTCCATGGAGGCGGCAGTAAATATGACTGTTACCAGTGTCACCACAGTCAGCCGCACGGCTTATATAAAAGATAACAAAGCGGTTGATCGACTGATGGATCTGGTGATTCCTTCCCGGGGAGAGGACCGGTTTTTCCGGGTGGAAAAAGTGACCCGGAAGACAAAAAATGACGGGGCCTGGATGAATTTTCCGTCCGTATCGCTGTTTTCCTCCACAGCTAATGCGGATCTGACCAGATTTTTTAAGAAGCTGGGCTGTGAGAGCTCTACCAATGCCTACAGCATTACTGGCAGTACTCCCCTGGTGGACATGCTGTTTGCTGTAAGGTATGGACTTTATTCCGAGGATCCGGAGGATACAGGGATTCGGGAATTTGTGGCGAGGGAGGAGGAAACAGCCCTTTACCGGAACCGGTATACCCTTCCTTTAGGCTTTTGGGTTTCCAATGATTTTGAGGGGAGCTGGGACAGGGAGCTGGGAAGTCCGGCAGATGTGCAGAACAGCCTGGCAGATGCTGTGGGGGCTTCCAATGTGCTTGATATGGTGATGGATGTGTCCGGATCCGGCAAGACTCTGACCTTTTGCCCCCAAGAGGGGGGAGAATACTATGCCTATGTGGGAAAAAACAATATAGAAAAGGTGACGGTCAGTACCTGGAAAACAACGAAAACTTTTAATAATGTGGAGCGGGGATATCTTTTGGAGCTGGGATATTGTACAGCCGGGGATGAAGTGACTTTAACAGCAGAGGAGAATCAGGACGATATTTGGGCAGATGTGTACCGTTTTTCCGATACAGGGCTGGCTCAGGTATGGGATAATCTGGCGGCTGTGCCATGGGAGATTGACCGGTGGCAGGAGGCAAAGCTTGAGGGGGTAATCAGTCCCCGGGAAGCAGGTATGATGATAACCACGATTCCTTATGACGAAGGATGGACCGTCCTGGTGGATGGACAGAAACAAAAAACCGTCAAGGTATTGGATGCATTTATCGGGGTATCTATCCTTCCTGGAAATCACAGGATTACCATGGAATATAAGCCGGAGGGACTTACGCAGGGGCGTCTGATTACTGCCGGATGTGCGGTGGTGTTGCTGGCGGCAGAGATTATTGGCTGGTGCTGGCGCAGACGGAAAGAGCCGGAATCCAGCCAGGAAGAATGGATACAAGATAGAAGATATGATTAGAGAGACAAGGAGAAAATTACCATGAAGCTTTGGGGCGGACGTTTTACAAAGGAAGAGAATCAGCTGGTGCATAATTTTAATGAGTCATTATCTTTTGACCACCGGTTTTACCGGCAGGATATTGAGGGAAGTATTGCTCATGTGACAATGCTGGCCAGACAGGGAATCGTGACACTGGAGGATAAGGATGCAATTATTGCCGGACTCAGGGGGATTCTTGCGGATGTGGAATCGGGAAAGCTGGAATTTACGGCAGAGCACGAGGATATCCACTCTTTTGTGGAGGCGAATCTGATTCAGCGGATCGGAGAAGCGGGAAAACGGCTTCACACAGGCCGCAGCCGCAATGATCAGGTGGCTCTGGATATGAAGCTGTACTGCAGGGATGAGATTGACGAGCTTGACAAACTGGTAAAGGGGCTTCTTGGGGAGCTGTTAAAGATTATGAAGGAAAATCTGGATACCTATATGCCAGGCTTCACTCATCTGCAGAAGGCTCAGCCGATTACCCTGGCTCACCATATGGGAGCTTATTTTGAGATGTTTTCCCGGGACAGAGGGCGGCTTAAGGATATCCGGAAGAGGATGAATACTTGTCCTTTAGGTTCTGGCGCTCTTGCCGGGACCACCTATCCTCTGGACAGGGACTGCACAACCGGGCTACTGGGCTTTGATACCCCCACCCTCAACAGCATGGACTCTGTGGCTGACCGGGATTATGTGATTGAGCTGCTTTCGGCATTGTCCACGATTGCCATGCATTTAAGCCGTTTTAGTGAGGAAATCATTTTATGGAACAGCAATGAATACCAGTTTGTGGAGCTGGATGATTCCTACAGCACCGGCAGCAGTATAATGCCCCAGAAAAAAAATCCGGATATTGCAGAGCTGGTTCGGGGAAAGACCGGACGGGTCTACGGGGCTTTGGTTGCGATTCTTACCACCATGAAGGGTCTGCCCCTGGCATATAACAAAGATATGCAGGAGGACAAGGAGCTGACCTTTGATGCCATTGACACGGTCAAGGGCTGTTTGGCTCTGTTTACTGGTATGCTTTCCACTATAACCTTCAAAAAGGATGTGATGGAAACCAGTGCAAAAAAAGGCTTTACCAATGCCACAGATGCAGCAGATTACCTGGTAGGCCATGGGGTTCCCTTCAGGGACGCCCACGGGATTGTGGGGCAATTGGTGCTTCTCTGTCTGGATAAGGGCATTGGGCTGGATGAACTTTCTCTGGAAGAATTCCGCCAGGCCAGCCCGGCCTTTGAGAAAGATATCTATGATGCCATCAGCATGGAGACCTGCGTAAAAAGGCGGATCACCTTAGGGGCTCCGGGGCAGGAGGCTATGAGACAGGTGATCCTTGCCTATGAAAAGCTTTTGGATTAGAATCAGGGAACTAAGAATACTTCAGCAGATCGCCTTCCATGGCGAAGTGCCTCCATATGGCTGTCATAGTAAATATCGATGTGTTTTCCGTTGACGCCGCTTCCGCAGTCCTCAGCCGTGTAGACCACTCCGTTGATCATCAGCTTTGTGCCATAGGGAATCACTTTTGGATCCACGGCTACTGTGTGGTTTGAGCGGGGAATGGCCCCGGTACTGGTGCGCTTGCCCCATTTGCCGCTGCATCTGGAACAGGAACAGTAGCCGGTGGTGCGGAAGGTTCCCAAGGAACGGGAAGCAGTTGGAAGAGCAGCTTCCTGAACCACAGGCTCTTTGGCAGGGGCAGGTTCTCCTTTAACATAGGAGAGAGCGTTGCCGAAGCTTTTGCCGTTTACCTGGCCTTCAATCCGGTAGACTCCGTCAGGCAGGGAGTCCCAATCCATCTGGATGCGGAAGCCGTGCATTCCGTGGCCGATTTGATTCTCGCTCAGATCTTCTCGATAGATGGAGGCATTGGGGTGAAAATCTCCTACAATCTGAGAGGTTTCCTCCCGGGTGACTGTCACATGGATAGGGACAATCGTATTTGGGGAATCAGGTTCCCATCCCCATCCCACGATTACCCCGTCCTCCATTTGGTCAAAATATCCGTTTAAAGGTTCTGCATATGTGATTATGACGCTGCTCTGCAGCAAGATTGTCATTAGCATCAGGCATGTCCATAAGACTTTGCTTTTTCTCATCTCAATGCTCCTTCCTGTTACAATACAAAAGTTGTTAAAAATTAACACACTTTAAATATATGTAACAGAACTGTAACAATATACCTGTTTGCTGTAAGAAAAAGCAAAAAATTCCGGCAGAAGGCGTCTGTGACGGCTTCTGCCGGATTTTTTTAAGTCTAAAGCTATTCAACCATAAAAACTTCTTCTATCTGTTTTCCGTGTGCCACGGCATCTTCGTGGTTATCATAGTAGATATCAATGTGCTCTCCTATTACGTTGGAACCGATATCCTCCACCGTGTAAATGATATCATGGATCATCAGGCGGGTGCCAATGGGAAAGCGGGTAATATCAGCAGAAATCGTATGCCTGGCCTGAGGAACGGTTCCTGAATAGGTCAGGTCGAAGCCGCCGGAACATTCTTCGCAGATACAGTAGCCGGTGGTGACAAACATCCCCAGGGAAGTTCCTTTTTTGGGAGTGTTTGAATTGATTTGTGAAGCAGGGGAGATAGAAGCTTTTCCACTGCCACAGACAAGAACCGGTGAGCCTGCTGAATCGTGGGATGAAACTGCAGCAGGAGGTGCAGTTATTTGCTCGTTTTTTGACACATCGGAGGTTTGTGAGATGCTGGGAGCCTGGGTGATCTGGGCGCCCCTGGCAATCTGTTCAGCCTCCACGTTCCGGATGGTACCATCCACCGCATTCCCATCGCCTGGTACGGGTGCTGCCCAGGCATTTACATGGAACAGGATAATCCATAAAAATATGGAAAATATTATATGGAACGATAATTTTTTACTTTTAATGGCACAATGCATAAGGTTCACCTCACATTCTTTAAAATTTAAATGACGAATAGTCCCCTTGTCCACCGAGGATATACTTCCATTATATTACAAAAATGTTAAATGTCAAGGAAAATGGAGAACCAGGGGAAAGGATGGGGAAAGAGAAAGTTTTTCATGAAAACCTCTTGACAAAAACAAGGAGGTAAAGTATAGTATTCACAGAGTGTTAGCACTCTTGCATGACGAGTGCTAACAAGCAGGAAAGGGAGGCCGGTATGGAGCTGGATGATCGGAAGGTTACAATATTAAAAGCTATCATCAAGACGTATCTGGAGACCGGAGAGCCGGTAGGCTCCCGAACGATTTCCAAATATACGGATCTGCAGTTAAGCTCCGCGACTATCCGCAATGAGATGTCAGATCTGGAAGAGATGGGCTATATTATTCAGCCCCATACCTCTGCAGGGCGGATTCCTTCCGACAAGGGATATCGTTTCTATGTGGATCAGATTATGCAGGAGAAGGAGCAGGAGGTGACGGAGGTCAAGGCGCTGATGATCAAGCGCGTGGACCGGGTGGAGCTGATTTTAAAGAAGCTGGCCCGTCTTTTGGCCAACAATACCAATTATGCAGCCATGATTACAGGCCCTCAGTATCACCACAATAAGTTGAAGTTTATTCAGCTTTCTCAGATGGATCCTCACAAGCTTTTGGTGGTCACGGTGGTGGAGGGGAACTTAATCCGCAATAAGGTGATTCATGTGCAGGAGGAGATCAGTCAGGAAGAGATTTTAAATCTGAATATTATGTTAAACAGCAGCCTCAATGGTTTGACCATTGATGAGATCAACTTAGGTGTCATCAGCCGCTTAAAGGAGCAGGCAGGAGTCCATAGCCAAGTGATTGACCTGGTACTCAGTGAAGTGGCAGCAGTGATTCAGACTGACGAGGAGGACTTACAGATTTATACCAGTGGAGCCACGAATATATTTAAATATCCGGAGCTTAGTGATGGGGAGAAGGCCAGTCAGCTGATCAGTGCCTTGGAGCAGAAGGAGATGCTTCAGGAGCTGATCACCGATGTGAACCGCACAGAGGAGGACAATGGCATCCAGGTATACATTGGTGAGGAGACACCTGTTCAGTCCATGAAGGATTGCAGTGTGGTGACGGCCAATTACGAACTGGGCGAGGGGATCCGCGGCACGATTGGGATTATTGGTCCAAAGCGGATGGACTATGAGAGGGTGCTCAGTACATTGAGACATCTGATGAGGCAGCTGGATGCCACATTTAAAAGTGACAAGGATGAAGAAAGGTGACAGACATGGATAGAGATAAAGAAGAGAAGGAGATGCCAGGCGGCCAGGAGAGAGAAAAAGCGCCGGAAGCTTTTGACGAAAAGGAAAGCAAGGCAGGGGAGGCCCTTCATGATGAACAGGCGGCAGGGGATGACTTTCTGTCAGACAGGGATGGAGATGGTATAGAAACAGAGACAGAAGATGCAGGAGAACCCTTCGCAAAGGATAAGAAGGAAGGGAAAAAAGATCCAAAAGATACCCAGATCGAAGAGCTTCAGGATCGGCTAAAGCGGCAGATGGCAGAATTTGATAATTTCCGCAAGCGGACGGAGAAAGAGAAATCCGCCATGTACGAGGTGGGAGCCAGAGACATTATTGAGAAGATCCTTCCTGTGCTGGACAATTTTGAGAGAGGTTTGGCAGCCGTGCCGGAGGATGTGAAGGGAAGTTCCTTTGCCGAAGGCGTGGAAATGATTTACAAGCAGTTCATTAAGACTTTAGAGGATGTGGGTGTGGAGGCGATTGAGGCGGTAGGTAAGCCGTTTGATCCGGATATTCACAATGCAGTAATGCATATTGACGATGAGGCCTATGGGGAGAATGAGATTTCCCAGGAACTGCAAAAAGGCTACAAATACCGGGGAACTGTGGTGCGGTACAGTATGGTACAGGTGGCAAATTAAGACAACGGATTCCTAATTAATTTGAAATATATCAGGAGGAAAAAACTATGAGCAAGATTATTGGTATCGATTTAGGGACGACCAACAGCTGTGTGGCCGTTATGGAAGGCGGAAAGCCGGTAGTGATCCCCAACCAGGAGGGTTCCCGGACCACTCCGTCTGTGGTGGCATTTTCAAAGACAGGGGAGCGTTTGGTAGGAGAGCCGGCTAAGAGGCAGGCCGTGACCAACGCGGACCGGACCATTGCTTCCATCAAGCGTCATATGGGAAGTGATTACAAAGTGACGATTGACGGCAAGAGCTATACACCTCAGGAGATTTCCGCTATGATACTGCAGAAGCTGAAGGCAGACGCAGAGGCCTATTTAGGTGAAAAGGTAACAGAGGCGGTTATCACGGTTCCAGCGTATTTTAACGATGCCCAGCGTCAGGCCACCAAGGATGCAGGCAAGATTGCCGGCCTGGATGTGAAGCGTATCATCAATGAGCCTACGGCAGCCGCTCTTGCCTATGGCCTGGACAATGAGAAAGAGCAGAAGATCATGGTATATGACCTGGGTGGCGGTACCTTTGATGTGTCCTTAATCGAAATCGGTGACGGAGTGATCGAGGTGCTTTCCACCAATGGTGACACCCGCTTAGGCGGTGATGATTTTGATAATCGGATTAGTCAGTGGCTGGTAGATGAGTTTAAGAAGGCAGAGGGTGTGGACCTGTCCGGCGATAAGATGGCTATGCAGCGTCTGAAGGAAGCGGCGGAGAAGGCCAAGAAGGAGCTGTCAACTGCTACCACCACCAACATTAACCTGCCATTTATCACTGCTACTGCAGATGGTCCCAAGCATTTGGATATGAATCTAACCCGGGCCAAATTTGACGAGCTGACCCATGACCTGATTGAGAGAACTGGAGTCCCGGTGCAGAATGCCTTAAGGGATGGTGGCGTGACCAATTCAGAGCTGGGCAAGGTTTTGCTGGTGGGCGGTTCCACCCGTATGATTGCAGCTCAGGACAAGGTAAAGCAGATGACCGGTAAGGAACCCAGCAAATCTTTGAATCCGGATGAGTGTGTGGCAATCGGTGCGGCTATTCAGGGCGGAAAGCTGGCAGGAGATGCCGGTGCCGGAGACATCCTTCTTTTGGATGTAACACCCTTGTCCCTGTCCATTGAGACCCAGGGAGGGATTGCCACCCGGCTGATTGAGAGAAATACTACGATTCCCACCAAGAAGAGCCAGATTTTTTCCACTGCTGCTGACAATCAGACGGCTGTGGATATTCATGTGGTACAGGGTGAGCGTGAGTTTGCCCGGGACAACAAGACTCTTGGCCAGTTCCGCTTAGACGGGATTCCGCCGGCAAGAAGAGGGATTCCCCAGATCGAGGTTACCTTTGATATTGATGCCAATGGAATTGTCAATGTGTCCGCCAAGGATATGGGAACCGGCAGAGAGCAGCATATTACCATTACCTCCGGTTCCAACATGTCTGATTCGGATATTGAGAAGGCCGTAAAGGAAGCTGCTGAGTTTGAGGCGCAGGATAAGAAGAAAAAGGAAGGCATTGATGCCAGAAATGATGCAGATGCCATGGTATTCCAGACGGAGAAGGCATTGGAGGAAGTGGGCGACAAGCTTGACGCCAATGACAAGGCGGCTGTGGAGGCAGAGCTGAACGCGTTGAAAGAGGCGATCAACCGAGCTCCCATTGATCAGATGACAGATGCACAGGTTGAGGATATTAAAGCAGGTAAGGAGAAGCTGATGACCAGCGCCCAGGCATTGTTTGCCAAGATGTATGAATCGGCTCAGGCAGCCGGTGCAGGTCCTCAGGGAGCAGGTCCGGATATGGGCAGTACTGGCAGTGCATCTGGCCCCGCAGGGGATGATGTGATTGATGGGGACTTTAAAGAGGTATAAAGACAAGCGAACAGAGTGAGAAGGCTGGCGCAGTCACGGGATTTGGCTGCGACAGCCATTTCGGCGTATAAAGCATGCCTTTAAATGGGCGAAGGGTAACAGTACCGGGGATTGGGCTGTTGCCTCAGAGGATGGAGGAGATCATGGCAGAGAGCAAGAGAGATTATTATGAGGTTCTGGGCGTTCCCAAGAACGCAGATGAGGCCGCCCTCAAAAAAGCGTATCGTGCCCTTGCAAAAAAGTATCACCCAGACAGCAATCCGGGAGATGCGGAGGCAGAGAAAAAGTTCAAGGAGGCATCGGAGGCGTACAGCGTGCTCAGTGACCCGGATAAACGGCGTCAGTATGACCAGTTCGGCCATGCAGCTTTTGATGGAGGGGCCGGTGGCGGCGGATTTGGCGGATTTGATTTTTCCGGGGATATGGGCGACATTTTCGGGGATATTTTCGGCGACATTTTTGGCGGCGGAAGAAGCCGTGGCAGTCAGTATAATGGGCCTATGAGGGGAGCGAACGTAAGAACGGCTATCCGCATTACCTTTGAGGAGGCTGTTTTTGGCTGCGAGAAGGAGATTGAGATCAATTTCAAGGAGGAGTGCTCCAAGTGCCACGGCACAGGGGCAAAGCCGGGGACCTCCCCGGAGACCTGCCCCAAATGTAATGGCAAGGGGAAGATCCTCTACACTCAGCAGTCCTTCTTTGGTCAGGTGCAGAATGTTCAGACCTGTCCGGAGTGTGGCGGAAAGGGTAAGGTGATCCGGGAGAAGTGTCCAGACTGTTACGGAACCGGCTATGTAACCAGGAAGAAGAAATTTAAGGTTTCCATTCCAGGAGGCATTGATAACGGACAGAGTGTGCGGTGTGCCGGAGGTGGTGAGCCGGGGGTCAATGGCGGCGAGAGAGGAGATCTTTTGGTGGAGGCTGTCGTATCCCAGCATCCTACTTTTAAGCGCCAGGATACCAGTATTTACTCCACTGTGCCCATCTCCTTTGCCACAGCGGCCTTAGGCGGCCCGGTCCGCATTAAGACTGTGGACGGAGAGGTGGAATACGAGGTAAAGGCAGGGACTCAGACAGATACCCGGGTACGCTTAAAGGGAAAAGGGGTTCCCTCTCTGCGAGTGAGAGGCGGAGTCCGGGGCGATCACTATGTGACTCTGGTGGTTCAGGTGCCAGAGCGGCTTAACGAGGCACAGAAGGAGGCTTTGCGGAATTTTGATGCAGTGATGCGCGGGGAGAAGCCAGAGAGTGGTGAGAAGCCGAAGAAAAAGCTTTTTGGAAATAAATAAAAAGGAAAGAGCCGCTTCGTGTTTTGCACGAAGCGGCTCTTTGGTTGCAACCCTAATTTTTAAGGTTTTTTTGAAAATGGTCGTTTTCTGTTTGAAAAATCTGGCGGTGTGTGATGGAATTGTAATGCGTCAAGGAATTTCGTTTTACTTGATTTTTTGTTTTTTTGCCTCGTTTTTCTCCCGGAAATCGACTCTTTTCATCATCCGTTCAATAGGTTAATGCAGATAGAGGAGGTTTTATTGCAAAGAATGTAAAAAAATTGTTTCTGTTTTTTTCTGGGCACTTCCGGGGGCAAAAATATAGTAAAAAGATGATTTTTTGAATTTAAGTTTTGGGGGTATTGGGAAAAGGAGGCAGGTTTTTGCTGTCGTTTTTCTTTTGTACTTATGAGTATTGATAAGTAAAAAGAATAAAACATGGACTTCTATTTTCTTTAGACAAAATCAGGCAAAAAATTCACAATCTAAAAGAACCTTCAGAATGCATATAATAGCTTTGACTTATAAATGCTTCTTCTATACGGTCCCCCTTTCCAATGAATTCCCGCAGATTGTTTTTTTCAAAAAACATGGTGCCTATCCCGTGTTTTTTTTGAAAAACATAGAGCGTTGACGGGAAGTTTTAATTGTTAATAAATAGACAGGAAGAGCGGGTTCAAACAGTTGATTTTTCACAGTTTTTGGTAAAAATCCCGGATAATACACAGATATTGGGAGAAAAATTTCCAATTGTATCCCTTCCTTAATTATGTTATACTGTACAAGATGACAAAATGATACTTTTTGTCAAGAACAGAAAGAAAATGATAGAAAGAGGGTAAAAGTAGATGGGATTGGCTACATTTAAAGGCGGCGTTCATCCTTATGAAGGAAAAGAACTGTCCGAAAACAAGCCCACACAGGTCCTGATTCCCAAAGGCGATATGGTGTATCCCATGTCCCAGCATATCGGTGCCCCGGCGGCCCCGCTGGTGAAAAAGGGCGATAAGGTGCTGGTTGGCCAAAAGATTGGCGAGGCAAGCGGATTTATTTCTGCAAATATCATCAGCTCCGTATCCGGCACAGTCAAAGCGGTTGAGCCAAGGCGGGTGGCAAGCGGAGCGATGGTAAACTCAGTCATTGTGGAGAATGATGGCGAGTACCAGACTGTGGAGGGATTAGGAACGGACCGGGATCCCGCAAAGCTTTCCAAACAGGAGATCCGTGATATTGTAAAGGAAGCGGGGATAGTAGGACTTGGAGGTGCAGGCTTCCCCACTCATGTGAAGCTGACGCCGAAGGATGAGAATGCCATTGAGTATGTGCTGGTCAACGGAGCAGAGTGTGAGCCCTATCTGACCAGCGATTACCGCATGATGCTTGAGGAGCCGGAGAAGCTGGTAGGAGGCTTAAAGGTTATACTGCAGCTTTTTGACAAGGCAAAGGGAGTGATCGGCATTGAGAACAACAAGCCGGAAGCGATTAAGAAGATGCAGGAGCTTACAAAGGATGAGCCGCGTATTGAAGTATGCGAGCTTCTGACTAAGTATCCTCAGGGGGGTGAGCGCTCTCTGATCAATGCGATCACAGGCAGAAAGGTTAATTCCTCCATGCTTCCTGCAGATGCAGGGTGTATTGTGAATAATGTAGATACGGTCATTGCTATTTATATGGCTGTCTGCAAGACTACTCCGCTTATGCGCAGGATTGTTACCGTAACCGGGGATGCCATTGCAAATCCACAGAATTACAGTGTCAAGATCGGTACCAATTTCCAGGAGCTTATAGAAGCAGCAGGGGGCTTTAAGACTCAGCCAGAGAAATTGATTGCCGGTGGTCCTATGATGGGTATGGCACTGTTTGATCTGGATATTCCGGTAACAAAGACCAATTCAGCTCTTTTGTGTATGACAAAGGATGAGGTGGCAGCTAATGAGCCGACTCCCTGTATTCGCTGCGGCAAGTGCGTTAGTGTGTGCCCCAGCCATATTATTCCGGTGATGATGATGAAGGCGGCCTTAAAAGGAGACTGTGAGAAATTTGAGAAGCTGAACGGTATGGAGTGCGTGGAATGTGGAAGCTGTGCTTTTATTTGTCCGGCGAAACGTCCTTTGACCCAGGCATTTAAAGAGATGAGAAAAACGGTTGCAGCCAACCGTAGAAAGAAAGCGTAGGAGGGGAGAAGCTATGAGTAAATTATTAAACGTATCGGCATCCCCGCACGTTCGGAGCAAAGAGACCACCCGGAGTATTATGACGGATGTGTGTATTGCCATGCTGCCGGCAACTGCATTTGGTGTATTCCAGTTTGGATTCCACGCGCTGCTGGTTCTGATCGTCACGGTGGCTGCCTGCGTGCTGAGTGAATATATATATCAGAAGGGGATGAAGCTGCCTCTTACAGTTTCAGACATGAGTGCAGTGGTGACAGGAATGATTCTGGCACTGAATATGCCAGCTAATATTCCTTTGTGGATTCCGGCTTTGGGCGGCGTTTTTGCCATTATTGTGGTCAAGCAGCTCTATGGAGGAATCGGTCAGAACTTTATGAACCCGGCTTTGGCAGGCCGCTGTTTTCTGCTGATTTCTTTTGCAGGGAAAATGTCAGATTTTGCTATGGACGGATGGAGCGGAGCTACCCCTCTGGCTCAGTTAAAGGCAGGGGAAGCAGTAGACGTGACTGCCATGTTTATCGGTAAGATCCCGGGAACCATCGGTGAAGTGTCTGTGATTGCCCTGCTTGTCGGAGGAATTTATTTGGCAGTGAAGAAGGTGATTTCTCTGCGGATTCCAGTTACATATATTTTGACTGTGGCAGTGTTTGCCTTCATCTTTGGAAAACAGGATATGAATTATGTTCTGGCTCATATCTGTGGTGGTGGTCTGGTGTTTGGCGCCTTTTTTATGGCAACCGATTATGTGACCAGCCCCATTACCCCGAAGGGACAGATTGTATTTGGCGTTTTGTTAGGGATTCTTACAGGCCTGTTCCGTATTTTCGGTGGCTCTGCTGAGGGAGTTTCCTATGCAATTATTATCAGCAACCTGCTGGTTCCGCTGATTGAAAGGTTCACCCTTCCCACAGCATTTGGAAAGGAGGGCAAGAAATCATGAGTAAAGGCGGATTTATGAAAGATGCCCTGATATTGTTTGTCATTACACTGGTGGCAGGTGCTTGTCTGGGCGGTGTATACGAGGCCACAAAGGAGCCTATAGCAGCGGCGAATCTGGCAGCTAAGGAGGCGGCTTACCGGACTGTGCTGCCGGACGCGGTATCTTTTGAGTCAGACGATATGACAGAAGTGATAGCTTCTGCTAATGGAGAGATAAACGGTTTAGGTTATGGAAATGTTATAGTGGATGAGGCAGCAATTGCTCTGGATGGTTCCGGATCACCTATGGGATATGTGGTTACCACCACCTCTAAGGATGGTTATGGCGGAGCGATCACCGTGTCGGTAGGAGTTCTGGCAGATGGTACAGTCAACGGAATCGCGTTTCTTACCCTGGCTGAGACTGCTGGCCTTGGAATGAATGCTGACACAGACTGGAAAAATCAGTATGCCGGCAAAAATGTGGATGCCTTTGCAGTCACAAAGGGCAGTGCGGCGGCAGATAATGAGATCAATGCCATTAGCGGTGCAACGATCACCTCCAATGCGGTGACCGGAGCGGTAAATGCGGCAGTTTATTTTGCAAAGAACTGCCTGGCACAGTAGGAGGTGGGAAGTCATGAATAAATGTATGGAACGTATTTATAATGGCATTATCAAGGAAAACCCGACCTTTGTGCTGATGCTGGGTATGTGTCCCACTCTGGCAGTTACCACCACAGCTGTCAATGGCGTGGGCATGGGGCTTTCCACCACGGCAGTTTTGGTGTTTTCCAACTTGATTATTTCTGCATTGCGGAAGATCATTCCGGATCGGGTGAGGATTCCGGCATATATTGTTATTGTTGCATCTTTAGTTACCATTGTGCAGCTGCTTTTGCAGGCTTTTGTGCCAAGTCTTTACAGTTCCCTGGGGATTTTTATTCCGCTGATCGTGGTAAACTGTATCATTCTTGGCCGTGCCGAGGCATACGCGGCAAAGAACGGTCCTTTAGAGTCAGCCTTTGACGGGATTGGTATGGGACTTGGGTTTACGGTGGGTCTGACCTGTATTGCCATTGTCCGGGAGATTTTGGGTGCTGGTGCGGTCTTTGGGATTGCCTTTATTCCGGAGGATTTCCGGATTACCATATTTGGTCTGGCTCCTGGTGCATTCTTTGTGCTGGCCGGTCTGACTGCTCTTCAGAACAAGTTTAAGGCTCCGTCAGCCACCAATGGTTCTGTGCCCAAGTCGGCTCTGGTTTGCGGCGGCAACTGTGCAAGCTGCAGCGGCGCTTCTTGCATGTCCAACCATGCTGCTTTGGAGGCGGTTCGGGAGAAAGCTGAGGCCGAGGCGGCGGCAGCCAAGAAGGCGGCAGCAGAAAAAGCGGCGGCAGCCAAGAAAGCAGCGGCAGAGAAAGCAGCCGGGCAGAACCCCCAGGCAGCTGAGAAAGAATAAGGAGGGCGCGGTAGATGAAAGAGTTAATTTTAGTAATTGTAGGCGCTGCCCTGGTAAACAACATTATCCTCAGTCAGTTCCAGGGACTGTGCCCGTTTTTAGGTGTATCCAAGAAAGTGGACACCTCTCTCGGCATGGGCGGTGCGGTTATTTTTGTAATCGTATTGGCATCCATTGTGACGAATCTGATTTATACTTTTGTGTTGGTGCCCTTTGATGTGACTTATCTGCAGACCATCGCTTTTATCCTGGTGATCGCTGCCCTGGTGCAGTTTGTGGAGATGTTCCTGAAGAAAAATGTGCCATCTCTGTATCAGGCTTTGGGGGTATTCCTTCCCCTGATCACCACCAACTGCGCAGTGTTAGGCTCCGCCCTCACAAACGTACAGAAGGAATACAACTTTATTTTCAGCGTGGCCAACGGCTTTGGTACAGCAGTTGGATTTACTGTGGCCATTGTGCTGTTGGCGAGCATCAGAGAAAGCATTGAAGACAACGACATTCCCTTTAATTTCCAGGGATCACCGATTGTTCTGATCACCTCCGGTCTGATGGCAATCGCATTCATGGGCTTTTCCGGCCTGATTAAATAGGAGGTGGCTTAAAAGATGAATATGACAGGTTTGCTTTTAGCGGCAGTCATCATCGGCGCCATCGGTATTGTCATCGGTGTGCTGCTGGGGATTGCCAGCGAACAGTTTAAGGTTGAAGTAGATGAAAGGGAAATATTAGTCCGGGCTGAGCTGCCTGGCAACAACTGCGGTGGCTGCGGATTCCCGGGTTGTGACGGTCTTGCTGCTGCGATTGCTGCAGGTACGGCAGCGGTTAATGCCTGCCCGGTAGGAGGCCCGGCTGTGGCAGACAAGATTGCTGCTATTATGGGGGTGGAGAGCGGAGGCTCTGAGAAAAAGGTTGCTTTTGTAAAATGTAAAGGTACTTGTGACAAGGCCCGAGTTCAGTACAATTATTTCGGAATTGACGATTGTTCCAAAGTGGCAGTGGTGCCAGGCGGAGGGGAGAAGGCCTGCGTCTATGGTTGTATGGGATACGGATCCTGTGTGAAGGCCTGTGCCTTTGACGCGATTCATATTGTGGACGGTGTGGCAGTGGTTGACAAGGAAAAGTGTGTTGCCTGCGGCAAATGTGTAAGTACTTGTCCCAACCATCTGATTGAGTTAGTACCCTACTCTGCCGAGCATCTGGTTCAGTGCTCCTCCCACGATAAGGGGAAGGATGTGAAGGCCAAGTGTGATAACGGCTGTATTGCCTGTACTCTATGTACCAAGCAATGTGAGTTTGATGCCATTCACATGGACAATAATGTGGCAGTGATTGATTACAGCAAATGTACCAATTGCGGAAAATGTGCTGCAAAATGTCCGGCAAAGGTTATTCTTTAAGACAGAGGAGGCTCCGGAAATATTTGGAGCCTCCTTTTTGATATTATTCTAACAAATGATTGGAAAGAAAATTGTAAAAGAGAGAGGAAATAACGGAAAATAGGAGGAGTATAAGTCTTGATACAATATGATTTGGAAATAGTTGTCTAAAATATAGATTATTCAGAAAAATTTCAGAATAGTATAAGCAAAATTCTTGTAAAAATTTTAACAATCCAAAAAATAGAGAAAATAAGCAAAAAAATAGCAAAGAAATTGAAAAACTTTGTGAAAATACTTGATTATTTGGTGGATGTATGCTAGTATAACTACATAAATAAATAATAATTCTTTGATGCAGAGAGTGAGAGAAGCGTCAGACAGCAGGGCTACAGAGTAGAAGTATGTCAAGGTCTGACGCTCCTTTTTTGTCTCAAAGAAAAAACTTTTGCAAAAGAGTAACTGGTAGATTGTGGCAGAAGGTTTCTGCCGCAGATAATCAGCTGTTATTAATGACAGCGGAATGGAGAGAATTATGGTAAAGAATTTTGCGCACAGGGGTTACAGTGGTAAGTATCCGGAAAATACGCTATTGGCATTTCGTAAGGCCATGGAGACAGAAGGATGCGATGGAATCGAAAATGATGTACACCTGACAAAAGATGGGGAGGTTGTCATTATTCACGATGAGCGGATCGACCGCACCTGTGTAAATGGGAAGGGTTTTGTCCGGGACTATACTTTGGAGGAGCTGAGAAAGTTTGATGTTTCGTTTCGGTTTGCCGGGGAGTGTGAGATCCAGAGAATTCCAACCCTTCGGGAATACTTTGAACTGGTGAAGGATTCTTCTTTGATTACAAATATCGAGTTGAAAACAGGAATCTTTGAGTATGAGGGGATAGAGAAAAAGGTGTGGGATCTGATTCAGGAGTTTGATCTGAAGGATCGTATTATCGTTTCATCTTTTAATCATTTCAGTGTTTTAAGGATGAAGAAGCTTTGTCCAGATATGAAATGCGGGCTTCTGACCGAGACCTGGCTTTACAATGCTGGAAAGTATACAAAGGAAACCGGTGCAGAATGCTTCCATCCGATATATTTCAATATGACAGAAGAGGTAGTGGCAGAGATTAAGAGCCATGGGATTGAGATTAATACCTGGACAGTCAATGAGGAGGAGGATATCCGCACAATGATTCTCCGAGGGGTAGATTCCGTGATTGGAAACTTTCCGGAGAGGGTAACACGGATCCGCAGAGAATTGCAGGGTTGAGACAGGAAAGCGTAAAGCATGTAATAAAAAGTATTTCATAGATAGAAATGAAGATAAAAAGGGAAAGATATCCCTTTAAATAGAAGGAGGTTACAATATGAAAAAAGCATTAAGTGTAGTACTTGCGGCAGCAATGTGTCTGTCTCTGGCAGGCTGTGGCGGCGGAAACAAGAGTGAGGCTCCGGCGGGAGGAGAAAGTGCAGCTAATGCCGCCGATTCTGGTGATGCCGCTGCTTCGACAGATGATTATCATCTGGTGTTGAAGCTGAGCCATGTATTTGCTCCGGAGGAGCAGCTGACCAAGACCATGGACAGCATTTGTAACAACATTAAAGAGAGAACCAATGGGGCCATTGAGATTCAGCATTTCCCTCAGGGGCAGCTGGCTACTTATAAGGACGGTGTGGAGCAGGTAGTTCGTGGAGCAGAATTTATCTCCGTGGAGGATCCCTCTTACCTGGGTGACTATGTTCCGGATTTCAACATCCTGGCAGGCCCAATGTTAGTGAAGTCCTTTGAGGAATATGAGTATCTTCTGGAGAGCGATGAAGTGAAGGAGATGTTCAAGGCAGCAGAGGATAAGGGCATCAAGATCCTGAATATGGATTTCATCTTTGGATTCCGCAGCATGATGACCAATAAGGTGATCAACACTCCCGAGGACATGAAGGGCTTAAAAATCCGTACCCCCGGAAGCCAGCTGTATGTGGACACATTAAATCACATGGGAGCGACTGCCACACCTTTGGCTTTCTCTGAGACCATCTCTGCTGTACAGCAGGGCGTGGTGGACGGACTGGAGGGAACGATTGACGCTTATGCCACGAATGGGAGCGCTGAGGTTGCCAAAAATATGGCCCTGACCAAGCATCTTCTGGGTGTATGTGGTGCTTATATCAGCGTGGATGTATGGAATAAGATACCGGCAGAGTATCAGGAGATCATCCAGGAAGAGTTTAATAATGGCGCAGCGGAGATGGTGAAGAATATTTCCGAGGGCGAGGCTGCTACCAGGGAGAAGCTGGAAAAAGAGATGGGCATTACTTTCAATGAGGTGGACAGCGAGGCTTTTGCCAAGACCGTTGAGCCGATCTATGCTAACATGAAGAACGTGACACCAGGACGTTACGAGAGATTCAAAGAGATTATTGCGGAAATGCCGCAGTAGTGTACTTTGTGGCAGGAGAGGGGAGGAGATGGCTCCTCCCCTCCTCTGTTGCGGGTATCAGAGGGCCAGTGATGCAGCTGGCCGGATGGGAACCGATGAGGATTGGGTAGCGTGTACTTCTTGGTGAAGAGAGGGATGTGGATATGAACAAAACGGTTAAATTTATCTGGGATCATTTTGAGGAAGTGCTGGCCGGTGCATTTATTGTAGTCACCACAGTGTTGGTTCTTGTGAATGTATTCCTTCGTTATTTTATGAACACAGGGCTTTACTGGAGCGAGGAGGTCGTTACCAGCTGCTTTGTGTGGAGTGTGTTTCTCGGAGCTGCCTCCGCTTATAAGAGGGGAACCCATTTAGGGGTGGATATCCTGGTGGAGAAGCTTCCGTCAGGGGCCCGAAATGCGGTGCGGCTTCTGGTTCAGCTGGTGCTTTTGTTTACCAATGCTTACCTGCTTTATTTAAGCATCGTCTTTGTAGGCCTGTCCTATATTAAGCCAACCGCAGTGCTGGGAGTTTCCTCAGCCTGGGTGAGTTCCTCACTGATCGTGGGCTTTGGGCTTATGACACTTTATTCTGTGATGCATTTAGTTACCTGCATTCGGGGGATGGCGGGCAAGGCAGAGAAAGGAAAGGGGGAAGCATAAATGGCATTTTTACCGGTTCTTGTGGTATTTATCTTGTATTTTTCGGGAATCCCCATTGCTTTTGCTCTATTTGCAGCCACCTTGCTGTATTTTGGAGTGCTGAACACAGGATCCCCGACAGATTTGATTTTGCAGAAATTTATTACCAGCACTCAGTCATTCCCTATGTTGGCAATTCCCTTTTTCGTTATGGCAGGTTCGATCATGAACTATGCAGGCATCAGCAATAAGCTGATGAGTTTTGCAGATGTGCTTACCGGCCATATGAAGGGTGGATTGGCACAGGTGAACGTGCTGCTCAGTATGTTGATGGGCGGTGTGTCTGGTTCGGCCAACGCAGATGCGGCCATGCAGTGTAAAATGCTGGTTCCGGAGATGGAAAAGAGAGGATACAGCAAGGGGTTCTCAGCAGCGATCACAGCGGCTTCTTCAGCGGTTACGCCGGTAATCCCGCCGGGCATCAACCTGATTGTCTATGCACTGATTGCAGGTGTGTCTGTGGGGAAGGTCTTTATGGCAGGTTACGTGCCGGGAATCTTTATGGCAATTTGCCTGATGATTGCGGTGCATTTTATCTCCAAGAAAAGGAATTATGCCCCCAGCCGGGAGAAGCGGGCTTCCGGGGGAGAGCTTTGGCATCAGGCTATTGATTCCATTTGGGCACTTCTGTTCCCCTTTGGCATTATCTTAGGACTGAGAATTGGACTTTTCACCCCATCGGAAGCTGGTGCGGTGGCAGTGCTCTACTGTACGATTGTAGGCGCTTTTATCTATAAGGAGTTAAAGCCGGAGCATTTCCCGAAGGTGATTCGGGAGACCATCGAGGGCACCAGCAGTGTAATGCTGATCATTGTGGCTGCTAATGTGTTCGGATATTACATGAGCTGGGAGCGGATTCCCCAGATGCTGACAGAGCTGCTTTTGGGAATCACCCAGAACAAATATGTGATGTTGATGATTATCAATGTCCTGCTGTTGATCCTGGGAATGTTCTTAGAGGGTGGAGCGGCTTTGATCATTCTGGCTCCTTTGCTGGTGCCGGTGGTGAAGGGGCTGGGTGTTGACTTGGTGCATTTTGGCTTGGTATGTATTGTGAATATTATGATCGGCGGCCTGACTCCGCCTTTTGGCTCCATGATGTTTACCTGCTGCTCGATTACCGGATGTGAGCTGGGAGAGTTTGTAAGGGAGTGTATTCCGTTTATCATTGCACTGCTGATTGCACTTCTGATCGTCACCTATTTCCCGGCACTTACGATGTTTGTGCCGAATCTGCTGTACGGTTAATAAATATTGCAATGAAAGAAAATTAACAGAAATAAAAATTGGAAGCTGGTAAAAGCCTGAAATAGCTTTTGCCAGCTTTTAAGATACAAGAGGGTTACAAAAAAACATGAAATCCGGGTTTTTGGTTTAAGAAAACAACTTGCTCAGTTTGATTAAGTATGTTATACTGAAAAAAAAGCGGAACTAAACGGCAGGAGAGGCATACAGCTGGAGGTTCCGCATGTGTTTTGCTAATAGATATAATATTGTTTCATGGAATGGAGAGTGAGCTTTATTAACGGTAAAAAGAGTCCCAGACAGACAATTTTAATTGCGGACGATTCGGAGATGAATCGGTCAATCCTGACGGACATGCTGGGGGATGAGTATGACATTATGGAAGCAGAGAATGGCGTGGAAGCGGTTTCCCTTCTTCAAAAGTATGGAAATTCGATTTCTCTGCTGTTGCTGGACATTGTTATGCCAGAGATGGATGGATTTGGGGTTCTCACATTGATGAACAAGCATCGCTGGATCCAGGACATTCCGGTGATCATGATTTCCGCAGAAAATGCCAGTGTCCATGTGGAGCGGGCTTATGAGATGGGGGTAACGGATTTTATCAGTCGTCCTTTTGATGCACTGATCCTTCACAGGCGGGTGGTAAATACAATTCTCCTTTATGCTAAACAGAAAAGGCTGATCGATCTGGTGGCTGATCAGATCTATGAAAAAGAACAGCAAAGCAGCCTGATGGTAGATATTCTGAGCCATATTGTAGAGTTCCGAAATGGGGAGAGCGGGCAACACGTACTACATATCCGTACATTGACAGAGCTTTTATTAAAGTATCTGGGCAATAAAGACAGCCGATATCAGCTTTCAAGGTCAGAGATCGCTATGATCTGTACAGCTTCTGCCCTCCATGATATAGGGAAGATCGCTATACCAGGGGAGATACTAAATAAGCCCGGGCGGCTTACAGATGAAGAATTTGCAACCATGAAGACCCATACGCTGATTGGAGCTGCCATGCTGGAGGCTTTGCCGGTTCATCAGGAGGAGCCTCTGATAAAAAAGGCCTACGAGATTTGTCGCTGGCATCATGAGCGGTATGACGGACGGGGCTATCCAGACGGATTAAAAGGAGATGAGATTCCGATTTCTGCTCAGATTGTGGCATTGGCGGATGTGTATGATGCGCTGACTAGTGAGCGGGTGTACAAAAAGGCATTTTCCCATGAGAAGGCTGTTAGTATGATTTTAGATGGCCAGTGCGGCCAGTTTAATCCATTATTAATGGAAAGCCTGAAAGAGATCGAACCTACTCTGCAAGAGGAGATGAAGGGGGATACGGATTCCAAGGCCAATCAGCGCCAGCTGCAGAATGTGGCAGAGGAGCTGCTCCGCCATGAGGATTTGTCTGCCTCTGAGAGGACACTGCAGCTCTTGGAACATGAGCGGATGAAGTACAGCTTTTTTGCAGATATGTCGGAGGAGATTCAGTTTGAGTACACAGCAGCGCCATCTATGGTGACTTTATCGCCCTTTGGGGCAAAGAAGCTGGGGATGGAGGAGATCCTTATGGATCCTCACCACAATGAAAAGGTTTTGGAAATGTTTGGACCGGATGATCTGTGCGCGATTTCCGGTGCTTTGAGAAGTACGAGTCCGGAGCATCCCATTGTAAAATATGATCATGAGATATGTATCAATGGGGAGAAGCGGTGGATGAGAACCATTGCCAGAGCCATGTGGTCAGCAGATGAACCGCCCCGTTATATGGGGGCTATCGGAAAGACAACGGATATCCATGATGAGCGGGTACAAATGGATGCTTTGGTACAGATGGCATCCCATGATCCGCTGACAGGTCTGTTTAATCACAATTATGCCAAACAACGGATTCAGGAGAGGATTGAATCGAGAGTGGGCGGAAGATTTGCTCTGGCTATCATTGATTTGGATTACTTTAAGTCAGCCAATGACAACTACGGGCATATGTTTGGAGACCATGTATTGATCCATATGGCAGAACAGCTGCGGAAAAGTATCCGCGGCGGAGATATTGCGGCGAGGGTGGGGGGCGATGAGTTCCTGCTTTTCCTGGAATACAAAGATGAGCCGGATATGGCAATCAAGAGGATTTTTCATTCTCTTATTGGAAAGTATGGGGATTTTCAGATCTCTGTCAGCATGGGAGTGGTTTGCACAGAAACATCTGGTACAGACTATGAGACCTTGTTCCACGCAGCAGATCAGGCTCTTTATGCGGTAAAACGTGCCGGAAGAGGGCAGTATCGTTTTTATGATAACACAATGCAGGAGATGCTTTCTGTCATCTCTCCGATTGATGGCAGTGAGAAAGAAACCGAACAGAGAGGAGAATGATATGACATTAAAAGAATGCTATGCGGAGCTGGAAGGAGATTATGAGGGGGTTCTGGCCCGTCTGCGCAGTGAGCGGATGGTTCAGAAATTCGTACTGAAATTTCTCAATGATAAGAGCTATGAGCTTTTGGTGACTTCTCTGGAGACTGGCAATAATGATGAGGCATTCCGTGCTGCTCACACAATCAAGGGTGTATGCCAGAATCTGAGTTTTACAAAATTATACGAATCCAGCAGTCAGCTCACAGAATGTTTGCGTTCTGGCACCGGACCGGAGGCAGATGCACTGGTCCGTCAGGTGGAAGAGGACTATAAGAAAACGGTGGCAGCGATTCAGGCTTTGCAAACAGAGCTTTGAGCAGGAATGGGATTGGTATTTGGGAGGGGATTTTTAGATGAAGAACAAAACCATACGGTTTTTGAAGATCAGCCTGGTCATAATATCGGTTCTCTGCGTAGGTATATTTTCCTTCCTGGCATTTTTTATGAGAAAGAGAAGCTCAGATACGATCAGTGAGGTGGGAAATATCTATATGTCCGGCATGAATAACCGGATCACTTTACACTTTGCCACTACTATGGAATTTCGGTTGGCTCATGTGGAGGATTTGGAGCGGATGATATCAGGCGGGCATTATCCGGATGCAGAAAATCTTCGGGAGCAGTTGGCCTACAATGCGCAGGCGAGAGGATTTGAATATCTGGCCCTATATTCTCATGATAAGGAATTTGAAACGATCTATGGGGAGCCGCTGACCGTGAAAGATCCGGAGCCTTTTTTCCAGTCTCTGGATAAGCACGAAAAAAAGATAGCGGTAGGTACAGATTCAAAAGAAAACCGGATGGTTCTGTTAGGAGTTCCGGCAAAATGTATGATGGAAAATGGTCAGGAGAGTACTGCCATTGTGGCAGGGCTTTCTGTGGACTATATCAGTGATTTGCTTTCTTTGGATGAAGATGATTCTCTGGTGTATTCTCATATTATCCGGAGGGATGGAAGCTTTGTAGTCCGCAGTGCGGATGCCTACCGGAACAGCTATTTTGACCGTATTTTTTCTCTTTATGGTGAAGAAGAGAAGGCTATTGCAGAGCTTTATGTCCGGGAGTTAAAGAAAGCAATGGAGAGTAATGACAGCTACTCCGCTGTACTTCAGCTTCCTCAGGAAAGGAGACATTTATATTGTTCAAAGCTTCCCTATTCTGAGTGGTTTTTAGTGACAGTCATGCCCTATGGCGCGCTGGATCAGGCGGTCAGCCAGCTGGGAAGGGAATGGGTGGTTTTGGGCCTGGGAGGATGTACGATCATCCTTCTTGCACTGGCAGCCATATTCGCCGTGTATTATCAGTTTACCCGAAAGCAGATTCGACAGCTTGAGGAGGCAAAGCAGGAGGCTCTTTTTGCCAATAAAGCAAAAAGTGAATTTCTGTCTAATATGAGTCATGACATCCGCACACCCATGAATGCGATTGTGGGGATGACAGCGATTGCCACTGCAAACATGGACAATCCACAGCAGGTGCGTCACTGTCTGAAAAAGATTACTTTGTCCAGCAAGCATCTGCTGGGATTAATCAATGATGTGCTGGATATGTCAAAAATTGAAAGCGGAAAAATGACATTGAATATGGACCAGGTTTCTTTAAGAGAAGCAATGGACAGCATTGTCAGTATTGTACAGCCGCAGGTTAAGTCTAAAAAGCAGAAATTTGATGTATTTATCCATGATATTCAAACAGAAAACGTGTGCTGTGACAGCGTGCGTTTGAATCAGGTATTGCTGAACTTTCTCTCAAACGCGATTAAGTTTACGCCAGAAGGCGGAAAGATTCATGTGGCAATGTATGAGGAGGAGTCTCCGAAAGGAGAGGAGTACGTGCGGATTCACCTGGAGGTGACAGATAACGGGATTGGCATGTCGCCGGAGTTTAAGGAGAAGATTTTTGATTCCTTTACCAGGGAGGACAGCAGCCGCGTGCGCAAGACCGAAGGGACTGGTCTGGGAATGGCGATTACAAAATATATTGTGGATGCCATGGAGGGTACCATTCGTGTAGAAAGCGAACTGGGAAAAGGTACCAGTTTCTTTGTGACTTTGGATATGGTTAAGGCAGAAGTTCAGGAAGCTGATATGATACTGCCTGAGTGGAATATGCTGGTGGTTGATGATGATCAACAGCTTTGCGAGAGCACGGTAGAATCCTTAAAGAGCATAGGCGTCAATGCAGAATGGACTCTGGATGGGGAGAGCGCCATTGAGATGGTAAATCAGCGCCATCGGAAGCATATGGATTATCAGGTCATTCTGCTGGATTGGAAGCTGCCGGGAATTGATGGTATCGAGACAGCCAGAGAGATACGTAAGAGCATGGGAGATAATGTCCCGATCCTTCTGATTTCAGCTTATGACTGGAGTGAGATTGAGGAGGATGCCCGCGGGGCCGGAGTAACCGGATTTATTTCCAAGCCTTTGTTTAAGTCAACTTTGTATTATGGGTTAAAGCATTATGCTGAGGGCGGAGAGATCATAGAAGAGATTGAAGAAGAGATTGATCTTACAGGAAGAAAAATTCTTTTGGCTGAGGATAATGATTTAAACTGGGAGATTGCCAATGAACTTTTGTCAGAGCTGGGGATGGAGCTGGAACATGCGGAAAATGGACAAATTTGTGTGGAAATGTTCCAAAACTCACCTCTCGGATATTATGACGCCGTTTTGATGGATATCCGTATGCCGGTAATGACAGGATATGAGGCTGCCTGGGGGATTCGGAAGCTGGAGCGGGAGGATTCCAATATCCCGATTATCGCTATGACAGCAGATGCTTTTTCAGAAGATATAAAGCGATGCCTGGATTGTGGTATGAATGCCCATATTGCAAAACCGATTGATGTGCGGGAGGTGTCCCGGCTTTTGGAGAAATATATAAAAAACGGATAAACATGATGTAGTGCTGAGAACAGAAAATGAGAAGGATAAGAACCATAACAAAGAAACGAATTATAAAACGGATGAGAGCACTTCTGATTTGCTGCCTGTTTATGGTAGCAGCAGGTGTGCTCTGCCTTTTTGCGGGAGACCATTATGTGAGAAAGGCAGGGAAGGACAAAATTCTGGGATATGAAGATCTGACAGGCCTGCCTCAAATGGATTGTATCTTGGTTTTGGGGTGCGGCCTGAGGCCGGATGGAGAGCCTACCCAAATGTTAAAGGATCGGTTGGATGCAGGAATTGCGCTTTATCAGACTAAGACAGCGCCTAAGCTTTTGATGAGTGGGGATCACGGGCGGCAACAGTATGATGAGGTAAACCGGATGAAGCAGTATGCAATGGAAAAAGGGGTTCCATCCCAGGATATTTTTATGGATCATGCAGGATTTTCCACCTATGAGAGTATGTACCGGGCCAGAGATGTGTTCCAGGTAAAGCAGATGGTGATAGTGTCTCAGGAGTACCACTTGTACCGGGCCATTTATGACGGAGAGAAGATGGGGCTCAAGGTGTGGGGGTATCCGGCAAAGCAGATTCGGTACGGAGGGCAGCGCAGGAGGGATTTGCGGGAAATTCTGGCCAGAAACAAGGATATTCTTTACTGTCTGCTTCAGCCGGAACCTACTTATTTAGGCGAGGCAATCCCTGTCAGCGGAAACGGCGATTTGACTAATGACAAAAAAGATAAAGAAGTGACAGCACCGTGACATTTTTGCAAAATAGTGATACAATTGGTACAATGTAAAACAAAAGGAGGAAGTATCATGTTAGATACAAAGGTTACAGAGCTTTTGAATATTCAGGTAAACAAGGAATTTTACTCGGCTTATTTGTATTTGGATTTTTCCAACTACTATGCGGAACAGGGGTTGGACGGATTTTCTAATTGGTATAAGATCCAGGCACAAGAAGAGAGAGACCATGCTATGCTATTCATGCAGTATCTGCAACATAACGGGTGCAAAGTGACTTTGGAGGCTGTTGATAAGCCGGATAAAGAGTTTGCATCCTTTGGGGAGCCTCTTCAGGCCGGATATGAGCACGAGCAGTATGTGACCAGCCTGATTCATAACATTTATGGTGCGGCCAGCGAGGTCAAGGATTTCCGTACCATGCAGTTTTTAGATTGGTTTGTAAAAGAGCAAGGGGAGGAAGAGACCAATGCAGAGGGATTGATCAAAAAGTTTGATTTGTTTGGCTCTGACCCCAGAGCTCTGTATATGCTGGACAATGAATTGGCGGCAAGAGTTTATTCTGCACCGTCATTAGTGCTGTAATGCTGCGGGGTTTTCAGTCTTTTTTGCTTGACATATTTTGGGGTTTCATGATACTATAAAACATATAATAAAATACTGCCTTAGAGATGACAGAGCAGGTAGATGAACACGGAGCAACCGTTCATCCCTGCTTTTTCTATATCTCCTGAAAAAAAATTAACAATCTTTTTGCAGGACGAGATATCCAAAGAGAAGAGGAGGTGTGGAATTTTTCTGGTAAGGCGGAACAGGAGGAGAAGGATATGGGTAAGTATGTAATTGCACTGGATCAGGGAACTACCAGTTCCCGGTGTATCCTGTTCGATGAGCAGGGAACCATCTGCAGTGTGGCGCAGAAGGAATTTACGCAGATTTATCCGCAGCCAGGTTGGGTGGAGCACAATCCCATGGAGATCTGGTCTTCCCAGCTTTCAGTGACCATGGAGGCCATGGGGAAGATCGGCGCCCATTACAGTGACATTGCAGCCATCGGCATCACCAACCAAAGGGAGACCACGATTGTCTGGGACCGGGATACCGGGGAGCCGGTGTACAATGCGATTGTGTGGCAGTGCCGCCGCACGGCAGACCGCATTGAAAGACTGAAGGAGGATGGGCTAGAAGAAAAAATCATTGACCGCACCGGGCTGATTCCGGACGCCTATTTTTCAGGAAGTAAGATTGAGTGGATTCTGGACCATGTGGAGGGGGCCAGGGAACGGGCAGAGCGGGGGGATTTGTTGTTCGGCACCGTGGACACATGGCTGATTTGGAACTTGACCAAGGGGTGTATCCATGTGACGGATTATACCAATGCGGCCCGGACAATGTTGTTTGACATCCACAAAAAGTGCTGGGATGAGGAGATTTTGGAATATTTCCGGATTCCCAAATGCATGTTGCCAGATGTGAAGCCTTCCAGCTGTGTTTACGGTTACACCTCCTCGGATGTAATGGGGGGCAAGATTCCGATTGCCGGAGCAGCCGGAGACCAGCAGGCGGCGCTGTTCGGCCAGTGCTGCTTTGACGCCGGGGAGATGAAGAATACATATGGCACCGGCTGTTTCTTGTTGATGAATACGGGAAATGCAGCGGTGAAGTCCCATCACGGCTTGCTGACGACCATTGCGGCCAGCAGCCAGGAGGAGAGCCAGTATGCTTTGGAGGGCAGTGTGTTCGTGGCAGGGGCGGCTGTCCAGTGGCTGCGGGATGAGATGCGTATGGTGCGTACTGCCGGACAGACGGAAGAATACTGCAGTTCTGTGGAAGATACCGGGGGCGTGTATGTGGTGCCGGCTTTTGCCGGGCTGGGGGCGCCTTATTGGGATCAGTATGCCCGGGGTACCATAGTGGGGGTGACCCGGGGCACTAACAAGGAGCATTTTATCCGGGCAACAGTGGAGTCGATGGCTTATCAGGTGTCTGACCTGATCGAGGCCATGCAGCAAGATTCCGGGATTCCCTTAAAACAGCTGAAGGTGGACGGCGGAGCCTGTGCCAACAATTTCCTGATGCAGTTCCAATCAGATATTCTGGATGCGGAGATTGTTCGCCCGGAGTGTATTGAGACAACGGCACTGGGGGCAGCTTATCTGGCCGGGCTGGCAGTAGGTTATTGGAAGAGTAAGGAGGAGATCCGCAAAAACTGGCAGATTTCCCGCTCCTTTGTAAGTACCATGGAGGCGGAGCAGCGGCAGAAGCTGGTGAAAGGCTGGAAGCGGGCAGTGAAATGTGCCCTTTGCTGGTCTGAGGAGGAATAACTGGTAATGGTTCAGAAGTTATCGGAATGGTTGTGAGGAGTGTAAATTGTAGATGAGCAGGAGGATATACATATGACAGTTGATTCACTGGGAATGGTAGTCCGAGGACTGACAGATCCGATGTTTCTGCTGAGTGAGGCGGAATTGATATTTCGTGTGGGTTTGGCCTGTATTCTGGGGTGGATGATTGGAAATGAGCGGAAGAACCGTAATAAGTCTGCAGGCACCCGTACTCATGCGATTGTGGCGCTGGGATCAGCCTTGGCTATGGTGGTATCCAAGTATGGGTTTATGGATATGCCGGATCATGATGCAGCCCGGGTGGCGGCGCAGGTGGTCAGTGGTGTGGGCTTTCTTGGGGCCGGGATTATTTTTGTGAGGAATAACCTGGTCAATGGGCTGACAACGGCTGCTGGTATGTGGGCAACAGCCAGCGTTGGCCTGACTGTGGGTGCCGGGCTTTATGTGATCGGGATTGCCTCGGCTTTGCTGTTGATTGTGATGCAGATTATCACCCACCGGATTTCGTATCTGGCTAAGGTGGCTTCTGCGGGAATGATCCGGATGACTCTTATCCAGGAGGCGGATGCAGTCAAAAACATGCGGAAATACCTGGATGATTCCAGAGTGGATGTGGCATCCGTTAAGATTCATAAGAATAAAAAGGAAGAGGTTAAGTTGGAGTTTGAGGTGGTCTATCCCCCGGGCTTTGATAAGGCGACCTTGTTCTCCCACCTGGCTGAGATGTCGGGAGTTATTACCATTAGTGAATAGTGACAATGTGGTTAAAAATTTAACAAAAAGAAATGGTAAAATTGTCTTGACAATTCCTGTAGAACTGTGGTAGCATTAAGACAGTTAAAAAACCTTTGAGATGACAGAGTAAGGTGAAGGAAGCGGACAGACCGTTTATTCTCCTTACTCTTTTTTTATAACCAGCGGGAAGCGGTGGTTATAAGGCTTGAAGGGGGAAGTAACTGTTGGCTGCAGTCCGGGGTGCCTGGGCTGCTGGCTGACTGGTAGGTGCGGCTGTGCTTTGCATAGCTGCAGAGGCGCAAAAATGTATATGGAGGAAGAGACATGAAGGAATGGAATTTCGATGCGGTGATTATCGGCGGCGGTGTAACCGGCTGTGCGATAGCGAGAGAGCTTTCCCGCTATGAGATGCACACAGCGCTGATTGAGC
>JAAWEL010000080.1 GCA_022794255.1 Lachnospiraceae bacterium
CGTCTGCCATTCCGCCACACCCGCGTGACTTCTTTTATTATCTGTTTCCGCCGCATATGGTGATAAAAAAAAATTCCCGAAGGAATTTTAAGGTGGATAAAGGGATTCGAACCCTTGGCCTCCAGAGCCACAATCTGGCGCGCTAACCAGCTGCGCTATACCCACCATGAAATTGCCGCACTGCGCTTTCCCTGCGCTGTGCAACGAGCCTGAAGGGATTCGAACCCCCGACCCACGGCTTAGAAGGCCGTTGCTCTATCCAGCTGAGCTACAGACTCAAAATTTAATTCTCATCCTACAGGTCTCGCCACTTGGCGACAGGTTACATTCTATCACATCACGCATGAAAAATCAAGCACTTTTTGCCAAGATTCTGCATTTCCGCTTTTATCATCAATGAGGCAGGTGGAACACAAGGGAGAATAGGATTCTTTTCCTTATGCAAAATTCCCGAAAATGTCCGTATTTCCAAGAAATCCAACCATTTTCGGGAATAAAAAAGCAGGTGATGGGAATCGAACCCACGTAAAATCACTAAAAATCCTTTGTTTTATAATAGTTCTTTTTTCTCGTGTGATACTTCGTGTGATATATTTATGAGAGCCAGTGCTATCTGGCTCTCTGATTTACAACAAGAAGCCAAGTACTTTGTGTGCTTGGCTTCTTCATGCAAAGGACTGTTCTTATATATCAATATCTACTATACTATAAATTCGACATTTCTTTAAAATCATACACTAGGGAAAGCGTTGTTTCCTTCCCTTCCGTCATAATACCGATATGGTTTGATAAGATCAAACGGAAGCGCATAAGGCGGCACCCGTCTGTAATGTCAAATCCTAACTCATTTTTAAAAATAGCCTGCATGGACATTTTCTTATCATGATCCTCAATGGTAAGGACGGAACCGCTCAGTTTAGCAAATTCTATCAGCCCTGGTGCAATTGCTTTATCAAAATACTCTTTTGCTTTGGTAATTCTCTTTGATTCCTTGGTCTGTTCAATTTTTTCTACAACTCCGGAAAGTTCCAACAAGTCTTGGTCAGAAAGTTTATCGATCCTTTCAGTGATTTGATTTACCGCCTCGTCCGAGATCCTAAAATCATATCTTTGCATATTTTCCTCCTAGGGGATTATTATTTAGTAAGTATATATATTTTAAGTTATTATATCATAAGTTTATAAAAAGTAAATTATCAAAATGTAATTTACTTGATACTATATATACAAAGAGAGGTGAGAATATGGGCCATTTGCATCTAAGGATCAACAAATTGTTGGAAGAACATAACATTAGCAAAAACACTATCTGCAAAGATTTGGATTTACCAAGAGGGAATTTTAATCGATACTGCAGAGATGAATTTCAAAGAATAGACGCCAATTTCATCTGTAAATTGTGCGATTATTTTGATTGTGATATTTCGGAAGTCATCGAATATGTAAAAGAAAAATAACAAGAGCTGGAAAATCCCAGCTCTTGTATAGTCCGTCTAATTTGTCAATCCCGGGTACTGTAGCGCTCCGTCCTGATCCGGCACCAGCAACACCGGATCCGTGGCCATCCGGTCATCCTGATTCAGATATGTTCTATTTACTGAAATTCTCCCGGTTCCTGCGCCCCCAAAGCATCTGATACATACAGCGCACACTCCAATGGGTGCCCGGCACGTGGCTCAAAATAATACCACTTCCCCCCTATCTCCTGCCAATCAGTTAAGGCGTACCCATCCTCACTAAAATAATATTTATGGCCATTAATGACCTTCCAGCAGGATTTAAGGTATGTATCCCCACTATCTGCATACCACCACCCGTTTTGGTCGTGATGCCACCCCACAATGTAACATGGGTCATATACCAAACTCCATCTGGGTTTTCCATATCCTGAAATGAGGGAATAAGATAAATTATAAGATTTTTCACATACCCCTCCGCCATTAGCAATGACCCCGGAAGCCCCACTGGTGTTTCCTTCAATGGTGTAAACACGGTCGGATGTTACTTTCATCACGATCCCGGTATGACAAATCCGGTATGCATTTCTAAAAAAAACCTGGTCTCCCGGAGATGGCTCATTCCCCCACTGACCCTTATCCTTGTAATACTGGGCAGAAGTAGGGGTATAGGCGCTAAACCCGCCACAAAGCAACTGACGTGCTGATACCTGCCCAAAAGCCTTGACAAAACACCAATCCACAAACATATCACACCAGGGCTGGCCCTGCAAAGACGGATACAAGTCGCGGGCGTATTTTGTGAAATTATTGCTTCCGGGATTGCCTGTCTTGCTGTCCAGGTCTTTATTGGATTTCTTTTCCAGGTACCCGATTTCTTGTTTTGCTATACTGATTAATTTATCTACAGCTGTCATAATATTCTCTCCAATCTTAAAAAGGCCCGGGATTGCTCCCAGGCCAAACCTTGTCTTACTTTTTCCAGCTTGCGGTTTCTTGTTGCGACAGTCGCAACTACTAGGGTTTCGCTTCAATACTAACCGGGAGCTCCGTGTGAAAATACATTTTATAATGATAAGGATCCGTATGTGTTCCGGTGATATCTTCAACTACATACATAGTATATTCATTCAGGTAGATGTAATTTTTCTTGTATTCATTCGGCCCCGTTTTTACTGTACACACCAGCTCCCCGCTATTGTTGTTTGAAATGGACATGTATCCTTCCGTCTCCAGGATAACCATATCTGTTCTGGCATTGTAAACTGTGATCCTCCGTTCACACTCAAAATAGTCTGCCTGCTGAGAAATATTTGCGTTTACTTTGTCGGCCTCACTGCATCCTGCGGCCAAAAGGATCACACACATTAATAACGTCAATATTTTAATTTTATTTTTCATCGTCATGCCCTCCAAATTCCGGAATATCTACCCCGGCATGAATTAGTTTTTCCGTTACCGCCAACCCTCTGATCAGGAAATCCGGTACTTCATAGCCGCACTCTACCAGATTCTCCAGGATGCTTCTCACCTCATTTACCAGCAGCGCCGCCAGCGTGAACCATCCCAACAATGTAAGGAAATCCAGCTTAATGTTTAATAAATCCTGCCCCAAATGGATAAAGAGAGCCGGCACTAAAAAAGCTACCAGGATAATTACCCAGTAGCCCGTTTTCTTTACAATTCCCTGCAGCCCTCTGTAGCTGGACTCCTCCTTCTTTTTTCTGGCCTTATGCCATCCGGTAAGCCAGTCTAAAATATTTAAAACCAGATATCCGGCAAACAGATACCAATACACACCAAATATAGCAGAAAGTACTGCTACTACTGCACCTACGACAGCATTGTAAGTATCCACAAAATCATACTTCATTTTCTTCACCTTTCCTTCCTTAAATCAATTTGTAATGCGGTTTTTCCTCTCCAAACAGCCAGCACCGCAACCAGTCATCCAGCACAATCCCGGCCAGCGATACCGGCAGCCACAGGATAAAAAACTGCGGGCATACCTGACCCAGGATATTCTCTGGCATCTGGCTATAATCCCAGACGTCCCACCTCAGCCATAGGTTTACGATACAGCCGGTGACAAATTCAAGGCCGGTGATGACGCCGGCGCCGATTAACATCTGCTGCCACAGCGGCATATCCCAGGGAATAATCTCATTGATTAGTCCCAGACAGATAAAGCAGATGCCTCCTAGGATAAACATTGTCCAGTGGCTCCAACCCCGGAATGTAATCTCTAAGAGATTGTACAAAAATCCCCCAGTTGAAAATAGAAACAAATATTTAAGATACTGCCTCATCCCCACTCTCCTCAGCCATCGCTGCTATCTGTAATAGATATGCATCCAGCACTTCTGATCTGTACTCCTCCGGCACATCTGCGCCATAAAAAATCTCCGTCACCTCCTCCTGCTCTTGGCAGCCAGCGATCCACATATTGATTGCATTACAATAGGTAGTATGGTAGGACACATGCCACATAGCCGCCTGGATGATAGACTGCATATCCGTAGCACTGTAATACCGGCACGGCTGGCCATCCGCATGGTATTCCAGCTGGTCTGCCCCTGCTGCCAGTTGGGCCTGTTTGCCAAATAGATTGATCTGATCGTGCTCTGTAAGGGAGAAATGCTCTATATCGCCATCTGCCAAGGTAACACTTACTCCCCGATATATTGCCTGCTCACAGGCAGCTGCTACCTCCGCCTTTTTCGCTACCTGCAGTTCTGCAAGAGTGGGATTGTACGGCTCTGGAGGTAGCTGCTCCCCCGGCTCTTCTGGTGGCAGGTATACGCTACCGTCATCTGATAAATATACCGTTTTACTCTCTGTACGGTACACGGTACTGTATCCTGGAAGGTTTGCGCATTGATAGCCGCCTACGGTATACACCTGGATATCACCGTACTCTTCCGGAATTTCATCTACAAACACAATCCGGATCACATGCTCCGCAACCGGCTGGATGCTTTTGATCGTATACTGTTGCTCATTTTGATTGATTCTAATTGTTTCCATCTCGTTTTCCCCTTTCTTCTATAGTTTATGTATATAAAAAGAGCCTTTAGGGCTCTGAATTTTCAAAATTATACGATTTTTATAGCTTGGCTCAGTAATATAGTGATTTCGGAAAAATTGAAATAAAAAATTATAGATACGAACTTATGGTACAATCCATGTCATTTGTAAAATGCAATGGAATTGTATCAATATGCTATGATAGTGATTGGAAATCGATTCCTGCTGGAGACCTTGGGATAATCGCTCGCGTAGACCCTGAATTTTATCCTATTCAGTCAGTAAGGTGTATGGCTTTCCCTGACACGAGTTTACAATTAACATTATCACCACAAGGGGATCTTTTTGCATACAATTATGGATCCGCATTTACATCTATAAAATCAGCGCGGTTTTTTGTAAGTTATGTGGCTGCAAACTAATTCAAAAATATCAATCTGTAAGGAATCGTTTCCATTCAGACCATTGATTCAGACTACTGTTATAGGTACGTACATATGTATAGTAATCACTGTAATTTAATGTTCCGTATCTGTAGAAAATTTGTTTTATTTCGTTATTGTAAGCAAATACTTGCAGCCAACCATTAACTGAATCTTCCGGAAAATGGTTAGACGATGATGAATTAGTACCAACCCACCAAGCACCAGCAGATATTAAAGTATTTAGGTCTGTGTCATTAGGCTTTCTCCCACTACCGAAATCACTATTTAATTTAGTCAGCTGATCCTGCAGGTTCTTCCCGTATGCCGCATCCAGCGCAAATTGCCCAGGCGTATCACACAGCCCATTATTCACCAATTTCCCCATATGTAGCACATACCCCATCCCCGCCTTCAAATTCCGAAAAAACTGGAACAGGTTCATCTTATTCACAACACTTCCCAGAAAATCCGGAAAGCTGCTGATCTCCTCCACCTCTCCAGAATCATCAAATGTGGGATTCTCAATCTCATCCATTTTATCCTCAAAATCTTCTTTACTAACCAAACTTGAAGGATTAATTTGCGCCGTAACACGGGACACCAACCCAATTTTCACTACTAATGTGAACTCAACAAATTTAGAGATTGCACTATTTTCCGGATATATGTACTGAGGATCCTCTGACAAATCTAAATACGCATACAGTATCTCTCCCTCATCCGGATCCTCTGCAAATAATCCGGCCTCAGTTGCGACAAATCCCGTATCCACTCCTATGGAACTTACCTGGAATACAACAGACGCCTCATCCCCCGTTGCGCTGCAGGAGTAAATCACTCCATCCATTTTATAATCACTTAAATCCAACATGCCACCCGGATCATATCCTGATGGCGCCTGTCCAATGCCTATAGCTGCTCTGGTAAACTCCAAAGGGGCCGTAGTTGCCACTAATTTTGCAATTAAATGTAAGCCTTTATTTGTAATAATTGTTCCGTTCATTTTCCCTCCGCCATAATCTGTGGATAATATGCTCTCTGGACATGTACCAATGTTGCAATACCAGACCCTATTTCTACTACCGAAGATATATATTGGTCACTTATATCCGGATTAATATTTATTTTAACAGTCTTTGCCACCAAACTTGCCAGATAGACTTTTCTCCTCTGGCTATGGTACGTTTTGTAAAAAATACGGGTGCCCACACCTGCTGATTTTATCCGGGACATTAATCCTGCAATAATCCCTGCAACATCCTTATGTTCCTGGTCCAGCTTATCTTCATCAATATACAAATACACCTTTGCAGGATACACTTCTTGGTACCGTACATCTTCGGGCCGGATTCCAAACAATGCAGCCGCTGAAGATATCAATGTATCTAAATTTCCTGAAGCTAACATGGCAATAATTTTTACTTTAATCATAACCCGCATAATGGGATCGCCGGCTTCTCCCCGTTCCACTCCAAAATCCTTGCCGAAACGGTTTAGCACCGCGCCTTCCATTTTGTCTATATCATCCCACAATCGCACTTTTTCAGTCTGATCTTTAATAATATCAAATCCCCATCCGGCAAGATAAAACAATTTGCCAATATTTGTCTGTGGCGCCTTTCCGCTCTCCATTGGGATGATGTCTGTCCGGTTATATGCACTTGTAAGCATTTTCAGCATGTCAACCGCAAAACTCATTCTACAATCACCGCACTTTCTTCCGTGACCGCTTTTTCACGATATCCAATTTCTACATTGCTTTTTTCATAGGTTTGCCCATCTGTACTGATTGATATTTCAAAATCTTCTATCCCGGATACTGCTGCCGTAATCACTCCCGGAAGCTTAATATAAATAACATCAATTCCTATATCCAGCCCACCGGAAGTACCTTCTCCAATGTATTCTATCAACGCGGCCCTTACTGCATCATCGCCCTGGTATCCGCTCCCCTTTTTTATGATACAAACCTTTATCCATATTTTAACCGGCATCGGCCGGGAGAAGTTGATTGTTAATTCCTGGCCGGAAGCGGTAATCACCGAAACAGCCGTATTCCCGACTGTCTGTATTCCTGCTGATCTCCGGGCATATATGGCCCGGGCAATATCTTCATCCAGGCCTCCATACACCACGGCTTCTATGCTGTGCGGCGGCAAATCATAGGCATCATTGTGCTCATCGGTATCATTTTCATATACAAATGCTGAGGATATACCACCCACGTCATTGAGGAGCGCTGCCTGTATTGCATCCGCATTTACCCCTCCGGCATAATCTACAGATTCATAATATCTCTGCCGAAATTCCGCATCTGTTTCCTTTGTTCTCCCTCCTGCTATGTCTGCATCATTCGTCACAGACCGAAGCCCGGAAACAGCAGATGGATTTACGATTACCTGCACGGTTCCTGCGCTGGTATTATATTCCGGCCCTGTCTGGACGGCCCGGATAATTGCCAACGCCTTTCCGGAATCCGGTATTTTAACCGGATTTACGGTTGTGTATTGCAGTCCGGAATTTGTTGATACTAAAAACCCGGAAGGAATCAGTGTATCCGGATCACCGGAAACCGTAATATATCCTGTCGCCTTTTCTTCTGAAAGGATTTGCACACCAATATTCCTGCCCAAGTTATACAGGCTGTGCCCAATCGCCGTATCTACAAAACGGCTGTTGTAAACATCCTCCAGGCAAGAAAACAAAATATTCCATATCCACGCCAAAACGCGCAGGAATAATCCCAATGGAGACCGGATTGTCAAATTGACTTTATCTCCGAAAAGTTCTCTTGCTTTATATTCCAGGGCGTTCAGCAATTCCACATAATTTGGGCGCCTGAATCCTTTTGAAGTCAATCCCCAATCGTTATCCATTAACCCCCACCTCCATACTGACTGAAGCACCATTTTTAAGTGTTCCTGAAATACTGATTTCCAATGCTCTCTTTTCAATAACCTCTGTAAAAATCTCATCCAAAGAAGAAACATCTGGTTCTTGAAAAACAGCTTCCCGAATTATTTCATCTGCCGTATCTTCATCTTCTGGCTCTCCAAGGATTCTCTCATAATCCGTTCCATGGTTCGGAACTAAATTAAAATCCCCTTTCCAGGTCTGTAAAACCATCCAGATTTGCTGAATATCAGCCGCTTCATCCTCTATGACCGATAAAATCCCTTCTGCATCAAAGACCAAATCCTTTGTTTCCGGATTCAAAAGCCATGTCTCTTTTGCCATTAAAAACACACCTCCTTCTACCCTGGACGTATCACTCCAATAAATATTGCATCATCTCCGGAATGAATCCGTGTAGAATTTGGCTGGCTTTCAGAACCGGTCCGTATGGAATTATCACTGTCCAAGTCCAGATATACAACAATCCCGATATCTCCCGGCTTTATGTCCGCCTTCACCTCCGCTGTCTTTCCATCTACTTGAATTTTCTGAGGAATATTGGCTATTTTCACCGCCAAGATCGGCGGCGGTGATAGATAGCCTCCGGACATCTCACGTTTTACCAGAGGTTTTACATCCACGATCATCTTATCCTCATGAAATGCGGTAACAGCTACCAAATCCGCCACCCGGATCTTTTTTGCCATACGCAATTCATTCGCTTCCATATTGGCCAGCTCATTTGACTTTTTCATAAATTCCTCCCTTAAATGCTACGATGCCTTAAATTCAATCTCCGTAGTCCAGGTTCCGGTTGGGGACCCTTTGTGTTTTCCACTTACAATTAAAAATTTTCCATTCAAATCCCGGGATTGTATCTGCACCTGGTCTCCGGCTCCTAACCGGTAATTCAGTAAACATTTCCGTTTCCATGTCTTTTCTTCAGTTGATTTATTTTCTGCGGATACTCCCGCCGTGCGTTGTGTTGATATGCTTGTGCTGTCCAAATCATCTGCGTGCATTAAAAGCCCGCTGTCCGGCGTGAGAAGATAGCCTTTGGTGACTCCGTCTGCCGGGTTATTAATGATGATCTGGTTTGCACGGATTAAAAGCCTGGATTTACATTCATTTATTACAATTTCTGTTAATACGTCCTTGAGTTTTCCGGAGCATATTTTTCCACGGGGGTAAGTTATGTTTTCCACCAGCTGAAACATCCCCACCTCCAGGCCAAAAATATTAAGCAAATCTCTTACAATATCCTCTGCTTTGGAATTTTCCATATAGGTTTTATTGATCTGCGTATTCAGCCACTGATCCAAGGCAGCTGTCGCTGTGATTTTAGTCTGCCATTCCACACCGCTTTGCTTATGGCTACAGCCTGCTACCTGGCCGACAAACAGCACTCCTATATCATCCTCATACCCGGCATTTAAGATTACAACCTGATTTTTTTGGATCCCCATCCGGGATGACTCATTGAGATTATTCACGGTAAATGTCGCTGTGGCCAATTGATCCGAATCATAAAATGGAACTTCAAAATCAAAAAAGAAACCGTCACTCATGTTGTATTTCAGAGGCCCGATCTGTAATGTGGCTGACCGAAGAAAAAATGCCATAAGCTACTCTGTTCTCCTTTCGTACAAATACAGCTGCACAGATGACCCGAAATTCTCAAAAGTCACCGTATCCTCCTCTCCCGTCAGACAATATGGAATAATTACCGGAATCGGATACTGCTCATCCTCAACAGCCCGGAACATGGGACGTCCATAGCGCACCGGCTCTCCATAGCACAGAACTTCCCCGGTTGCCATAATCGCTAAGTCCATTGTAAAAAATCCGCCTATGTCGTTATATTTCAGAGTTATGGTGTAAGTCCGGTCATCCAGTTTTATCGAAAACATATAGGGGATTTTTGAAACATCAATCGGAATATATTCCACTTCTGCGGTTAATCCCATAAAGTCCATATCACTCATGATATCTCATCTCCTCTTTTAAGAAACACCATTGTAGCTGGATGTTTTTCTCTGTGTTGGTCCTGAACTGCTTTTGCCGTTGTAGGAATTTACATAAGCCGCATAGGCGCTTTGACTGACCTGCTTACTGGCAGTAGTTTTTAACCCGGATGATTTTGTACGGGATGTCTGGGATTTACTTTTACTAGCAGCCGCAGACGGAGCTGTATTGGACGGCTTCTTTTCTTCCGCTGCTGCATCCTGCTGGCTCATAAGCATGACCTCTCCCATTTCCACATACTGACCAGATACAATATTTGCTTTTTGAAGGGTAGCAGTGAACTCGAAACCTTTTTTATTTGTCGCATCGTTTTTAAATTGGATATTTGTTATCACATAATCAGACACCCGGATTTTTCCCACATAAGTAACGAGATCACGAGACCTCCACATAGATTCCAATACAGAGCGAAAGGAACTGTGGTTTTTCACCACAATTCCTTCGATCTGAAACTGTTCCGGGTTCAGATAAACATGATCTTCAACAGAGCTTCCCCCTTCAATGGCATTAGATGTCATTTTGCTGCTCCGGGTTAAGGTTTCCTGTATGATTGTACCTGTAGTAGGTGTAAAAGTCACGGTTCCTGTCTTTCGTCCTGTCATCCGGTAAGCCATAACTTTTCCTCCTCATCTACATATTTCCCTGTTGGATAGCCATGTTCATTGCTGCTTCCTGATGGAACTCCTGATATAGCTCCCACAATTCCTGTCTGGCTTTAGGGTCAATTACATTCTGTTTTGCCGGATCCATATTTCCCGGAATTGTAAGATTAAGAACTGGTTGAAATGGAGCATTAATCACCATATTCTGAGATCGGTTTCCCTGGATAATCTGCTCACTTTTATCTGCGGGTATAATTGCAGAACCAGACGGCAGAAACGCAAGCTCACCACCGCGTTCATTGATGTGGGTCCATCCCCCCTTAAAATAATTATCCCCATCAGCATTATGGGGGATATTTACACCCGCTGATTTTGCACTGGTACCGGCCCCCAAAAATGATGCTGCTTTATCCAGAAGGGAACTCAGCCCCCCTGCCGCCCATTCAGCTATTTTGGATAAAAATCCCACCACTCGGGAAAGTATATCCGCGATTCCGCTTAAAATCGGAGAGATGATCTGTAAAGCTGGTGGTATCAGCCCCAACCCGGCAGAAAGTGCAGGCAGGATTGCATTTGCGATACTTTCAATGGATGGCATCAAAGGCGCTATTACATTTTCGCTAAGTGTTTTAAGAATGCTGACCAATGGCGGAACCACGGTTGTGGCTATATTTCCAATAATCCGTGAAACCGGAGGGAGAATTGCCTGTGCCAAGGTTCCAAATGTACTGATTACCGGTGACACAGCAGATACAAGCGGTGGCAATGCAGTAGTAGCCAGTTCTAAAAAAGCTCCCCCCAATGGAGCCGCAGCCGTAAACAGTTCCCCGATTGCCTGAATCAAAGGCGGTATTGCCGAAGAAGCCAACTCGGCAATCACAGGCATCCCGGATGCCAGCCCATTACTAAGCAAGTCGGCCAGCCCTGTCAGGGCCGGTTCCACCTGCGGCCAGGAATTAAGGATCGTGTTGGTCAATTCTGTAAATACAGGAGAAAATTTTTCTCCTGCGGATGCTAAAAAGTCACTCCAGATTCCTTTTAGGCTTTTGATTCCGTTAGCATAGCCCTCCTGTTTCTTTGCTGCCGCTTGTTGGATTGTCCCGCTGTTTTCCAAAAGGGCGCTCATCCGTACCTGGGCCATAGCAGCGTCATCCAAAGCCTCAATATTAGCCCCTAGCCCCATGGCCAAAGCAGCTTGTCTCAGAGCTGTATCATCTATTTGGATTCCGTATTCAGATAATGCTGAGATATTTCCTCCAATATAATCCTGAATCACTCCAAGGGCTTCCGCATCCTCCATCTTAAATGCGGATCCAAAGTCATAGGCCAGAGATGTGGTGATTTTTGACAAATCATCTGCCGCAGCTCCGGTAATGCCTAATTCCTGGTACATCTTTTTATTGGATACTAAAAAACTCTGAACTTCCTTTTCTCCTCGGTGGATGGCTCCCGCAAAGTTTTCCGCCCACTCCTGTACTCCGCTGTCCTCCCGGAACATTGCCCCAAATTTTGCCCCGGTCTGTTCTGCCTCCATCCCGGCGCTCAGTATTGATGTGGCAAAATTCTTTACCATATCGATTCCCGCTTTAAATAATTCAATTCCGGCAGATATGGCAAAAAAGGACTTTACCGCAGATCCAACCGCATCTTTAATCCGGCTTCCGGCCTGTCCGCCATCGGTTCCCATATCCTTAAGCTTAATTCCAGCTTTTTCTGCTTCCTCTCCTGTATCATCCAATTCTCCCTGCGCTTTCTCCAAAGTATCCGAAAGCTTGTCCCGAATTGTTTGAAGAGGATGAAGCAATGCATTTTTTACTCCTGCTGCTCCGGATTTTATACGTGTTCCAAAGTCTTTTACTTTCTTTTCCGCAAATCCATAGGCTCCCTGGAAGCCAGCCCGGATAGTTTTGGTAAGAGAATTTGTTTCCGTCATTGCTTTAGCACTGGTCTCAATCACTGCCTCTTCAAAACTACCGGCGCTGGTTCCCATTTCTTTGTACACGTTTTTAACATCTTTTCCGGAATTTGCGATTTCTTTTAATGAACCCGCTGCTTTTTGCTCTGCATCACCCATTTGCTCCAGGCTGTCAGCTGCGGTCCCCATATGACCAGCCACTGCAGTCCCAAAACCCGCAGCTTCCTCCTCTGCATCCCGGAATCCGGATTTTATCTGCTGAATCGATTCCATGATATCGGAAATATGGGAAACCGCTCCGGTCATCTCAAATTGGACCCCCAATGTTAAGTCCCTCTGGTCGCTCACATATTACCTCGCTTTCATTTCCCGAATATAATTCAGATAAGCTTCTTTTGCCTCGTTATACTCGGAAAGACACATGTTTTTCCATTCCGTATAGCTGATACCTTTTGTGCTGAATACCAGCGACCAAAATTCCTTATGCCGTCTGGCTCTTCTCTGTGCTTCTTCCGGATCGTTCTCTTCCTCTAAGAAAGGATTCGATTTCCTTTAATAGCTTCTCCGGAGTGGACAGATCCTCCTGGGCATCAAAATATCCCATTCCCTCATTCTGTACTTCTTTGGGAGAGATTACGACATTTTTGAACAACCCGTCCATATAATCCGCCGTCTTGGGTCTGCTGCTGGTAATCCCACATTTGTCATTGAGATCCAGATACCAGGTAGGCGATACACTTTGAAGTTTAAACTCCGTTCCGTTGATTGTGACTGTTTTTGTCTTTGCCATAAATTTTCGATAACTCCTTTCTGATAATCCTTTTGGTTTCTGAGGCCATGCCGGCTGTCGTTCTTTCCACGCCTTTATCATCTCAAACTCCTTTTAAATTAACGTAAAGTAAGCTTGGGCACGTAAATATTAACCGTTGCCGTACCGGAAGTCTTCCCTCTGGAAATATCCGGGGCCTTTAAAATTCTGCAATTCTGGGCGCTAACCGCAATCGAATCATCTTCATTTGCATCCGATATGTATACGGAAAATTTTTTCCTGTTGACAGCCAGGCTGCGCAATTTTGCAAGAGATGGGGATGTTCCCTGAAGGGTTAACGCAATTGTCCCGCTCTCGTTCGCATTCTCTTCATAAACCACATCCCCCTGACAGCCAACATTGGGGGTCACAGCATCTTCATTTTTGGAAATTGTAATAATCCCGTCACTGGAGAAGCCCGTTATAATCGTTCCATCCACATTAACATTTACTTTCTTAGGATCATAACTCATGTCCATATGTCTTCTCCCCTTTCCTTAAAGCGTAACTTTTAAAGTGCCTTTAATCTTTGCGCCATGCACAGCCCCGCCCAGTTGCGCCTCCCACCCGATATCCGGCATCTGTCTGGATGCTGCCTGTTCCTCTGTGACTTCAGATCGTTTGGGAACCATAACATTATAGATGCCGGCGCCGGATTCCGGACTTCGCGCAAGAATGGAATAACCGGTTGCATCCTCTAGTGTTTCAAATACACCTGCCGCAATCAGGGTAAAGCCTGCATCTGTATAAGGGATATTGGGATTGTTCAGAAATATATCATACAATTTTTCACGCATAGTCTTGGCGATCCAGTCACCGCCAAGGATTGCGTCAATCCATTCCCCATCCAGGCAGCATCCGTTTTTAATATAATTCCTTTTATACTCATTGGTTACAAAATTAATATGATTCTCCTCCAAAGCTCCTATTTCTTCCTCTGTCAACGCGGGGACAGAAATCCCCATAGGCATCTTAAATTTCCAGGTAACGCTTTGAGGATACCACGGCCCTACGGTGCCGATCCAGGCGGCAGCTGCCTGTTCCCCAGGTGTTTCTGTATAAATCACAGCAGAACGCCGGGCTTTTGCTTTAAGCTCCTTATTGTTTGTCTGGGCAAAATAAAATTTCCGGTGGTCCTCTTTCCCGGCAGCAAGCTCTGCCTCACTGGGTTCGCTGTCCTCCGCAAATTTTGACAGCGCTACAATATAAGAATCCCCTTCCTGATCCGTCATGAAAAGGTACCAGTCATTATCTTTTTTCTGATATTCTTTTATCGCATTTACCAATGCTTCAGGAGATTCCGGCGTTTCCAGCCCCACTACTTTCACCTTTTGAATCAGCTTCTCCGGCGCCGGCCTTGCCTTTCCCTGCCCGAAAATTGCCGCTGCTCTTTTATAAATACTCGTATCCTCTGCCCAGTCTGCCTTTAGTCCTTCCAGAGTCCGATAGCTCTTTGCATCCTTGGCGCCGGCAGTTGATACCAGCAGAATGTCCAGGGCATCCACCGATGTGTCTACCTGCTGTAAAGATACAACAACTACAACATCCTTACTCATCGCTCTCTCCTTTCTGTATTGCAGCCACGTTCCCAATGGCGCTTACTATCCTTACATCCGATCTTGCATATCGAATCATCACATCAAATCCATATCTTCTCGCTTCCTCATCTACCTGAAGGAAAGAACGCTCCTGAACATTGGCCACATCCACAACGGTGATCCCTTTTCGGGAAATAAAATCATACCCGGTATGTAAAAACCATCCCTGAGCCTTCTCGGCCAGTTCCAAAGCCTCATCATCTCCTAAAATGTCTTCCCGGTTTATGCTGCAAGCAGTAAAGGACATTGCACAGGCAGGCTGCTCTCTGCGTGTCTCCACGGTTTTTCCTTCGCTCCCTGACCAATCATACTCTCCCAAACCGGCATCCGGAATATAGGGAGAGGTTGATGAATAAATCACAAAAGGATACTCCATTTCCGGACTCACCTGGTTGCTCAAACAAACCGGGATTTCCAGATACTCACTCAGACCTGAAACAATTTGATTTCTGACGTCTCGAAAATTCATTTTATCGGATCCCCGCCTTTCCTTTTCGCTCTACCAGATAACGTTTCATCGGGTGCAGGGAATTATGGTCTAACTCCTGTGTTACGGTATACACGAATCCATTGATATCCTCTACTCTGGCTCCTACCCTCAGCGCATACCCGTTGGTATAAATCTTAACCGTATCATGGGTAATTGTTCCGGAGCTGTCGCGTATCAGGTCTTTATCTGTTACCGGAAGCACAACCCCCTTAAAAGATATTCTTCCATCCTGTCCCCGGATCCATTGTCCGCCATTCTCCTGGCTGAACACAGCCCCGGATCGTATCTCATACAGATCATGTAGCAATCCATCAGGTATCATAGGCTGTGCGCCAAAAAAAACGGGATTGTTTGTATAGTAATCCATGCGCCTCACTCCTCTATCCGATAGGTAATGGAATTTCTCAGCCTTCCACTTTCAATCAACGGATTATCCGGCCAGTTTGATGTTGCCTTTGTAATGCTCCCTTTTCCTTTAAAATTGGAAGGAGTATTCACATACAGCTGAATCATACCCACAATAGCCATGCCAATCTGATTGGCAGCCGTTTCCGCATCCCAGCCTTTAAACACAATACATTCAATTGCCTTTGCGGCAATGTCCTCAATGGCCTGCCGGTTATTATCATAGCCTGCCCGTATAAAGCTTCGTTCCGGAATGGATACAGACGGAAGTAAAATAAACAGAAATTCAATATCCCCTTCTTTTCCGGATCTTATGGGTTTCCCCATTGGTTTTTTATCTTTTGGCTTTAATTCCTTAGGTGTTCCTGACAGCTTGCTTTCATGAGACTTTTTATCAATACAGCCGTATAAATAATCATCTGTCTGAAGGAAAAACAGATCCGGAAAATCCCTGGGGCTTTTTCCGATGGATTTTTTGGAAATGGGAATAGCAAGGTTTTTTACATTTTTAGCCTTTATGGTTACTCCAAACTCATGTACATTGGCAATTGTCAGAAGGTCAGCCGAAGCTCCCTGTTTGCCTTCTCCGGACTTTCCGCGTCCCTCCGCTCCCTGGATGCCAACATGGATTTTCATTTTGGCCAGTCTCTGCAGCTCTCTCTGAATCCTTTCCAGTTTCGGTGTTACGTTATCCGAGATCTTCATCATGACCACCTCAGGTACTTATTAATCACTTCCTGGACCTGACTGCTTAATTCTTTGTCAAAGGTCCAGCTCACATCCGAAATAGAAAAGGCAGAAAGCCCGTTTGCCCCACTCATAACCAGTCCCCACTGTTGCTGGACCATCTGCCATACTATGTATTGAAGGTCATAGGGCAAATCCGAAGGCTGCCCTTGTGTGGCGTCCTTGGGCAGAATGTAACCTGCGGTATACTCCACCCGCAGGTATCTTTTGTCTGCTATCTGGTCATTGGACAGTCCCCCTACATATCCGCGGGATGCCCATCCTTCATCCCGATAGACCACACCGATTGCTCCCATTTCAGACACAGAATAAGAATTTGGATCCATGTCTTTTCCATTTTCCCGATCTGTAATCCGTAAAATCCGGATGATCGGATATTGTTCCAAACAAAGCTCCTGGGAGCCGCTACCATAATGATCTTCCTGGTAGGTCTGCCTGCCAAACCTCCTGCCTGTCATTGTCTCAATGTAGGAAGATGCCGCATTAATCAGCCGTTCCAGCTGGTTTTTTGCGGCATCAGGAATAGCTTCATCTTTGGGATCCAGGCGGATAAAATCCATTACATCTTCTAAGGTTGTCAGGGCGTTCCCCGCCAGCAATGATTTTCTCTCCATTCCTGTCACCTCCCTTTGTCTTACGGATTGCGGAACCGGCATCCATTTTATTTTCTCTGTCTCTTTTCTCCATATCCGCTTCCTATACCGGGCTCTGCACCGGATCCCCTAATACCATTACACAGGAACTGCCGGCCGCTGCCGGATTGGTCCCACCGCTGAAGGTAACTTTTACACCAACTTTGACATACCGCTTACAGCCCAGCAAATCCAAATCAATGAGTATCTCCTCACCGGACGAAACCGGCTTTTCTGGAATCCCTCCGTTTTTTGTTGCCTGTTCCGGATTAAGCATAGTATCCGGCACTGCAACAAACTCTCCATCAGCCGTATCCGAATGTTCTAATGTCAGGGATAACACGGCACTATCCGGACTTCCACTGAATGTTCCCACAGATACAGCCAACACGCCAGAAAGAAATTCCTCCCGGTCTACCACTTTTCCGTCCGCTGACGGAATTACTTTTACATTCTTAAAAAGCTCTCGTTTCATATAGACCTCCTTTTTACATCACTTTAATGTTTTTACAATACATAAAGCTCTCTGGATGACGAACCCCGATATCGTCATACATAAGCGCCCGGGTAGCCGCCAGATTCTCTTCAAAAGCATTGTGGACAATTCCTGCGTCATCGGTCCAGGTCCCGTCCAGGGTAGTGTAGGTTTCCAGCCCCATTTGATCACCGATCAGAAGATCGGACCAGTTGCCAAAAAACAGGTCTGTCATGCCATTCGCAGTCGGGATCTGATTGGATACCTTATAAGGCATCCCACAAAGTTTACCCGTAGCCATCTCATCCCGGTAAATATAGGCGCCTGTGGTGGTTTTCATATTTTTAAAATATCCTTCCAACAGGCTGTTCATCGCCCACCCGGCCCTGACGTCATCAATGTTCTTTGCAAAAGCCTTAGAACTTACATGAACAGGAAAATCCGCCGTAATCTTCCCGGATGTGTCTGCCAGGTCTGTGTTATTCATTTTCGTGGCATCGAGATTCTCAACCTCTTTGTTCTTTGCAATCCCCATGGGCTGAAACTCCGTCCCAGTGCCGTACAGACCGCCATAATCCAGCCCCAGCTGCATCCGTCTGGTCAGATCATTGGCAAACATGGCATCTGCAGAAAAAGAAGAACTCATCAACAGTTCCCTGGACTGGGGAACAATCGCCTCCAGCCTTTTTGCGGAAAGCTTGATATTCCCGAATTTCGGAGAACTGGCTGCAATCTTTCTCTGCTCCCCGCCCCAGGTTGCCCGGCTGCCGGCAGTCATCCGCGGAAGATTCAGATTGCCGTTCTGCAGCGGCACCTGCTGGGCTCCCAGCTCCACGATAACCGTTTTGGGATACAGCATTTCAATAATCTGGTCGGAATACACCTCCGGAATCAGGAAACCGCCATCTACCGAACTGGTCACAGCCATAGCTTTAAACTCCCGGGCCATATCCTCATCATCATAATTTTTCTTTGCATAGTAAGCAGCCCGATCCGGATCATGCCGCCCCCATACATCCACACACTTGATCAGCCGCGCTAAACGAATATGTGCCGGAATCTCTTTCTTCTTTGCTGCTCCCACGGTTTTGTCACCTCCCTGATTCATATAAATCCGGCTGTACTTCCTCTGTACGGATTTCTTTTGGGGTTTGCGGAAAGGCCCGGACTTTATCTGACGGCTGGCCGGCTGGCTCTTTCTTCCTTTTTCCTCCTCATCCGCAGAATCATCTGACATTACTTCTGCCACCGCATCCATCAACTCTTCTACAACATCGCTGCCAATCTCGTCCGCCTTAGCTGATTTTCTCTTCTCATTCACCACATCTACTGCGGCCTGGATGATTTCCTCCAGGTCGGTTCCATCCCCCTCTTCTTTGCAGTCCTCTGCGGCTCCGGCTTCTTCCAAAACTGCATCCACCAGCTCACTGACATCATCCGGATTCAGCTCATCTCTTTTGGCTGATTTTCTTTTTTCATTGACCGTATCCACAGCCGCTTTAAGGATGCCGGCAAGATCCGGATCCTCCTCGGATGGCTCTTCTTCTCCCTCCTCTGCTTTCTGCTCATCCATGGCCTCTTTTACGGCAGATTTCACCATCTCCTGAAGATCATCGATCCCCATTTTCCTTGATTTGCTACCTCTTGCCCTGGCCGTTTTCCGATTCATTCTGTATTTTGCCATGTGATATATCCTCCTTAATAATAAATTTCAATCTGATCCTCTTGCCAGCCTTTTTCCGCCCTTACTGGTTGGCGAACCTGCCCTTGTTCCGTTTCACCTGCACCTTTAATGGCCCGGTCAAGCATCCGGGCAGCCGCTTTCATAGACTGGCTGGCTGCTTTCAATGATTCCAGCCTGAGGTCGCTGATCTTCCGCCCTTCCCTGATATCCGTCAATATACTGTCACCGGCCGCCTGGGCCTGTCTTGCTGTCTCCTGCAGTGATTTATAATCCAGGATCCGGGCTTCCGGATTCATGGCCCAGGTAACTACAGATACTTCCCAAAGTTTCACTTCCCGGAGATGACGGATGCCATTCTGGTCATACTCAAAAACGATTGGATCATATCCGATTGACAGCTCATTCAGTACATTATCCTTGAGAAGTACCTTTACATCTTTCCCCATTGTTGTATCCGATACCCTGGCGCTGATATACAGGCCATTCTGATCTTCCCGAAGTTCAACCGGACGCCCGATTGGCAGCCAGTAGTCATTATGAAGGGCAAGGATTTTAACCCGCTCCCATCCCTCTGCCAGCGTCTTTGTGAAAGCTCCCGGCTCAATAATATCTCCGCCGCTGTCTATATTTTCAAATACAGCGCCATATCCGGAGAAAACACCTTCTTCTTCATTATAGGTGTCCATTTTAAACCGAAGCCGTTTAAACTCACGTCCCACTCTTTTCCTCCTTCCTGCTAATTTTTTTGTATAAAAAGAACACCCCTCGCTTGAAAGGCGTCCTGATTATCTCTCATAATAACCGCACCTAAATACCACGTAAAAATACGTATTTCTATTGACATACGTATTTTTACGTGGTATAATATTGTTATGATAAGGAAAGGAGTACAGAAGATGCCGATGACACCTCGGGAGATGATAAAACATCTCAAGCAAAATGGTTTTACAGAAGTCAACCAAAATGGATCCCATATAAAACTAAAAAATGAATCCACTGGCCGACAGACCATAGTTCCTTATCACTCTAAGTCCCTGAAAAAGGGACTTGAACAAGAAATATTGAAACAGGCGGGATTGAAATGATCCCGCCATCCTTTCCCCATATGCAAGGAGGTATTTCATGAAACAATATTTTTACCCCGCAATCTTTCACACCGCTGAGGAGGGCGGCTTTTGGGTTTCTTTTCCAGATCTTCCCGAATGTCTGACCGAAGGCGATTCCATGGAAGAAGCATATCAGATGGCGATCGAAGCCCTTGGCCTTGCACTCACTGATCGCAGCCGTAACCAGGAGCCTCTTCCCACTCCTTCAACACCCGATCAAATCTTTCTGGATGACGCTGACAGCCACATTGTCATTGTTCAGTTTGATCTGGAAGCCTACCAAAAAAAGCATAATTCCAAAGCTGTAAAAAAGACCCTTTCTATTCCGGAATGGTTAAATGAAGAAGCTATTGCCAGGGGAATCAACTTTTCCCAGGTTCTCCAGGAAGCCTTGCTTACAAAAATACAATCCCATTAATATCCGCCGCCCGCCCTCTGACGGGCGGTCTTTGGTTGCGACTGTCGCAACTATAAATAAACTATGAATACGTTAAAAAGCAATGGCAATTTACAGTTTCCTCTGCCACAGAGCAATCCGGATCACAGGGCATCATCAGCTTATTCCCTTTAGCTGTGACAAACGGCTCTGTAATTGGCACTGTTTTTCCATTCAGCTCCCGATGGGTATCTCTTGCCTTCTCTGCATTTGTAATATGCCAGGTTTTAAAAGAAAATCCACCCCGCTGCGCCATATCAAAATTTCCGGCAAGGAGGCTGGTATTACATTCCTGTGCAGCTATCGTCCGGGCCCTGGCAGCGGATGTATTCATTTCGTCCATGATTTCCTCTGTCAGCTCCTGATGGCCCTTCCCCTGTCCCAGCCCGTCCAAAACAATCTTGGCTATCTTGTCTTTTGTAGTCTGGGTGACTCTTGTAATTCTCTGTCCTCCCCGCAACTTGGCAACGGATGTTAAGGCCGGCTGATTGATCGCCGGGATACGATAGGTTGATATCACAGCTTCCACACCCTTGTCATAAGTTTCGGCCCATAAAGGCTTCAAAATGGATTCCAGCAAAGACTCTTGCTTTTTCCAATCAAGCAGGCCATTGACAAATTGCATAGTTAAATCTGCCCGCTGCTGCTCCGACAGCTGCATAAATTCTTCCAAAGTCATATTTAAAGCATCCCAGACCATTTCATCAGCCTTCTTATTTCCCATCAAAGCCCCATTAATCTGGGCTGCCTGGTCCTGAAAATATTTTAAAGCTGCCATCTCAAATTTTCTTGTCTGCACCCTTCTTGACGCTTCCAGGCTCTTACCGGCTATGCGGTTTCTCTTTGCCTTAATCTGTGCTGCCCGTTTTAAAATTTTCTCCTCATCCAGAAAAATCTCTTCATCTCCTGCCCCTCCCATAACTATCTCAACATCATTTCTATCGGCTTCAATCGGGACAGAGTTTTCAGCATATTGCAGGTTGGCCGATTCAGAACTCAATTCCACAATATCCTCATCCTCTCCGGCAAACAGGTCCGCAAAGTTCATTTTGTAAACGTCTCCATATTTTACCGGCTCCATATCAATCTTTTCACGAGCTTCATTTTTTGTCAAAAGCCCGGTATTCCACCCTTCAAAGGCGGTTGCCTTCTCATACTCCCTGTCCTTTGGGATAATATCATCATACTCCCACAGAAGATCGTCCCCATAAGAAGGGAGGAGTTGCAGGTTAATTGCATCCTGCCGGTTCCGCAAACGAGGCATCAGCACATTGGTAGCATAGATGTACTGCGCTGCATCTGCTGTGGCCCGATTGCTGTTCTGAGTAATCCCCATGATCTCCCGGGGCATCCCGAAATGCTCCATCACCGAATCACGGATAAAAACCCGTCCATTGACCATATCCAGGTCCTTCATATTATCCGAAATCTTAGTAACAACCGGAGTAATGTCCCTGGGGCCACCCAATACTGCCACCCCATGACTTTTGTCGGCTCCCCGGAAACGTTCCTTCCACCGGGCCAGGAAACGATTTTCCTGTTCAGGGTTTGCCCCCGGTAGGGAAATAACCAGTCCGGGCGTAGCATCATTGTAGAAAAATTTCTTCTGAAATTTTGCCGCATACTCATCAATCTCAATCTCGTCCGCTACAGCCTCCGCCTGCCCTAACCCCCGCTTATAAGGATCCAGAGGGTTTAAATCCTTCATTACAAACATGTCATCCACGCTTACCTGAAGGATCCCCCCGTCTGTGGTCTTTATTGTGTAATATGGCTCTCCCTGAAACGGGGTCATTTGCACCCACTGGGTAGGAACCGGCCACAGCTCAGCAGGGTATCCGTTTGCATATCTTTCAATGATAAAATACCCTTCTCCTTTTAGTAAAAGATAATTGTTCAGCAGCTTCCACAGGGAACTTGATGTAAACTCATACAGTGGATTCGGGCGCCTCCAGAAATCCAAAAACGGGTGAGAAGTAAGCTCCTTTTTATTTCCCTCCAAATCTATCCGGTACAGTTTCCCCGTAGCATAAGACAGATCGGAAGATATCTTATCAATTACTGCCATCCTTGGATTTTTCCCAAAGGTATCCATCCACTCCGCCGTGTTCCTGGTGGGAGGGGAAGTCCATTTGGGGATCATGGACGGATTTCCGGATCTTCTGGAATAATAATCAAATATTCTGCTTTTCTTAAAATTAAATATTCCCATAGTTACCACCAATCTAATGTCCAATTGTTGTTTGGGTCATAGAGCGCTAACGCCAGGGCATCTGCAATATCCGGTGATGAAACCCCACGTTTTTTCATCGCCTCTTTTCGCTCCAATTCTAATTTCCCATCTTTATTTACAATATATTTCCGGTTGCTTAACTGCGAAAAAAGCACATCATCATCTGGCAGCTGAAGCCTTCCCTCCTGCAGGAACTTTCTCACCGTGCCCCACATAATCCCGGTGCTGTTGCTGTACTCCACCGGATCCTCTTCATCCACCTTGCCCCCGGCTCCTCCAAAATGACATTCTTCAATCCTTAAATCCAATTGTGGGATTTTCTCACATTCTATCCTTTGTTCCGGAACCGAAGGATTTAATCCTGCTTTCTGGCATCGTTCCTTCCACACCTCGTCCATAATTTTATCCTTCATCTCATACAGATTATCATACACTCCAACCCCCAGCCCGTCACAGTCCACTTTTACCTGTATTGATGCCTGCTGATATTCTCTTGCAAACTGCTTTATCATAATTACCGCATATCCGGATATTTCTGTTGTCCGGTTATGGTGGTGAATTTCATACTTTAGCGATTTTGCCTTGCCCAAAAGAGGATACAATACCGAACTGTCATCACCATACCGTGCCACATCAATCCCGATATCTATCCGTTCTTCCACAACGCTTAGCTGCCGCTTTGCCGCTTTTTCACACCACTCCATAGCTATCAGACTATCCGGAGCCGCTTTAGGAAACTGGCCAGCCACCCGGACCCGAAACACATCCGATTCAATCCCAAACATATCAATAATCTGCTGAACAAACCGTTTCCTGACATGGATACTGTTCCGGCCATCCACATGCATAGCGCTGTATTGTTCCCGGTTCTTATGATGGCTGTCATAGAAAAATCCCGTAAGCCTGGTCGGGTTCCCCATCATAAGCAGCTTTACATCTTCACCGGTCATGGCTCCTAAAACCGGCTCAAACACTTTATCCGACACTCCGGAAGCCTCATCAATAATATACAACACATGCTCCGCATGGAATCCCTGCAAGGCTTCCGGATTGGTTGCTGTCCTGGGAACCGCAAACCATTCTTCCTGGTAGCCTTTCATATATACCCGCTGCTGGGTCCATATGATTTCTTCTTTTAGTACTGGATTGTTCCTCAGCCATTTACTGATCTCCGCCCAAAGGATATCATACAGCTGATGCTGGGTAGGTGCCGTGCATGGGATCTTTGGAAATGGCCGCGTACAGAGAAACCAGATCACCGCCCAGCTTTCAACCGCCGACTTTCCCACCCCATGACCGGATCTGACCGATGTCATAGCGTTATCGCGCAGGCTCTGAAGGATATTTTTCTGGTTTTGATCCGGCGTTGCCCGGATGATATCCTCCACAAAGTATACAGGTTCATCTGCATAGAACAAAACGGCTTCCTTATCCAGCATTTATGTCCTCCATCCTTTGCCCTTCATCATGCTTTCGCTTCTCCCAGGCATCCATGATATTCTTGGCAAGCCCCTGCTGGGCATTTGTCCCCATATTCATATGCTCTCCCAGCCATTCCATTGCCCTCATTGCATCATACAACTCAATGCTAGGCCCATATTTTCCCATTGACACCTTGCGGATTGCCCGCCCATCTACCTCAGTTGATTCCTTTAATATAACTCCGGACCGGCCAAAATCTGCAAAATCCGTCATCGCTGCGGTGGCAACATCCAGATACCACTGAAATATATCGTGTTCATCAAACAGCTGGGTCTCAAAACGCTCCTTTTTCAATCTCTGAATTTCTTCTTTTATCCTATCCTTTCCCAGCAGCCTGGATCCCGATGCCAAAGCCGCATTGTAACTGCAGCCGTATGCCTTTTTGTAGGATTGGGTTGCATTAAGCGTTTTCGCATACAGGACACAAAAAAGCTGCTGTTCGCCTGTCAGCTCGGAATTTTCCAGAACCCGGTTTACCAGCAGCTCGTTCTCTGGTTTGAGAACCTTATGCTTTTTGTTTTTTATTTTCTTATCCGAACGTTCGCTTTTCTTACCGCCTTTCTTATCCGAACGTTCGGTATCTGCCTTATCCCACTTGTGGGTGCATTTCCAGCGGCGGACCGTTCCTTCCGGCAGGCCCAGCTGCCTGGCTATCTCTATCAGTTTCTTGCCGGCAAGGTACAGCTCCTTTGCCTGCTCTATCCTTGGGTCCGGTGCCCTGGCCATGCCGGCTCACCTCCTGTTTGGTCGGTTTTGGGGAAAGGAATCATCCTTTTTTACAAATAAATGAATACTTATTTTATAATTTTTCTATAAGAAAAACTAAAAACACCAAAAAGAAGAATGATCCCAATAATAAATTGCTCTATACTTAAGTTTCTCCAAAATACTTTGATTAATAACATAACTAAAAATATCAATATATTTACCATCAAAGCAATTTGCATTTGAACGTATTTCGGATAGTCAAAGGGACTTTTCAAAACTACCACAAACATAATTGTCACAAAGCTATTAGTCGTTATACAGGCTGATAAAATTAAAAGTTTTATTACATCTAAATTAATAAAAAGTTCTCGATTAAATAAAAAAACTGTTGATACACCTGGGATTAAAATTCCCAACACTACTATAATAACTGACAAAATGTTATCTTTAAAAAATTCAACTAACTTCTCCATATCGCGCTCTCCAATCCGACATTTTTCTACATTATAGCACATGCCGTCCTGGAAAATCTTGCCAAATATGTTTAGCAGGTTTTGTCTATTATGTTATGCGATAAAGAGATTCTCTATTCCTAACTCCATTATAGAACATACGTTCGTATTTTGTAAAATACCTATGGGTTATAGCCTGGCTTCTTTCTATAACAAAAAGACGCTCTATCGCTAGAACGCCTTTCTGCACCTGGAATGTCAGGATGGAGAATCCGAAACCAGGTAATTGACAATCTTTTGTTTGGAGATACTGTCAGTTCTAAATCAGTCGCCTGACTGTGACCCCAGGCGACCGTATGAGAAATTTGTGGAGGAAGAATGAAAGCCGGTTGTCCGCTTCCAGTGATTCCAGTCTATATATTAACATACTTTCACCGGACATTACCGGACATTTTAAAATTTTCTTCAAAAAATCTCGTAATCTTCTTTCTTACACTGTCCTCCGTATATCTCCGCCTCGGAAACATACTATTCATCTGTCTGGCCACTCCCAGATAGCTATACCCGTCAATGTAATACAACCGAAACATAATCCGCAGCTCCGACTTCGGGATCGTCTGTATGTACTCCTCTGCCTGGCAGGTCAATTCCAGAAGCTCCTCTTCTTTTCTTTCAAGGAGCTGCTGGTACAGCTCCCGGAGCTTCAGCTTGCGGGCATACACCGGCTCCGGGATGCCTGTGATCTTAATCGGGCCGATCGTCCCATCCTTTCTGGTTCCCTTTACCGTATCTGATACCACAGGCGGATTCTTCAGGAACTTGTCCAGCATCTTTATCCGGGCTCTTATATCCTTAATCTCTTTTTTCATATCACAGTATTGGATCAGTATTGTTTTATCCACCTGAAGCTCCGTCCTCCTCATTTTTCCCTTGAATCCTGTTCTTATAATACCAGATCGCCTGAGTCACGCTGCTTCGTGTCATGCCCATCTCATCTGCAATCTTAGAATTTCCCCA
>JAAWEL010000022.1 GCA_022794255.1 Lachnospiraceae bacterium
AAAAATAGGGATAAAGCTGTAGACCATATAATGGTTTTCCTAACTTTATCCCTATAATAACAGATGGGTAGGACCGTGAGATCCCCAAACATACCGCAATCTCCCGCTGGGTCCGGGGCTGCTTTCCAAACAGTCCATACCGCATACCGATCACCTCTTGTTCCTGATCCTTGAGGCAGGACCGGTATGCCTCGTAAAGCTCTTTAATATCCTGGTCCAGGATCAGATCCTCCAGCACCTCCTTATTCTCCATCTCAATCACATCCACCAGGCTGACAGCCTCCCCGTCCTTGTCTACCCCAATGGGTTCATAAAGAGACACCTCTTTTGTGTATTTTTTGCTGGCCCGCAGCAACATCAGGATTTCATTTGCTATCCTCTCATAAGGGCATCATCCGATCCGGTCAGAAACACATGTACCTCCTCCCCGTTCCAATACACTTTCTTTATAAGGCTGCGGATCATGTCCCGCTTCTGCTCCACCCCCATCTCTTTTATCATCTCTTCAAAAGACAGAGCTCGACTCACCAACAAATCTGCCTCTATTCTGTCAAAAGCTTCCTGATCTTTTTCATTTATCTGTCCTGCTTTTTGTATTCTTTCCTTCTCCAGTTTCTCATTTTCCTTACTAATATAGTCGATCTGTTGCAAAATATAAACCTCTGCTCCTTTAGAAGCCATGGAAAGAGTTTCCACCAAGCGCCTGATCTTTTCTTCATTTTCTGAAATCCTCCAAGTGATCTCAGACCTTTGATTCTCTGATTTTTGGCCTTTTTTCTTCTCCTGCCCCTTTCTTTCCAATTCCCTTCTTTCTTTCTCTATTGTCTGGATAAATGTCTCTTTATCTTCTTCAAGATCCCCCAGCTGCTCACATATTTTTTCATCCACCTCATTTCCCTTAAGGTTTTTCATGGCGCAGCAGCTTTTCTGGCTTCGCTCCTTTCTGGTGCAGAGATAAAAAAAGGGACATTCCCCATCTTTATGAATCCGTCCCTTCTTCGGCCTCATATAGTCTCCGCAGCTGCCGCATCTTAGGTAGCCTGACAGCAACGCCTGGTTGCTCCGTGGCTTACGGTAGGATTTTGACCGGTTTTGTTCCAGGATACGCTGAACCTCCACCCACATGGCGCCACATATCCTGCCTTCATGTTTTCCCACTGACACAATCCACTCATCTACCGGATTGCTTTTGTGGGCCTTTCCCTTTTTCTGTAAAGTTCGGTTATAAGCCATGATACCATGAATCCCGTCAAAATCTTCTCTTGCGGCAGACACCTGCACACCCTTTTGGACAAAATACTGCCAGGCTTCCTCATCCGCAATCACATAGACCGGGTTGGATAAAATATCACGGATGGCAAACCGTGAAAAATTATTCCCATTTTTTGTGTGAAAACCATTTTTCAGCAAAAAAGCATCCAGCTTTGACAATGCCCGAAACTCCAGAAATTTGGAATAGATAAGATCAATCAGCTCCAGTTCTTTTGGGATATCCTTTAACATACAGGCCTTTTTTTGTTTTCCATCTATTGTCACAGCCACAATGTCCTGGGACTCATAGCCTGTGGGAGTATTTCCTCCCAGCCATCGACCGGTTTTGGCTAACTCATGGAGATTATCCCGGATTCGTTCAGCAATGGTTTCCCTCTCCAGCTGAGAAAACACGGAGGAAATATACATCATTGCCCTCCCCATGGGAGAGCTGGTGTCAAACTGCTCCTTTACAGAAATAAAATCAATCCCATACCCTTCCAGCTCCCGGATCAATCCTGCAAAATCACCGATATTTCTGCTGATCCGGTCTAAACGGTACACTACCACTGCCTGAACCGTTCCCTGTCTGGCCTCCTCCATCATTGCCTGAAACCGGGGACGGTTAAGGGTTCCGCCGGAAAATCCTTCGTCCTCGTAAATAACAGCCTCCTTGGCCTTTTCCTCCCCAAAATGCAGACGAAGATAATCCCGGCACATTTCTATCTGGTTGCCAATGCTCTCTCCTTTTCCCGTGTATTTGGATTTTCGGGAATAAATGGCATAGGGTTTTTCCAGGCTCATACAAACACCTCCCATTACCATATACATCTGGGAGGTGTTGTACTATTCCATTATCGGTAAAAATCCATTCTCTCCTTGCGGATCTTCTCTGCCACCGCCTTGGCAATATCCTCATCCACAATCAGGACATTTACAATCCCTGCCTTTAAGGCGGCATACACGATATCAATCTTCTCCCTGCCTGCGGCAATCCCCACCCGATAATCCTTCTGTTTTAACATGGGGAGGGAAATGGAAACGGTCATCTGATCAATAGCAGGGCTGCAGACCCTGCCTTCACTATCCAGTATATGAAGGCATACATCTCCCACTGCACCGCTTTTCATGATATTTTGCCACTCCTCATCCGTCATAAAGCCCCTCTGGGTCCAGAAGGAGGAGCGGCTCATATCTCCTAAAGTAAACAGCGCCACATTGGCCCTTTCCATATATTCTGTGACCTCGCGAATCTGTTCCTCTGCCATAATCCCGTCCCTCGCCTCTTTACTCCGGATCATCAGCGGCACAGGAAGCACATAGGGCACTCCACCCCAGGTCTCCGCAAATTTCGTCACAGTCTCAATCGCATAAATATTCTGGATAAAATTGGTGGGAATTCCTCCCATGGACACCACGATAAGATTGTCCAAGTCATTTCTGGGAATCGCTCTCTGGGCAATGGTATACATGGTCCTTCCCCAGCCGGCCATGATAATATCACCGC
>JAAWEL010000023.1 GCA_022794255.1 Lachnospiraceae bacterium
AATGAATAATATTGTAAAACCGGTTCCGTGTAAGATTCTGGAAGTTAAGAAAGAAAGCAAATTAGAATATACCTTTAAAGTGGAAACCGACATTAAGCCCAACCATGGACAGTTTTTACAGCTTTCCATTCCCAAGATCGGTGAGGCTCCCATCTCCGACAGCGCATATGGAGACGGCTGGATTGACTTTACGATCCGTTCCGTAGGAAAGGTGACAGACGAGATCTTTACCAAGGGCCCGGGCGATGTATTGTTCCTGCGTGGCGCGTACGGCAAGGGCTGGCCGGTAGAGAAGTTTGAGGGCAAGAATGTGGTCGTGATCACCGGCGGAACAGGTCTTGCTCCTGTGAGAAGTATGCTCAACAAGTTCTACAATGAACCGGATTATACCAAGAGCGTTACCCTGATCACCGGATTCAAGAACGAAGAGGGCATTGTGTTTAAGGGTGAGTTAGAGAAGTGGAAAGACCGCTTCACCACCTTCTATACCCTGGATGCAGAGAAAAAGGAAGGCTGGAATACCGGCTTTGTGACTGAGTTCGTCTCCAAGGTTGACTGGGCCTCCTTTGGCGACAACTATGAGGTAGTGATCGTAGGACCGCCGCCAATGATGAAGTTCACAGGGATCGAGTGCGGCAAATGTGGCGTGCCGGATGAGAAGATCTGGGTATCCTATGAGCGGAGAATGTCCTGTGCAGTAGGTAAGTGCGGCCATTGCCGTATTGATGAGGTGTATGTATGTCTGGAGGGTCCGGTATTTAACTACACCCAGGCCAAATATCTGGTAGACTAAAGGAAGGGAGCGTAAAAATATGAATCACGATATTGACGTTAAGAAAGTCCGTATAAATTGTTACAGACAGTCCAAGGTTGCGGGAGAATTCATGCTTCAGCTGCGCGTTCCCGGTGGTCTGATCAGTGCAAAGCATCTGTCTCTGGTTCAGGAGCTGTGCGAGACCTATGGAAACGGAACGTTCCATATGGGTACCCGTCAGACGCTGAATGTGCCGGGGATCAAGTATGAGAATATTGAAGCCTGCAATAAAAAGATTCAGGAATATATCAAGGATGTGGATGTGGAGATGTGCGGCGTGGACATGGAGACAGTTGCCCATCAGCCGGCAGAGTATGATCCCCAGAGCGGATATCCTACCATTGGAGCCCGCAATATCATGTCCTGTATCGGTAATGCCCACTGTATCAAGGGTAATGCCAATACCTATGAGCTGGCAAGAAAGATTGAGAAGCTGATCTTCCCGTCCCATTACCATATCAAGGTGGCGGTAGCCGGCTGTCCCAATGACTGTGTCAAGGCCAATTTCAATGATTTTGGCGTGATGGGTATCAACAAGATGGTCTATGACTATGACCGTTGTATTGGCTGCGGCGCCTGTGCAAAGGCCTGTGAGCATCATGCCACTGGCGTTCTGACCCTGAATAAGGATGGTAAGATTGATAAGGATACCTGTTGCTGTGTAGGCTGCGGTGAGTGTGTGCTTGCATGTCCCACCAGTGCCTGGACCAGGAATCCGAAGAAGCTGTACCGTGTGACCTTAGGCGGACGTACCGGTAAGCAGAATCCCCGTTCCGGTAAGCTGTTCTTAAACTGGGTAACAGAGGATGTGGTTTTGGGAATGTTTGCCAACTGGCAGAAGTTCTCTGCATGGGCATTGGATTACAAGCCGGAGTATCTCCATGGCGGACATCTGATCGACCGTGTGGGCTATAAGGAATTTGTGAAGCATATCTTTGAGGGTGTGGAGTTCAATCCGGAAGCGAAGATGGCGGATGATATCTACTGGGCTGAGAATGAGCAGAGAGGAAATATGCATGTAATGCCTTTGTCTCAGCATAAGCATGCAGGTCCGCAGGCGTAAGGGCTATTGCTTTTGAAAGCAGGGATAGAAAAGAAGGAGCAGGCAGGGAACTGTCTGTTCCTTCTTTATCTATCCCTTCCCTGTGCCGCAATGTTATTTGATGGAAAAAACCGTTGCTGTCAGTCTTGTATTTCCTGAAAAAAAACAGTATACTGGTGGGAGTGCAAAATCTTTGGGATGATGGATAAAACAATACGCACATTTGTATAGACAGAGATGGAAAATTAATCCGGTATTTGGGGAAGGCAGAGGAGAGAAGATGAAGCTTCGGATAGGAACAAGAAAAAGTAGATTAGCCTTGGTGCAGACAGAGCTGGTAAGGGATAAGATTTTGGCCTGTTTTCCGGACATGGAGACAGAACTGGTTCCAATCAGTACCAAGGGAGATAAGTATTTGGATCGGTCTTTGACCAGCTTTGGAGGGAAAGGTGTGTTTACAAAGGAGCTGGAGGAGGCTCTTTTGCAGGGGGAGATTGACCTGGCGGTTCACAGTGCGAAGGATATGCCCATGGAACTTCCGGAAGGTCTGGCCCTGGGGGCAGTGCTGCCCAGAGAGGACCCAAGGGATGTTCTGGTGACTCTGGATGGGACATTGGCAGAGGAGCTGCCAGAGGGAAGTGTGATCGGTACCAGCAGCCTGCGGCGCGAGCTGCAGATCCGGCAGCTGAACCCCCAGGTACAGGTTGGCCTCCTGCGGGGAAATGTACAGACCAGGTTAAAGCGGCTGCAGGAGGGAGAATACAAAGGGATTCTGCTGGCAGCCGCCGGATTGAAGCGGTTGGGGCTTTTGGAGCCGCCAGGGGTCTTTTTCCAGTATCTGAATGTGAATCGGTTTATTCCTGCCGCAGGACAGGGGATTTTGGGAGTGGAGATCCGGGAGGGAGAGCTGGCTGAGGTGATGGCGGCGATTCACTCGGAGGAGACAGCTGCCATGTTGTTGGCAGAGCGGAAATATTTGACGATTCTTGGGGGAAGCTGCAATGCCCCCTGTGGCGCCTATTGCCGGATGGAGAATGATCGCCTGATTATGTCAGCCATGTATGCCAGAGATGGGGTGCATCCGGTGCTTTGTGAGAGATATAAAGAGCTTAAGAACGGAGGAACAGGAGAAAAACCGCAAGGGCTTACAAAACAGGCAGTGGACTTGGCAGAGGAATTGGCCCGGCAGGTGAGACTGCAGCCGGTGTCTTTAGTGGGAGCAGGGCCGGGAGATGCAGGGCTTTTTACCCAGAAAGGACTGGATTGTGTCCGGAAAGCAGATGTGATTATTTATGATAACCTGATCTCTGGTTCCATTCTCAATGAGGCCCCGCTGGATGCAGAATTGATCTATGCAGGAAAGCGTTCCAGCAATCATCATCTCACTCAAGAGGAGATTAACCAATTGCTGGTGGAGCAGGCTTTTCTGGGGAAATATGTGGTTCGGTTAAAGGGGGGAGATCCCTTTATTTTCGGGCGTGGCGGGGAGGAAGCGCTGGCTTTGACAGAAAATGGGATTCCTTTTGAAGTGGTTCCGGGAATATCTTCCTCCTACAGTGTTCCTGCCTATGGGGGAATCCCGGTGACACAGCGGGGAATGGCTTCTTCCTTCCATGTGATAACCGGTCATGAGGGGGCACACAAGCTCCAGGAGGTACTGGATTATGCCACGCTGGCCAAAGAGGAAGGCACTTTGGTTTTCCTTATGGGTCTTAAGAATCTGGGAAAGATTGCAGAGCAGCTTTTGATCTGGGGAAAGGAGAAAGATACGCCAGCCGCGGTTATTCAGCAGGGAACCACAGCCGGGCAGAGAAAGGTGATCTCCACTTTGGAGCATGTGGAAAAGGCAGCAAAGCAGGCAGGAATTGAGACACCAGCCATTACGGTAGTAGGTGATGTGGTAGGGCTGGAGGAAAAGCTGGACTGGTTTGGAAAGGGGGTTCTTTCTGGCCGGCGGGTGCTGGTGACGGGAAGCCGGTATGTGGCTGGAGAGACAGCGGAGGCACTCAGGCCCTATGGGGCAGAGACGATATCTCTCAGTGTGGTGGAAAGCCGTTTACTGTGGACGGAGCAGATCCAGAAAAGTCTTAATGAGCTGGGAGATTACCAATGGATGGTATTTACCAGTGGAAATGGGGTGGATTTGTTTTTCCGGCTTTTGAGAGAACAGGATCTGGATCTGCGGAAATTAATGCATGTGAAATTTGCTGCGGTGGGTAAAAAGACGGCTGCGGCTTTAAGGCGTCATGGATTTTGCTGTGACTTTGTGCCTTCGGGATTTTCCGGGGCAGATCTGGCAAGGGAGTGGATCCCTGGTCTTGAAAAAGAGGATCGGGTGCTTTTGCTTCGGGCAAAGGATGGCTCCCCTGTGCTGTCTGAAAAGCTTGCAGAAGCAGGAGTGAACTTTGATGATGTGCCAATATATGAAACATGGGTGGATGAGCGGCGCAAAGAAGAGTTGAACCGTGTGATTCAGGAAGTGGATTATGTGACGGTTGCCAGCGGCTCTGCAGTGCGGGCCTTGTGCAGGATGGTGGAAAATGTGGGCGATCTGAAGGCAAAAGTGGTTTCCATTGGTCCGTCTACTACCAGGATGGCAGAGCAGATGGGGCTTCGGGTATGGAAAACGGCGGCAGAGTATACTTCGGAAGGAATGACAGCGGCAATTCTGGCTGATAACCTTAGAGGATAGAGTGTATAAGATCAGGCTGAGAAATGAGCAGGAAGATAAAAGGGCAGAAAGGCAAACATGTGGATGAAGTAAGAAATATGGGCGGGCAGGCTGCAAAGGAGCTTTTCGAACCGGGAAGAGAAGGAGAGGATTCCGGAAAGAAGGCATATTTCCCTCTGTTTTTTAATCTGGAAGGGAAAAGGGTTCTGGTAGTGGGGGCCGGAAGGATCGCCACCCGCAGGGCTTTGGCACTGGCAGAGTTTGGAGCAAATGTGATGGTGGTTGCTCCCAAAGGAATCAGGCAGATGGATGAGCTGGCCCGGACAGGTATGGTGAGCTGGGAGAGACGATGCTTTGCAGCTGAGGATATGAATGGGTGCTGGCTGACGGTTGCGGCCACAGATGATGCAGCAGTCAACCAACAGGTGGTGAGGCTTTGCAGGGAAAGACAGATTCTGGTAAACCATGCAGGAGACAAAAACCAATGTGACTTTTATTTTCCCGGGACAGCCAGGGAAGGAAGTCTGGTGGTAGGGGTCACTGCGTCCGGAACGGATCATCGGCTGGCGAGTCAAGCAACCAGACAGCTCGGCCAATGGATAAAGCAGTTTTGTGAAAAGAAGGACAGGAACTGAATGGTGTATCAAAAATGGCAGGATCGGAAATTTACCGATCCTGCCATTTGTTGTGTACCTGGCGGTGCAAATTTACCAGGTCTTTTCCAGGTTCATCTTAAAGTCAATGGCATAAGGATTATCGCTGGCAGCTTTTAAATCCTCATAGACAGTCCGGCGTTCCTGGCTGTCACCGCCGGCCCAGTATTCATAGCCCCGCAGATAGCTGTCAACTAAATCATCCCAGGATTCAAACAAAGGCTGCATGGTCTGGGCAATCTCCAGAGATTTGTCCAGAGCCTCCTGCTCTGTGTAATACCCGGCTGTAAAGTAATAGCCGAGAAGGTTCATGGCCCGGCAGTAATCCCATCCGGAAATGGCATTCTCGCCAAATTCTGTGTACATGGTGTAGGCATTGGCATAGGATTGAGCTTCTTCCTCGTCAAAGCTGTACTCATCCGTTAAAAGGGTCACCAGCTCCTCGGTCGGGGTATCGGCAGTCACGCCAATGCTCTCTAAGGTCTGCATGTTTTCTGCAAAATCAAGCCGGTGGCCCTCCGTCAGGATCCAGTTCAGAGTCTCATCGGCGGTGGCCCGGTCTGTTACATCCCACCATTCTGTGAGAAGTGGCTGAATCGTTTTTGCAGAATCTTCATTGGCAGGCAGACCGCCAAAGAGATTGTAATCCCAGTTGTTTACCTTTGTCAGGATTGCGTAAGAGGCGTTAAACCAGCGGATTGTGTCGCTCATTTCGGAAGTGAAGTTGTCCTCGATCTCCGGTGCTTCTTCGTGGAATTTGCTGCAGGAAGCCTTAAAGGATACCATGTCACCATCCGTTAATTTGTCAGCGATGTAGCTAAGTGCATAGTAAGCATAGTCTGTCTCGCCGTATACCAGATAAGCGCCTCCGGTAACACCATCGGCAGTCATTTTGCAGGTGAAAGCAGATACATTGCTGAGTTCAGAAACAGAAGGCGCCTCGGTCTCTTTCTTGTCAGAGACATTGTAGCTGCTTTCCAGCAGCGAGGTTACTTCATCCATGGAACTTGCCATTGCATTGGAGCCGGATTTTGGGAACTGCATGAGAACGACAGCTTTATCCCCTTTTTTGCTTCCCGCGCCTAACCAGCAATCCATCTGCAGATCCTCTTCACTCCAGTTCTGATCAAGGTAGATGGATGCAGTTTTGTCCGGTGTGGAGAACTCTTTCATTTTGGCAAGATAATCCTCCTGGGATTTGGCACCGCAACCCTGTAAGATTACGGCGGAAGTCAGGGCAGTCAGGCAAAATACCAGGGCCCGATGCCAGTTCTTTTTGGTAAACATAGATTTTCCTCCTCTTTTTATATGGTGTAATTATATTTTCGGTCAATACTGACCAGAAAATCAAAGGGAAACAACCATCCTCTTTGCTGCGCAAAAAGGCCAACATCCATCCAGAAAAAGGATGTTGGCCTTTATTGTTCAGCTATCCGTAGAAATCTGTGACAGTCATTCCAACATCAAACAGCTGTATGCGGATAACCGTTTAGTCCATCTGAACCATGAAAATATCAGTGGCTTGCGTAATATTCGTCAAACAGCTTGTTTACAGCTGTGTGGGTATCACCGCAGATAGAGGGAAGTTCTCCGCCCCATGCAGCGCCTGCCTGCTCAAAGCCTTTTTCCACAGCAGCCTGCATCTTCTTCATAGTCTCCACGTCATCCCCTGCCAAAGCGGCGGCGAAATCAAAGATACGCTGAGAGGTCTGCTTAACACCCCAAAATCCATCTTCAGAAATGGCTTCCTTTGCCTCAGCCTGGGTCTTGGCATCCACGGTGTAATTGCCGCTGGCCATAAATTTCCAGAAGTTGTCGCCCTGCAGAGAAGCGGCGGTAACACCCTGCTTCTGGAAGGTCTGAGTCATCATATTGGTGAAACGGGACATCTGATTGTCCAGATCAGCCTTTAAGCTGTCCACCAGTTTGGAGCGATCAGAATCACTCATCTTTGTAATATCGGTATCACGGCTGAACTCAGCCCGGTCTACGTTAGGGGTATTCTTGGAAACAGCATCCTCGGCCTTTGCAGGGGCCTGGGTGGAAGTGCTGACAGAGCTGTTCTGAACAGACTTGGTAGCCTGCGAATATTGCCGGACAGCATAATCCTGGTTATTAACCTGCATAGAAAAATCCTCCTTTTCTCTAAATTGATAATTTATGGAAATACCATTTGTAACATATATCGGCGTATTAGGGAAAAAGTAAAGAGGAAACGTAACAAATTTTGATAAAGCAAAGGTTTATACCAGCTGAATCTGATATTTTTTCATCCAGTAATTGACCTGCCAGAGGTAGGCCATCATCTGAGGACCTGCCATCAGCTGCCCGTACCAGGGTTTTCCATAATCAGAGGGGGAATTTAAAAAGTTTTCCACCTTAGCTCTGTCTAAAAACTGCAGAACAGGGGAGGAAAAATCGCCTAAAATTTCATTGCGTATACGCTGGGCCAGTAAACTTTCATAACCAGTATCGTAAGTTTTGGGATAGGGGGATTTGCGGCGGTGGCGTATTTCATTTGGCAGATAATCCCTGCCGCATTCCCGAAGGAGCGCTTTGGCCACTCCGTTCTTTGCCTTCATGTCCCAGGGGACATTCCACACATATTCCAGAATCCGGTGGTCTGCAAAGGGCACACGGGCTTCCAGGCCGGAGAACATGCTGGTGCGGTCCATACGGTTGAGGAGCGTTTGCATAAACCATCGCTGATTCAGCCAGGAGATTTCCCGGCGGCGTTTTTCCTGCGGTGTATCCTCGGGAAGGCGGGGGGTTTCGTCTATGGATTCCTGATACCGCATGGCTACATATTCTTCCATGCCAAGATACTCCAGGAAATCATGGTTAAGGAGGATTTGCCGGGCCTTCAGATCCATGGTCCAGGGAAATGTGTTGGACCGGAAACATTCTTCTTTGTGGAACCAGGGATAGCCGCCGAAAATCTCATCGGCACACTCGCCGGTTAAAGCAACCTTGTGGCTTTGGCGTACCTGGGAGCAAAAGTATAGAAGAGAAGCGTCCACGTCAGCCATGGCGGGCAGATCGTGAGCATCCACAGACTGCTTTAAGCAGTCAGCCTGATCTAAGGTGGTACATTCCAGATACTGGTGGTCAGAGCCTAAGAAAGCCACCATCTGTTCCACATAGGGCCGGTCCTGGGAGGGCTGGAAGGAATTGGCTTTAAAGCTTTCCCGGTTGCCGGCAAAATCAAAGGAAAAGGTGTGCAGTTGTTTTCCTTTTTCTTTAAGACTGGCAGCGCAGACAGCGGATACCAGACTGGAGTCAATGCCACCAGACAAAAAGGTACAGATGGGTACATCGGAAACCATCTGCCGCCGGATGGAGTCCAGAACCAGAGCAGTTGTTTTTTCCACAGTGGTTTGATAGCTGTCTATGTGGGGGCGACTTTTCAGCTTCCAGTAACAGTTTTGTCGAAATCCCTCCTTATTAAATACCGCAAAGCATCCGGGAAGGATCTCATGGATTCCTTGAAACACGCCACAGCCGCTTGTGCGGGCCGGACCTATCCCAAATATTTCATTTAAGCCCTGGCGGTCGATGCAGGCTTTTACCCCCGGAACAGCCAGGATTCCCTTGATTTCAGAGGCGAACAAAAGGGTATCCTTTTGCAGGGAGTAAAACAGAGGTTTGATACCGCTGCGGTCCCGGTATAAAAGCAGCCGTTCCTGGTATGGGTCCCAGATGGCAAAGGCAAAAATACCGTTTAACCGGGTAACGAAGTCAGGACCATATTCCAGGTAGGAGGATAGGATCACTTCTGTATCACTGGTGGTTTCAAAGGTTTTCCCCAGGGTTATGAGTTCTTGCCGCAGCTCTTTTGTGTTGTACAGCTCTCCATTATACACAATGGCAAAGGTATGGTCTCCTGTCTTACAAAGCATAGGCTGATGGCCTTTTGCCGGATCAATGACCGAGAGACGGGCGTGAGACAGCCCCACATGACCGGTCAGATAGATTCCATGGTCATCCGGACCCCGGTGGGCTTGCAGCTGATGCATGTGTGTCAAAATATCCGTATATTTTTGAGAATATCTGATAAAGTCTTTGTGGAAATTACAAAATCCTCCGATACCGCACATATTTTGCCTTCTTTCTTGTTATAATATTTTGTTTCTGTAAGGGAGTGGCAGAAAAGGACTCAGATCAGTACACAGGCTGCCACAAAGGTACAACCAAAGCCGACCAGTACAGGAATCAGATTTTTCCGGGCCAGTTCGGTGGGGCTTACATTGCAGATGGCAGCCACCGGAATGATTCCCCAGGGAACAAGGGTTCCACCGCCTGTAAAAATGGCTGTGATTTGACCAAGGGCTGCAAAGACTGGCACAGAGCCTCCGGTGATCAGAGAGAAAGTGCGGGATAAGGCGCCAGTAAGAGGAAGGCCGGAAAAGCCTGACCCGTCCAGTCCGGTGAGAGTGCCAATCACCATCTGAAGAGCAGCGGCCATGTACCGGTTTAAGGGCGCTTTTCCTGCAAGCCAGATAGCCCAGTCGTTCATGATTCCATTCTGGTAATGTTCCCCGAGAATCGATGTTATTCCTTCTCCACCCATAAAGAAGAAGGCTCCAATCAAAATTACCGGTGCAAAGATCCGGATGGCAAAGAGAAATCCATGGGTCAGATAGTCGGTCACTTTTTCTGGCGCCTGGAAGGAAAAGCCCAGCACAGCGCCCAGTACCATAAGAAGGGTGGCAGTGCCGGATACCAGGCTGGTGGCATCGCCGCCTTTTAAACCAAAGAGAAGCATCAAAAGAATATCCCCGAAAAAGGCCAGGGGAGTGAATACGGCAAGAAAAAGGGCAGCTTTGCTGGGAGGTCCAGGGTTTTGGGAGGAATTATTTTCTTCTGCCCCAGAGCTATGGACCGAATCATGCAGATCGGCAGGCTCTTTATCCATGGATTTGTGGTTCAGCAAAAAAGCGGTAATAACGGTGGCAGCGCCCATGGTGATGAAGAGGGGAGTTCCTTTAGTGAGAATCTCTTCTGTGCTGATTCCTGCCGCAGAGGCGGAGATGGCCGGAGCTCCCTGGATTACAAAGTCATAGCTTAGGGCAATTCCATGGCCGAACAGGTTCATGGCCATGGCAGCGGCTAAGGGATTTAGTCCTTTTTTTATCACAAGAGGAAGCATAATGGCCCCCACCAGCGCCACAGACGGAGATGGCCAGAGAAAAAGAGAGAAGAGAAGCATGGTGATACCTAAGATCCACCAGGTGACAGAAGAACTGCACATGATTTTTGAGAGAGGCTTCATCATCAGGTAATCACTTCCCAGATCGGAAAGACACTTGGATAATGCAGTGATCAATGCAATGGTGGCAATAATCTCCATAAATTCTTTTGCTGCATAAAGAGAAGCGCTAAATACGGTCTGGATTCCCCCAAAGAGTGTCCCCGTGGCAGTGAGTCCCAGCAAAAATAAGAAAAGGATGCATACAATGGGGGTATCCCTTCTCATTATCATGACAAATAATATGACAATCACACCAGTCAGGTAGAGGATGTGCAGAGGGGTTAAGGTTGTGGTTAGTTCCAGCATATTAGTTCCTTTCTGAAAAATGGTATATAGAACTATATGCGGATGGAAGAGATGAGGAGATAGGTTAGGGATAGAAAAAAAAACTTCTTTGTGATAAGATGATAAAGGATCTGCTTACAGGCTGATTCAGGGAGGGGCAGAATGGGGGAAGAACGTTTTCGCAATAAAGTGACATGGTTTTCTTTTGGATTCAGCCTTCTGGTGATCTGGGTTCACTCCTACAATGCAGAGCTGTATCTGGGCAAGACACCAAAAATGGCTGTGGTGTACAGGCTGGAACATTGCCTGGGGGACGGGATCGCCCAGATTGCTGTGCCCGGGTTTTTTATGATATCCGGGTATCTGTTTTATCGGGACTTTACATGGAAGAAGCTGGGGGAGAAGTGGCAAAGGCGAATCGGAAGTGTGCTGGTGCCTTATATTTTGTGGAATTTCCTTTATTACTTGGGATATGTGATTGGAAGCCGCCTGCCCTGGATGACCCATGTGGTAGGAAAAGGGGTCATTCCCTTTGACCTTTTCACTGCTGTTGATGCAGTGATCAACTATACTTACAATTATGTGTTTTGGTATTTGTTCCAATTGATTCTTCTGATTGTGCTGGCGCCGGTGCTATATCCTTTGCTGTGCCATTGGTGGAGCCGTTTGTGCTTATTTGCATTTCTGTGGTGGATGGTGGCAACCGGAAATAATTTGATCTTAGTCAATGCAGATGCAGTGATCTATTATGCCACAGCAGCGGCACTGGCCATTGGAAAGAAAAGCTGGGTGGAAAAGGCATTGCCTGACAATATGAAAAGAAGGGGATATCTTCTTGGAGGGCTGGGCATGATCGGTATGGCAGCGCTTATCTATCATATAGGATTGCGCACAGCTTTTGTTCCCTGCTTCGTTCTGTGCCGTCTGTTAGGCGTGGCAGGGCTTTGGATGGGGGTGCCTGGAGAAAATCTTCCGGTGGCAGGGGAGCTTATGAGCCATAATTTTTTCCTGTATGGAATCCATTTTGCATTTGTCCGGTTTATCAATAAAGCAGGTATCTGGGTGTTTCCGGCGACTCCTGCTGTGCCCCTTTTGCTGTACCTTTTTATGCCGGTTCTCATTTTGGGGATTGGACTGATTCTGGGGAGAGCTTTGCGCAGGTGGATGCCGGTGACATGGGGACTTTTGAATGGAGGGCGATAAAAAGCGGATATAGGTATCTGCGGCTGTGAGATATGGAAGAGGACTGTTCGTTAGTGAATGGTCTTTTTTTATTTCAATATTGCCCTATTGGACAAAGGGATTATTTAAAGAGCAAAAAATAGTTAGTTCGATAGGGTGGATTATGATAAATAATTTTTTTTGGAAATACAGCCGTTTTTTTGATAAATTCCAGGGATTGTCTCTTTTGTACAATAAGAAAACACGCAGCAGTCTATTGGGAATTGTCTAATTTGTTTGACTTTAACCAATAATATACACAAATTTATGGAGGAAATCACTGGAATATTTGAAGAAATAGTTGACATTTATGAAAATATTTGATATAAATTAATCATAACAAAAAGTAAGAAAAATAGATTAAATCAAAATAAAAGTTTTTATTAAACAAAAAGCACCGTTCTCATTTTTATTTTGCAAACTCTGTAAGTCAGAAATTTTTACTGGCAATAAGCACAGAAAGGATAGCGGTTCAGGTGATCTGGACTGTTACCATATAAGCACATTGGTTTTATAAAAAACAAAGGAGGCAAAAGGAATGAAAAAGATCACAAGAAAATGGTTAGGGAGCATGACAGCGCTGTGTTTGGCTGCAGTCTCGCTCGCAGCGTGCGGCGGTGGTTCATCCAATAGTGGAACAACCGCAGCGCCGGCACAGACTAATGCTGCCACAGAAACCACAGCGGCCGGAGCGGATGCTGAAACAAAGGAAGCATCCACTGGCAAGGAGGGGGGATACAAGATCGGATGGTCCACCATCTATCTGACTCCATCCTGGATGCAGGAGACCAGCGGGCTGATGGATGCCTGTATTGAGAAGTACAAAGCAGAGGGGGTGATCAGCGACTACACCATCGCCAATGCAGACGGCGATACCTCTGTTCAGATTTCACAGATTGAGAACATGATTGCAGAAGGCTACGATGCGATTATCCTGGATGCCGGATCTTCAGATGCATTGAATCAGGTGGTGGAGAAGGCCACCAGCCAGGGAGTGATTGTTGTCAATTTTGACTCGCTGGTAACTACGGATAAAGTTACCTGTCGGATCGGCACATCTGATGTAGAGTATGGAAGGCTGTGTGCTCAGTGGCTGGTAGATACCCTGGGCGGCAAGGGAAATATTATTGTGTTCAGCGGACCGGCGGGAGTTGCAGTTTCTGATGGCCGGGAGAAGGGCGCTATGGAAATCTTGGAGCAGAATCCGGATATCAATATCATCACCACCCTTCACAGCGAATACAATTCTGCACCTGCCATGGAAGTTTTAAATCCGGTACTGGATGCCAATGATGTTGACGGAATCTGTGCATTGGGAGGCTCTCTGGCATCTGCGTCCCTGACGGCAGTTCTGGACAAGGGGTTGGATATGATCCCTATTTGCGGAGAGAATTACAACGGATTTTTGCGTCAGTGGTCCGATCTGGTGGATGATGGATTTGAATCCTTTGCAGTGTGCCAGCCAAACTGGCTGGGTGTGCTGGCGGTTGAGCAGAGCATCCGCATTCTCAACGGGGAAGCATATGATCAGGATGTAGTGGTTCCGATTCCGTCCATTGACAACAACAATCTGTCCGAGTTTGTTCCCAATGACTATTCTGACGACTGGTATCCCATTGCAGATATTACGGATGACCAGATTAAAAAGTACTTAACACCAGGGGCATAGGGATTATCCCGCTCTGATTTGTAGCTGAAAATAATGCGCCTGCTTTGTAAGGTACAAGCAGGCGCATCTTTGCATCATGGAGGAGATGAGTTGTTTTTGAAGGATGCATTTTTACAGGTAAAGAATGTCAGCAAGTCATTTTTTGGAAACAGGGTTTTGTCAAATGTCAGCGCAGAGCTAAGACCGGGAGAGTTTTTGGCGCTGATCGGGGAAAATGGCGCAGGCAAAAGTACGCTGATCAATTTGATCACAGGGATATATTCCTACGATGAAGGGGAAATATGGATTGACGGAAAGCTGTGCAAAACCATTACCCCGGCGGAGGCCCAGAGACTTGGTATACATACGGTTCGGCAGGAGCTTTCCATTAACCCGGTTTTGACAGTGACTCAGAATGTATTTCTCGGCCATGAGATTTTAAAGCGCGGCCTGGTGGATAAAAAGGAGATGGAGCGGATCACCAGAGAGCTTTTGGATTCGGTTCACTTAAACCACATTGATCCGAAGCAGGATGCGGGCACGCTGACGATGGCAGAGAAGCAGATGCTGGAATTTTGTAAAGCGGTGTATCAGAATCCCCGGCTTTTGGTGCTGGATGAAGCTACATCTGCGCTGGATGATGACCAGGTGGAGATCTTATTCAACAAGCTGAGAGAGCTTCAGAAAAATGGTCTGATGGTGATTTTTATTTCCCATCGTCTTCATGAGCTGTATGAGCTTTGCAATATTATGACGGTGTTAAAGGACGGACAGCAGATTGTGACAGAGCCGATTCAGAGTCTGGATGAGGACCGGCTGATCTCACTGATGACAGGAAGAGCCATTGCGGATCTGTTTCCGGCTAAAAGAGACAGTGAAAAGCTTAGGAGTGCATCAGAAGTTGTAAAGATTGAGAACGGGGCCTTTGGGAAATGTAAAAATATCAGTTTCACCGTGAAAAAAGGGGAGATATTGGGAATCGGCGGGCTGCAGGGACAGGGGCAGCAGACTTTCCTGGAATGTCTTTTCGGAATGCGGAAACTAGAGAAGGGCACAATGCTTTTGGATGGGCAGCCTGTGACCTTAAAAGGGCCGTCTGATGCCATGGATAAGGGGATTGCCTATCTTCCGGCTGAGCGGAAGACGGAGGGGCTTTTTGTGTCTCACCCCATCGCTTTTAACCTGACGTTTGCCTGTCTTGGGGAGCTTAGCAATGCCATGGGAACAATCATTAAGAAAAAAGAAAAGGAAGAGATCGACCGGGCATTTACATCCTTTTCCATTAAGGCTAACGGCCCCCATCAGATTATCAGTGAACTGTCAGGGGGGAATCAGCAAAAGGTAGTGCTGGCCAAATGGCTGGCCAGGAATCCCAAGCTTTTGCTTCTCAATGAACCCACCCGGGGAATCGATGTGGGCACGAAGAAGGAGATCTACGAGCTGATGGCCCGTTTGGCAGAAAAAGGGGTCAGCATTGTTATGATCTCCTCAGATACCATGGAGCTGATCGGCATGTGCGACCGGGTTATCACGGTTTATGAGAATCAGATCAATTTTGAGCTCCTTAGCAATGACCTGACAGAAGAATCATTGGTAAAGGCGTCCGTATTCAGGAGGGATAAAAATGAATGAGCGTACAAAAGCCGTTGTGTCTTTAAAAGACAGGCTGCCTGGCCAGCATAAGAAGCTGCTTTCCGTATACATTACCTTTTTTATATTTCTGGTGGCAGAGCTTGTAATGGATCCTCTGATTCTAAAGTCTTATTCCCGCATGTGGCCTTTGTCTCTGCAGTTTGCTCCCCTGATGCTTTGTGCCATGAGCCAGGGATGCATCATGCTGGTGGGAGGGATCAATCTGGCCCTGGGCGCGTCCTTGTCACTGGCCACAACCATCGCGGCAGTTACGATGTTTGAGGGGACGGTGGGAACAGCAGGGGGGATTGTGGCTACCTTAGGGGCGGGAATGGTCATTGGCCTTGTGATGGGGCTTGTGGTCACTTTTGGAAGATTGCCGGATATCATCGTTACCCTGGCCTTTTCCTACATATGGAACGGGGCGGCTCTTCTTGTTTTAAGTAAGCCGGGAGGACATATTCCTGGCGCTTACTCTAAGTTTTTGCAGAGCGGCGGGGGGATTCCCTTTGCAGGAATTATTATTCTCCTTCTTCTCGTTCTCTGGAAAATTGTTAAAAACACCCGTCTGGGAATCAATATCTATGCAATCGGAGGAAATGCCAGAGCTTCCTTTGAAAGCGGAATCAATGTGCGTCTTACAAAGATTTTGGCTTACATGATTTCCGGACTTTTTATGGCAGGGGCCGCCTTGGTTTTAGTGGGACAGACCGGATGTGGAGATCCTACCATTGGCAATGCCTACGGGACAAAATCCATTGCTGCGGCCATTTTAGGCGGCTACAGCTTTTCCGGAGGAATCGGACAGATGAAGGGGGCAGTGCTGGGAGCTTTTATCTATATTGCGATTGAGAACGTGTTGTTTTTCAGCGGGCTGTCCTCCTTTTATCAGTATATTATCCAGGGAGCCATATTGATTGCAGCCATTGGCCTGAAGGTTGTCAGCTATTATCGAGGCGGAGGTGAAGGAGTATGAGCAGATGCAAAGAATGGTTAAAGGACACCACAAACCTGGCATATCTCACAATGATTATTGTCTGGCTTACCACGATTGTCACGATCAAGGGCTTTGCCCGCCTGGGACATAATGTTTCCACTCTGCAAACTGCTGCTCTGATGGGGTTTGCCGTGCTGGGCCAGGCGATTGTAGTCATCAGCGGCGGAATTGATATGTCTGTCAGCGAGATTATAACCTTAGGCTCTGTGACCTGTGCCGCGTGTATCAAGGCAGGGATGCCGCTGCCGGTGGCGATTGTGCTGGCTCTCTTAGCCTGTATGCTGGTGGGAGCTTTTAACGCCACATCGATTGTGTTTTTAAAGGTTCCGCCGATTATCCAGACCATCGCAGCAGGATGTATTATAGAGGGTACTCTTTTGGTTCTTACAAACGGAACACCTCCGGCAGGCTGCGGGCCGGTGCTCTCCTGGATGTCAAAGGGCAAGCCTTTAACAGTCACCAATGCCTTTTGGATCTGGATGGCTATGTATGGTCTTTTGTGGTGGCTGATGAACCGAAGCAAGTTCGGGCGGTATATCTATGCGATTGGAACCAATGTAAATACAGCCAGAAATTCCGGTGTCCATGTGACGAAAATGAACTATATGATCTACATGATTTCCGGTCTGTGTGCAGGGATCTCTGGTATATTGATGCTGGGAAATATCGGTAGTACTTACCTGACTATCGGGGATCCCTATCAGCTGTACTCCATTGCCTCAGTGGTGATCGGAGGAATCGCCATCACAGGTGGCAAGGGGAAATTCTCCGGAGTCATAGCAGGAACGATTCTCACTGTGCTGATTCGGGATATATTGAATGTCATGTCCATCTCTGAGGCATTCCGCAATATTTTCCAGGGCCTTTTAGTGCTGACGCTTCTTCTGGCCTATGGCAGGGAGCGAAAGGCCGGATAAGGAAGAAAGGGGGAAACGGTATATGGAACAGGGAATGTTTATCCATTCCTGGGACATTGACACAGATATCGATCAGCTCATAGAGCATTTTATAAGCCTGAACTGCAATGCAGTGGCAGTCAATGTGACCTACCATCATGCAGGTGTAGCGGATTTGCGGCTGGGACATATGCATTACAGGAAAGAGGCTGGAACAGCCTTCACGGTAAGGCCATCCGATTATGGCACAATCTGTCCGGTTGCCCAGGGAAAGCTGGAAGAAAAGTACACCTGGCTGCAGGAGAGCTGTTGTCAGAACCATATATCCTTAAAGGCGTGGGTGGTCAATTCCCACAACTCAACCCTGGGAAGAAAATATCCCTTTGCCACAGTGGTAAATGCCTGGGGGGATTCCTATGACAACAGTCTGTGTATCAACAACCAGGACTTTCGGGAATATGACAGAAATCTGATCAATAATATTGAGCGGGTGGTAAATCCGGATTCCTATGTGATGGAGGCTATGCAGTGGATGCCCTCTTTCCACGGACATCATCATGAATTTATGCTGGGACGTCTCACTCCTGCCATCCGGTATCTCCTTTCCCTGTGCTTTTGCAAATCCTGCAAAGAGAAGGCGGGGGGAGAAGGAATCGATGGGGAGGCTGTGGAGCGCCAGGTACAAATGCTTCTGAAAAAGCTTCTAAAAGAGGACACCACCTACGGGATAAATGAGGAGACCCAGCTGAGTCACATATGGATGGAGTATCCTTTGATCTATGCGTATCAGCAATTCCGGATGAGAAGTGTGGTATCTCTGGTAAAGGAGACAGCAAAACAGGTTCACTCCTTTGGAAAGAAATATGAGTATATACCAAGTTCCACGCCGTTTGACATTAACGCTACCTGGTATGAGGCAGGCTCCTTTGGATCCCTGGAAGGGATTGTGGACGGGTTTATGCCTCTGATCTATCATACAGAGAGCAGTTACAAAAAAGTGCTGAGCAATATCCGGCTGTTTAACAGCGCCACTCCGGTGGGAATGGGACTGAATCTGGGGCGTGATAAGTATCAGGGGAAAGCGGATTTTATCAGCCGTATCCAGGAGGGAAAGGCCATGGGATGCTCCGAGATTCTCACCTATAACTATGGAATGGCTACCGAGGAAATGCTTGCGTGGATGAAAGAGGCGTATCAGTAGATCTGGATAAAGCTTACTTATAAAGGGCAGGAAGGAGACCATATGCAGATCGATAAACGGATCTATGTAGTTGGAAGCGGCTGGGCCGGCTATAATCTTACGGACCACTATGATTGTGATATCTATCTGGTGGATTGCGGGGAAAAGCTGGTAATGATTGATGCGGGAGCAGGAATCGCCACAGAGCAGGTGGAAAAGCTGATTTGTTTTCATGGCTTTTCCATGAAGGATATTGATTTCATCCTTCTCACCCACACCCACGGAGATCATGTGGGCGGGGCGAAAAAGCTAAAGAGTCTTACAGGGGCAGAGCTTTTGGCTCACCCGGACAGCACCCGGTACTTAAAAAACAAAGCGCAGGATAAAATGTCAATTGACATAGCAGTGAAGCAGGGATTGTATCCGCCAGGCTTCCAGGTGGAACCCTGTGAGGCTTATCCTTTTAAGGATGGGGAAACCATTCAGGTGGGTGAGGTATCCTTTACGGCAATCGACACACCGGGACATTGCAGCGGGCATAATTCCTACCTGGTTGCCACACCAGAAAAAAAGTATCTGTTTACCGGAGATTCTATCTTTTTAGGCGGAAAAATATCCCTGCAAAACATTTGGGACTGCAATGTGGAGGCATATGCCAGAACAGCCCGCCGATTAAACGAACAGGAGTTTGATGCACTTCTCCCGTCTCATTTTGGCATTGATCTCTCCGAGGGGAAGCTTCATACCCGCAAAGCCGTGGAGATCTTTGATAAACTGGGGGTGCCAGGGCAGGCATCGGATGGTCGGAGCTGAAAGCAGCCAGGCAGATGCAGCCGATATGCGGCAATCTGGCGCCGGAGCTGACGGGGTAAAGAAAAGAAAGACAAGAGGAGAGGAAAATGACACTAATCGGAGAGGAAGAAAGAATCGGTTATTTGAGAGAGCTGATTGCCATACGGACGGAAAATCCTCCCGGAAATGAGAAAAAAGCGGCTGAATATGTATCCGGTCAGCTGGAAAAATACGGGATACAATCAGAAATACAGGAGGTGGAGGATGGCCGGGCCAATGTGGTTGCCTTTGCCGGAAAAAAGGAAGGCCGCAAAGTGATTCTGACCGGACATCTGGATGTGGTGCCGCCCGGGGAAGGGTGGGGCACGGATCCCTGGCAGCTGACATTTGCAAAAGAGTACGGTTATGGCCGGGGTGTAAGCGACATGAAATCCGGTCTGGCGGCCATGATGTCTGCCTTTATCCAGATAAAGCTGCAGGACACCTTAAAAAACACCTGCCTGGTTTTGGCTTTTACCTGTGACGAGGAGATCAATGGCACAGGCACGAAGAAATTTTTGGAAAAATACAGGCCTGGTCCGGATTCCAGGGTCATTATCGGAGAGCCTACCTCCATGGAAATCCAGATCGCCCATAGGGGGGTGATTCGGCTCAAACTTGAGGCCATAGGCAGGCAGGCCCACGCGGCATCGCCGGAGGACGGCTGTAATGCCATCTATGCACTGAGCCGCCTGATCGCCGGTGTTAAGGAGTATCACCGGCAGAGACAAAGACTTCATGTGGCTCTGCTTCCTCCGCCCACAGCCAGCTGTACCCTGATTCGGGGCGGCATCAAGGACAATGTAATTCCTGCCACAGCAGAATGTACCATTGACTGCCGGACTGTTCCTGGAGATTCACCAGAGAAGCTGATGGGGGAGCTTAAGGAAATTTTAGACAAAATTGAGCTGCAAGAGGGCGCTTTTTATCGCATTTCTCCTATCCTTGAGATGCCGCCGGGAATGACTGAGAAAAATTGCAGGACCGTTGCCCTGGCAGAGAAGGCGTATGAGGATGTTTTGGCAAGTACCCCGGTGGTGAAGGATTTTCCCGCCTGCAGCGACATGCCCCAGTTTACCAGGCTGGGACTGGAGACGATTCTGTGGGGGCCGGGAGATATAAAGGAGGCTCATAAGGCAAATGAGAGCCTAAAGATAAGTGAGCTTCACAGCATGGCATCACTCTACAGGCAGTTTATACTGCTTTCGGATCAGGAGGATGAATGAAAACGATATGGATAAAAAACGGACTGGTGTATGACGGACTGGGAACACCAGGCGTATATAAGGATATATTTCTGGAAAATGGAATGATAAAGGAAATCGGGGAGCAGATTCAGGCACAGACGGCGGACCGCATAATAGATGCCAGAGGCCGGGTGGTATGCCCTGGCTTTGTGGATATTCACCGGCACTGCGATATAAAGCCTCTGTATGACAAGAGTTTCGGCCACTGTGAGCTGGCTCAGGGAATCACCACCATTGTGGTGGGAAACTGCGGCATGAGTCCCACACCATGTCCGGAGGGGGAAGAGGAAGCCGGGGAAATGTATGATTTTTATGAGCCGGTTTTGGGGCCGGTGATTCCTGAAAAAGATTCCATGCCAAAGACCTATGAAGAATATTTAAAGGCTATGGATCAGGTCAGACTTCCCATAAACATTGCCTCCATGATTGGAACCGGGGCGGTGCGGATAACGGTCAAGGGCTTTTCCGACAAGCCCTATACAAGGAAAGAGCTGATCCGGGCCAGAAAGATTATTGAGGAGGTCATGGAGTCCGGAGCTCCCGGCGTGTCTCTTGGCATTATGTATCTGCCGGAATGCTATGCCACCACCGATGAGTTTGCCTATATTCTTGAACCAGTGGGCAGATATCACAAAGTTATTACCACCCACATCCGGGGAGAAGGAAACAAGATGGTGGAAAGCGTGGCTGAGGCGATCGAGATTGCCAGAAAAGCGGGCTGTGCCTTGGAGATCAGCCATTTTAAAAGCTGTGGTATAAAAAACTGGCGAAAGGATATCCACACAGCGATTGGCCTGATTGAGAAGGCCAGGAAGGCCGGTCAGGATGTCACCTGCGATTTCTATCCCTATGAAGGGGGGAGTACAGCACTTACTACCATGCTGCCGCCAGATTTTGTGAAAGGAGATATGACCAGAGCGCTGAAGTTTCTGGGGACAGAAGAAGGGGTAGAAGAATTTCGCCGCAAAAGCCGCATGAATTGGAAGGACTGGGATAATTTCTGCATTCTGCTGGGGTGGGACCGGATCCTGATCAGCGGGGTGGTGGAAGAGGAGTTTTTTCCCATGGTGGGAATGACGGTGGAGGAGGCGGCAAAAAGTTTTGGCTATGAGGATGGGGAGGCTCTGGCTGCCCGTCTGATGCACAAAGAGAACGGGAGGACAGCGATCATCAATATGAGCATGTGTCAGGAGGACATTGATACGGTGGCCCGCCTTCCCTATTCCAATGTTATATCGGATGCCATCTATGGAAAGACAGACAGGCCACACCCTCGTATGTTTGGCGCTTTTCCGAAGATTATCCGGGAATATGTAAGGGAGCGGGGGCTCTTCTCCATGGAGGAGGCGATTAAGAAAATGACCAGTCAGCCGGCTGCCCGGATGGGAATTGAGAAAAGAGGGTGTCTGGCAGAAGGGAATTTTGGAGATATTCTGATCTTTGATCCGGAGCGGTTCTGTGACCATGCCACCTACGCAGACCCGGCCCGCCTGGCCACAGGGCTGGATTATTGTATTGTCAACGGGGAGATTGTCATTGACCATGACACAAGGATTGAGGGAGCTTTTGCCGGTAAAAACATCCGGGTAAAGCATAAGAGATAAAGAACTTAAAAGAGGAACCAATAAATTATTATATTTTAAGGAGGAAAAAGACATGGATGTATACAAGAGAATTGAGGAATTGGGTTATACTTTGCCACCGGCAGCTCCCAAGGGAGGCATCTACAAACCGGTAAAGCAAGTGGGGAATCTTTTGTATATTTCAGGACAGGGAGCCACCAAAAACGGAAAGCCAGTGGTATCGGGAAAGCTAGGAAGTGAAAGAACCATTGAGGAAGGGCAGGAGGCCGCCCGCATCTGCACATTAAATGCTCTTGGCGCCCTTCATGAATATCTGGGGGATTTGAACAAGATCAAAAGTGTGGTAAAGATTCTTGCTTTTGTAGCCAGTGCGCCAGGCTTTAATTTCCAGCCAAAGGTTGTGGACGGTGCATCCAAGCTTCTCATGGATATATTTGGAGAGGATAAGGGAGTGGGGGCAAGATCTGCCATATCCACAAATGAGCTTCCCGGGAATATTTCCGTGGAGATCGAGTACATATTTGAGATTGAGTGAAAAGAGGATACTTATGGAAAAGCATGGATATGAAATAAAGGATACAGATTCTATTGTGACGCCGGCGCTGATCTACTATAAAGGGATTATCAATGAGAATCTGGACAAAATGGTGTCTGTTGCCGGAAATATTGACCGGCTCTGGCCTCATGTCAAATCGCACAAAATGGAGGAATTAGTCAGGCTGCAGATAACAAAGGGGATAACCAAATTCAAATGTGCCACCATTGCGGAGGCGGAGATGGTGGCAGTGTGCGGGGCAAAAGAGGCTGTTATTGCTTATCCCCTGATCGGCCCGAATATGGACCGGTTTCTTGATCTGTGCAAAGCTTTTCCGGAGACAAGATTTTGGGCTATCGGAGATGATTTTGCCAGCCTGAAGGCCTTGAGTGACAAGGCGTGTGGAAGGAACCGGAAGGTTGATACTTTGATTGATGTGAATATGGGGACGAATCGGACCGGAATCCGCCCAGACCGGCTGTATGATCTTTATAAGAAATGCCAGGTTCTCCCGGGCCTTTTGCTGGACGGACTTCACTGCTATGACGGCAATCATGGGATTGAGGATTATGACAAAAGAATGGAGGCAGTTAAGCAGGTTGACAAAAAAGTTTTTGCCGTGGCAGACCAGCTGAAGGCGGAAGGGATAAAGTGTACCACGCTGATTATGGGAGGGACACCTTCCTTCCCTTGCCATGCCCATTTTCCCCAGGTGTATATGTCACCGGGAACCTGTGTGGTGTCTGATTACGGGTATTTTAATCGGTTTAAGGATGAAAATTTCATACCAGCCGGCATTTTGATGACACGGGTGGTCAGCCATCCGGAGGATGGATATTTTACCATTGATTTGGGATATAAGGGAATCGCCGCAGATCCGCCGGGACAGCGGGGAAAGCTTTTGGGGGTGGAGCATGCATCTTCTGTGGGACAGAACGAGGAGCACTGGATCTGGAAGATGGATGCGGGATACGAAAAAGAGATGCCAAAGATCGGGACGGTTCTATACGTGATTCCCACCCATATATGCCCTACCAGTGCCTTGTATCCGGAAGCTCTTGTGGCAGAAAACGGGAGTATTGTTGACCGGTGGAGAGTCACTGCACGAAACAGAAAGCTCACATGGTAGATATTCGCAGGCAGACAGCGGGGAAAAGGGTTGTGGATGAAAAAAAATATATTATTACAATTGACGGTGGGACAACCAACACCAGAGTTTATTTGTGGACAAAGGACGGGATAAATATAGATTCCCGGTCAGATGGTACTGGGGTCAGGGATACGGCAGCGGATGGCAATAATCAGAGACTTAAAAATGCAGTGAGAGAAATGCTAACTTCTCTGACGCAGGAAAACGGAATTGCCTGGGAGACGGTGGAGGCTGTGTATGCCTCTGGCATGATCACTTCTGATGTGGGACTTTTTGAGCTGCCCCATCTGATTGCGCCGGCGGGTCTTAAGGATTTTAGCCAAGGGGTGAAAACCGTGCTTTTGGAGGAGGTTTGTCCCAAACCGGTCTGTTTTATCCCTGGACTTAAAAACAGAAAAGATGAGGAGATTTCTCTGGATAATCTGGCAGATATGGACATGATGCGGGGGGAGGAGGTTGAGGCTTTGGCCCTTCTGTCTGATTGGAAGATCCGCGAACCTGCCCTTTTGATTCTTCCGGGATCTCACACAAAGATGATTGCAGCTGATTCGGCCGGGCGGCTTTTATGCTGTCTGACTTCCATGACAGGAGAGATTTTGGAGCTGCTTACAAAGCACAGTATTGTGGCCGGTGCAGTGGACCGGGAATATCTGAAGGAGAGTCCGGATAAGGAGTATCTTCTGGCCGGATATCGGTATGCCAGGGATACGGGGAGTTTTGGCCGCACGGCTTTTCTCACCAGAATCAGCAGTCAGTTTGTGTCAGGAGAAATCAAAAAATGTGCCAGCTTTCTTTTAGGAGCGGTACTGGAAAATGATGTGGCGGCAATAGAAAGCAGCCAGATGTTTCAGGGATTTCAAAAAAGCAGGGTGCTCATAGCAGGAAAGGAACCATTATCTTCTGCTCTGGCATATCTGTTAGAGCAGGATAATGAGTTTAAGGAGGTGTCAGTACTTTCCTATGAGAAAAATGTTCCTCTGTCTGGGAAGGGAGCACTGCTGATACATGAGGAAAGGAACAGAAGAAATGGAATTATCAGACAAGATCAGGGAGAATAAGATCATTGCCATTGTCCGGGGCATTTCCAGCCGCTACATATTGGATTTAGCAGATGCCCTGTACGAGGGCGGCATTGCGATGATGGAGGTGACCTTTGACCAGACAAGCAAAGCGGGCATCCAGGAAACCCTGGGCTCCATCGCTCTCTTAAAAGAAAAAAGACAGGACAAAGTGAAGGTGGGAGCCGGTACGGTGCTCACACCAGACCAGGTAAAGGCAGCCCGTGAGGCCGGAGCGGAATATATTATCACGCCCAATGTGAACCGGGATGTGATCGATGAGGCAAAAAAGCATCAGATGGTGGTGATGCCAGGGGCTTATACCCCTACAGAGATCGAGCTGGCTTACCGGGCCGGGGCAGATATTGTGAAAGTGTTCCCATCGAGTGTGGCCGGACCGGATTATATCAGAGCGGTGAGAGGTCCTTTGGCTCACATTCCCCTTGCTGCTGTGGGCGGAGTGGATGTGCAGAACATAGCAGAATTTTTCAGGGCCGGAGTATGTTGTGCAGGAATTGGCGGATGCCTGGTAAACAAAGCCCAGATAGAGGCCGGGAATTTTACATGGGTCTGTGAGAAGGCACGGGAATTTACGAAGGCTCTGAACGGATAAAAAGATTGAGTAATGTATTTTTTCTGGAAGATTATGTCGTAATATGATAGAATATAGCCAATGAATAGAAGGTGGGAGGAGCTTATATGCAGACCATTGAACAGGAAATGCCATTTTTTAAGACTCTGTTGAAGATTTTAAAAAATCAGTTTGGTCCGGAATCAGAGTTTATTCTGCATGACTGGTCCAAGGGATATGACCACAGTGTAGTGGCGATTGAGAATGGACATATAACCAACCGCAAAATTGGCGATTGCGGCAGTAATCTGGGGTTGGAGGTAATACGAGGCACGGCTACTAGCGATATGAAATGCAATTATGTGACAAAGACTAGAGACGGGAAGGTGCTTTTGTCTTCAACCATGTATATCAAAAATGATGAGGGAAAGGCTTTGGGAGCGCTCTGTATCAATACGGATATTTCCAAGAAAATCGAGATAAAGGAATATCTTGACAGCTGCCTTCCGGATGAGTTAAACAAAAAGGAGCACAGCGAGGAATTTTTTGCAACCAATGTGTCCGATTTATTGTTGTACCTGATTGATGAGGGAATCAACAAAATCGGGAAGCCGGTCAGCGAGATGACTAAGGAGGACAAGATGGAGGTCCTTCGCTTTCTGGACAATAAAGGAGCACTGCTCATAAACAAATCCGGTACAAAGATTTGCCAGATTTTAGAGATTTCCAAATATACCCTGTATAATTATCTGGATGAGATACGGGAGCACAAGAAACCTGCATTATAAGATGTTAAAGCATGGGGGAGGGCCTCTTTTTAAGACAGAGAGCCTTCCTCCATGCTTTTTGCTGCTGGCAAGAAATCCCTATTGGTGATTGAATTTTACAAAATACTATGATATATTAATGTGGAAAAGTGAAAGGAAGGATATTTTATGGTAGATAAATGGAATATCACGATTCCGGAGCTGACAGGAGAAGAGGAGCGGCTGGCCTATGTCTATCTGCCGGAATCTTATTTTGAGGAGCCGGAGAAAAGATATCCGGTTTTGTATATGTTTGATGGTCATAATGTTTTTTTTGACCAGGATGCTACCTACGGCAAATGCTGGGGGATGAAGCAGTATATGGATGAGACCCGGACCCAGATAATCATTGCAGCAGTGGAGTGCAATCACAGTCCGGACCACGGACGCATTAAGGAGTACTCTCCCTTTGATTTTCGTGAGAAGGATCTGGGCGGGATTCAGGGAAAAGGAAGGGTTACTATGGAGTGGATGGTAAATACCTTTAAGGCGGAGATTGACCGGGAGTTTCGGACTCTGCCGGACAGGAAGCATACCTTTATTGCAGGAAGCTCCATGGGTGGACTGATGAGTTTGTATGCAGTGCTGGAATTTAATCACGTATTTTCCCGGGCTGCGGCTCTCTCCCCATCGGTATGGCTGGCTCGTCAGAAGATCGGGAAGCTGATCGAGGAAGCCAGACTGGATCCCAAAACAATCGTGTATATGGACTATGGATCAGAGGAATTTGCAAACCATAATAATATGAGGCGTCAGTATGCAAAGGTTACTTCCCTCTTGATGGAAAGGCAGGTGATGGTGGAAAGCCGGATCGTGCCGGGAGGGCGGCATTGTGAGGCCAGCTGGGAGCGGCAGATCCCGTTTTTTATGAATACACTTTTGTATCAGCCTGATGGATGGGAGGAAGAGGAGACAGAGAGGAGGGGAGCAGGGAGCCGGAAGAAAATGTAACAGGCTCCGGTTTAAGCTTTCAGAGGAAATGGAAAAGAGCGCCTTTGATAGAGGGCGGGAACGGAGAAAAGATGGAAGTACAATATTTCAGGCAGTACAGCCCGGCCATGGGGCGGGATATGGAGTGCAAGGTTTACGGACATGCCGGGAGGCCAGTTCTTTTTATTCCCTGCCAGGATGGGCGGTTTTTTGATTTTGAAAATTACAAGATGACAGATGTGTGGTCCCCATGGATTGACAGGGGACAGGTGATGGTTTTTGCCATTGATACGATTGATATAGAAACCTGGTCCAACCAATACGGAGATCCGGGGTGGAGAAGCTGGCGATTTGAGCAATGGATTCGTTATATTGTGGATGAGATGGTCCCTTTTATGCGGTGGATGGTCAATGAGCGCAACGGATGGGACGGGGAGCCGGGTGTACTGGCCTTTGGCTGCAGCTTAGGTGCTACTCATGCGTCTAATCTGTATTTCCGGTTCCCGGGTGTTTTTGACCGGCTTTTGGCTTTAAGCGGAATCTATACAGCAGATTATGGCTTTCACGGTTATATGGATGAGCGGGTGTATTTGAATTCCCCGGTCCATTATCTTTCTGGTATGTCGCAGGATCACTCTTACATTGAGCTGTACAACCGGAATAAAGCGGTGATCTGTGTGGGACAGGGACTGTGGGAAATTCCGGATTCTACCAGACAGCTTGATAGGATTCTCAATGAGAAGGGAATAAAGGCCTGGGTCGATTATTGGGGATATGACTGCACACATGACTGGCCATGGTGGTATAAGCAGGTGGTGTATTTCTTGCCGTATCTGCTGGAATAAGGATATTTCAACAAAAAAATACCACACAAAAAGAGGAAGGAACGATTATGAAAAATGTGATCTTTATTTCGCCCAATTTCCCCACAAACTATTGGCAGTTTTGCAGAGAGCTGAAAAACAATGGAATGAATGTGTTAGGAATCGGGGATCAGCCCTATGATGAGCTGACCAGAGAACTGAAGGACAGCCTCAATGACTATTATAAGGTCAGCAGCCTGGAAAATGAGGATGAGGTGTACCGGGCAGTGGCGTTTTTGACTTTTAAGTATGGGAGAATTGACTGGCTGGAGTCTAACAATGAGTATTGGCTGGAGCAGGATGCCAGGCTGCGGACCGATTTTAACATTCAAAGCGGCTTTCATACAGAGGACATTCCCCGGATCAAGTATAAATCCAGGATGAAGGAGTATTATAAAAAAGCAGGGATTCCGGTGGCCCCCTACTATATGGTAGAGAACTTAAAGGGGTGTCTGGATTTTGCTGCAAAGGTCGGATATCCTCTGGTAGCGAAGCCGGACAATGGGGTTGGAGCGTCCGACACATGGAAGATCGAGAATGAAGATCAGATCAAGAATTTTTTTGACCGCAGAATAGAAGGGGTCTCCTATATTATGGAGGAGTTTATTCATGCAGAGGTCAATTCCTATGATGCCATTATTGACGCCAATGGGGAGCCTATGTTTGAGACAGGAAATGTGACTCCTATGTCTATCATGGATATTGTAAACAATCTGGATAACTCTATTTACTATATAGTAAAGAAGCTGCCAGAAGATACCCGCAAGGCAGGACGGGCTGCGGTGAAGGCCTTTGGTGTTAAAAGCCGCTTTGTCCATTTTGAATTTTTTCGCCTGACGAAAGATCAGGAGGGAATGGGGAAAAAGGGTGATGTGGTTGCCTTGGAAGTAAACATGCGTCCTTGCGGAGGTTTTACCCCGGATATGATCAATTATGCTCACAGCACCAATGTGTATAAGATCTGGGCGGATATGATTGCCTTTAACCGGTCCACCGTTTTTGTGGGAAAGCACGCATACTGTGCTTTTGCAGGACGCCGGGACGGAAAGAATTTTGTGATGAGTGATGAGGATGTGCTTAACCGATACGGGGAAAAAATGAAGATGGCAGGGCGCCTTCCCGATGTTCTCTCCAGCGCGATGGGGAATCAGATGTTTGTGGCAGTGTTTGAAACAAAAAAAGAGATGGATGGATTTTATAAAAATATTTTGGAGTGCAAAAAAGCAAACTAGCTTTTGCCGGAAAGGAGAAGAAAATGAAGAATCCAGAGATAAGGATCACAATGGAGGACGGAGGAGTAATTCGGGCAGAGCTGTATCCGGATGTGGCGCCTAATACAGTGAAGAATTTTGTAAGCCTGATCAAAAAGGGATACTATGACGGATTGATTTTTCACCGGGTGATTGAAGGTTTTATGATTCAGGGGGGCTGTCCGGACGGAACTGGCATGGGAGGTCCGGGATATTCGATCAAAGGGGAATTTTCTCAGAATGGCTTTGCCAATGATTTGAAACATTCCAGAGGAGTGCTTTCCATGGCCCGCACAATGGTGCCGGATTCTGCCGGTTCTCAGTTTTTTATCATGCATCAGGATTCGCCCCACCTAGACGGAGGCTATGCGGCCTTTGGAAAAGTGACGGAGGGGATGGATGTGGTGGACGAGATTGCCCGGACACGGGTAGATTACAATGACAGGCCTTTAAAGGAGCAGAAGATAAAGGCAGTGACCGTGGATACCTTTGGCGAGATGTTTGAAGAGCCGGAGAAAGTCTGAGACTAAAGAGACAGAGATATATGGTTCAGGAACAGGATGTGATGGTGGAAAATACCTGGTATCGCGTTGTGATTTCAGATGAGGCGGAAACCCTTCTTGCAGCAAAAGCGGCAGGGAGGGTTATTGTCGCTTGTCTGAGAAAAGACGGGACGGAGGATCTGTCCATAGCCCGGTATGGAGTGGAGGATGTGGAACTGGCGGATAAGAGGTATTTGGAGAGGGTTATACGCCGGGAAAAAAATCTGCCCTGGATTATTTGGGAGACAAAGGAGCTGCTTCTTCGGGAGTTTACGAAAGAGGATAGTATTTATGTTCTGCCAGAGCCAGAAGATAAAGGACCAGACCAGATATTTTATGACAGTGAGAAGCTCTCCGCTTACATACGCAGCCAATATGGTTTTTTTGAATACGGATTATGGGCAGTTGTGAGAAAAGAGGATGGGCGGCTTTTGGGGAAGGCAGGGCTGACAGACTGCAGCCAGGAAGGCCATATGGAGCTGGCCTACCATATTTTTGCCCCTTATCGCCGCCGGGGATATGGGGAGAAGGCCTGCCGGATGGTGCTTTCCTATGTAAAGCAGGAATATGACTGTCCGCTTTATGCCCTGATAGAGGCAGGAAACAAGATTTCCGCAGGGCTTTTAAGAAAGCTGGGATTTCATTTTATGGGGCAAGAATGTAACGGATCAAGGCATCGGTATTGTCTCTTCGCTCCGTATTGATGACTATGCCAAGAAGCGGTGGTTCCTGACCTAAGTGGGTACGGTCGGCAAAGGAAGTGCCGCTGATGTCAATAGCCACAGCCTTTTTCGTGCCGTCCTCTGCGGCAGCATAGAAGAGCCGGCTCTCCGCTAAGGCAAAAAGTTCAGGGGACAGCTCTTTTTCTAAATCAACAAAGCCATCCAGGGAGGAAAAATGGTTGATGGTTTCCTTATCACCAATGATGATGTCCAAATCCTTAGAGAATACTAGGGCAGAAATCTTTGCCATATTGGCATAGCTTAGCTCAGAGGCATTGTCTCCATAAGTCATGTATGCAGTCTCAACCGTTATCAGCTCCTTTTTATCCAGATTCAGATACTGGGCAAAATCCTCTTCCATGACAGAGAATCTGGTTTCTTCCTGGGAGTAGCTGTTAATGATTATACAGTACAAGGCGGTGCTGAAGGTGCTGTGGTAGAGGGAGGTGGCCACTACCTGAAGGATTAAAATGGCCACAAAGACCAGAGCCATATGGACTTTATAGTATGCCCAGATATACCAGAGCCGGTCTTTCCAGCACATTGCTTTTAGTTTTTCCAGCTCGCTTTTTTGGGGGGCGGGCTTTGGATCAGAAGGGGGAGTTTGCGGGGCAGATTGCGGATGCATGGATTCTTCGGTTATTTTCATATAGAGCCTTCTTTCTTTTTTTGTATATTAAGACCAGGAGATCTGGTTTTGGACTGGTGAATATAAGGAGTATATCACAAAGTTTAAATGAAAGTAAATTGCAATTTGTGTTTTAGGCGGTTATAATGGTAAGAAAGTCTATAAAAGCTGCTGTAAGGAGGCATTCTATGTTATCAGGAATTTTTAATTATGACAACCCGGTCTGGCGTTTTATTGGAAAGCTTTGTGATGTTCTGATTTTGAATGTGCTTTGGATAATCTGCAGCATCCCTCTTGTCACCATGGGAGCTTCCACCACAGCGGTCTATTATGTGACTTTAAAGCTTGTCCGGGATGAAGAGGGTCCTATTATCCGTTCTTTTTTCAAATCTTTTAAGGAAAATCTGAAGCAGGCCACTGTCATCTGGCTGATTCTTTTGATGGTTGGGGGATTGTTGGGATTTGATTTGTATTTCTTTCTATTTTTGGAGAGAGAGCCATCTCTGCTGCGAACCGTTATGATGGCGATATTTGGTGCTTTTTCTATGATGGCACTGTTGACAAGTATGTATGTGTTTCCTCTGCAGGCCCGGTTTTACAATCCGGTGAAACGAACCTTTTTTAACGGTTTTTTTATGTCTGTGCGCCATATTTTTCATTCCCTGGCAATTCTGCTGATTGATATCGGGCTGCCTTTAGCGGCAATTTTCGTATTGCCGCTTCTGCAACCATTGTTGTTTTTGTTTGGTTTCCCTTTGCTGGCATTTTTAAATTCCTATCTGCTTGCAGGAATCTTTGATCAATATATGCCCGAAAATAAGGGGGATGGCAGAGAGCATCCTTTGGACTGACCAGAAACAATCCGGGATTTTACTGTTGCTCCTTGATGTTTTTTGAGACAGTGATTTCCTGGTTGTCAATATGCTCCCGGATGGCGGCTTTGGCCTCAGCAACCCGGCGTTCCTTTAAAGCCCGGAGAATATGATCGTGTTCCACCACTAGAATCGGGTGCTTAGCTGTGTCCTTGATGTATTCCAGACGATAGCGGTACATCTGCTCCTGCAGATTATTTAATATCTGGACGAGACGGGAGTTGCCGGTGCCGCGGTAGATAATATCGTGGTAGTGCTCATCTGTCTCGGCAATATTCATCAGCTCTCCCTTATGGATAGCATTGCGGAAAGCCTTCTGGGCTTCCTCCAGCTCTAAAATGCCTTCGTCATCGATCCGCTGGCAGGTTAGCTCAGTGGCCAGTTCTTCTAAGGAGCGGCGGACCTCCAGCACTTCCCGCAGGCTTTTTTCAGAAATGCGGGCCACTTCAGCGCCCTTGCGGGGGATCATCAATACCAGGCCTTCCAGTTCCAGTTTACGGATGGCTTCACGGATAGGGGTGCGGCTGACTCCCAGCCGGTCGGCAAGCTGAATCTCCATCAGGCGTTCTCCTGGTTCCAGTTCTCCCTTCAGAATTGCCTGACGCAGCGTGTTAAAAACCACATCCCGCAAGGGCAGATATTCATTCATATTCACTTTCAGTTCATGTGTCATGAGATTTTCCTCTTTTTCTTGTATATTCGCGATGGCTATTGGGAAGCATTGGTATTCTCGCTGTCAGAGGACAGAGGAGCTTTTGTATTATAAAAGCTTGTGAGATATACCTGCTTTGCCAGATGGGAGGCAGAGCCGGACCGCATCTCTTCAAAGGCGTGACGGGCAGCTTCAGAGTCAGTGAACAGGCCAAATACTGTGGGACCACTTCCGCTCATCAAAGAGCCGATAGCCCCGTACTCCATCATGGTGTCCTTGATTGTCTGAATAACCGGATGTTCCCGGATGGTGACAAGCTCTAATACATTGCCTAATTTTCCCGCGATCTGGCGGATATCCTGGTCCCGGATTCCTTTAATAATCCCGTCAATGTCTGGATGCTGTTCTGACTTTAACTGGCTGGCATCCAGATTGGTGTACACGGCCCGGGTGGATACGCTGATGCCTGGTTTGGCAATCAGAACCTGACATTGGGGGATCGGAGGCAAGGGGGTGAGAATCTCTCCAATGCCCTCAGACAGAGCAGTGCCCCGGAGAATACAATAGGGAACATCTGCACCGATCTTTACTCCCCGTTCCATCAGCTGTTTTACAGTCAGATCCAGATGAAACATTTTGTTGATGCCAAAAAGTACGGCAGCAGCATCACTGCTTCCTCCAGCCATGCCGGCAGAAACAGGGATAAATTTGCGCAGCTGGATAGAGATGCCGCCGGAGATGGAAAATTCATCCATCAGCAGGCGGGCTGCTTTATATACCAGGTTATTTTCATTGGTGGGAAGATAGAAAAGATTTGTCTCTACCTGTATGCCAGGCTTGTCCTGCCGGACTAGGTCAATACGGTCAAAGATTCCTACAGTCTGCATGACCATGCGGACTTGGTGGTATCCATCATCTCTTTTTCCCAGGACATCCAGCCCCAGATTGATCTTTCCATAGGCCTTCAGGCTTAGATGCTTGATCATAATGTGTGGTTGCTCCTTTGTATATTTTCTATATGCATATTGTATATTGTATAATAAAAACAGTATACAGTATATTATAGGCAGCAAAGAGAAAATAAGCAAGAGCTTTTTTGCTTTTTGTGGAAAATAGCAGTGGCTTGCGGGCTTTTTCTAAAAATGTTATAAAAATATTTTTCTGTAAAACGGAAAAGGTTATTTGAAAATTTTGAAAAAAGGGAAAAGGGGATTAAAGAACGAGGCCGTTTTACAGGAAAGCGCCCCGTTCTTATTCCTTTTGAAGGTAAGATTATCCGGGAAAAGAAAGCTGGATATCATGATTAGGCGGTGGGAGAATAATCATTTTGGGTGATCACCGGGGTCCATAGGGCTGTTTTGTCACTGTATGTGTGCGATTCTTCCCGGTCAGCGGTTGCCTTTAAGGTTATCTCCCCAACATTTACATACTTGTTATAGGGGTTGTTATCGTCATGTTCATTGTCATTCCAGCAAACATCCATGGCATAATAATTGCCATCGTCAAGGTGAACCACATTCCAGGCATGGTTTGGGCTCAATGCGACAACTGTCTCAATACCGGATGCGTTCATCATGGCACAGAATACCTGAGCATAACCTGCACATACGGTGTCTCCTGTCATAATGGCAGTATAGATGTTCTGGCCGCGCCAGGTATCCTGGCAGCCCTCTTCTAAGAGGGAATCATCATAGACAAATTCCCTGCACAACATATTATTTGTGGAAAGCTCTGCCTTTAAGGTTGTATCTGTGTTGCTGTTTATGGATGCAATCCATGTATCCAGCTTATCGAACAATTCATTAGTGAGTTTCGCCCGTGTTTCTCCGCTGGAGGCAAATTCGTACAAGGTTGGGATCAGATAATCAGAGGAGGAAAGTACGCTTCCATTGAGAAAATAATATTGGGGATTATTGTATTTAAACCACCACAGAATATTGCATGCCTGTTCATTTGTCAAAGAGAGGTCCTTGTAGTGGATCTTGTCTGTTGTATAATAGATCTGGGTGCCCTCATATTTCACTCCATCTAATGCCGGGTTTTGGATATACCGCAGGCATAGCTCGTCAAGCCGGTTGTAAAACTTAGCTTCCTCCGGTGACAGACTTTTTTTGGCAAGCTCACTGGTGTAGGCGTTCCAATTGCGGGATTTTACCTCCGGACCGCCCGGCTCAGCCCGATAGGTCATTTCCATCTCTTCGATTGACCGGCTGATTTCTTCCCCATCCTGGTCGGTGATTTCGATTTTTTCCCCTATCAGAAAGCTGTCCGGCAGAATCGGCCCATCTTTTTCCAAGGAGGTGTCTGCCCAAGTGCTGTCCTCCATGTTACGGTTACTGTCCGGATTGTTTGTGGTACTGCTCTGGTACGCGCTGTTTATATCGCTTGTGCTCTCGGTGTTTTTGCTATCTCCTGTGCTGCTTTTGCTGTCTGCGTTGACCGGGCTGTTTTTGGCAAAGCAGCCTGACACAAGTATGGTCAACAGGAATGCCACTGGAATAACGGCTGACAGGAGCCGGTTACGGCAACTTTTTGGAGTTTTTTTCATGGGTTATATTCTCTCTTTCTGCCATTGTTTTCTCAGAAGGCTGGCTTTCCCATTCTAGCATAAAGATCGAGGAATTTCAATGCAGTCGTACAAAGGCATAGCAGGGCAAGAGGCAGCTGACAGATTTCCTTCTTGGTGTATATCTTTTTATAATTTCTTGTTTTATGGAAAAGAACATGATAGAATCATCTTTGTATCGTTTCATACTTTGACTAAGTACACAACAGGAGGAGGTTTTCATGGAACAAAATCAGAAAGCTGATCTGTTTGAACGTATACCGATTTCCAGAGCAGTGGCCCAGCTTGCGATTCCTACGATTTTAAGTTCCCTGGTAATGGTGCTTTATAATATGGCAGATACCTATTTTGTGGGAATGATCAACAATCCGGTTCAGAATGCGGCTGTGGCATTGGCTGCACCGGTGCTTTTGGCATTTAATGCGGTCAATAATCTGTTTGGTGTGGGCAGCTCCAGCATGATGAGCAGGGCCCTGGGAAGTAAAGACTATGAGACTGTGCGGCGAAGCTCTGCCTTTGGATTTTACAGTGCTCTTTTTTGTGGTGTTTTTTTCTCAATCCTTTGTCTGATATTCTGCGCCCCACTTTTGGTGCTTTTGGGGGCAGATGAAGCAACTAAGGAGGCTACGGGCAATTACCTTTACTGGACGGTGATCTGCGGGGCGGTGCCAGCCATATTAAACGTGGTTTTTGCCTATATGGTCCGTTCTGAAGGTGCGTCTTTTCATGCCAGTGCAGGAACCATGAGCGGCTGCATTTTGAACATTATCCTGGATCCCATTTTTATTCTGCCCCAGGGATTGAATATGGGTGCCGCCGGTGCAGGGCTGGCCACTTTTATTTCCAACTGTGTTGCCTGCCTGTACTTTTTTGTCCTGCTCTATGCCAGGAGAAAAACCACCTTTGTCTGTATTCACCCCCGCAAGTTTGGCTTTCACAGAACCATTGTGCTGGGAGTGTGTGCCGTGGGGATTCCGGCTTCCATACAGAATCTTTTGAACGTGACGGGAATGACGATCCTGAACAATTTTACATCCTCCTATGGAGCCAATGCGGTGGCCGCTATGGGGATTTCCCAGAAGATCAACATGATTCCCATGCAGGTGGCTCTGGGCTTTTCTCAGGGGATCATGCCCTTGGTTAGCTATAATTATGCCAGCGGAAACATAAAGCGGATGAAGGAGGGGATCTTCTTTGTGGCAAAGCTGATGCTGCCGGCCATGGCAGTGGTGACGGTTTTCTACTATGTGGGAGCCGGGGCATTGATCCGTGCTTTTATGAAAAATGAGAGCATAATTGCCCACGGAACTCAGTTCCTGAGAGGGTTTTGCCTGGGAATCACATTTATGTGTATGGATTTTCTTGCAGTGGGCGTGTTCCAGGCGATTGGCCTGGGGAAAGCAGCGCTGGTATTTGCTCTGCTGCGTAAGATTGCCTTGGAGATTCCGGCTTTGTATGTGCTGAACTTTTTGTTCCCGCTCTACGGGCTGGCCTATGCCCAGTTTACCGCCGAGTTTGTGCTGGCGGTTGCGGCTGTGGTTATGCTGAGATGGATCTTTAAAAAGCTTCAAAGAGGGGAGCGTTTGTAGGAGACAGGTGAGGAGAAACGTTATGAAAAACAATGACAAGACAAATGTAATGCGGGTTCTTGACAGCAAAAAGATATCCTATGAAAGTCACACCTATGAGCCGGATGCAACCATGAGCGGCGAACAGATCGCCGCTCTTCTGGGTGAGGACGCGGATAAAGTATTTAAGACTTTGGTTACCCAGGGAAAATCTGGACAATATTTCGTCTTTGTGGTTCCGGTAAAAGAGGAACTAGACCTGAAAAAAGCAGCAAAAGAGGCCAATGAAAAATCCGTCAGCATGATAAAGCAGAAAGAACTGCTTCCTCTTACCGGATATGTTCACGGCGGCTGTTCCCCGATAGGGATGAAAAAGCAGTTTGTAACCTATATCCACCAGACAGCGCTGCAATATGAAACGATTTTTGTTAGTGCAGGGAAAGTGGGATATCAGGTGGAGCTGTCTTTAGAGGATCTGATTCAAACAGCAGGATGCAGGCTGGCAGATATCGTTTGAGGCTTAAGAAATTCAGAAATACTGACTAGCTCCATAACCATTAAACCAGGCCCGCTCTGAAAAAGGCTTTTTATTTTTTGCAGGAATCACCTTTTCGGCTGCAATGCCCACAGGCAGCAGGCAAACCAGATCAAGCTCGTCAGGAACCCCTAAAAGAGCTGCTATTTCTTTTGCATGAGCCCGAACCCCTCCCTCGTACCAGCAGGTATGATACCCCATGGACTGAATCGCCAACAGCATATTCTCCATAGCAGCTCCGTAATCCTGCACATGATAAGAACGCCCGTCCACACTGGCGATTTGCTGTGTGAGCACCACAATAAAAGCAGGGGCAGTCTGACAGGAGGGATTGGGGAATATTTTTTTGATCTCATCTACCAGGCGCTTGTCATCTACGGCAATAAACGATGTTGTCTGCCGGTTACACCCGGAAGGAGCAGCAATGCCTGCCTCTAAGATCCGGACCAAATCTTTTCGCAAAATCTCCTCACCTTGATAGCTGCCTCTATAGCTTGAGCGGCTGAAAATCACGTCTAATGTAGGATTGTCTGACATAATTACCTCCTTTTTGATCCCTTGCCCACGGAAGGCAGGAATCCCTTTTCTTACCGATTATTATAACATGATCGTTTGGTTTGCACAATAATCAGCCACGCTATATCCTGCATTGCTTTGAGACAAATATTAAATATGGAACAAAAATCCATATTTTTAATCAAAAAAACAATTGATAATAATTTATCAGTATGAGATAATGTCCACATAAGCAATGAGCAGTGCTCCACCACTGCGGAGTCCCTCCTCATTCCAAGCGAAGCCGCCAGGCGAGCTCATAACCCCAAAACAAATTCTACATATACACACTGGAGGTACAAAACCATGAGAGTATCAATCTGCATCGGAAGCGCATGTCACCTAAGAGGTTCCAGAGAGATCATCCAAAAGCTTCAAACCTTAGTCAAAGCCAACAATGTATCTGACAAAGTAGACCTAAACGGCGCATTCTGCAGCGGTAACTGCGTCAACGGTGTCTGCGTAACCATAGACGGAGAACTCTTTTCCCTCTCCCCAGAGACCACAGAAGACTTCTTCAACAAAGAAATTATGGGGAGGCTGTAAAATATGGCAGCAATCATTGACTTTAAAGCAACCAAATGCCGCCACTGCTACAAATGCGTCCGGAACTGCGAAGTGAAAGCTATCATGGTAAAAGACGGCCGGGCTGAGATCATGCCAGAAAACTGCGTCCTCTGCGGCCGCTGCCTGCAGATCTGCCCCCAGTCAGCAAAAACCCTGATCAGCGACCTGGGCAAAGTAAGAAGCTACATAGCCAGAGGCGAAAAAGTAGTCGTTTCCCTGGCCCCTGCCTACATGGGCCTTTTGGAGTACCATACCATTGGCCAGGTTCGCTCTGCTCTTTTAAAATTAGGCTTTTCCGATGTCCGGGAAACCTCCGAGGGAGCCGCCTTAGTGACAGCAGAATACGCCAGACTTCTGCAGGAAGGAGAGATGGAAAACATTATCACCACCTGCTGCCCCAGCGCCAATGATCTGATCGAGAAATACTATCCTCAGCTGATCCCATACATGGCTCCAGTAGTATCTCCTATGATCGCTCACGGCAAGCTTTTAAAACAAGAACTTGGTCCTGACACAAAAGTAGTATTTTTAGGTCCCTGTATTGCCAAAAAGCAGGAAGCCCAGGACGAGCGTCACAGAGACTGTATTGACGCCGTGCTGAATTTCAATGATATCAACCGCTGGCTTCATGACGAGGACATTGCCATCAAAGATTGTGAAGACATGCCCTTTAAAAAAGATCCGAAGATCAACCGCCTCTATCCGGTCAGCAGCGGTGTGATCAGCTCTGTGGTTACAACCCAGAACAAGACGGACTCCTATCGCAAGTTCTACATCCACGGAGAGCAGAATTGTATGGAGCTGTGCGACAGCATGCTCCGGGGCGAGATCACTGGCTGCTTTATTGAGATGAACATGTGCTATGGCGGCTGTATCAAGGGCCCCACAGTCACAGATAAAACCATCTCCCGCTTCAAAGTCAAGCTGGACATGGAAGAGGCGATCCAAAGAGAACCAGTACCAGAAGAAGAGACAGCGCCAGCCATTGCCTCCCTTTCTCTGGCCAAAATCTTTGCAGATCACTCTCCCAAGGACCCAATACCCACAGAAGCCCAGATTCGGGATATCCTTTCAAAGACCGGCAAGACAAGGCCTGAGGACGAGTTAAACTGCGGTGCCTGCGGCTATCCAACTTGTCGGGAAAAGGCCATTGCTGTGTTCCAGAAGAAGGCAGAGCTAAATATGTGTATTCCCTTTATGTATGAGCAGTCTGAATCCCTGTCCAACTTGGTTATGGAGACCTCTCCCAACATGGTTCTCTTAGTGGATCAGGAGATGAAGATCCTTGAGTACTCAGCAGTATGTGAGAAGTATTTCGGAAAAACCCGCTCTGAAGCCCTGAAGATGTATCTGTACGAATTTATCGATCCGGTAGATTTCCAGTGGGTATTTGACACCCATCAGAATATCCACGGCAAAAAGGTGACTTATTCCGAATACCATCTGGACACGCTTCAGAATATCGTATACATAGAAAAGGAAAATGCAGTTCTTGCCACCTTTATTGACATTACCCGGCAGGAAGAACAGGCCCGCATGGATTATGAGAAGAAGTTAGACACCATTGACCTGGCCCAGAAGGTCATTCATAAGCAGATGATGGTGGCACAGGAGATTGCAGGGCTATTGGGCGAGACCACGGCGGAGACCAAGACCACATTGACGAAGCTTTGCCATTCCCTTCTGGAGGACGGCGACAACGGAGGTGTGTAAATGGGAATTACCGTAGATGTTGCATATAAGAGCCTCAACAAATTTACAGAGATTCTGTGTGGAGATAAGGTGGAGATCCTTCAGACAGAGGACTCGAATATTATGATTCTGGCAGATGGTATGGGAAGTGGCGTAAAGGCCAACATCCTGGCAACCCTGACCTCCAAGATTCTGGGAACCATGTTTTTAAACGGCGCCACACTGGAAGAATGTGTGGAGACCATTGTGGAGACGCTGCCTATTTGCCAGGTCCGTCAGGTGGCCTATGCTACCTTCAGCATTCTCCAGGTATTCCACAATGGAGATGCCTACCTGGTAGAATTTGATAACCCGGGCTGCATCTTTATCCGAGGCGGCAGACTGATGACGATTCCGCAAAATATCCGGGAGGTTAAAGGCAAAAAGATTAACGAGTACCGTTTTAAGGTTCAAAAAGGAGACGCCCTTTTGCTGATGAGTGATGGTACCATCCACGCAGGAGTGGGACGCCTGCTCAACTTTGGATGGGTGTGGGAGGATATTGCAGATTATGCGGTAAAGCAGTATTCCAAAACCATCTCCGCCATGCGTCTGGCATCCTCTGTTTGCCAGGCCTGTGATGAACTGTATGAATATCGGCCTGGGGATGACACGACCGTTGCCTGTATGCGGATTATCAATGCCAAGCCAGTAAATCTGATGACTGGTCCGGCCCAGGATGCTTCCCGGGATACGGAGATGGTGGGCAGTTGGATGGGCGGCGGGGATGAAACCCGGCGTGTGGTCTGCGGCGGAACCAGCGCAACCATTGTGTCCCGGGTACTAAAGCGGCCTCTGGATGTGTCCATGGATTATGTGGATCCAGACATCCCCCCCATTGCCTATATGGACGGAATTGATCTGGTGACAGAAGGAGTTCTGACTTTAAACCGGGTCATCCAGCTTTTAAAGCGCTATGTGAAAAATGAGACCGTATCGGAAGATTTCTTTTTGGAGCTGGATAAGCCCAACGGCGCTTCCATGATAGCAAAAATGCTGATCGAGGACTGTACGGAACTGCACATGTATGTGGGAAAGGCTATCAACAGTGCCTATCAGAATCCAGGCCTTCCCTTTGACTTGGGTATCCGTCAGAATCTGGTGGAGCAGTTAAAGCACACAGTGGAAGAAATGGGCAAATCAGTCACAGTCACTTACTACTAGAGGAGGGAGAGACCCATGGTAACAAATGACGCAACAATCTTGAAAATCAAACATGATGTGCTTTGCGAGGTGGCAAAGCTGGCATGGGAGGGAACCTTAGAGGAAAAGCGGGAGGAACTTCCCTATGAGATGTTTCCGGGCCCTCAGGCCCAGTTTCGCTGCTGCATCTATAAAGAAAGAGAGATCATTAAACAGAGAGTCCGTCTAGCAGAGGGGAAATGTCCGGTGGGAATGGATTCTATGAATGTGGTGCAGGTTATCAAGGCTGCCTGTGAAGAATGTCCCATTGCATCCTACGTAGTCACAGACAATTGCCGTAACTGTATGGGAAAGGCATGTCAAAATTCCTGTAATTTTGGCGCCATCACCATCGGAGACAGCCGGGCTCACATTGACCCCAACAAATGTAAAGAGTGCGGAAAATGCGCTCAGGCATGTCCCTACAGCGCCATTGCCCATTTAGAGCGGCCCTGTAAAAAAGTATGCCCTGTGGATGCCATCACCTATGACGACTACGGAATTTGTGTGATTGATGAGAAGAAATGTATTCAGTGCGGCGCCTGTATCCACAGTTGTCCCTTTGGAGCGATCGGCACCAAGACCTTTATGGTGGATGTGATCCGCCTGATCAATGCAGGAAAGCGGGTGGTGGCTATGGTGGCCCCGGCCACAGAAGGACAGTTCGGACCTGAGATCACCATGGCCAGCTGGAAAACCGCTTTAAAGAAAATAGGCTTTGCTGATATGATAGAGGTGGGACTTGGAGGAGACTTAACAGCAGCGGCCGAGGCTGCTGAATGGGCGGAGGCATACAAGGAGGGCAAGAAGATGACCACCTCCTGCTGTCCGGCTTTTGTAAATATGATCAGGCAGCACTTCCCCATGCTTCTTGATAATATGTCCACCACTGTATCCCCCATGTGCGGTGTGTCCCGCATGTTAAAGGAGCAGGACCCGGAGACAATTACTGTCTTTATCGGGCCATGTATTGCCAAGAAGAGTGAAACCCTGGATCTGAACATTACAGGAAATGCGGATTATGCCATGACCTTCGGGGAGATTCGTGCTATGATGCGTGCCAAAGGGGTGGAGCTAGAGCCGGAGGAGAATACCTATCAGGACAGCTCTGTATTTGGCAAACGGTTTGGCAATTCCGGCGGTGTCACTGCAGCTGTGGTTCAATGTTTTAAGGAAATGAATGAGGATATCGCCCCCAATGTGATGAAGTGCAATGGCGCTGCCGAGTGTAAGAAGGCTCTTCTTCTCATGAAGGTGGGTAAGCTGCCGGCTGACTTTGTGGAAGGTATGGTTTGTGTGGGCGGATGTGTGGGCGGCCCCAGCAAGCATAAGACAGAGGTTGAGGCCAAGAAGGCCAGAGACCTTTTAATCAGCCAGGCTGACGGCCGGCAGGTGCATGAGAATCTGAAGAACTTAGGAGCCGATCAGGTGGCTATGCACCGGCATTAAAGAGAACTGAAGAAAAAAGGACAGGGATAACAATCACATCAGTGAATCGATGTTATCCCTGTCTTTTTTATATTTCGGATAAACGGTTATGAACCGATTGATTTATCCCATATATTTTGTAGAAGAAGATCAGCTGGTTCAACAACATATTGAAAAAAAGAATGATATAATATTAGGCAGAAATGAGGGGATAAACGAGCAGCAGAAAGGCAAAAGAGGGACAGAACATAATTCAAAGTTAAATATAACACAGGCCGTGATAGGAGAAAGAATGATGGATCAAAAACGATACATGGAAATTGAGCGGCTCCGGGATGACTTTAAGACCGGATTCCGGACCGGAGACCTGGTGCAGATCTCAGAAAAAATAGATGGGAGTAATGGGGCCATTCAATATGATTTGATGACAGATACCCTGGCAGCTTTTTCAAGAAATAAGCGACTGAATGAGAAAAACCGGTTAAGCGGTTTTTGGGATTATGTTCAGAGCTTGTGTGCGGAAGATTATAAAGACACACCGGATTATGTGATTTTTGGAGAATGGCTTACCCAAAATATAATTGTATATAAACAGGAAAACATAAAAAGGTGGTATGTATTTGATATCTATGACAGGAAGGAAATGAGATATTTGCCTCAAACAGAGGTAAGACAGTTTGCCGAAAGCCACAATCTGCTTTATGCCCATGTGTTTTATGAGGGGGCCTTTATAAGCTGGGAGCATGTAAAGAGCTTTGTGGGTAAGTCGGCTTATGGAGACTTGGGAGAAGGAGTGGTGATAAAAAATCAGACCCGCCTTAACAGCAGGGATAAGGACCATCCCTTTGTGGTAAAGCTTGTCAGGAAGGATTTACAAGAGGTTAAAAGGGCCAGGAAGCAGAGAAGAGCGGATCCGGTAGATGAGCTGCTTGCCGTCAGAGAGATTGTGGAATCGGTGGTCACAAGACAGCGGGTGGAAAAGGAATTGTATAAAATGAGAGATGACGGGATTCTGCCGGAGGATTGGAAAAGCTGGAATATCAAAATGATTGCTCAAAATCTTCCCAAACGGATTTATCTGGATTGCGTAAAAGAGGAGAGGGAAACTGTAAAAGAGGCAGGAGAATATTTTGGAAAAATTTGTTCGGCAATGGCTATGGGGTATGCCAGAGAAATTTTGGAGGAACAAAAAAAGGGATGTCTTGCGGAGTAGTAAGACATCCCTTTTTTGTTTTTAAAGAAAAAGCTAAAGCTGCCATTATAACGTGTTATCTTCCCTCTGACCTGCCTTTAAAAAAATAAAGGAACGAAAAAATTGTCTGTAAATACAGAATAACATTACATAATATGGATTATAAGATGTTATTTCTTTCTATATTTTCTATTTATTCCAAGTATACCTCATTTGGTTACAAATTTCAACTAGTTTTCTCGATTTTTTAAATAAAATATCTTTTGTTTTTCAGGATTTCTATTGTATGGATGGGCTGTGGCTTCTTTGAAGCAGATGGATACTTTGTATAATCCATATTATAAAAAGAGATTCGGCTTTTATAATTGGATTTACGGTGCAAGGAGCCATCTTTTAGCAAAAGCAAGATTTTGTTAAGGGATATTGAGAGAGGATCAAAGAAATGGGGTGAGTCATATACCGGTGGAGTGGAAGGAAATGCCGCAATCAGGCAGAGGCAAAAGGGAGCGGAAACGGGGCGGAAGGATATGCAACACGATTATGTTGATCCGGGTCCAGGGGAAGGACAGAGGGGAACCCTACGGAGAGATTGTCCATCTCAATCTTCCGCATACGATTCCCTATAAAAGTTTGGGAGAGCTGGTATTCCGGATTGATGGAATAGCCCGGTTTTTGGAGATGTCAGATAAAAGGCCGGATTTTCGCACCTGGGATTCTCAGAACGAGGAGATGGGAAGTCCTTCGGAAGAATCTTGTAGCCCGGCAGCCGGAGTGCAGCAGTCTTTGGAAAAAGGCCAGGTGGTTTGCCTTGAGCTGATCGGAAGGCAGCATATGAGCCTTCAGGGAAGGCTTTGCGGTGCCCGGAAAGGGGAAAAGGAGGTGTATTTCCGCAGCGCGCTGGAGCTGATGCATCTTTTTTCCCAGATGTAGGTTTTGAGAGAGTCCCTAAAGGCAGGGAATATGTTCGCTTTATATTAAAGAAGCGTTTGAAAATAGATGAGAAACAGAATGGAAAGGAAGGAGAGCATGGGCATGTGGAGGATAATACACAGAAATTACAGGCGTCTGGTGGCATTTATGCTTACACTGGTGATGGTATGCACCAATGTGGGAGGAAACTTAAGCGCCGTATTTGGGGCAGGGGAGACAGGTCAGGGAAGAGGGAGAGATCTTTGATTTTTCCTCTCTTGAACTGGCAGCAGATAAAAAGAGTATTAAAAATAAATACAAGGATCTCCTTGGAACAGGGGAAGGAAAGGTGTATCAGCTGGATGTAAATGTGGATGCCAGCTATGCGCCGGATAACACCTCACTGAAGGTGTTTTATCATGAAGGAAAAGAGAGTGTGGTGTTTTTGTTCCTCAATGAAAGCGGAATGGTGATCGATTGCCGCGTAAGCGTAAACGGCTATGAGACGGAGCCGGTGTCCGTAAAGCCCAACACGGCCAATATAGAAGCAGAGGATGAGGCAGATCTGACATATGGAGAGCACTACGAAGCAGACACAATGAAGGATGACGTAAAAAAGAACGTGTCGGCAGAGGTAGTAGAGCGGCAGGAGGAAACCTCAGAGGCAGAAACGGGAAGAGAACAGGCAGACGAGAAGGAAGAAGAAACAGCTTTGGAGGAAGAGATGGTAAGGGATGAGCCATCAGATCAGACAGAGGCTGCACCGGAAAGTGAGGAGATGGAAAGCGCGGCTGAAGAGAGCCAGGAGGAGAATGAAGGAAAGAATCCGGATGAGGAGACCAGGGAGACAGAAGCCATGGAAGAGGCCGAACCGGAGACAGAGATATCCACCGAGGCTGAGCCGGAAGGAGAGGCCGAACCGGAGACAGAGATATCCATCGAGGCTGAACCGGAACAAGAGACGGAGAGCATGGCAGGTCCAGGGGGAGAGCTTCTGGGAAGATCCAGACACCAGGCAGAATTGGTGGCAACATCTATAGAGGCTTTGGAGACAGAGATTCAGGAAACCTCTGAGAAGGAAGAGGAGGCATTGGCTCCGTCTGAACCAGAGATTTTGGAAGAGGAAAGCACAGAGGCTGCTGAGGAGGACGGACAGGAAAAGGCCGGGGAAACCGAGACTGTGGAAGAGACCGGCATAGAGGAAGAGACTAAAAATACAAGTACAGGAACCATACCAGGAGAAGCAGTGCCTTCCGATGAGGGGGAAGATACAGAGGAAGAAACCCTGGAAGTAAAGGAAGAAGCAGCTGGGCAGGAAGAAAGCATTGAGACTGATGACAAAGTAAGCATTCAGAAAGAGGCAGAGGAAACCCCGGAAATCGGGGAGCAGACTTCCGAGACAGGGGAAAGCCAGATCGTGTTGGAAAATCCCATTCCGGAAGAGAATGGATCAGACGCAGCCAGAGAGGACAATGAGGTTATAAAGGATGAAGACGGGCAGCGTCTGGAGGACTGTGTGTGCTATGGCACATTAAAAGGGTCGGCATCCGAGACAGTGACAGTGTGGGGAAGTGTAAATGCCAGAGCATACAGAGTGACTCTGGAAGATATCCGCCAGGCAGTAGGGGAAGAGGCGGTACTCAGCTCCAGTTATGCCAGCATAGAAGAATTTATGGAGGCAATTGCTGGGGTGGGAGTTGCTGATGATATGGAAAGTACCCTTCAGGCTCTGGATATCTGTGAGGAGGTCTATAGCCGCCTTTCCCCGGAGGATCAGGAGGAGATGGCTGAGGCATATGCCAATATCCAGTCCTACCGTCAGGAGATGGATGCAGGAATCAGTTTGCTGGCGGCAAAATGGCATACAATAACGCTTATTCCAGCGAGTGAAAACAATTATGGCAGTTATATCACTAGCGCTAAGGTGAAGGTAGGGCAGAAAGTAAATGGATATGAGGTAACTTACGTAAACGGAACAACGATCAAGGTGAAGGCCTGGGGCGATCTTTATGGCGATTTTTTCCTTCCAAAGGCAGCAGAACTGTGGAATGAGGCGGGGAAATCGGATTATGTCATTTGGGCAGGAATAGGAAGCTCGGAAAAAACAGAAGGAGCTTCTGCAATGCTGCCCCAAAGCAATGCATCAGCCTATTATTATTTTAATACTGCGGAAAGTGTTAATAAAGATTCATATTATTGGAATTTTACATTGAAATATGATGCTAACGGAGGTATAGATGCGCCTGAGACGCAGAAGTATGGTACGGATTCCAAGTATACGAAAAGTCACAAGTTTACAATACCAGACAAGACACCTACCAGGGAAGGTTATGAGTTTGCAGGGTGGTCTAAGGAACGTAATGGAAATAGTTCCCATCAGCCGGGTGGCAGCTATCTGATGAAACAAACGGTTTCAGGATACAACGGAGGATCTGTTACCGAGACGTTTTATGCTGTGTGGAAAATGAAGGAAAAGGAATATGTAGAGCTGTCATATATGAGTCCTGAGGAGTTGGTTATAGGGCCAGAGAAATACCCTTATGGAGGTCATGCGCCGATTAAACCTTATCCAGAAGATAAGTGGCCAAAGGAAGATGGCTGGGTATTTAAGTTTCGTGGGTGGGATACAGACCCAAGTGCAGATGAGGTGTTATTGGAGGCTGGTGATACAATATTGATGAAAGAAGATACCATCCTTTATGCAGTTTGGGAAAAGGAAAAAGTTCCTCCTCAATACTATTCCTACAAGGTACAATGGTATGATGCGGGCACAGGTGAATTGATCCCTGTAACAGACAAAAATCCAAATGAGGAGACACGCAAAGGCCAGGCCGGCTATTGGGTGAAAGTAACAGAAGAAGATAAGTATGTTGAAGGTTATACGTTTGTTGAGAATGATAAGAGGAATAAAGTAAGCGCAGTTGTAGAAGGCGACAGTACTGTTTTAAAATTATATTTTACTAAGGATAAGAAGGATCCTGGAAAGGACCCGGATCCCGGAAAGGATCCAGAACCTGGAAAGGACCCGGATCCCGGAAAGGATCCAGAACCTGGAAAGGACCCGGATCCCGGAAAGGACCCAGAACCTGAAAAGGATCCAGAACCTGGAAAAGACCCGGAGGAGCCCGGAAAGAATCCGGAGGAGCCAAAGGATCCCGGGAAGGATCCTACCCCACCGGTTCCTAGCATTCCCACTGGCGGCGGTGGAGGCGGAGGCGGCAGCAGCAAAGGAAGTGGAACCAGCACAGGTACGGTTGTCAGCGGAGGTCCTTCATCGGATACGACCCAGGCCACCACAACCATTGATATGCCGGAGATCCCGCTGGCAGCTTTTCCAAGTGAGCCGGTAGTGGAGGAAATAGAAGAGTTGGATGTGCCCCTGGTGGCGCTGCCCAAGACCGGGGATAGCCGCCATAACGGGATGCTGTTGCTGATGTTTGGAATGGCAGGCCTGGGGATGTTGATTTCCGCCATGGGGCTGAAGAAGAGCAAAGAGGATTAAGAAAATTAAGCAAAATAGTAAAAAGAGGCTGTTTCTCAGTCTCTTTTTATTATTTGATTTGTTTTACGGTTTTTGTCGTATTTTCCTGTCACAGGGGGTGATTTTTACTGCTTCAGATGTTATAATCCAGTTAAGGATTTCTTATCATGCGAAAAATGGCACGGAGAGTGTTCCACTAGATAAAGGAGGCTTAACATGGGATTAGAGCTGAAGGTAGGACAGATACAGAAAATTTCCCAGAATATGATCCAGCAGGTGAATATCCTGCAAATGAGCTCCCAGGAGTTGACAGAATATGTAAAAGATTTGTCCATGGAAAATCCGGTCATGGATCTGAAAGAGCGGGAGCCGGAAAATCCGGAGCAGGAGCGGCTGAGAAAGCTGGAATGGCTCTCAGATATGGATGAACAAAACCGGATTTATTACCGGCAGGAGCGTGAGGAGTCGGGGGATTCGGGTATGGGAGATCAAAGGGAGCAGGAGGAAGAGACCCTAGGGGAAAGCCTTTTACAGCAGCTTTTGGGAGGTCCTTACTCAGAATACCAGATGGGGATTTTTAAATACCTGGCGGAATGTCTGGACAGCAGAGGGTATTTTGTGGATCCTCTTTCCGAGGTAGCTTGCCATTTAGGTATTCCTCTGGAAGATATTGAAGAATGTCTTGAGATTATGAAAACCTTAGAGCCGGCAGGAGTATGTGCTGCAAACCTTTCAGAGTGTTTGTATATCCAGCTGGCATCAAAGGAAAAGGGGAGGGAGCTGGAAATCGAAAAAAGGATCGTGAAAGAATATCTGGAGCTTTTGGGAAAGAATCAGCTCCCTGCCATTGCCAAACGGCTGGAGATCCCATTAGAGCGGGTTTTGAAGGCAAAGCAGGAGATCCAGGGCTTAAATCCCAAGCCTGCAAGCGGGTATGCAGACCGGGGAGGCCTGCGCTACATAACACCGGATGTCACGGTTGTAAAGCTGGCAGATTATTTTGAGATCATGGTGAACGAATATGTTCTGCCAGAGATCCGGTTGAATAAGGATTATATGAAGCTTCTGCGCAGCGGGGATTGTGATAAGGAGGTACGGCAGTATCTTTCCGATAAGGTGCGCCAGATGGAGCAAGTGCAGGATTATATTTCCAAGAGAAATAAAACGCTGACCAGACTGGCCAAATTTCTTGTGGAGGAGCAAAAGGATTTTTTCCAATATGGAAAAGGTCATCTCCATCCATTGCGGATGCGGGATGCGGCGGAAAAGCTGGAGGTCCATGAATCTACCATCAGCCGCGGGGTAAAGGAAAAATATCTCCAGTGCTGTTGGGGGATTTTTCCCATGGATTACTTTTTTACAAAAGGTTTTGTGGAGGATGAGAATCGGGAAACCATTGCCACAGACCGGATACTGGAGATTTTAAAGGAGATAATTGAAAAAGAGGACAAAAAAAAGCCATACAGTGATCAGAAGCTGGCTTTAAAGCTTGCCGAACAGGGAATTACTATTTCCCGGAGAACGGTTGCAAAATACCGGGAAGGAATGCAGATTTTAGACTGTCGGGGAAGAAAGGAATATTGAAAAAAGAAAAGGAATATTTGAAATCGCTGCGAGAAGGGAGTAAAATAGAGAGAACATGATATATCCGGTTATCGGGGTTCCCCTGTTAGGGAGGAATATATTCCACCGTTATATACAGTATAAGTATACCCGGTGCTTAGAGCAGGCAGGAGCAGCCGTAATGCTTCTGACACTGGAGCCGTCTGAGGAGATGGTTGAGGCTGCTCTAAGCAAATGCACTGGTTTTTTGTTTCCCGGAGGACCAGATATTCAGCCAGAGCTGTATGGCCAGTCTCCTCAGATAAGCTGTGGGAAACCGGATCTGGTGAGGGATGATTTTGAACGGAAACTAATGGGAGCTGCTTTGGCGGCCAGGCGGCCGGTTTTTTGCATTGGAAGAGGAATGCAGCTTTTGAATGTAGTATTTGGGGGAACGCTGGTTCAGGAACTGAAAGGGAAACAGGAGTACCCACATCAGGATTTTTTCAACCGGGCGTCAGCTACCCACCCGATTGAACTGGATCCGGACAGTCTGGTATCCCAGATTCTTGGCTCTGATGCGGTTACGGTGAACAGTATTCACCATCAGGCAGCAGATACCATCGGGGAAGGGCTCTGGATTGCTGCGGACAGCCCGGAAGGCTTTCCTGAAGCGTTGGAAATTGATGATTATCCCTTTTGTATTGCGGTGCAGTGGCATCCGGAATATATGGCAGCAGAGGTGCCAGTGCAGCAGCGATTGTTTAAAGCATTGGTGGAGGCGTGCCGGTGAGGGGAAAATTTAGCAGGCAGGAGGAGAGAAGATTGACAGGCGGGATCATTGAGATGGATGTCCATGGAATGAATGGGCTGCAAGCCTATGAGGCCATTGGGAAGCAGATTCGGGCAGTTGGAAATTCCGTGTATCGGATTCGGGTTATTCACGGATTTCACGGGGGAACCAGGATCCGCAGCATGATTCGGGAGGAGTTTGGATATGAGCGGGAGCCGCTGGTAAAGCGGATTGAGATGGGGACAAACCAGGGAATCACGGAGCTGGTCTTGCGGGAGTTCTAAGGGGGAAAAGGCTCCGAGAATGTATGAAGGGAAAAAGGAGGAAAATACATGAGGATTTTGCTGATCCGGCATGGAGATCCGGATTATATCCATGACACGCTGACCGAAAAAGGGCACCGGGAGGCAGCGCTGCTCTCTGAGGCGGCAAAACGTCTGGAGACAGGTGATTGCTATCAATCCCCTCTTGGGCGGGCTCAGGCAACGGCTGCATATACTTTGAGAAAGCTGGGAAAGACGGCAGAGACGCTTGACTGGCTCAGAGAGTTTCCAGCTGAGGTGGATCTTAACCAGTCCATGGAATTACAGAAGGCATATAATGATACCCGGATGGAAGGACATCGATATGGGGCCCGTATTGCATGGGACATGCTTCCTTCTTACTGGACCGAACATCCGGAATATTCAGACCGGTTTCAGTGGCGTCAGTCAGAGGCAGCCCGGTGTAGCGATCTGATTTCCGTATACGATTCGGTGACGTCAAAGATGGATGAATTGCTGGCAAGGTATGGGTATGTGCGGGAGAATCACCATTACCGGGTGGAGAAGGAGAACTCCCGGACAATCACTTTTTTCTGTCATTTTGGGATTATCTGTGTGCTTTTGTCCCATCTGTGGAGTGTATCGCCTTTTGTGCTTTGGCATACTCTGGCACTGGCCCCTACTTCGGTAAGCGAGGTGGTCAGCGAGGAGAGAGAGAAGGGAACTGCCAGCTTCCGGGCTCTGCGGCTGGGGGATCTCTCCCATCTGTATGGAGGAAATGAGCCCGCTTCCTTTTCGGCGAGATTTTGTGAGACCTTCGAAAACCGGGAGCAAAGGCATTAAAAGCCTTTTTTAAAGAAAAGGGAGTAAGGAGAGAAGAGGGAAAATACAAGAAGGAGATCGGAAAATGGAAGGATTGACCCGATTCAAGCAGGCAATTTTGCGGGCTGCCAAAAAGGCATACAGGGAAAAGCTGATGGCAGGCACCAGTGGAAACATGAGCGTGTTCTTCCCAGAAAGAAAATGGATGATTATCACACCCAGCTCCTATGATTACGAGATTATGGAAGAGAAGGATATTGTGGTTACGGATCTGGAGGGGAATGTGATCGAGGGATGTCACAGGCCTTCTTCCGAGTGGAGGATGCATGCAGAGATTTACCGTCATTTGCCCCATGTGGGTGCGGTGGTTCACACTCATTCTCCCTATGCCACCAGTTTTGCGGTAAACCATCAGGAGATTCCGGTAGTGCTGATTGAAATGATTCCGTTTTTGAAGGGAAAGCTGGAGGTAAGTCCTTATGCAAAGCAGGGAAGTGCTCAGGTTGGCCTTAATGCAGTTCCCATTCTCACAAGGAAAAATGCCTGCCTGATGGCCAATCACGGTGTGGTAGCTGTGGGAGATACCATAGAGTCTGCCTATATGAATAGTGTGTATGTAGAAGATACGGCCAAGATCTATCATATGGCCGTCCAGAGCGGAACGCCGGTGGTGATCCCCGGGTATGAGGAGTGAGGGAATGAAAGGAATCTATTTTGACGGAAAAAGAGCGGAATACCGGAAAAATCTTCCCATGCCAAAACGATCCGATACAGAAAGCCTGATCCGCATTCTGTATGCAGGAGTGTGCAGTACGGACCGGGAGATTTTAAAAGGCTATCGGCCTGATTTTTACGGGATTATGGGCCATGAGTTTGTGGGGATCGTGGAGGAATCGCCGGACTTGGAGCTGATAGGAAAAATGGTGGTGGGAGAGCTGAATGCAGGCTGCGGTCACTGTATTTATTGCCAGACCGGCAGAGAGAAACACTGTGAAAACCGGAGAGTGATTGGTATGGATGGGAAGGATGGCTGCTTTGCGGAATATATGACATTGGAGACCCATCTCCTTCACAGAGTTCCCTCCTGTCTGGGGGCAAAGGAGGCCCTTTTGACAGAACCGCTGGCGGCGGCTTTGGAGATTTTGTCCCAGGTTCACATCCGCCCGGATGTGCCAGTGGGGATTATTGGAGACGGGAGATTGGCTTATCTGATTGCAGGTGTGCTGCAGCTTTCCGGGGTAAGGCTTACTATTTTCGGAAAGCATGAAAAAAAGCTGGAGGAGTTTGAAGTTTTTGGGCAAACCCGGTTGGCGGAGGAAATAGCTGGCTTGAAGAAAAGCCCGTATGAGACTTTTGAGCTGGTGGTGGAAGCCTCCGGTTCACCCTCCGGCTTAGAGATGGCCTCTGTGCTGGTTCGCAGGCAGGGGATGATTCTTTTAAAGAGCACTTACGCGGGGAGAGCTCAGGTGGATATGAGCCAGTTTGTGGTCAATGAGATTACCATCAAGGGCAGCCGCTGCGGTCCTTTTGAACCGGCGCTGCGTCTTTTGGAGAAGGGACTGGTGAAGCTGCCACCGGCGGAGTTTTATTCCATGGAAGAATGGGAAAAGGCATTTGCGTCAAAGGCGTTTAAGGCGGGATTTGTGGTTGAGTAAAAATAAAAGATGATGGAAGAATCATGAGATCCAAAATGTCTGGCAGAGAAGAAGGTATCTTTCTGGAATGAGTAAAATGGAACGAATACAGATACATGGCAGTTTGGGGATTTCCTGTTTCAATATGTCAGATATGGTTGAAACATTTTGATAAAAGGAGCATTCAATGAACTATTTAAAACAAGTAACCCACATCGATAATGTAAAGCTGTCCGAAGACGGATCCTCGGTTATTATCATTGATCAGACAAAACTCCCGGCAAAGACGGAATATTTGACCTTGCAGACAGCCAAGGATTTTTATGATGCGATTTTTGAACTCAAGGTTCGAGGGGCGCCGGCCATCGGTATCTGCGCCGGCTTTGGCATCTATGTGCTGGCAAGGTCCATAGAAGCCGGGAATTATGAGGATTTTTACAGACAGTTTCGTCAGTATCAGCAGTATCTTAATTCGGCTCGCCCCACGGCAGTGAATCTGAGCTGGGCTCTAAAACGGATGGAGCAGGTGGTGAGAAACAACAGAGAAAAAGCAGTGGAGGAGATCCGGGAGCTTTTGAGAAAGGAATGTCATACGATCTGGCAAGAGGATATAGAAATGTGCCAGGCGATCTCTAAGTACGGCCTTTCTCTTCTGAAGGACGGGGACGGGATTCTGACCCACTGCAATGCCGGGCCATTGGCCACATCCCGTTATGGGACAGCCTTAGGACCACTTTTTCTGGGGAAGGAGCGGGGAATGGAGTTTCATGTTTTTGCAGATGAGACCAGGCCCCTTTTGCAGGGAGCCCGCCTGACTTCCTATGAGCTGCAGCGGGCAGGGATTGATGTAACTTTAATCTGTGACAATATGGCCAGCCTGGTGATGAAAAACGGCTGGGTGCAGGCTTGTCTGGTTGGCTGTGACCGGGTGGCAGCCAACGGGGACGCAGCCAATAAGATCGGCACCAGCGGGGTGGCGATTCTGGCGAAGCATTATGGGATCCCCTTCTATGTGCTGGGACCTACCTCCACCATTGATTTAACATGTAAGACAGGGGCGGATATTGAGATCGAGCTGCGCAGCCCGGATGAGATCAAAAAGAAGTTTTATGAGCATCCCATGGCATTAGAGGAGGTCAAATGCTACAATCCGGCTTTTGATGTGACAGATCATACGCTGATCAGCGGGATTGTGACGGAGAGAGGGATCTGCCGCGCCCCCTATACAGAGAGTCTGGCAGGGATTTTCAAAGAGCAGTGAAAACGAAAAAGCAGTGCAAAGGCAGTGAAAATACAAAAACATCTTGTAATTTGTCGGAATCCGTAGTACAAATAAGATGGTATAATTTTACCAGAGATTTTACCAGAAAAGGAGAGTACAGTAAATATGAAGAAAATGTTATGTGCAGTGATGGCTATGGCCCTGGCAGGCAGTTTGCTGGCAGGCTGTGGCGGTGGTTCCCAGAGCACACCGGCTACCACAGCGGCAGCTCAGACAGAGGCTCAGAACGGACAGGCAGAGGCGAAGGAGGAGACCTCTGATTTGGAGGCCGCTGACAGCCAGGCAGCGGGTGAGGCTTTAAAGATAGCAATTGTCAGTAGCCCGTCCGGTGTGGATGATGGTTCCTTTAATGAGGATAACTACAATGGCATCCTGTCATTTATCGAGTCCCATCCGGAGGCAGTGGTGACTCCGGTCCGGGAGGAGAGCGGCGACACGGCAGCAGCTGTCCAGGCGGTGCAGGATATTGTGGCGGATTATGATGTGATTGTGTGCTGCGGCTTCCAGTTTGCAGCTATCGGCGCTATTGCAAACGACAATCCGGATGTGAAGTTTTTACTGGTGGATTCTTATCCCACTGATGCAGAGGGGACTGAGGTTTCCTGTGATAATGTGTACGCCATGCAGTTTAAGGAGCAGGAGAGCGGCTTTTTTGCAGGAATGGCGGCAGCTTTAGAGACCCAAAGCGGTAAGGTGGCAGTGGTCAATGGCATTGCCTATCCGTCTAATGTCAACTACCAGTATGGCTTTGAGTCCGGAGTGAATTATGCCAATGCCAAGCTGGGCGCCACGGCTGAGGTGGTGGAGATCGCTTCCTATGCTGGTACGGATGTAACCAATACCAATGTAGGCGGAAACTATGTGGGAAGCTTTGCAGATGAGGCTACGGGTAAGGTTGTGGGAAAGGCCCTGATCGATGAGGGCTGCGATATTATTTTTGTGGCAGCAGGCGGTTCTGGTAACGGTGTGTTTACGGCAGCCAAAGAGGCGGCCGGTGTGAAGGTGATCGGCTGTGATGTGGACCAGTATGATGACGGTGCAAATGGCTCTGACAACATTATGTTGACCTCTGGTCTTAAGGTTATGGGCATGAATGTGGAGAAGCAGTTAAATGCTATTGTTGATGGCAGCTTTGCAGGCGGCAATGTGCTTCTGGGTGCAGACACAGATTCCACTGGTTTTGTGAAGGCTGAGGGACGCCATCAGATGTCTGCAGAAACGGTTGAAAAGCTGGATGAGGCCTATGGACTGGTGAAGGACAAAACGATTGTCCCGGCCGCCAATTTTAATGAGATCCAGCCAGATGATTTCCCGGGACTTAAGTAAGCGTTTAAGGCTTCTCTGGGAGACTGGCCAGGAGTAAACTTGGAGACTGATTAGATATAATAAAAATACAGGAATTCCGGCTTGTAGGATTCACAGACTGACCCCTATGAGCCGGAACTTTTTTTAAAAGAGAGGAGGGAAAAGATGGGGGAAAATATTATTGAGATGAACCACATTACCAAGCGTTTTCCCGGGATTGTGGCCAATGATGATGTGACGCTGCAGATCAGAAAAGGAGAGATCTTTGCCCTTTTGGGGGAGAACGGGGCAGGGAAATCCACATTGATGAGTATGCTGTTTGGGATGTATGAGCCGGACGAGGGGGAGATTATCGTCCGGGGAAAAAAGGAGAGAATAACCTCTCCTAGCTATGCCACAAAATTAAATATCGGTATGGTACATCAGCATTTTAAGCTGGTGGAGAACTATACCATAACAGAGAATATTATTTTGGGACTGGAAAATAAAGACCGTCTTTTCGGGATTTTACCTTACATGGATATCCTAAAGGCGGACAAACGGGTGGAGGACTTGTCTCGCAGATATGGGCTGGAGGTTAATCCCACTGATGTGATTGAGAATCTGAATGTGTCAGTGCGGCAGCGGGTGGAGATCCTAAAAATGCTTTACCGGGAGGCGGAGATTCTGATATTTGATGAACCTACTGCTGTGCTGACGCCCCAGGAGATCGAGTTCCTTTTGGATATTATCCGGGGGTTAAGAGACAGCGGAAAGACCATTATCCTGATCACGCACAAGTTAGAGGAGATCAAAAAGGTGGCGGATCGCTGCGGTATTTTGAACAGGGGACACCTGGTGGATGTGCTGGATGTAGCTTCCACTTCCACAAAGACCATGGCAAATCTGATGGTAGGCCGGGAGGTATCCTTCTCTGTGGAGAAGAAGGAACCAAAGTATGGGAAAACGGTTCTTGAGGTAAAAAATCTGACGGTAAAAAATCAGGATGGTTTTGATGTGGTGAAGGATGTGTCCTTTCATATTCGGGAGGGAGAAATCTTTGCCATTGCCGGGGTTTCCGGAAACGGGCAGGTAGAGATTGGGGATGCCATTGCCGGACTTTGCCGGCCATGGGCAGGAAGCATTGTATTAAACGGGACAGATATTACCAATTACAATATCCGGAAAAGGACTTTGGAGGGGATCTCCTATATTCCTGAAGACCGACAGGCATTCGGCCTGGTGCTGGATTTTACGCTGGGGGAAAATCTGGCTCTCAAAGACTATTTCCGGGAACCGTTTTCCAGGAAAGGAATATTAAATCAGGCTGAATTTGCCCGATATGGGGAAGAACTGATTGAACGGTATGATATCCGCAGCGGTCAAGGAGTGAACACGGTGGTTCGTTCCATGAGCGGCGGCAATCAGCAGAAGGCGATTATCGGACGGGAGATTGAATTAAAGTCCCCCCTGATGATCTTTGTCCAGCCTACCAGAGGGTTGGATATCGGGGCAATTGAGAATATACACCGACAGATTATTAAGGAGCGGGACGCAGGAAAAGCCATCCTTTTGATCTCTCTGGAACTGGACGAGATCATGGACTGTGCAGATACCATTGGGGTTATCTATAACGGACAGATTCGAAAGATCGCTGATGCCAGGGAGCTGACGGCCAATGAGGTGGGAGAATTTATGATGGGGGTGAAGTCAGATGAAAGGAAGTAGCCATATTTTTAAGAGGGCCATGGTTCGTTTGCTGGGGAATGAACGGCGCCAGCCTGTGACGATTCCTCTGTTTGCTATAGCCTTGAGTCTGTTGGCCGGTGGGGTGGTCATTCTGATTTTGGGGAAGAATCCCTTAACAGCTTATCAGAATCTGCTCCAGGGCTCCGGTCTGCTTCCCAAACCCAGCTATGCAGGATTTAAGAGCATGCTGACAGACTTTACCAGTTTTATGAATGCCTGGACTCCCATGCTGTTTGCCTCTCTTTCTGTGGCAGTGGCTTTGCGGGCCGGCCTCTTTAATATCGGGGTGTCGGGCCAGATGCTGACGGCAGGCTTTCTCACCACCTTGGTGGTGGGGTACAGCACCCTGGCAGCTCCAGTGGCAAAGCCGTTGGTTCTGGTGGTGGGAATAGTGGCCGGTGCGGCAGTAGGCGGGCTGATCGGATGGCTGAAACATCAGTTTAACATTAATGAGGTGGTTTCCTCCATTATGCTTAACTACATTGCCCAGTATGTAATCAGCTTTTTTATCAATACTTATTACGTGAATCCTGTATCCCGCCAGTCTAATGCCGTTTCAAAGGCAGCCAGGCTGACGCTTATGGACACTCCGGTGGGAAATTTAAAAATGGACATTCCTCTGGGAATTGTGCTTGCAGTGCTGACGGCAGTGCTGGTGAAATTTTTACTGGATCGAACCGTGTTCGGATATGAGATGAAATGTGTGGGAACCAGCCGGAATGCAGCCAGGTATGCAGGAATCAATGTAGGTAGAAATGTGATTTCTTCCATGATATTTTCCGGTGCTTTGGCAGGACTGGCCGGAGTCACCTACTATCTGGGATACTTTGGATCCATTCAGCCCCGGGTTTTGCCAAGTACAGGATTTGACGCCATTGCAGTGTCATTGCTTGCAGGGAGCAATCCTATAGGGATAATTTTTTCTTCTTTTCTTATTACCATTATCAGCAAAGGAAGTACTTATATGAGCTCTTCCTCCGGCCTGGAATCAGAGATTGCTTCAGTGATCACCGGCATGATTCTTTTATTCTCTGCCTGTGGGGTGTTTATCTGCTATAAGGTCAAGGGCTTTAAGGACGAGCTTAGAGAGGAAGAGGAAAGGAGGGATAGCTGATGGAACGGATTATCATTGATGGCTTGTCTTTTTCTCTGCCGTTGTTTATCATGGCAATCGGGGGAATCTACAGCGAAAAAAGCGGGATCACCAATCTGGCGCTGGAAGGGCTGCAGGGGGTGGGGGCTTTCACCGGAGCGTTGCTTGCAGTGCTGGTGGCAGGCAATTTTTCCGATCAGTCTCAGGCACCCTTTTATCTGGCAGTGCTTTTTGCTGTCATAGGCGGAACTGTGTACTCCTTGCTCCATGCCCTTCTCTGTATTCGGTTTAAGGCGAATCAGGTGATCAGTGGTGTGGTGATCAACATTCTTGCCATGGCTCTTACCGCATTTTTGACCAAGTACTTAAATCGCAGTGTGTTCGGGGCTGCATCAGATAAATTTGTCCTGGGCGTGTCAGCGCGGATTACGGTACCGGTCCTGTCACAGATTCCAGTTCTTGGGGCAGTGTTTAAAGATCTGTATCCCTTTGAGGTGATTATTGTGTTGGTTGCTGTGGCGGCCTGGTATGTGATGTACAAGACTCGATATGGGATGAATCTGCGTGCCTGCGGAGACAATCCTCATGCGGTGGATGCGGCAGGGGTGAGTGTGGGGAAGGTTCGTCTTTTGGCAGTTATGGTTTCTGGCGGTCTTTCCGGGCTGGCAGGAATCTGTTTCGCCTATTCCATTTCCGCAAACTTTTCTTCCAGCATCTATGTAGGGTACGGATACTTAGCCATAGCAGCTCTGATCTTTGGAAACTGGACGATTCTGCCTACATTGGGCTCTTGCCTTTTGTTTGGCTTTGCCCGGTCCGGGGGATACTATCTGGTACAGAGGCTTCAGATGCCCAGCAGCTATTCGGATCTGGTAATGACTCTGCCCTATGTGGTGACATTGCTGCTTTTGGTATTCTTTTCCAGATATAACCGGGCGCCCCGGGCTTTGGGAGAGATCTATGACAAAGGAAAGAGGTAAGGGATGAATACTCGTTTTTATAATGCACGGATTCTGGCCATGGACACGGATATGGAGATTTGGCCGGGAGAGGTTTGGGTGGAAGGAAACCGGATTACCTATGTGGGGGAGCAAGCTGTCTTGGAAGGGCAATCCAGGGAGAAAGGCGCTCCTTTCTGGGACCGGGAGATCGATGTGAAGGGAAATCTGGTGATGCCGGGCTTTGCCAATGCCCACACCCACTCGGCCATGACCTTTCTCCGCTCCTATGCAGATGACCTGCCTTTGCAGGAGTGGCTGGGGCAGCAGGTATTCCCTATGGAGGCGAAGCTGACCGGGGAAGATATTTATGAGCTGTCCAGTCTGGCAATTTTAGAATATCTTACCAGTGGGATTACCAGCAATTTTGATATGTACTTTCAACCAGAAAGGATTGCTCAGGCCTCAGTGGACTGCGGATTCCGGACCGTAATGGTCAGCAGCCTGAACAATTTCACCTCCTCCTTAGAGGAGATGGAGCAGGAATATGTAAGGTACAACAAGTATCATGATCGGATCCGCTACCACTTAGGCTTCCATGCAGAATACACCACATCGGAGGAGCTTTTAAAGGGGGTGGCTGCTCTGGCTGAAAAGTACCAGGCCCCGGTGTTTACCCACAACTCGGAGACCCGCCGGGAGGTGGAGGAATGTGTGGAAAGACATGGCATGACACCCACTGCCTATCTGGACAGCTTAGGGCTGTTTCAGTATGGCGGAGGAGGTTATCATTGTGTCCATATGACGGATGAGGATATCCGTATTTTTAAAAAGAGAGGGCTGGTTGTGGTGACGAATCCCGGTTCGAACACCAAGTTGTCTAGCGGGATTGCCCGGATCTCGGATATACAAAAGGCGGGAGTTCCCATTGCCATTGGCACGGACGGACCAGCCAGCAACAATTGCCTGGATATGTTTCGGGAGATGTTTTTGGTGACTGGTTTGGCAAAGCTTCGGGAAGAGGATGCGGCAGCGGTGCCGGCCCAGGAGGTGCTGAAAATGGCAGTTCTTGGTGGCGCCCGGGCCATGGGGCTTAAAGACTGCGGGAGCCTGGCGCCGGGAAAGCTGGCAGACCTGATCGTGATTGATTTAAACCAGCCAAACATGCAGCCATTGAATAATCTGGTCAAAAATCTGGTATACAGCGGCAGCAAGCAGAATGTGAAGCTGACCATGGTCAACGGACGGGTGCTCTATGAGGATGGGCGTTTCTTTGTGGGAAGGCCGCCGGAGGAGATATATGAGAAGGCCAACCGGATTATTAAGCGGATGACTGGAAGAATGAAATAAAAGAAAAGGAAAAACAGACCATGATAAAACTAATCGTATCAGACATTGACGGAACACTTTTACAGGATGGGGGCAATGAGCTGAATCCGGAGCTGTTTGAGGTGATCTTAAAGCTGAGAAGCCAGGGAATGCAGTATGCGGCGGCCAGCGGACGCCAGTGGGTCAGCATTGAGAGGCTTTTTGATCCCATTAAGGAAAAGATATTTTATCTGTCAGACAATGGGGCTTATGTAGGGCTTTGCGGGAGGAATCTCTATCTGAACACGATTGATCCCCAGATAATCCGGCAGATGGCCAGGGATATCCGCAGGGAAGGGCTGATACCTTTGATCAGCGGTCCGGATGTGGTGTATCTGGAAAAGCAGGATTGTTCTGTCTATGACTGGCTGGTAAACGGATACCAGTTCCAGGTGGAGATGGTGGAGGATTTATTGGCGGTGGAGGAGCCTTTTATCAAGATATCTGCATATCGTCCCGCAGATATTGATCCGGCGACAAAAGGACTGCGGGAAAAGTACAAGGACCGTCTGAAAATCACCATATCAGGAGATATGTGGATGGATTGTATGGCCCAGGGAGTGAATAAAGGGGCAGCAGTAAAGCTTTTACAAGACAGTCTGGGTATATCGCCGGAAGAAACCATGGTGTTTGGTGATCAGATGAATGATATTGAGATGATGAACCAGGCTTATTACAGCTTTGCCGTGGGAAATGCCAGACCGGAGGTCAAGGCAGCGGCCCGTTTCCAGACGGATGTGAATGTGCGAGATGGTGTGTTAAAGATTTTAAGACTGTTCGTGGAGAAATGAGGCATTTTGTATGGTGAGAAATTTAAAAGGAAAGATCCTGGCTTTTATACTTCTGGCAGTTGCGCTTCTGGCAGCAGGCTGCGGGGAAAGTTCCCAGACGGCCTCTGAGTTAAAGACTGTGGAAGAGTATTCCGATGCCCAGGTGAAGCTGATTGCCATCACAGAAAAAAATCGCTACAGCAAGGTTTATACGGATGAGATATGGCAGATTCCGGTTGATGAGGAGGGAACTTCCTTTCAGGACTATCTTCTGGGGGAGGTGCGGGTGTTTCTGCAGGAGCTAAAGACAGTAAATCTTTTGGCAGATGAGCAAAATATTACTTTAACCAGCCAGGAAAAAGACCGGCTGCATGAGCTGACAGAGGATTATTATGACAGTCTGACAGAGGCAGATAGGACCTACACCGGCATCAGTAAAGAGGAGATCTATGAATTTTATGCAGAATATTATCGGGCCGATAAGGTGGTAAATGAGCTTACCAAGGATGTGAATTTGGAAATCAGTGACAGTGAGGCAAAGGTGATCACTGTTTTGGAGATTCGGCTGGAGGATAATGGGGAGGCGCAGAGAATCCACACCCAGGTTATGAAGGAAGGGGTGGATTTTAATGCGGTGGCAAAGACATTTTCCAGGGATGAGCAGGTGGAGAAATCCATAGGCCGGGGTGAGCGGCCCCAGGAATATGAGGATGCGGTGTTTGCCATGACAACCGGAGAGATCAGTCCCATTATCCGGGAGGGGGATTCCTTTTATATTGTAAAATGTATCAGTGATTACGATGAGGAGGCAACCCTGGAGCGGAAGCAGAAGATGGCGCTGCAGCGAAAAAATCAGGCGTTTCGGAAAATCTATGATGTGTTTGCTGCAGAGCATCCGGTGGAATTAAAGGGGAAGGTTTGGGAACAGATTGCCTTCTCATCTGCCAAAGATACGGCCACATCTGATTTTTTTCAGTGGTACGAGGATTATATGGGTTCATAGTATGCTGGATTTTGCCTGGCAGAGCCGGGACAAGAGTATATATCAGAAAAGGTTGAGAACAGGGGAGGCGTAAAGGGATGATCGGACTTCGGATTGAGGATTTAAAGAGCTTTACTTTTGGGCTTTTTATGGGGGAGAGTTTTGACAGATGGCTGCTGCGGGAAGCATCTATTACCACATTTAATGTATTTACCATTGATGGAAGAATCCGCCGGGGATATTTTACGGAGCAGGAGACAGAGGAGAAGCAGATCGGGGAGTTGTCCCCGTGGAAACTGGTACGCCCCTTCTGCTTTTCCCTGATCCGGGGAAAAAGACTGCCGGAAAGCTTTCGGATCACGCTGCAGCTGCCCCCTGCTGAGGTGAAGCGGTTTCTTTTATCGGTGCAGCCAGATTTTAATGAGGATCAGGTGGGAGGATTGTATCTTAACATCCGCTATGAGGATCAGATTCTGCACTGTGTGACCGGCGTTTCCCTGAATGTGTTCACTCTGGACAAGCGGATCGAGCAGGGCTGGGACGGGGAAGTGAAGCAGTATCTGAAGGAAAAGGGGATTGCTTATTCAGAGGTGTGATAAGGAGGTATGCAGGGCTGGGAAAGGAGCAAGGGAGGGATAGAATGGAACAATTATCGCTGTCCGCTTTAGGAATGGAAATAGACAGTGTGGAAAGCAAAGGCCGGTCCAAGGCGCCAGATATTTGCATAGAAGAACGAATCAGCGGATTAAAGGCAATGCAGATACTGGAATTATCCAGGCACTCTTTTGAAAAGATTGTGAAATCCGGGATGCTGAAACAATATATAAATGGAAAAAAGAAATACTATAGTTTATCTGAAATAAAAGCTTTTATGAAAACGACAGAATATAAAAAATTGTCTGAGGGGACAGTAGATAAAAGGAATACTTTGAATGATTTAACTGGGAAAGACTGGCTGCCTGAGACAAAAAGCTTTTTTTATCAGAAAGGATTGGGAGCAGACAGCCCTGAAGCACAAATAGAGAAGCTGCATCCGGCTCCCTATTCATTTCAAGACATTGGGCATTTGATTCGTTTTTTTACTAAAAAAGGAATGAGGGTGTTGGACCCTTTTGGCGGAGTTGGCTCTACGGCAAAGGCATGTGAGATAGATGGGAGAGTTTGTACAAGCATTGAATTGTCCCCGAAATGGCATGAGCTATCGATTGAAAGGCTGGAGACAGAGGTCGGTAAGGGAACAAGTGAGAACCATCGATTTATAAACGGGGATTCTTGTGAGGAACTGTTAAAGGTTGAGAATGAGTCGGTTGATTTTGTAGTTACGAGTCCGCCGTATTGGGGGATATTAAATAAATTAGATCAAAAGGTAATAAAAAACCGGGTGAATAACAACCTTGAGACAAGATATTCAGAGGATGAAAAAGATCTTGGCAACATTTCTGATTATGAAGAATTTCTTGATTTGTTAGTAAATAAGGTTTTTTTACAGTGCGCAAGAGTGCTTAGAACTGGAAAATATATGGCGCTTGTTGTATCTGATTTCAGAGACAAGTCCAATTTTATAAGTTTTCATACAGATTTGATTTTAAGAATGAACAAAAAGAGGATTTCAGGTGGCGGATATTTGAATCTGCAGGGGATAAAAATTCTTTTGCAAAATCATAAAAGCTTACTTCCATATGGATATCCATTTGCATATGTGGAAAATATCCATCATCAATATATTTTGATTTTCAAGAAAGAGGCAGACCATAAATGAATTCTTTTGCAGGGATAATATGTGGCGATTCGGATATTCTGATCGATGAAATGATTCGGAAAGAAGTAAAATACGATCTTATACTGACAGATCCTCCATACAACATTAACAAGGATTTTGGCAATAACTCGGATAAGCTGTCTGTTGAAGAATTTATTGAGGTTACGAATAGGCGGGTGGAAAAGCTGAAGAAGGTTTTGACATCAGATGGCAGCATTATATGGTTTGGAATCCATGACTATATTGGTTATATCCAGATAGCAATGTATCATGCAGGATTACATTACAGAAGAATCAATATTTGGCACTATGAGAATGGATTTTCTCGTTCTACAAAAGAGCCTGCAACCCATTATGAGCCTTTTATCTGGTTTTCTGTGAATCCCAGAAAATGGACATACAATTGTGATGCAGTAAGAGTGCCATACAAAAGTACCAGTCGTTTGAAGTCTCCTGTAAAATACAAAGGTTCGGACGGCAGTGAAAAAATATGGAAACCAAATCCAAAGGGGTCTATGCGAGGGGATATATGGGATTTTCCTACATTGGCAGGAAAAAGATTTGAAAAAGAAAAAACATCTCACCCGGCACAGAAGCCGGAATCTTTGATAACAGAAATAATAAAAGCTTTTTGTCCCATGGAGAACGGCATATATACTGGGCGCATTTTAGACCCTTTTCACGGTTCGGGGACATTGGGAGTGTGCTGCGAAAAGCTTAATCAACGGGGAAATAATATTTTTTGGACCGGTATTGAGATAGAAGATCAATGGTGCATAATTGCTAACGAAAGATTAAATAAAATTAGAGAGGCAGAGAATGATCCGATTTAGAAATCCATCTAGTAGTTTGGAAACAATGTTGGCAGGTTTTGAACAGCTTTATAATGAGCTGAAGGACAAAGCGCATTTTGACAATGATGATATAGCAGTGGCTTTAGCAAAGGCAAATCTTATGGCTTCATCAGGGTTTACTGGTGATGCCGGACGTTTGTTGGGAGCAAATAAAAATAAAAGCCGGGATAAAACCTATAATAATGCAAAGATGTTTGCTGAGATATATCGTCTTTTAGGGCTGATTTCCGTAGTAAATCATGTTTCTTCAAATTATCGATTTACATATATTGGCGAGCATATGGTGGCTCCTGGAGCAAATAAAAAAGCAATCATAGAGCAGTGTGTTTTGGGGGTGAATAACCCCAATCAAATCATAGATGTATCCTACAAGGAATCTGTCCGATTCTTTTCATGTGTACTATTGACAATGAACCGACTAGACGGGATGATTTGCAGAGATGAAATGATACTTGGACCCATGAATGTAAACGACAATTCCCCTGCAGAATTTGATAAAATGATACAATATATTAAGGGTATCAGAGGAAATTATGAGCAGCTCCAAGGAGAGCTTGAAAATTTGGCAAAGTCTTTGCAAGATAATAAAAAAGAGGGAATGGCAGTAGAATCTATGCAGAATTGTACAAGATTTCCCATATCCGTATTAAAATATTGTGATTGGGCAGAAAGCGTAAATACAAAGATTTATGGAAAAAGTATTCGCTTTATGCAATTGACAAAGCATGGTTATGACACGGTCAACCGATTGAAAAGAATGCAGGATATTCGACTGGTGGATTATGAAAAGAGTACAAACAGTCAGAAGCAGGCAATGATAAGGTTGGGAGTATATCAAATGCTTGCAAGAGCAAATTTTAACCTGGCTCCGGTAGAGAATGAGCTGAGAAAGGATGAAAAGGAGCTTCAGGATATCCTTAAAGGGAAGGAGATTTTATTTTCCCCCTATCAGACGCTGGAATTATCGGTAGTTAATAAAGCGCTTAATATCATTCTTGAAAAGGACTGTAACGGAGCAACAGGAAAAAAGAGGACTCATGTAGCTAAAATATTTGCCAAGGCTATGTCCGGGAATTTACAAAAAGTCACGATTGATAAAGCAGTGCATTTAAAGGAAGATTTTATTACAGATGATGTAATCGCTTTTGTGGAACATATTCATGAGCTATATAAAAAAGAAAAAAACATACAGAAGCTGACAAAACAAATGGTTGAAGAGCATATTGCTGATAAAAAAGCAGAATTCTATCCATTGGTTGAGACTTTGTTTCGAATCATTGGCGTTGATTGTCATAAGTCAAGAGATGGAGTGAATGGGGAAAGATGGGATGGGATGATTCGTGATCCCCAAAAGAGCATTCCCATAGAAATTAAATCGCCGACAGAGGAGCTGTATCTATCGATCAAGGCGATAAGACAGGCTCTTGAAAATAAGATTATTTTATTGTCAAGAGGAACTTACAAAACAGATATTACATGTTCGTCCTATGCAGTTGGATTTTATCTGCCAAATAATCGTGCGGAAGTATCGGAGCTGATTAGAAATATAAAAGATACATACGGATATCGTATAGCAGTGTTTGGTATTGAATCCTTAATTCATGTGGCAATCAATATCGTGTTGTTTGGTAAGGGAATTGATACCAGCAGATTATACGGATTGGAGGGAATTATAAATGTCGAGGATATTAAGTGCTGATTATGTCCAGAAAGAGATTTACGTATTAAAGGATGGCAGCGATATTTCTGTGACCTGTAATCCGGATACAACCAGCAGGATTTATTTTAGCAGTGGAAAACAAATCGCTGCTGGTTGTATAAACTGTGTAAATCCCCGCTGCATGTGTTTAAGCAATGAGGACATTTTATGTGTGGAATTTCCAGGAATATCTCATGTTACGAATAAACGGATTTGTCCCGTTGATGGGATTAAAAGTGGGGAGAAAAGAATAGAAATTGATGAAAATAAATGCATTGGATGCGGACTTTGTGTGGCAAGTTGTCCGATAGGAGCGCTTTATCTCAAAGACGGCAAAGCGAAAGTATCAGTCCAGGATAAGAAAAATATGCAAAGGCTCCCTGTGAATGATACAAGCATAAAAGAACAAAACAAGTTTATTCAAAACATAGCTGTCAGGAATCGCCATGGAATACTTTGCCAGGAGTCGGACCGCCTCATGGACTCTGTATATAAAGGCATCCGGAAGATGTCACAGGGAGAACAGAATATACTGGCGCGAAACCTGTTAATAAAGTTGGGAAATCATGGGACACTGGCAAGACAAGGCAATGTCTATATGAGGATGGACGGCTTTTATAGCAGTAGCCAGCGTCTGGGCGTTTTTGAGGTGGAAACCGGAACGGAGCTGTTGGATGTGTCCCGGGCTGTTTTGGATGATGTTGCAGTAATGAATGCGAGACATGGTATCAACAAAGAAAAAAATCACCCTCTTGTAATTTGCCTGAGCCTGCCTAATAAAAGAACCGATTATTGGCAGGTGATTAAGGATATCAGGAATGTTATAAAAATGCCGATCTGTACGATTACCTTTGGTGCCCTTTTGATTCTTATGTGGAATATAAAAGAAATAAAAGAGTTTGACTCTTTTTATATGGATGTGGATCATTCATCTATCCGAAACGATATTTCAAAAATTCTTGGCAGAAGTATTAATATCAGTGAAGGCTTTCAGGGGATTCTGGAAAATGAGAAGTAGGTATTCTTTTTTGTCGAATTTTGTGATAAGATATCGTATAGTTTGAAAAAGGTCCGACTGCCGGGAATATAAGAAGAGGATAGGGGAATGAAAGAAAAACTATATACCATTGAACTGACGGATGCAGTAAAGTCCGGGGATGAGTGCTTGTTTTGCTGGCTGGAGAGAAAGCTAGAGCAGGAGGCTCTGGAATTTGTGCTGGGGGCTTCTTATATGGAGGATGATATCCGGGGGGAGACCAGCAAAAAGGGATTCTGCAGGCACCACACCAAGATGATGTTTGATTATGGCAACAATCTGGGAAATGCCTGGATTTTAAAATCCCGCCTGGAGTATCTGAATCAGGAGCTTAAAAAGCAGATGGATCACTATGTGCCGAGGAAGGGGTCTGGGCTTTTTGGAAAGTTTAGAAAGGCAGAGAGGGCCGGGGCAGAGTCTGCGGCCTCCGGCACAGAGACATGGCTTCGGGCGGAGGAGGAACACTGTTATGTGTGCGGCCGTATGGAGACTGTCTATGAGAGAATGCTGGATACCTTTCTCTATATGTTGCGCAATGATCCGGATTTTTGCCGGCTTTTAACGGAGTCAAAGGGCTTTTGTCTCCATCACTTTGCGGATGTGCTGATGATCTGCGAGGAGAAGCTAAAGCCTCAGGAAAAGGAGCTTTGGATTCCGAAGCTGGGGGAGCTTATGAAGCGGAATTTAGACCGGATTCAGGAGGATATTGACTGGCTGATTGAGAAGTATGATTACCGAAACCGGGACGCGGACTGGCGCCAGTCCCAGGATGGGGTGCAGCGCACCATGCAGAAGATTGTGGGGGGATATCCGGCAGATCCGGTGTTTAAGTGCCGGAAGTAAAGACAGATGCAGAAAGCCTGGCATAAGCAGGCAGCAGGATATCATAATTTAGAAAAAAACAGAGATAATAATGGAGAATCCCAATTTTAATTATTTTATTTTAGAAGGAGATTTTCCATGATCGATTTTCAGAGCAGTGAGACAGCGAAGAATCTGATGCGGGCGTTTGCAGGTGAGAGCCAGGCCAGAAACCGTTACACGATGGCAGCGGACAAAGCGAAAAAGGAAGGACTGCCGGTGATCCGGTCAGTATTTCTGTTTACAGCGGAGCAGGAGAGGGCCCATGCCCAGGTTTTTTATGACTATCTAAAGGAGTTAAAGGGCCAGAACATCCGGGTGGACGGGGCGTATCCCATCGATCAGTACGACAAAAGCCTGGATCTTTTAAAGGCTGCCAGGCACAATGAGTATGAGGAGTTTCAGGATGTGTATCAGAGCTTTGGCAATATAGCCAGGGAAGAGGGCTTTGCCAAAATTGCCGGCTCCTTTTTTCAGATTGCTGAGATCGAAAAGGTACACGGAGATCGGTTCCAGCTGTTTGGAGATTATCTGGAGAGAAATCAGCTCTTTGTGTCTGAGGTGGAGACCGGTTGGATGTGCTTAAACTGCGGCTTTGTGTTCCGGGGAACGAAAGCGCCGGCTTCCTGTCCGGTTTGCAGCCATGAGCAGGGGTATTTTATCCGGCTGGAGCTGGCTCCTTATATTCAGTAAAAGGAAACAAAAAAGAGAAAAGAAGGGGGCCATAAAAAGGGCCCCCATCCGATAGAAAAATCAAGAGAGGACACTACATATGGAGACAAGGAAAATCAAAGGGGTAATTTTTGACCAGGACGGGCTGTTGTTTGACACAGAAAGGATATCCATCAAGGCGTGGGATCTGGCAGGGAATGAGATGGGTTTTCATTTGGAAGAGTCCTTCCTCTGCACCATCCGGGGAGCCAATGCCAATGATGCGGCCAGAAAGTTTAAGGAACGGTTTGGGGAGGCATATGATTTTTTGAAGCTGAGGGGGAGAAAACAGGAGATATTTGTGAAAATGCTTCGGGAGATGGAGATGCCGGTGAAGCCAGGGGTAAAAGAGCTTTTGACCTATCTGCGGGAAGAGGGCTACAAGATCGCCATGGCCACAGCCAGCGCCCGGGAGTATTCCATGGACAATCTGCGTCTGGCAGGAATCGATGGCTTTTTTGACTATGTGATTACTGGGGATATGGTGAAGGAAGCAAAGCCGAACCCTGAGATATTTCTTAAGGCAGCAGAGGCTTTGGGAGAGAAGCCGGATGATTGTTTGGTGTTAGAGGACAGTTTAAACGGGGTGGAGGCCGGACTTAAGGGGGGATTTGTTACCGTGATGGTGCCAGATCTGACTCAGCCAGATGAAGTGCTGCGGCAGAGGCTTGATCGGGTATGCAGCTCCCTTTTGGAAGTGCGGGACTGGCTGATGGAGGCGTGAGGGAGTGAAGGCAGGAATATGGATTCTTCCGGCACTGGCCGCTTTTGGGGCCGGAGGGCTCTTGCGGTCTCAGTATGAGCGGGATCATTTTGTGGTGGAGGAGACCTGGATTCGTTCTCCCAAGATAAAAAGAGGCAGAACGGTGGTGTTTCTCACAGACCTTCACGATAAAGAATTTGGGGAGAAAAACCAGCGGCTTTTGGAGCGGATCCGTCAGGAGCAGCCGGATTTTGTTCTGATTGGCGGGGACACAATGGTGGCAAAACCGGGCCTTGCCGGGCTTAAAGCCACAGAGCACCTTATTGCAGGACTGAGACAAATCTGCCCTGTATATTACGGAAACGGGAACCATGAACAGAGACTTTACAGAGAACAGGAAAGCTATGGGAAGCTGTACCAGGAATTTTGCCGGCTTTTAATACAGTATCAGGTGACTTATCTGTCGGATGCTTCAGTGGAAGTGGATGAAGATATTCGCATCAGTGGTTTGAATATTGCTCCGGTCTATTATCGGGATGTGTTTCCCGGGAAAATGGATCCGGAATATATTGCCCGTCATTTGGGGAGGGCAGACAAAGAGCGGTTTCAGATATTGCTGTCTCACTCCCCCTTGTTTTTGGATGCCTATGCCGGGTGGGGGGCGGATCTGACTCTGGCCGGGCATTTTCACGGGGGCACGGTGCGGATTCCGGGACTAGGGGGTGTGATGACGCCTCAGTATCAGTTTTTCCTTCCCTGCTGTGGAGGTACCTTTGAAAAGGACAGGAGAACCATGATTGTGGGACGGGGACTGGGGACTCACTCCATCAATATCCGATTCTGTAATAAGCCTCAGGTGGTGGTGGTAAGGCTGAATAAAGAGGTTAGCCAAAACGGATGACAGGGCCTGAATTTTTGAGAGATGGCCAGATAAATAAAAATAAGTGACAGGACGGATAAAGAAATGAATTTAAAGTACGATGTGTTGGAAATAACCAGGGAGCATTGGAGAACCGATATACGTGGCTGGCTTGCCGGGCACCAGTATATTCAGGCCTTGTGGTATCTGGTGATCTTTCTGGCAGCGTTTTACATTACGGAGCGGTTGGTGACGCCGAAATATATAATCTCCTGTCCTGCGGATGACTGGATTCCATTTCATGAGCAGTTTATTGTGTTGTATCTGATGTGGTTTATTTTACTGCCGGCATCCTGGCTGTACACAGCAGTTACCAGCAAGGAGGATTTTCAGAACCTGTTTTTGATTATGTTTGGGGGAATGACTATCAGCATTGTGATCTATTGGCTTTTCCCTAATGGGCTGAAGCTGCGGCCGGAAGCTGTGGAGCCGGGCATATGCGGGAACTTGGTTCGGATGATTCATGCGGTGGATACACCGGGAAATGTGTGTCCGTCCATTCATGTGTCCAGCTCCACAGCGGTGGCAGTGGTAGCTTACCGGTCTCGGGTTCTGAAAAAGCAGGTGCTTATCCAATGGAGCGTTTATTTGCTGGTAGTTGGAATTTCCTTGTCCACGATGTTTTTAAAACAGCATTCGGTGATTGATGTGATCTGTGGCGGGGCGCTGACAGGAGGGCTTGCAAAGCTGGTATACCGACTGCCCTGGAGAGGGTGGATGAAGGGAACCAGAATGGAATTTTTTCTGTAGATGTTACAGAATATGCATATGCTTGCATAAATTTCCCAGCTATGTTAGAATATGTAACAGTTTGAAACAGGGCAGGTTTTATGGTTTTTCGTGACAGAACTATATAATATATCGGCGCAGGGGATGAGATGGTGAGGGAGAAACGACAGTATGTTGTTGCGGTCAACAGTGTGCGTGAGATTGCATACAAGACACTTCGCAATGAAATCGTAAGTATGGAATTGAAGCCGGGGATGGTAATCAGTACCCAGGATATAGCCAACAGGCTGAATATCAGCAGGACACCGGTGAGAGAGGCGTTTATTAAGCTCCAGGGAGAGGAGCTGTTAGAGATTTCCCCACAGAAGGCTACAATTGTGTCCAGAATCGATGTGGATCGTCTGTATCAGGAATGGTTCATTCGGGAGGCGTTAGAGATGACGAATATGCGGAAGTTTGCCACTGTGGCCTCAAGGGAAACTATAGAATCCATGCGAAAAAATATAGAGGATCAGTATCAGGCTTTAGAGGAAAAAGATTATGTGAAATATTTAGAGCTGGATAACAGCTTTCATCAGATGGAGTTTCTTGACACGGGGGAGGCGCTGGCTGCATCCTTGCTGGTTCAGATGAATGGACATTATGACCGGATCCGCCTGATTACAGCTAATGTCAATAACCGGGCAATGCATATTGTCAAAGAGCATGAAAAGCTGGTAGACTGTATTGTCAAAAAGAATGTGGAGGGAGCTGTCACATTGCTGCAGCAGCATATCCAGGAGCTTCAGTATTATCAGAAGATGGCCATGGAGATGTGGCCAGAGTATTTTGTGCATCAGTAGCAGATGTTGTTTTGCCTGAAAATATAAAAATAGCCAGTTGAAATCGATGACAGGAAGGAGTATTCCTGTCATTTTGCATAAAAAACAAATAAAATATGTAGAAAAATTAAAAAACATATATTATGGATATTGACACTAACATGTTAGTATGCTAGAATGTCAACAGAGATGGTCAGGCAGGTGACATAAAGGGTTGCGTGCCAAAACATATTTTTTAATAATCAGGAGGATAAAGGTATGAAGAGGAAAATCATGGCACTGGTATTAACCGCAAGTATGGTTTTGACCCTGGCAGCTTGCGGAAGCAGCGGCAACTCCGGGACAGCAAAGACGACAGCAGCCGCAGTCAGTGAGGCGAAGGAAGAGACCCAGGCCACAGAGGAATCAGGCAAAGAAGAAAGTAAGACACAGACGCAAGAAGCTGCCACAGAGGGAGCCTCCTACACGATTAATGTGGCGTCCACATTTGCCCCTGAAGGACCTGTGCATCAAGTTATGGAGGAGTTTAAGACGAATGTGGAGACAGCTTCCGGGGGACGGATCCAGGTGATTATCCATCCTAGCGGTGCGCTGGGAGGAGCCAGAGAGGTATCGGAGGGAGTCCATGCAGGGACCATTGAGATGGGAGCCTTGGGCTGTGAGGATTTTGAGTATTATGCGCCGGAATATTCCATTTTGGAAGCGCCTTATCTGTTTCGGGACATGAATCATTTTAAGGATTTTTTGAGCACCCATGGGGATCAGATCTTCTCAGAGGTGCAGGAGAAGTCTGGAATCATCACATCTGCCTGGTTTTACAGAGGGGCCAGGATGATTACAGCGAACAAGGAGATTGTGGAGCCGGCGGATTTGAAGGGATTAAAGTTCCGTTTGCCATCCATTCCGGTTCGGGTTTCTGTGTTTGAAGCGTTCGGGGCTTCTCCCACCATTGTCGACTTCTCAGAGCTTTATATGGCACTGAAAACGGGGACTGTGGATGCCCAGGAGAATCCTCCGGAGACGATTTATTCCTATAAATATTATGAGGCACAGAAGTATCTGATCCTTTCTTCTCACATCTTTACCTTGGCAAGATATATCACTTCTGAGGCATGGTTTGAGACCCTGACAGCAGAGGATCAGGCTTTAATCAGCCAGGCATGGGCAGATGCCCAGGCAAAGGTCACAGAGGAGTATCCGAATCCGGATGAAACCTATGTAGAGAAGTGCCGCCAGGAAGGAATGGAGGTCATCACTCCTAACAATGAGGCGTTTATTGAGCTGGCGGCTCCTGTAGTGCAGGAGTATAATGATGCCAACTGGAAGCCGGGACTTCTAGAACTGGTAAACAGTATAAAATAATCGATTCCAACCTACAATAAAAGGCCCTGTTTTTGCAGGGTCTTTATAGTAACCAGCAGGAATGACCCTATCACCGGGGATGTTCAAACGATTGCAAAAAGGAGGCAAAGGATGACAAAAAGGCTTTTGGCATTGTTAGAAAATGTCTGTGCAGTCTGTCTCTGTGTGCTCACATTTTCCGTGTTTTTCCAGATTCTGGCCCGTATGATATTTCATATTCCGGCCACCTGGACAGTTGAGATCGGACGAGCCATGTTTTTGACCATCGTATTCTTAGGGACGCCGATCCTGATTTATGATGACGGCCAGATGGCAGTTACTATGATCAAGGATCTGTTTCATGGAAAACGGATGGGAATTTTAGTGTTTAATATATTGGAAGATATCTGCGTATATTTCTTTTTGATCACTTTGATTTACGGCTGTTATGACCGGATGCTTTCTGAGTGGCATGCGGCGATTCCCACGGTGGAATGGCTGACCTATGGCTATCTTTATCTGGTAATGCTGATTGGCACACTCTGTATGCTGTATGCCAAGGTGGTTCATACGAAAAATTATCTTACAGGAAAAAAAGGAGAGGAGGAGGATCCATGTATCAAATCGTAGCGCTGATTCTCACAGTAGGACTGATTGTGCTTTTGGCGCTGGGGGTACCAGTGGGAATGGCTCTGTGTGTCACCGGCTGTGTGGGATTTATGGTCAATATGGGGTCGGTTATGTCCTGGTTTCAGCTGATATCCATGCCTTTAAAGCTGACCAGCAGCCTGCAGAATTTTCTTTTGCTATCCATTCCTCTGTTTATTTTGGCAGCTAAGATCATGAACGGCTCATCGATCACCAAGAGAATTTTTAAATTTGCCAATGTGGCTGTGGGATGGCTTCCTGGAGGATTGGGACATGCCAATATTCTGGCTTCCTTAATTTTTGCAGGAATGTCCGGCACAGCAGTGTCTGATGCGGCTGGGTTGGGACAGATTGAGATTGAGGCTATGAAGAGCAATGGATATGATGTGGATTTTTCTGCAGGAGTGACAGTGGCTTCTTCTACCATTGGCCCGATCTTCCCGCCGTCTGTTCCCATGGTTATGTATTCCACGATCTCTGGGGTGTCTGTGGGCTCTCTGTTTATGGGCGGGGTGGTTCCAGGTGTTTTGATGACGTTGAGCATGATGCTTATCGTGTATTTGGTGGCAAAGAAGCGAAATTATCCCAGGATGGAGTTCCCCACTTTAAAGGAGTTTGGCATTGCATTGTGGGAAGCATTGATTCCCATGCTGACGCCGGTGATCCTGTTAGTGGGAATCTGGACAGGGATTTTTACAACCACAGAGTCAGCAGTTGTGGCTACCATGTATGCGCTGCTGGTTTCGTTTTTTGTTTTTCATGAGATGGATTTAAAACGGTTGTGGAGTATATTAAAGGAAACGATTCGGGACACGGCTTCCATTGGATTTGTGACGGCTGCTGCGGCTTTTTATGGCTGGGTTCTGGCCCGGTGTGGCATATCCAATGCCATTGCTCTGTGGCTGGCCAATGTGACTACCAATCCGGTTGTGTTTATGCTGATCGTTAATATTGCTTTGCTTGTCATCGGATGCTTTATGGAGAGTATTGCAGCGATCCTTGTGTTTGGGCCGGTTCTTCTGACTGCGGCCACAGCTATGGGCATTGACCCTTTGTATTTTGGGCTTGTTATGGTTTTAAACCTGATGATCGGGCTGTGTACCCCTCCCTTTGGGGTATGTCTGTTTGTCATAGCCGATACGGCAAAGATCAGCTTTCAGAGAATGGTAAGGGCCATGCTTCCTTTTTATATACCCCTGTTTGGATGTCTGATACTTTTGTGTCTGATTCCGGGAATCGGTACATGGCTGCCTAGTGTGCTTGCGAAGTAAGAGGAGAGACGGATGATAAAAGTAGTGCGGGGAGAGATTACCCAAAAGTGGAATAAATATGTCAGCAGGGAGAACAACCCTGAGATGATGGACTCTGAATTTGGCGTTATTTTTCTGAAAAAACAGGAAAGCTATGAGTTATGTACAGGGGAAGAGTATATTTTTTGCCTGAACAAAGGAAGGATTACCTTTTGGTGGGATGACAGAGAAGAGACTGTGGAGAGAAAAAGCTGTTTTACGGAGGACCCTTATGTTCTCCATGTACATCGGGATACCCAGGTGAGAATCACATGTCTGTCTGACAGGGCGGAGATCAATGTGGCCAGCACTCATAATGAGAAATTATTCTGCAACCGGCTTTATGAGCCGAAGGATCTTTTGTGCCGGGAGCTTGTGGATGAAGAAAAGCTGGGTGGAAAGGTAAAAAGAATGAAGCGGGCATTTTTTGACCGGTCTGTCTGTCCGGAGACCAATCTGTTTTGCGGGGAAGTGGTAAATTATCCGGGGTGCTGGGCCTGTTTTCCGCCTCATTTACATGAGGAGCCGGAGATTTATTACTATAAATTCTTTCCGGAGCAGGGATATGGCTTTGCGGAGTTTGGAGATGAGGCCATCAAGGTGGTCAATCGAAGTGTTACCTGTAATCCGGGGGGACAGCTTCATGCTCAGGCCACGGCGCCAGGCTATGCGGGATACATTATGTGGACCCAGCGATTACAGGACAACGGAAAAAACATTGTGTATACGCTGGATGAAAAACATGCCTGGCTGGATGAGGATAATGTACGGATCTATCCGGAGCTTTGTGAGGAGGAGCTATGAAAATCTCTTATAATGAGGCATGTGGTTTGGGATGTTCTACTTTGGAGCAGGATTTGGAGCTTTGTGAGGCAGCAGGCTTTGATTACATAGAAATACGGTTTGATATGTTGATGGAGTATTTAAGAGACCACAGGACAGAGGAGCTGGCAGCGTATTTTGCCACCCATCACATTAAACCCCATGCTTTTAATGCCCTGTATCTCTATCCGGAGTTTTTGCGGGAGGATGACGATCCCAAAAGACGTGCTTTTCTTCTGGGACAATTTTTGTATGGATGTGAGATCGGTCATAAGATCGGCAATCATCACATGATTGTGGTACCGCCGTTTCTGGACGGGCCCAACTATGTGGCGTTTCCTGGGACCGAGAAGGAGAACAATGAGAACTGTATCCGGATGCTGAGGGAGCTGGGGAAAATCGGCAAATCGTATGATATGAATCTGTGCTTTGAGCTGGTAGGTTTTCCCCGATCCTCGGTCCGCACAGTGGAGAATGCAAAAAGGATTGTGGAGGCAGTGGCACTGGACAATGTAGGCTACGTTTTTGACGCCTACAATCTATATCTGTATAACGGGAAAAATGATTACAATGGGATGAAATCCGTAGAAAAGGAAAAGATATTTGCTGTCCATCTTAACAGTGCAGATGATGTGCCGGAGCGGGAGAGGAAACAGGAGAAACGGTGCTTTGTGAATGAGGGAGTGGTGGATATTCCGGGATTTTTGGGGGTATTAAGGGAGATCGGATATGAGGGCATGTGTTCGGTTGAGATCTTTCGGCCTCAGTACTGGAAAGAAAGCCCCCAGTGGGTGGTGCAAAATGCCTACGAAACTACCAGAAAAGCGATGAGCGAAAATCATTGTTGAATTTTGGCCATGGAGAAGTCCGGCGATTGTGTAAAGCCGGCTTGTCCATGGCTTTTTTCGTGGTATGTACTTTTGATTCTTTGTTTACATCCCTCTTGTTTTTTGCTATACTGAGGAATGGTTTTGTCAATGTTTAGACATGTATATAGGGTTAATGTATTTTTGGTGGAGAGTGAGATATGACGATTTCTTATAAGCTGGAGAAGTTTGAGGGTCCTCTGGATCTGCTGCTTCACTTGATTGATAAAAATAAGGTGGATATTTATGATATCCCGATTGTGGAGATTACCCGTCAGTATTTGGAATATGTAAGCCAGATGGAGCGGGAGGATCTGAATGTTGTCAGTGATTTTTTGGTGATGGCGGCGACTCTTTTAGACATTAAGTCCCGAATGCTTCTGCCTCTGGATGTGGATGAGGAAGGGCAGGAGGAGGATCCCCGGGCAGAGTTAGTGGCGCGTCTTTTGGAGTATAAGCGGTATAAAATGATGGCTCAGGAGCTTTTGGACATGGAGGAGGATGCTCAGGGAGTTCTCTTTAAAATGCCTACCGTGCCCAGGGAGGTGGCCAAATATGAACCGCCGGTGGATTTAAATGAGCTTCTGGACGGGCTGACACTGGCAAAGCTGCAGAGGATTTTTGAGTCTGTGATGAGGCGTCAGCAGGATAAGGTGGATCCAATCCGAAGTAATTTTGGCACGATCAAAAAGGAGCCGGTTAGTTTGGAGAACCGAATCATGGATGTGATGGGATTTGCCAGAAAGCATCGCCGTTTCAGCTTTCGGCAGATACTGGAAAGACAGGGGGACAAGCTGGAGGTGGTGGTGACCTTTCTGGCAATCTTAGAGCTGATGAAAATCGGAAAGATTCATCTGACTCAGGAACATACCTTCGATGATATGGACATTGAGATTTTGGAGGAGGACGGCCAGGAGACGGATCTGGAGCTTCATTTGGAGGGGCTGGACGGGTAGAAGGAGCTGCATAGAATGAGGGGAGAGGCGTAACATATATGGAAAACTGGTTTGACAATGAGGATGAGGAATTTGATCTGGCAGCTATTGAGGCAAGACATGCGGAAATGGAGGCAGAAGCGCAGCTGGAAGCAGAGGCAGAGAGGCAGATAAGGCCGGATACCAATCCTAAGTCAGAGAGAGAGAAAGACAGCCGGGAAGAGGGATTATCGGAAAAAACGGGGGATACGGCCCCGGAAGGAATATATCCGGAAAGCGATTGGGAAGCCATTGTGGAGGCGGTGCTTTTTACTATGGGCAATTCAGTGGAGTTGCGCCAGCTGGGTATTGCGATTGGCCAGAGCGAGAGGATTGCACGCAAGGTGGTGGAAAATTTGCAAAAGCGGTATGAGTTTGAAAACCGTGGAATGCAGATCATTGAGCTGGACAATGCATTTCAGATGAGTACAAAGGCATGCTTTTACGAGAATTTGATCCGGGTGGCAGCAGCGCCAAAAAAGCATGTGCTGACGGATGTGGTTTTGGAAACTCTGTCCATCATCGCTTACCGGCAGCCGGTGACAAAGATGGAGATATCAAAGATCCGGGGGGTATCCTCGGATCACGCAGTGAACCGTCTTGTGGAATATGGGCTTGTAGGGGAGGTTGGGCGGCTGGACGCCCCAGGAAGGCCGGTATTGTTTGCCACGACAGAGGAATTTCTGCGCCGGTTTGGAATCAGCTCCATGATCGATCTTCCCAGTATGAATCCGGAGCAGGAGGAAGAGATTCTGCAGGAGGTGGAGGAAGAGCTGCAGATGAAGCTGGAGGGCCAGGGAGAGATTGCCGAGGATTTTAAGATGGTTCAAGCATCAGGTGAGGAGGAGTCTGACCTGGCTGTCCAGAGAGAGGATAAGGCAGGGGATCTCCGGGTTTTGCCTTGACTTGATACGGATAACATGTTACTATTTTATTACGATTTAAGATGACGAAACGGCTAAAGATTTTGAAAAAATGGCCATAAAGAGGAAAGGGCAAAGGACAATGCCAAAGATCAGGATTCGCTATTTTAATGACCGAATGGAAAGATTGGCCTATGTGGATGGCAAATCAGACTGGATTGATTTGCGGGCAGCGAAGGATGTGACGATGAAAGCAGGAGAGTTTCAACTGATACCTTTGGGGATTGCCATGGAGCTGCCAGAGGGGTATGAGGCTCATGTGGTGCCCAGAAGCAGCACCTACAAAAATTTTGGAATTATTCAGACCAACCATATGGGTGTGATTGATGAGAGCTACTGCGGAGATAATGATCAGTGGTATTTTCCCGCCTATGCCTTGCGGGATACACAGATACAGGAGGGAGACAGGATTTGTCAGTTCCGCATTATAGAACACCAGCCGGTGCTCATGTTTGAGGAAGTGGCAAGTCTGGGACATAAAGACCGGGGCGGAATCGGAAGCACCGGCAGAAAGTGATGGATAGCTGTGAGCGATTACGGAAGATATGGAGACAGAAATAATCCTGGCCGGCCCACACAGGGAAGGCGAAGCCAGGGGCAGGGCAGAGCCTCATCGCAAGCCGGAAGATCATCCTCAGGCCGGACATCTGGAGGCAGGAATTACGATGGTTCACTGGCACGGAAAAGAGAACACCCACATTCCTCAAAAGGTCGTCAAAAGCCATCTCCTGGCGGAAGATATACAGCAAACTCCCGAAACAGAATTATGGAGGATGAGAGAGCCAGAATCAGGGCCAGAGAGAGGAAAAAAAGACGGCGCAGACAGAGAAAGATACTTTTTGCTGCTTTAGTCCTGTTTGTTTTGCTCTTGATTGGCGGATCCGTGTATGGTTTTATGCGCTATGACAGAGAGAAGAAGAGACAGGGGCTGCTGAGAGAGGGAATAGAGCTTTTGGACAAAGGAAGCTATGAGGAGGCAGTGGCACGGCTGGACGAGGCGCTTGAGTGGTCAAAGGGGAAGATTGGAGATTTTGAGACCAATGTGCTTTTGTACCGTGCAGATGCAGAGTACCGCCTGAAATCGTATGATGCGGCATTGAATACCTATCAGCTCTTGTGTGAGTCTGATGAAGAAAATAGAGAATACAAAAAAGGAGCAGCCCAATGTATGGTACAGAAGGGAGACTATGACGGTGCGCTGGCTCTTGGGGTTATAGACGGATATATCTACAACTTAAAGGCTGTGGAGAAGATACGGGACGGAGCGTATGATGAGGCTCTTGAGCTGATTGCAAAGGGCAAGGCTGCAGGGGATGCCGGTCAGGATCTGGCATTTAATGAGGCAGTGGCATGGGAGAATAAGGGCGATTTTGCACAGGCGCTTAAATTGTTTGAGGCGTATGCAGCGCAGTATGGAACTGATGAAAATGTGGAGCGGGAACTGGCATTTTTAAGAAGCCGCCAGGGCAATGCAGATGAATCCAATGCACAGGAGATGGCAGGATTTGAGGAGGAAAGCGGAGCCGGGGAAGAGGAAGGCTCTGAGGGAGAAAGCGGGACTGGCGGGGAAGAAGGCACTGGCAATGAAGGAAGTGCTGAGACACAGGGCAGCTCAGATCCAGGAGAAGCTGCCGGGGAGGAAAGCAGCCCGGAAAGCGAGAGCCAAATCCAGGCTGTAGGGTAGCCAAGAAAAGAGGTACGGCTTTGCTTACAGATCTCTGACAGTGAGAATGTATCATGTTTGACAGGAGTAAGAATGGCAGAATTGATAGAAATAGGAGATGTTAAGGAGCGGGTGATTCTGATTGCCGTCAGCAGCCAGGAGGAATCGGAGGCACTGGCTTCCTTAGGAGAATTAGAGGAGCTGGTGGACACGGCTGGCGCTGTGACGGTGGACAGGATTATCCAAAATCGGGAAAATATCCATCCAGGCACATATTTGGGAAAGGGGAAGCTTGACCAGGTTAAGGAACGGATATGGGAGCTGAATGCCACAGGGGTAGTGTGCGATGATGAGCTTTCCCCTGTCCAGCTTCGCAATCTGGAGGATATTCTGGATACAAAGATTATGGACCGGACTATGGTGATTCTGGATATATTTGCGGCTCGTGCCAATACCAGTGAGGGAAAGATCCAGGTGGAGCTGGCCCAGCTGAAATATCGGGCGGCCCGGCTTATAGGACTTCGTAATTCTCTGTCCCGCTTAGGAGGGGGAATCGGAACCCGGGGACCGGGAGAGAAAAAGCTGGAGATGGACCGGCGTTTGGTTCACGAACGAATTGGCCAGTTGAAATCTGAGCTGGAGGAAGTAAAACGCCATCGGGAGATTCAGAGAAAGAAGCGGGAGCAAAACCATACATTGGTTGCGGCGATTGTAGGTTATACCAATGCAGGGAAATCCACATTGCTGAATCGTCTTACCAATGCAGGGATTCTGGCGGAGGATAAATTATTTGCCACTTTAGATCCCACCACCAGGCAGCTGGAGCTGGATGGGGGGCAAAAGTTGCTTTTGACTGATACAGTAGGATTTATCCGGAAGCTTCCTCATCATCTGGTGGAGGCTTTTAAAAGCACTTTAGAGGAGGCAAAATACAGTGATATTATTTTGCACGTGGTGGATTGTTCCAATCCTCAGATGGATATGCAGATGCACGTGGTATACGAAACACTGCGGGAGCTTCAGGTGGGGGATAAGATTATTGTGACGGTGTTTAATAAGATTGACCAGATATCCCAGGAGCAGCTTCCCAGAGATTTCCACTCAGATTATCAAGTTCGGATATCTGCGAAAACGGGTGAGGGAACGGACCAGCTTCTTGAGACTCTTGGAAAGCTTTTGCGGGATCGTAATATTTACCTGGAACGGATATTTTCCTATCAGGAAGCAGGAAAGATCCAGCAGATCCGAAAATATGGGGAACTGCTTTTGGAGGAATACAGGGAAGATGGGATCTTGATTAAGGCTTATGTGCCTGCAGAATTGTTTGCCGGGCTTGTGGGAAGCCGGGAGCCGGTGCAGTAAAGAAGCCGGGGCATGTCTGTGTGCCAGCAGATGTGGGAGGAGAAAAGATGAATTGGGAACATAAAATTGATATGGATATGGTTAGGTATATTGTTTTGGGAATTGCAGTGATTCTTATACTTGCAATTTTGATGTTTAATCCGGGGTGGAAGATAACCCGGTATGACCGGGAGTCGATTGAGGTGCAGGTGGTGGAAAAGGAGATTCGAGAGACAGACGGTCAGACGCTTTATCTGTTATACTGTCAGGAAGAAGATGGAAAAGAGAGTATTTTTGAGATCAACCAGGATGCCATAGGAGAGCGATTTAATCCGGCAGATGTATATAAGCAGTTGCGGAAAGAAAAGTACTATAAGTTCCGGGTAGCACAAAAGGAGGAATTTGACAGCCAATATCCCTGTATATGCGGGGCAGTTAAGCTGATTGATGGATTTAGTGAGCCTGCAAAGGCTGAGAAAAAATAGAGTTCGCGGCTGCGAACTCTATTTTATTGCCGGATAGCTGCAATGTGGTTGAGCATATCGGTCATGGCCTCACCAGGGCTCTGATTCCGAATGGCATCAATAATGGCCTGGTGAAGGTAAAGCATTTGGTCCAACGTTTCTGAGAGAACGGAGAGTCTGGAAAACGATTCTCTGGTTTCATTTTCGCAGGCTTCAGCAATGGCGGCCATGGATGTGATCATCAGAGGATTGTGGGTGTAATTGGCAATGGATTCGTGAAAACTTCGGTCCAGGGCGGCGATCTCATCGTAACTGGTATTTTGCCGGGCGGTGACTAACTTGTCCTGTAGCTGCTGAAGCTGGTCAACTTCTTCTGGTAATGCGCGTTCTGCTGCCAAGGCAGCAGTCTGCCCTTCTAGCATTAGGCGGAACTCCAGGAAATCTTCATGGCTGGCACCATGAATGACCGACTTAAGGGGGGTGGACTGCAGGATTATGGAATAGCTGTTGACTACAGTGCCCCGTTTCGTCCGGGTTACATAGCCAGAGAATTCCAGTGCTTTATAGGCTTCCCGGATGGTGCTTCTACCGATAGACAGCTGTTCACAGAGTATTGTTTCATTGGGAAAGATATAACCTTCTGGAAGGGAGCCGCTTTGAATAAGCTGACTTATTTTTTCATATATTATGTCAGACATGTTTTTTTGAGGGCGAATATTTAAAAGATCTTGAAGAGGATTTATAGGATTAGGCATAGTAGGGTTCTCCTGTCTGTGTGTTGTCATACAAAGTATATTATAATATGAAAAAAATGTAGTGTCAAAGGATATTTTAAGAAATGAACCTTGTCATAATGAATGTTGTCTTACAAGATGTAAAAACGCAGAAAGGGATTTACAGCAATTTGTGGCAAATTGAGTATTAAATATAGAAGAAATCCCTTGCATTTGACATTTCCTGGTGTTATAATGCATATGATAACATGATAAATGACAAATGGTAGAGTGGGCTTACGTCCACTCTTACTTTTTGGTCATGAGACAAGTAAAGCGAGGTGATGATATGGCAAGAAGAGAGGAGTATGAGTCCAGGACAGAGAAATTTTTGCTGCCGCTGTTGGAAGTGCATCAGTTCGAGCTGGTGGATGTGGAATATGTGAAAGAGGCAGGAAACTGGTATCTTCGGGCCTATATAGATAAGGAAGGCGGAATAACGGTTGATGATTGTGAGGTGATTAGCCGGACACTGAGTGACTGGCTGGATCAGGAGGATTTTATTGCAGACAGCTATACCCTGGAGGTCAGTTCCCCGGGACTTGGAAGACCTTTGAAAAAGGATAAGGATTTTGAGAGAAGTCTTGGGGAGGAAGTGGAGATCCGGTTGTATAAACCGAGAGATAAGCAGAAGGAATATGCCGGTGTTTTAAAAGCCTATGACAAAGAGACTGTGACGATTGAGACAGAGGATGGCGTGGAGGAAGTGTTTACCCGCCCGGAGATTGCATTGATCCGTCTGGCATTCGACTTTTAGAAAAGGAAAGGATCTTAGGAGGAAAAAACCATGAACAAAGAACTGATCGAGGCGCTGGAGCTGCTGGAAAAGGAGAAGAACATCAGCAAGGCGACTCTGCTGGAAGCGATTGAGAATTCTCTGATTACCGCCTGCAAGAATCATTTCGGCAAGGCGGACAATGTAAGGGTCAACATCAATCCGCAGACCGGTGATTTTGCAGTGTTTGCAGATAAAGAGGTTGTGGAAGTTGTGGAGGATCCGGTGCTTCAGGTAAGCATTACAGAGGCCAGAATGAAGGACCCCAAATATGAGATCGGAGATGTGGTGCATTTTCCCATTGAATCTAAATCCTTTGGACGGATTGCCACCCAGAATGCCAAGAATGTGATCTTGCAGAAGATCCGCGAGGAAGAGCGGAGTATGCAGTTTAATGAGTGGTATCAGAAGGAAAAAGATGTGGTTACTGGTATAGTGCAGCGAAATCTGGGAAGAAACATCAGCATCAATCTGGGGCGTGTGGATGCTATGCTCAGCGAGGCTGAGCAGGTAAAAGGCGAGAATTTCCGACAGACAGAGCGGATCAAAGTATTTGTGCTGGAGGTAAAGGACACACCTAAGGGGCCAAGGATTTCTGTTTCCCGCACCCACCCAGATTTGGTGAAGCGTCTTTTTGAGTCAGAGGTGACAGAGGTAAGAGATGGAACCGTGGAGATTAAAGCCATTGCCAGAGAGGCTGGTTCCAGAACAAAGATTGCCGTGTGCTCCAATGATCCCAATGTGGATCCGGTGGGAGCTTGTGTGGGAATCAATGGAGCCAGGGTCAACTCGATTGTAAATGAGTTAAGAGGCGAGAAGATCGATATTATTACCTGGGATGAGAATGCGGCATTTTTAATTGAGAATGCCTTAAGCCCGGCAAAGGTTATCTGCGTGGTGGCAGATGAGGAGCTGCGGGAGGCACAGGTTATTGTGCCGGATTATCAGCTGTCTCTGGCTATTGGAAAGGAAGGGCAGAATGCCCGTCTGGCAGCCCGCCTGACCGGATATAAGATTGACATAAAAAGTGAGACTCAGGCAAGGGAAATGGGTTTGTTTGAGCAGATGGGCATCGATGATCAGGAAGAGGGCGTATATGATGATCTCCCCCGGGATTTTGATCTTGCACCTGAACCAGAGGAGGAAGAATACCCGGAGGAGATTTATCCGGAAGAAGTTTCAGAGGAAAACTACCCCGTGGAGGATTACGAGGAGCAGGACAGCGAATAACAGCGCATGACAGGATAGGGAGTGAGGAACTGGTGAGTACAAAAAAAAGGATTCCGCAGAGACAGTGTATTGGCTGTGGCGAGATGAAGAGCAAGAGAGAGATGATTCGGGTCTTAAAGACGCCGGAGGGAGATTTTACATTGGATTCCACCGGCAGAAAGAATGGACGTGGGGCTTATCTGTGTCCGTCTGTGGAGTGCTTCCACAAAGCGGTAAAGGGAAAGGGACTGGATAGGTCCTTTAAGATGGCAATTCCCAAGGAGGTTTATGAAGCTCTGGAAAAGGAGATGGAGAATCTTGGATAACAGGCAGAGAGCCATGAACCTGATCGGTCTGGCTACCAAGGCAGGAAAGGCTGTCAGCGGAGAATTTTCTACAGAGAAGGCGGTAAAGAAAGGAAAAGCACGTCTTGTGGTGGTGTCGGAAGAAGCATCTGACAATACAAAAAAAATGTTCACCAATATGTGTACTTATTATAAAGTTCCTATCTGTTATTTCGGCAAAAAGGCTGAGCTGGGACACGCAATGGGCAAAGAGATGCGGGCATCTCTGGCGATTGTGGAGGAAGGGCTTGCCAAGGCAATCGTAAAACAAATGAATACAATCGGAGGTAGTGGGTATGAGAGTTAATGAGCTTGCAAAAGAATTAGGAAAAACCAACAAGGAGGTTTTAGATATATTGCAGAGGCAAAATCAGGATGTGAAAACACATTCTTCCAACATCAGCGAAGAACAAATTCAGATGGTAAAGAAAACCCTGGCCGGAAAGACTTCCCAGTCAGGAAGCGTAGCGGTTAAAACCGCGCCCGAGGGGGGTAAGGCCCCAGCGGCAGGAAGCAGTTCGCCAGCGAAGAATCCGGAGACCAAAGTGCCGGCAGAGGCAGCAGGAGCTAAGCAGACGGCCTCAGCAGCATCTCAGGGTGAGGCGCCCAAAAAGAAGATTGCAGCAGTTTACCGGCCTCAAAATTCCCAGCAGAGGCCAGCCCGCCCCAAAGCTCAGCAGCAGGGGCAGGGACGGGGCGGAGTCCAGGGAAGGACTCAGGGCGGTTTGGGAACAACAAAACCTGCCCAGAGCCAAAGTACTGGAAGGCCAGATCAGGGGTTGGTGTCAGGAGTAATAAAGCCTCCGTCCTCCCAGAATCAGGGACTGACAGCCGGAGTGGCAAGACCGCAGCCTTCTCAGAGTCAGAGTGGAAACGCCAGACAGCAGAGCACACAGGGACAGAGCACGGCAGCAGGTGATGGCGCCGGGAAGCCTCAGACTCCTCAGAGCCAGGTGGCGGCAGGAAGGCCTCAGACAGCTCAGAGCCAGTCAAATGCGGTGCAGGCAGGAGCAGAGAAGCCTCAGACATCGCAGGGACAAAATCCGGTGCAGGGAGTTTCAGCAGGCAAGCCTCAGAACGTGCAGGGCCAGGCAGCGGCAGGTGCGGCCAGGCAGGATCCGGTTCCGACAGTGCCAACAGCCAGACCCCAGACTTCTCAGGCTCAGCCTGCAAGGAGTCAGAACCAGGCATCAGACGGAACGCAGGCACATGGTACAGGAAGACCTCAGGGCCAGCCATTCCGTGATGGAAGAGCGCAGGGAGGCAACCGGGACGGTGGCCGTACCAGCGGGTCCAATGGCAGCCGGGATGAGAGCCGGGGCTTTGGAGCTGGCAGAGATAGTGGCCGTACAAGAGATGGCAGCCGTGGGACTGGTTATAGCGGAGGCCGTGATGGAGGCCGCAGTGGTGGTTATGCAGGCAATCGGGAGGGAGGCAACCGGGAAGGTGGTCGCAGCGGCGGTTACGGCGGAGGTCGTGACGGGAATCGCGGCCCGGGCTTTGGAGGCAGCCGTGGTCCTGGTTTTGGCGGCAACCGTGAGGGCGGAGGCCGTGACGGGAATCGCGGTCCTGGCTTTGGAGGCAATCGGGAAGGCGGCAACCGGGAATTTAACCGCGGTCCTGGTTATGCAGGAAGCCGGGACTCTGGAGGCCGCAGTGGCGGTTTTGGAGGCAGCCGGGATTCTGGCAGCCGCGATGGCAACCGCGGCCCAGGTTTTGGTGGGAATCGTGATGGAAGCCGTGGCCCAGGTGCAGGTGGCCAAAGAGGCGGACAGGGTGGTTTTGGCGGTCCCCGGGGAGGGGCAGCCCGCCCCGGCCAGCGGGATTCCGGTTCCAGAAGTTTTGACACACCGATTCAGGCAAAGCCCACCAGCAACCGGCAGAATAAGAACAGTCACAAGAATGACCGTTACGATAAAAAGAATGTGAATGAGGACGGGCCAAGAAGCAAGGGAGGAAAGGTTACAAAGCATAATCTTTCCATGCCGCAAAAGGCGGCCCAGAAGCCGGCAGAGGATGTGGTGAAGGTTATTACCCTTCCTGAGCTTCTCACAATTAAGGAGCTGGCAGAGAAGATGAGACTGCAGCCTTCAGTGATCATTAAAAAGCTGTTTTTGCAGGGGCAGGTGGTGACGGTGAACTCGGAGATCAGTTTTGAAAAGGCCGAGGAAATCGCCATGGATTATGAGGTTCTCTGTGAGAAGGAAGAGAAGGTGGATGTGATTGCCGAGCTTTTGAAGGAGGACGAGGAGGACGAGGAGGATATGATCTCCAGATCTCCGGTAGTCTGTGTCATGGGCCATGTAGACCATGGTAAGACTTCTCTTCTGGATGCAATCCGTTCTACCAACGTGACTTCCCGGGAGGCTGGCGGTATTACCCAGCATATCGGTGCATATACAGTTAATGTCAATGACCAGCAGATCACTTTCCTGGACACCCCGGGACACGAGGCATTTACCGCTATGCGTATGCGGGGAGCCCAGTCCACAGATATTGCTATTTTGGTGGTGGCGGCGGATGACGGCGTGATGCCTCAGACCGTGGAGGCAATCAACCACGCCAAAGCAGCTGAGGTGGAGATTATTGTTGCCATCAATAAGATCGATAAGCCCAGCGCCAATATCGACCGGGTGAAGCAAGAGCTTTCCGAGTATGAGCTGGTTCCGGAGGACTGGGGCGGCAGTACGATTTTCGTTCCTGTGTCAGCCCACACAAAGGAGGGCATTCCGGAGCTTTTGGAGATGATTCTTCTGGCAGCCGAGGTAAAGGAATTAAAAGCGAATCCTAACCGGAAAGCAAGAGGCCTGGTGATTGAAGCTGAATTAGATAAAGGCAAGGGACCAGTTGCAACCATTTTGGTACAGAAGGGTACTCTGCGGGTAGGAGACAGTGTGACGGCCGGAGCCTGTTATGGTAAGGTCCGGGCCATGATGGATGATAAGGGACGCCGGGTGAAGGAAGCAGGTCCATCGCAGCCAGTGGAGATCTTAGGGCTTAACGATGTACCAGGGGCTGGTGATGTGCTGATGGCCACAGAAAGTGAGAAAGAGGCCAGAAGCTACGCAGAGACCTTCATTGCTGAGGGCAAGAACAAGCTTTTGGAGGATACCAAGTCCAGGCTTTCTCTGGATGATCTGTTTACCCAGATCAAGGCAGGCAATATCAAGGAATTGCCGATCATTGTAAAAGCAGACGTGCAGGGCTCTGTGGAGGCGGTGAAGGAGAGTCTTTTAAAGCTTTCCAACGAAGAGGTTATGGTAAAGGTGATTCATGGAGGCGTGGGTGCCATCAACGAGTCGGATGTGACACTGGCTTCTGCATCCAATGCCATTATCATCGGCTTTAATGTAAGGCCGGATGTGATGGCCAAATCTATTGCGGAGCGGGAGAAGGTGGATCTGCGGTTGTATCGGGTTATCTATCAGGCCATCGAGGATGTGGAGGCAGCCATGAAGGGAATGTTAGATCCGGTTTTCGAGGAGCAGGTGATCGGCCATGCAGTAGTTCGTCAATTGTTCAAGGCCTCCGGTGTGGGAACCATTGCCGGATCCTATGTGACAGACGGCAAATTCCAGAGGGGCTGTTCCTGCCGGATTACCCGGGGAAAGGATCAGATCTTCGATGGAGCGCTGGCATCCCTAAAGCGGTTTAAGGATGATGTTAAGGAAGTGGCCACTGGCTATGAGTGCGGCCTTGTATTTGAGAAATTCAATGACCTTCAGGAGGATGATGTGATTGAGGCCTACATGATGGTTGAGGTTCCAAGATAAAGGGACTTGGCAGCTGGCTTTTGGGCGGCAGGACGCAGCCGAATGCCGGTTGCCTGCAAAATAAGGAAAGGATATTTTATGCGGAAAAACAGCATCAAGAATACGCGGATCAATGGAGAGGTTTTAAAGGAGCTCAGTGAGATCATCCGCAGGGAGATCAAGGATCCGCGGGTGGCAGGCGCCATGATTTCGGTGGTATCCGTGGAGGTGACACCGGATCTGAAGTACTGCAAGGCATACATCAGTGTTCTGGGAAATGAGGAAGCAGCGATGGAGGCGATTGCCGGATTGAAAAATGCGGTGGGCTACATCCGCCGGGAGCTGGCCCGCCGGGTCAATCTGCGGAACACGCCGGAGATCAGCTTTATTCTGGATCAGTCGATTGAGTATGGGGTCCATATGACCAGATTGATTGATGAGGTGACAAAGGATCTGCAGGATCCGGAAGAGACAGAAGCCACCGAGTGATCATTGAGACAGCAAAACGGTCATGAAAACAAAAATGAGGAATGACAACTTTGGAGGTGATTGCATGAGCAGATTAATGGAAATGGCCCAGGCTGCAGAGAAAATTGCGATCTTGGGGCATGTGCGGCCAGACGGGGACTGTGTGGGTTCCTGCCTGGCAGTTTGTAACTACCTGCTTGAGCAATATCCGGAAAAGACGGTTCAGGTCTATCTGGAGAAGCCGGCGGACAAATTCCGTTATCTAAAATATTTTGATAAGATCAGTCAGGATGTAAACACAGGAATCCTTTATGATCTATGTATCTGTTTAGACAGCGGGGACAAGACCCGTTTGGGAGACTTTACCGTATATTTTGACCAGGCAGAGCACAGCATCTGCCTGGATCATCACATAACCAACACAGGCTATGGAGAGGAAAATGTGATTTTGGCAGATGCGAGCTCTACCTGTGAAGTGCTGTTTGGTTTTTTTGATGAGGAAAAGATCAGCAGTGCGGTGGCAGAATGTCTGTACACCGGAATGATTCATGATACCAATGTATTTAAAAACAGCAATACCTCTGTTTACACCATGGAGGTAGCTGGAAAGATGATGGCCAAGGGCATTGATTTCGGAAGAATTATTGATGAGAGCTTTTTCAGGAAAACCTATGTCCAGAATCAGATTCTGGGCCGGGCGCTTCTTGAAAGCATTTCCTTTATGGACGGCAAATGCATTTTTGCGGCTGTGCGGCAAAAGGACATGGAATTTTATGGCGCAGGCAGCGGGGATTTGGAAGGAATTGTGGATCAGCTGCGCGTCACAGACGGGGTGGAATGTGCCATTTTTCTTCACGAGACGGATCCCCATGTGTACAAGGTAAGTATGCGTTCCGGCAATCTGGTGGATGTAAGCCGGGTGGCAGCTTATTTCGGCGGCGGCGGCCATGTGCGGGCCGCCGGGTGTACCATGAGCGGCAGTGTTCATGATGTGATCAATAACCTGTCCATACATATAGCGAAGCAGCTGGGATAGGTACAGGAAATCTGCGAAGGGGTAGTTTCCGGCTGTGGAAAGGAAAGCAAAGAGCATGGACGGAATTATCAATGTCTATAAAGAAAAAGGATATACCTCTCATGACGTGGTAGCGAAAATGAGGGGTATTTTGCGGATGAAAAAGATCGGGCACACAGGAACCCTGGATCCGGAGGCGGAGGGAGTGCTGCCGGTGTGTCTGGGCAGGGGGACAAAGCTGTGTGATCTTTTGACTGATAAGACAAAGAAATATCGGGCAGTTATGCTGCTGGGAAAAGAGACGGATACACAAGATATAACCGGAAGAACCCTTTCGGAGAATCCGGTGGATTGTTCCAGGGAAATGGAGGAAACGGTGAGAGAGGCGATTATGAGCTTTGTGGGGCCATATCTTCAGGTTCCGCCTATGTATTCGGCTCTTAAGGTCAACGGGAAAAAACTTTATGAGCTGGCTCGTGCAGGAAAGGAAGTGGAGCGGCAGCCTCGCCCGGTAGAGATTTTCACAATCCAAATTGAGGATATTTGTCTGCCACGGGTGACAATGACGGTGGCTTGTTCTAAAGGAACCTACATCCGGACCTTGTGCCAGGATATTGGCAGAAGGGTCGGGTGCGGTGGCTGTATGGAGAGTCTGGTAAGAACCCGGGTGGATCGGTTTTCTATAGAGGAAAGCTTACGGCTTGGGGAGATTGAACATCTGCGGGACTTGGGAGAAATTGAACAGCATGTGCTGCCAGTGGATTGTATGTTTGAGGCGCTTCCCCGGCTGACAATGCCAATTGAGGGGGAAGGGGACAAGCTGGTACATAACGGCAATCCTTTTCAGGCTGAGCTGACAGAGGACGGTGAGCGGTATTTGCAGGCCAGGGTCTATGACAGCCAGGGGTGTTTTATTGGGATCTACGGGTATGATGAAAAGAAGAGGCGGTATCAGCCGCAGAAATTATTTCTGGGAGGAGCTTCATGAAGGTAATCGCCGGAACAAGAGAATTTCATATTAAGGAGCCTACTGTGGTCACTATCGGCAAGTTTGACGGCCGCCATAAAGGGCATCAGAAGCTTTTGCGAAAGATGCTGACGCTTAAGGAACAGAATGGTTTTTCCACGGCGGTATTCACGTTTGATATGGCTCCTGCGGGGGTGGTTTCCGGAAAGAAGCAGTCCCTGATCACCACCAACCAGGAGCGCCGTAACAATATGGAAAAGATGGGGATTGACTATATGGTGGAATATCCCTTTGACCAGCATATGGCTCACATGCTGCCGGAGGAATTTGTGGCCGGAATTTTGGTGGGACAGATGAATGCCCGGGCGATTGTGGCAGGAACGGACTGTGGTTTTGGATATAAAAGGGCCGGAGATGCAGCTCTTTTAAAACAGCTGGGACCGGAGTATGGTTACCAGGCAGTGATTATTGAGAAAGAACAGGATGAACACCGGGATATCAGCAGCACCTATGTGCGGGAGCAGCTGGAGGCTGGAAATATTGAGAAGGCCAATGCTCTTTTAGGTGAGCCCTATGGGATTCATGGGGTGGTGGTTCACGGAAATCACATCGGGGCTCCGGTTCTTGGATTTCCCACAGCAAATATTCTTCCTCCTCCGGAAAAGTACCTGCCTCGGTTTGGGGTCTACGTGTCCCGGGTATTGGTGGAGGGAAGATACTACGGAGGGGTTACAAATATTGGAAAAAAACCTACAATCACAGGGGAAAATCCAGTGGGAGTGGAGACCTTTATTTTGGGGCTGGGAGAGAATCCGGATATATATGGGAAGAATATTGAGGTGCAGCTTTTGGATTTTGACCGTCCGGAGCAGAGATTTGATGGTCTTGAAGCTTTAAAGAAGCGGATCGAACTGGATAAAAGATATGCGGAAGAATATTTTAAAAGCCATCCCTGGTGGCTTCGGGGAGAATAATAGAGCGAATATCTTAAAAAGGACAGCCGTACCGGCAGAAAAGAAAATGGTACGGCTGTCTTTTTCCTTTTTAGTGGTAAAGCTTTTTGCTCTCGTAGACCGGTTCAGAGGTGAGATCCAGCCCCAGTTTGGAGAAAAACTTGATATCCACAGGGGAAAGCATCACAGAGGTATGTACCTGACTGCCCCGAAGCCTTGGAAGCTGCTCTAGGGCAATCCGGGCATTTTTGTCTGTGGCGGCACACATGGACAGAGCGATCAGCACCTCGTCTGTGTGGAGGCGGGGGTTGCGGCTGCCAAGATAGCGGGTCTTTAAGCCCTGAATCGGTTCAATAAACTGAGGGGAGATCAGATGGATATCATCGGCAATGTCCCCCAGTTCCTTCACTGCATTTAAGAGGGCAGCAGCGGAAGCGCCTAAAAGTGTACTGGTTTTTCCGGTGATGATCCGTCCGTCCGGCAGCTGCAGGGCGGCAGCGGGAGAATGGTTTTTCTCGGCCAGCTCATTGGCAGCTACCACTACCGGGCGGTGACTGGCAGTGACCTTTGCCTGTTTCATCAAAAGCTCTGTCTTATAGACCTCCTCTTTGCTGCTCTCATCTCTGGCAAGGCGGTTTAAAGCCTGGTAGTAGCGGCGGATGATTTCCTGGCGGGATGCCTCCCGGCAGATCTCGTCATCGGTTATACAGTTGCCTGCCATGTTTACTCCCATATCTGTGGGAGATTTGTAAGGACAGTAGCCGTAAATTCCCTCAAACATAGCGGCAAGAACCGGGTAGATCTCCACGTCCCGGTTATAGTTGACCGTGGTGACACCATAGGCTTCCAGATGGAACGGATCAATCATGTTTACATCATTTAAATCGGCAGTTGCGGCCTCATAGGCCAGATTTACCGGGTGCTTTAAGGGGATGTTCCATATGGGAAAGGTCTCAAATTTGGCATAGCCGGCCTTGATGCCCCGTTTGTTTTCATGGTAGAGCTGGGATAAGCAGACAGCCATTTTACCACTGCCAGGCCCTGGGGCGGTGATGATGACTAAGGGCATGGTGGTCTCAATATAGTCATTCTTTCCATAGCCCTCATCGCTGACAATGTGGGAAATATTGTGGGGATAGCCGTCAATAGAGTAGTGGCGGTATACCCGGATCCCCAGATTTTCCAGCTTGGTTTTAAACTGAACGGCGGCAGGCTGGCCGGCGCAACGGGTGATTACCACACTTTCTGCCTTTAAACCGTGATCCCGGTACGCCTGGATGAGCCGGAGAACATCCATGTCATAGGTGATCCCCAGGTCGTGACGGACCTTATTTTTCTCTATGTCCGCAGCATTGATGACAATAACGATCTCTGCCTGGTCGGCAAGCTGCAAAAGCATCTTTAGTTTGCTGTCCGGCTGAAATCCCGGAAGAACCCGGGAGGCGTGATAGTCGTCAAAAAGCTTTCCGCCAAATTCCAGATATAGTTTGTTGCCAAACTGACTGATACGGTTCCGGATGTGTTCGGACTGTGTGGACAGATATTTCTGATTATCAAATCCCATTTTCATATTTGTCAATACCCCTTTCCATGTAGGTAAAATGTCCTGGTAATGATTGTAGCACAGGAAAGTGGTTTTTGCACTAAGGAAATAGGACAGAATTAGAGAAGAAGCAAATCATGTGCCAATGCAAGTGGAGAGAGAAGAAAGGGGAAGAACTGTAAAACAGGCCAGAGAGAAAAAAGAGTTTCATAAATGAAAAACTTGTTCTAAATATGAAAAATTTGGAGGGAATATGGAAAAAATATACAAAAATACTAAGATAAAAAAGAGGGTTGCAAATTATTTTCCGATTTGTTACAATAAATATTGACAAAAAAGCAACAATAAATAAGTAGTTCTGTAAGATACAACCGTAAAATTTGACAGAAAATGGTTTTTTCAAAGCTTTAGAAGTGGCACATTATTTGCTCAATATCTCTCACAAAGACTTTTAGCAAAATCGGAGGGGGAGATATGAACAAGATTATTGATTTCAGGCTGCGGCCTCCCTACAAAAGCTATCTGGATGCGATTATGTACCGGGATTTGGCGCGGTCAAAGAAGATGTCAGAGCGGATTGGAATGTATCAGGCAGAGTCTGTGAAAAAACGGGATCTTGTCTTGACCTTAAAGGAGATGGAGGAGGCAGGGATTGACAAAGGCGTGGTGTCCGGGCGAAAGGCTAATCCTCATGTAGGGGTGGTGGATAATGCCCATGTGCAGGAGCTGACAGAAGGTTATCCGGATTATTTTATCGGTTTGGCCGGGGTGGATCCCTTTGATAGGGAGAATACCCTTAGGGAGCTGGAACGATATGTGGTGAATGGGAATCTGAAAGGGGTGGTGGTTGAACCGGGGGTTTTGCCTGAGCCGTCCTTTGCAGATGATGACAGGTTTTATTATCTGTATGAACAGTGCCAGAGCCAGGAGATCCCGGTTATGATGATGATTGGGGGCAACGGAGGCAAAAATATCAATTATTCCATGCCCTGGCAGGTGGAGCATGTGGCTCTGGATTTTCCCAAATTACCGATTCTTGTGGCTCATGGAGGTTTCCCCTGGATCACAGAGATGATTCAGGTGGCCTACCATTGTGTGAATGTTTATCTCCTGCCGGATCTGTTTATGCTGAACATGCCAGGGGCCGGGGAGTATGCTGCGGCCGCCAACTATATTTTGCAGGATCAGATGCTGTTTGGCTCAGCTTATCCCTTTGCTCCTGTGAAGGAAGCTGTGGCGTGTGTGGAAAGACTGGGTATGAGTAAAGAGGCGAAGAGGAAATTTTTTTATGACAATGCTGCCAGGCTTTTGAAATTGCCGTAACATCCTGTGCAGCAGGACTGCCTTTACACATAGATCCGGTTCAGAGTTGGAGATGGATGGAAGAATGTATAAAAATCGTGACTATTTTCTTGTGGCAGGTGGGGCTCAGACGCCGAGAAACACAAATCTGAATGATATGTACCAGACCGTGTCAGTGCAGCTTTATGTGAACAAAAGGACAAGAATTGTAGAGAAAGCTCATGTCAATGTGATTTCCCCGCTGACGGCACAGTACTTTGCAGATGCAGTGGAAGGCTATTGTATGGATGATCCGATTGAGCCAGTGTTAGACTATCTGAAGGAGCATATGATGACTCCTGCAACAGGGAGTACGATTCAGGCATTTCGCTCGGCGGTGATCCGTTACCGGGAAAGCCAGTGGGGGAAGGAAAATTTGTAACAGCTTTGGAAGTGGAAAAATAAATAAGGTTGGGTTATTGACTCAGGCGTTTCCCCTCAAAAAGGAGACGTCAACAAGGTGAATAAAGCCTGAATGGAACAGTTCCTGTATAGGGAGCTGCTTTGTTCAGGCTTTTTTTATAAATGTTTCATAACAGCAGAAGGAGGAAAAAACAATGATGAACTGTTGTGTGGATGCACTGACCAGTCAGGAGGAGAGGATCTTGCAGAAAAAAGGACAGCTAAGCCCACGGAAGCGGATCAATAAATTCCTGGCGGATTTCCGGGATGACACCCCCAGGATCGACATTCAGAGAGCCGTGTATTTTACGGAATCTATGAGGGAAACAGAAGCTTATCCCATGAATGTCCGCTGGGCAAAAGCCATTCTCAATGTATGTCAGAAGCTGGAAGTGGTGATCACGGAGGACGAGCTGATTGTGGGCACTTGCGGTGGAAGAGGGCGTCATGGAATCCTGTATCCGGAGCTGCGAGCCGGGTGGTTCTCCAAGGGGCTTCGGGATACCCAGAAAAAGAAGGCTTTTCGGATATCCACAGAGGACATTGAGACCCTGGAAGAAAAGGTGATCCCCTATTGGAAGGGAAGGACAGCTCATGATCATTATATGGCACGACTGCCTCAGGAGACGAGGGAGGTACTTTATGGTGAGGATGAGTACGGCGCTACGGGATTGATGCAGGTCAATGACAATGTATCCAGTGTGCTCAACTGGAGCGGAGAGTACGGAAAGGTCTTGACCAAGGGACTTAAAGGAATCAAGGCAGAGGCTAAAGCCAGGATGGATGCCATCAATGGGGATCTGACCAACAATGAATACGATAAGCTGCCGTTTTTAGAGGCAGTGGTGATTGAATGCGATGCATTGATTACGTTGGCAGAACGTTATGCAGCTAAGGCACGGGAGATGGCAGAGGAGGAGAGTAATCCCGTCAGAAAGGCAGAGCTGAATCAGATTGCGGAAAACTGTAGCCATGTACCAGCCAATCCGGCCCGGAATTTCTGGGAGGCTCTGCAGAGCCAGTGGTTCGTGCAAATGGGCTACAAGCTGGAGCAGGCTATCAACGGCGGCATTGCCATGGGGCGTTTTGATCAGTATATGTATCCTTTCTACAAGGCAGATAAAGAGGCAGGACTTCTGGATGATGAACGGGCTTTGGAGCTGATGGAATGCCTCTGGGTAAAGATCGCGGATTTTGTCCAGTTTAATGCTACCAATGCTGGAAATTTTTGGGAGGGCTATGCCCATTTTGAGATGCTGACTTTAAGTGGGCAGACTACCAAGGGAAGAGATGCCACCAATGAACTGACTTATCTGATTCTCCGGTCAAAAAAGGAGTTTCCGCTCCATTATCCGGATCTGATGGTTCGTCTTCATTCAGCCAGTCCGGACCGTCTGCTCCATGAGACAGCCAATCTGGTAAAGGAGGGAAGCGGTTTTCCCAAATTTCTCAATGATGAGGAAATCATTCCGGCCCTTGTCAACAATGGCGGCACTCTGGAGGAAGCCAGAGATTATGCCGGCTCCGGCTGTACGGAGGTGCGCATGCTGAACAAGGATACTTACATGCCGGTGGGAGCCAATATCAATATGGCTTCCGCCTTAGAGATGGCTATCAATAACGGGTTTGTAAAATATGGCACCAACTATCGCCAGCTGATGGAGCCATCCATCCCTGTGGCAGAGATTCAGTCCTATGAGGATGTGATGAACAATCTGCGGGAAACCTATGATTTTTTTGTACGCCATTTTATGAAAAGACAGACAGCTTTGGAGATTGCCAACAAAGAGACGCTGGCAGCTCCCTTTATGTCCATGCTTCATGATTTGTGCCAGAAAAGCTGTATGGATATTCATCAGCCCAATATTCCGGGGAGTGTCTACAAGGATCCGGGGGATGTGAATATCAATGGTTTTGGTACCTTGTCAGAGAGCCTGGCTGCCATCAAGAAGCTGGTGTTTGATGATAAAAAATATACGTTGGAGGAGCTTAAGGAAGCGGCCAGAAATAACTTTGAAGGGTACGAAAAGATCTACCAGTCTGTGCTGAATGCACCAAAATATGGAAGAAATGATGGGTATGCAGATGAGATTGCCAGAGAGGTGGATGAGATGCTTTTGACCACAGTGGCCAAATATAATACCCCCTATGGCCCCAAACACATAAAATTCGTACCGGTGACTTCCCATGTAGGCATGGGGGGAAAGATGGGGGCCACGCTAAACGGAAGGAAGGCAGGAGAGGCTCTGTCTGAAGGGATTTCTCCCACGCAGGGAGTTGACAACCAAGGACCGATCGCCACGCTTCTTTCCATTGACCATGCCAAAAGCCGTGCCTGTGCCAACAGTTTTTCCCGCCTGCTCAATGTAAAGCTGACGCCTCAGATTGTTATGGGTGAGGCGGGTACCAGGAATCTGATGCATCTTTTAAGAAGCTTTGTGGATCTGAAGCTTTGGCATGTACAGTTTAATATTATCCATCGGGAGACGCTGATAAAGGCCCAAAAGGATCCCCAAAGTTATCGGAATTTGATTGTGCGGGTGGCAGGATACAGCGCGTACTTTACAGATTTGAGTCCAGCGCTGCAAAGTGAGATCATCAACCGGACAGAGCATGAGGAGATCGCCTGAGGGATGTATAGGCGAATGGGAGGAATAAGGAATGGAAGTATTAGATGCAAATAAAAGGACAGGCAATGTATTTAACATTCAAAAATTTTCCATTCATGACGGCCCGGATATCCGGGATACCGTATTTATGAAGGGCTGTCCTTTACACTGCATCTGGTGTTCCAACCCGGAATCCCAGAGCGGATTGCCGGAAATCAGCTTTCACAGCAGTAAATGTATTGGAGTGAAGAGCTGTGGGGATTGCATCCGGCATTGTCCCCAGGGGGCCATTTGTCCGGACGAAAATGGGAAAGTTGAGATCACCAGAGACAGATGCAAGATTTGTGAGGTGTGCCAGGATACCTGCTGTGCCACGGCAATGAAGGTCATGGGGAAGCAAATGACAGTGGGGGAAGTGATCGCTGCAACCCAGAATCAGATGTCTGCCTGGCGGGCCAATGGAGGGATCACGGTCAGCGGTGGAGAGCCTCTCATGCAGGCAGACTTTGTGGAGGAGCTTTTAAGGCAATGTGGGGCAATGGGGATTCACACGGCTGTTGAAACCTGTGGCTTTGCCGCCTGGGCGGATGTAAGCCGGGTGGTTAAGCATTGCGACCTGGTATTTTACGATGTAAAGATTTGGAATGATGAAAAGCACCAGAAATATACGGGGGTTAGTAACCGGATGATTTTGGAGAACCTGCAATGGTTAAGCAGAGAATATCCGAATCTGGAACTGATTGTCCGGACCCCGGTGATTCCGGGGATCAATGATTCTGTGGAGGAGTTAGAGAAAATTGTAGATTTTCTGAAAACCCTGAATCATCTAACAGATTATGAACTGCTTCCTTACCACGCTTTTGGAAGCAATAAATATGCCCAGCTGGGCAGAGCATATGAACTGACTGGGGCAGAGGCTCTGTCCAGAGAGAAAATCGAAAGCTGGAACCAGCAGTTCCGGAAGGAATTGTTTGGACAGAAGAGAAAAGGAGGAGACGGACTATGTGGAAAATCACACCCTTAAATCTGGGAACATTAAACGTGACTTTGGCATCCCAGATTTGCCGCCATGGAGTGGTACATGATGTAGGCAGAGTGGTAAAGGCTCCCTGCATTGCATTTTTATTAAAGCAGACAAAGACAGGAGAGATCATCCTGGTGGATGCCGGTCCGGCCAGGGATACAGAGTGGGGGAGAAAGTGGCACAATCCTATTGAGAGAACGAAAGAGCAGCAGCTAGAAGAGCAGCTGGCCAGACAGGGATTAAAGCCCGGAGATATAAAAACCGTGATTCTGACGCACCTTCATTGGGATCATGCTTATGGGGTGCTGCAGCTGCCTGATGCAAAGGTTTATGTGCAGAAGGCGGAAATGCAGTATAGCGTGGCTCCCATGCGGACAGATTATAAGCATTACGAGATTAATGTTAAGACTCAGATTCCGTTTTTCATGAATTTTTTTAACCGGATTGAGCTTTTAAACGGGGATACGCATTTTCGGGAAGGGCTTGAGGTGATCACTTTGCCAGGACACTCACCGGGCTCTCAGGGGATAGTGGTGGATACGGAGAAGGGAAGGTTTATCATGGCCGGTGATTTAATCAATACGGTTGAAAATTGGGAGACAAGAATCCCCAGCGGCATTTATGGAAGTATGCAGGATAGTCTGGACTCTCTGGACAAGATGGAAAAATACCAGGCAACTGTGCTGCCGAGTCATGATTTTGCGGCGTTTGATATGGTATAGGACAGGAAAATAAATAAAAAGGAGAATGGGAAATGAGAAGAACAATGAAAAAGATTATGGGATTGACATTTGTATTGGCCATGGTGACATTAAGCGGATGTAAGAGTGCTCCGGCCCCTGCGCCCTCACTAGCCTCGGCAGCAGATGAGACTGGGACAACAAAAGGGGGGAATACAGAGACTCTGGCATCAGATGATACGGTCTATACCATCAAGCTGGCCAGCCCTACCTACAACGGGGAGTCGGTTCATGAAGGAATCGAGAAATTCAAGGAGCTGGCAGAGGAATATTCTGAGGGCAGGTTGATTATTGAGCATTATGACGCTGCACAGCTGGGCAGTGACCGGGATACCACAGAGCAGGTACAGCAGGGAATCCTGGAGGCCTCGTGCTGTTCCTCCTCCAACTTTGTGTCTTTTGTGCCTGCATTTAATGCTTTGGAGCTTCCCTATGTGACCAGCAGAGACAAGATCCAGGCCTTTAACGAGTCCCTGGACAATGGGGAATTGGGACAGTTCTTTATGGAGCAGCTAAACGGGGTGGGATTCCAGCCGGTTATGTACAATATGTTCGGATACAGGATTTTCTGTGTCAATGACAAGGCGCCCCTGACCGGCATTGAGAGTTTTAAGGGAATCAAGCTGCGCACTACCGAGTCACAGGCGGAGATGGCTACGGTGGAGGCTTTGGGAGCATCTGCAATGCCGCTTGCGTGGGCAGACACAATCACAGCCATTGAGCAGAATACGGTAAACGGCTGGGCAACTACGGATTCCTATGCAAAAAACTGCGGTGCTTATGAGATTATAAAATATGCCATGGATACAGAGCACAATCTTACGCTGCATCTGGTAGTTCTGAATAAGGCTTATTATGATTCTCTTCCAGCAGATTTGCAGGAGATTCTTATGAGGGCAGGGAAAGAGGCAACGGAGTTTGAGCGAGAGTATGAGAAAAAAGTCTGCACGGAGGATCGCCAGTTTTTAAAGGATCAGGGGGTGCAGTACTATGAACTTAATGATGAGGAACGCCAACAGCTGATGGACATTACCCGTCCTACCTGGGATAAGCTGGCAGTTGATGAGACAACAAAAAAGGCCCTTGAGCTGATTCAGAAAACGCAGCAATAGTTTGGACAGAAAGAGAGGTACGCTATGGAAACAAAGTCTCAAAGGAAAGAAAGCGGGCTCTTAAGGTTTGTCTGTCTTTTGGATGAACATTTTGAAAAAGTATTTTTAGTGGCAGGACTGTTTGCATCTTTTACTCTTTTGACGGTTCAGGTGATTTACCGGTACGTGATTGTGAAGATGGGAATGTCGGCCTCCATCTCCTGGGTGGAGGAGCTGGCCAGATTTCTGTTTATCTGGATCAGCTATCTGGCCGTGCCAATGGCGATCAAAAAGGACAGCATGGTAAAGATCGATGTGATTTATGGGATGTTGTCCGACAGACGAAAAGCAACCAACAACCTGATCGTGGATATTCTGATGGGAGTTATGGCCGGGATTCTCTATTATGAGGGGACTGGGATGATCTCTTTGCAGATGGTCAATCCGTCTCTGACGGCAGGGCTGAAGATTCCTTATATGATTCCATACCTGATTCTTCCTGTCGGTTTTGGCCTGACAGTGATCCGGGTGATTCAGGATTTTATCAGACGAATGAAGGAGTGCAGTATTTTGCAGGCAGCAGAGGCATTTGCCGTTGTGCTGGTGGTGTTTTTGCCTGTGATTTTCAAGCTCAGACTTCCAGTGGCTCTTTGGATGTTTGGTTATTTCCTGGTGTTTGTGCTTCTTAGCGTACCGATTGCCTTTAGTTTGGGGCTGGCAGCAGTGATGACCATTTTAGGCGCCAATGTGCTGCCTTTGGGGTATACGGCCAACATTGCATTTAACGGGATCAACAGCGTGCCGATTATGGCGATTCCCTTCTTTATTGTGGCGGGAAACCTGATGGGAGCAGGCGGGCTTTCCCGAAGACTTTTGACTGTGGCAGATGAAATGTTTGGCAGGTTTCCGGGGGGTCTTGCCCTGGCAACCATCGCCACCTGTGTGGTGTTTGCCGCTATGAGCGGATCCGGCCCGGCCACGGTGGCGGCGATTGGCGGACTGACCATACCCACCATGATTGAAAAGGGATATGACAAAAAATTTGCAGCTGTTATTGTGGCCTGTGCCGGAGCCATAGGGGTGTTGATTCCCCCCAGTAATCCTTTTGTGATCTATGCTATTTCTTCCTCCACCTCCATTGGCAAGGTGTTTATGGCAGGAATTGTACCAGGTCTGATGATCGCTGTTGGTCTGGCGATCATCACGGTTTGGCTGGCGGTAAAAAACGGCTGGAAGGGAGAAAACACTCAGTTTTCCTGGAAGCGGCTGGGAACCCAGATCTGGGATGCCAAGTGGGCAATGTTCGTTCCGGTGCTGATTCTGGGAGGAATCTACTGCGGCATCTTTACCCCCACAGAGGCAGCAGCAGTAGCTGCTTTTTACGGACTGATTGTGGGAGTATTTATTTATAAGGAAATCACCATTCCGGAATTGTATGAATGCTTTGTGGAAAGCTGTGTCACGTCCTCCACGGTAATTGTGTTGATGGGAATGGCAGCGATTCTCTGCAACATTATGACGCTGCAGAAGATTCCAGTGATTGTTGCCCGGTTTATTACCAGTATATCGGACAATAAGTTCGTGATTTTGATGCTGATAAATATGATGCTTTTGATTACAGGAACCTTTATGGAGGCAGCTGCCGCCATTGTGGTACTGGTGCCCATTCTGCTTCCGGTGGTGACTATGTTAGGAGTGGATCCGGTTCATTTCGGAGTGATTATGACGATGAATCTGGCTATTGGATTTCTGACCCCTCCGGTGGGAGTGAACCTGTTTGTGGCCAGCGGGCTGATTAAAACGCCGATTAAGGATATGATTCGCACCTTGCTTTTGCCGCTTGTATCGATGATTGTCGTATTGCTGCTCGTGACGTATATACCAATATTCAGCCTGTGGCTGCCTGGTATGATGAAGTAAAATAATGTGGACAAGGAGGAGACTTTTATGTGGAAGATTATCCCTTTGCGGGTGGCAGACATGCAGCTGACCCGCGTAGCCAGAATTTTGAAATGCGGAATTCATGCCAATGCGGGAGAGGTGATGGATTTACCTTGTATTGCATGGCTTTTAAAGGAGGAGGAGAGCGGACGGCTGATTCTGGTGGATGCAGGACCGTCTGAGGATTCAGAGCATGATGCCCGATTTCATACACCGATTACCAGAAGGCCGGATCAAATGCTAGAGCCGCTTTTGGCATCCCATGGAGTAAAGCTTCAGGATATTCAGGAAATTATCCTGACTCATCTTCATTGGGACCATGCTTTGGGAGTACGGAAATTTCCCTGGGCAAAGGTCTATGTGCAGAGAGCAGAGCTGCAATATGCTATTGCACCTTTTACGGCCCACAGGGCATGCTATGAGTTAAACGATACATCCAATCCACCGTTTTTTACCGGCTTTTACCATCAGTTTAAGATTGTGGACGGGGAGATGGAGTTTGCCCCCGGCGTAAGGCTGGTGACGCTGCCTGGCCATTCTCCCGGATCTATGGGGGTACTGGTGGAAACGGCCAGAGGGAAATGTCTGATCGCTGGGGATCTGTTCAACAATATGGACAATTTCCGAGAGGACATTCCCACAGGAGTCAATACCAGTATGTATGACTGTGCTGCGTCCTTTGCCAAGGTGCGGGCTATGGGGCCGGAGCTTATGATTCTGGCAGGACATGATGAGAATGTTTTTGCGTTATTAAAATAATTTTATTGCAAAAGGGATGCTGCCATGGCCTCCAAAAAGGGGGCCTGACAGGGTTCCGTTTTGTGGTTTTTGGAGAACCTTTTCTACGGAGGGTATTCTGGTTTGGAGGAAATCCCTTAGAAAAGAGCAAGGAGGGAGTGGGATTAATTCTTTTCTCTGGCAAATGAAAAATTTATGAAGGAGGCGGACAGAAAATGCCGGAAAATGAGTTGTTACTGGAACAAAGACAGGTCCTTTCGTCCCGTCAGCTGCAGTCTCTGGAGATCCTGACATTTACGAATCAGGAGTTGAACACATTTTTGATTAATGAATATCTGGAAAATCCTATGCTTGAGGATTTGGAGGAACGGGAGGAGGAGATGCTTAAGAATTTGGAACAGCTCTATGAAAGGGGGATCACCTACAAAGAGCAGTTTACCCGCTGGGGCGAGGAGGAGGACAACCGCAGAGAGGATATTCGGGCAGCCGGGCCGGATGAGCTGGAGGAAGTTATTTTAGGACAGTTAGACAGCAGGGAATATACACTGGGGCAGTGGAAAATGATGGAGTATCTGGTGAAATGTCTTGATGAAAAGGGGTTTTTTCCGTATGAGCCGGAAGAGATCGCCCGGGCAGCAAGGGTTCCTGAGGATGCGGTTTGCCAGTGCCTGAGCGTGCTTCGAAAGCTGGAACCGGCAGGGATTTTTGCGAAGGATATTTCCGGGTGTCTAAAGGAGCAGCTGAAGCGGCAGGGATGTGAGGAGGAAGCGCTGTTTCGGATTGTGGAAGAGTATATGGATGAGCTTTTGGAGGGCCATATCAGCGTGATTTCCCGAAGCCTGAAATTGTCTACGGCAAAGGTAAAGGAGTATATTGGCATCATCAGCCGTTTAAACCCCAGGCCGGTTATGAGCGTATCGGAGAAGGCGGTGGCCTATGTGGTGCCAGATATTCTGGTCCGGTGGGAAAAGGGTGCCTGGGAGATTCGGCTGAATGATAAATGGATGGGGGAATATCGGTTCAATCAGTATTACATACGAATGATGGAGGAGACGAGAGAGAGGGAGCTTCGGCAGTATTTTCAGGAGAAACTGGAACGGGCCCGGTTTGTGACGGATTGTGTGGAGTTAAGAAGAAAGACCTTGACAACGATTGCCCGTGTAATTCTGGAACATCAGCAGGATTATTTTCTGGGAGACGGGCCTTTAAAGCCAATGAGTATGGAGATGGTGGCAGAATTGGCAGGAATTCATGTATCCACCGTCAGCCGGGCAGTGAAGGATAAGTATCTCCAATACCAACATGTTCATCTTTTAAGGGATCTTTTTACATCGGCAGCAGGGGCCAGGGAGGAGATGTCAGTGGTTTCCGTGAAAAAGGAGATTAAAAAGCTGATTGCAGAGGAGAGTACAGAAAATCCTTTAAGTGATGCAAGGATTGCTCAGATGATGAAGGGAAGAGGAGTGGAGATTTCCCGGCGTACTGTAGCGAAATACCGGGGGCAGATGGGGATTCTGGAATCCCGGCAGCGGGGGTATCTGGGAAGATAAAGAATGAGGGGAAAGAGCGGACATAAAAAAGAATGGACATATATGAAAAACCGGCACATGTCCATTCCCGGAAAATATTTTGGAAGAGAAAGCGGTCAGCCATGAAGAATCTCGTCAATCTTTACGGCTATGGTGACAGTTGCGCCTACCATGGGATTGTTGCCCATACCGATAAAGCCCATCATTTCTACATGGGCGGGAACAGAGGAGGAGCCTGCAAAGGTGGTATCTCCATACATACGGCTCATGGAGTCTGTCAGACCATAGGAGGCCGGGCCGGCAGAAGTCTCATCCGGACCTAAGGTGCGTCCGATTCCACCGCCGGAGGCACAGGCAAAGTAGTTTTTTCCCCTGAGGATACAGTTGCGTTTGTAGGCTCCTGCCACCAGATGGGAGAAACGAACCATGTTGGTACCGTTTCCGGAGATGGACACGTCCACATCCTCATGCTCCATGATGGCGATACCCTCCCGGATATCATTGGCGCCATAGCAGAGGATATGGGAACGGGGACCGTCCGTAAAGGGAATCTTGTCCCGGATAATCAGCTGATTTTTTTCAAAATCAAATTCTGTGCGGATATAGGTAAAGCCATTGACCCGGGAGATGATCTCTGCAGCATCCTTGCCCAGACCGTTTAGGATAACCTGGAGGGGAGTTATGCGGACCTTGTTGGCAGATTGGGCAATGCTGATGGCTCCTTCAGCGGCGGCAAAAGATTCATGGCCGGCCAGAAAGGCAAAGCAGCGGACCTCTTCAGACAGAACCATAGCGGCCAGCTTGCCGTGGCCTCTGCCCACCTCCCGCTCATCAGCCACAGAGCCGTCCAGGCAGAAGGCTTGCAGTGCTTCTCCCAGCTCCAGTGCGGCTTCTCTGGCATTTAGAGCCTGACGTTTTAAGGCGCTGGCGGCTCCGGCAGTGTAGGCCCAGCAGGCATCATCAAAGGAGATGGGCTGGATGGATTTGATGATTTGGAAAATGTCCAGGCCCTGTTGTAAACATAGTTCCCGGGCTTTTTCCAGACTGGCGATTCCGTTGTTGTTAAGGTAGGTGTTTATTTTATTGGATTTATAGACGGAGTTTTCAAAAACCGGCATATAGGTGGTCCTCCTTTATTGTTTTCTGGGATTGATGGTGGTGACAGCTTCCTCATAGCGCCCATAGGTGCCGGTGGACTGATCCAAGGCCTCCTGGGCGGAAAGGCCATCTTCCAGAAGGTTCATCATTTTTCCTAAATTGACATATTGATAGCCGATAATGTGGTTGGTTTTGTCCAGGCCTAAGCGGGAAATATAGCCTTCCGCCAGCTCTAAGTAGCGGGGACCCTTGGCCAGGGTGCCGTAGCAGGTGCCTACCTGGCTGCGAATGGTATTTCCCAGATCTTCAAGGCCGGCGCCAATGGTAAGGCCGCCCTGGGAGTAGGCAGTCTGAGTGCGGCCATATGCCATAGCAAGGAAGTATTCTCGCATGGCCACATTGATGGCATCGCAGACTAAGTCTGTGTTGAGGGCTTCTAAAAGAGTTTTGCCGGGGAGAATCTCTGCGGCCATGGCAGCGGACTGGGTCATGCCGCTGCAGCCGATTACCTCGACTAAGGCTTCCTGGATAATGCCGTTTTTGACGTTTAAGGAAAGCTTACAGGCGCCCTGTTTTAAGCCGCAGGTGCCCGCGCTGTGGCTGAAGCCGGAGATGTCTTCCACACGGCTTACTGGAGTAAAGGATCCTTCCTGGGGAATGGGGGACGGTCCGTGGCTGTGGCATCGGGCTACCGGGACCATATTTTTAATTTCTTTTGCGTATTCCATGGGTTCCTCCTTATTGGACATAGGGGTGATTTTTGCTGATTAGGAAGTGAAGCAAGCAGTGTGCCAATTGTAAGTAGGTGAGGGAGAGAAAAAGAGGGCAGGCAAGGCTTCGCTTTGTTTTCGGTTGGCGAAAGCTGCAGGCTTTCCGTATTTTCGGCATGGGTATTTAAGGGAGGGGTTTCAATTTTGGAAGAGATGTTTCAAAAAAGAAATGTTCCGGGGAATTTTAATCATAGTATGTTGGAGGAGAACAGGGTGATGAAGAGAAAAATAAAGCTTGCTTTGATTGCAACCTATCCTACAATGGCAGAGATATTTGTGGATATTACAAAGGACAGGGGGGATTTGGAGGCCAGGAGCATTTATGCTTCTTTTGACCGGGCGGCTCAGATTGCCCGGGAGATGGAGCGGACTGGGGAGGTGGATGTGGTTTTAAGCCGGGGGGCAACAGCGGCTCAGATTCAGAGCTCGGTGGAGCTTCCGGTGATTTTTATTCCGATTACCCCTTTTGATGTGATTCAGGTGGTTCGCAAATTGGGGGCTTCTGTCCGCCGGATTGCTCTGATTCATTATATGAGGCATGTGCCCGGGGTTCAGGAAATTGCAAAAATGTACAATATTCAGGTAGAAGAATACTCCTTTTTTAGCCAGAAGGATATTGAGGCGGCAGTGTATGATGCTTATCGGAAGGGAATCCGCACCATTGTGGGGGGAGAGGTGTCGGTGCGGGTGGCTAAAAGTATGGGACTTAGTGGGTTTCAGGTCAGTGCTGGCAGGGAAGCAGTGGAACGGGCGGTGGAGGAGGCGCTGACGGTGTTTACGGAGAAACAAAAGGAGCGGAATAAGGCAGTTCAGATGAAGGCGGCCTATGACTCCTTAAAAGAAGGGGTTGTGGTGATGGATGAGGAGAAGCGGATTGTGGTGATGAATCGGGTGGCTGAGGAGCTTTTTGACCGAAAGTATAAGCTGGGAGATCGGGCTGGAACAGATGTAATCGGGGATAAATACTGGCAGCAATGTCAGGCGGGGAAGGAATGCAGTGTATATTTAAGGAAGATTAAAAAGGCTACCTATGGGGCAGCTCACATGCCAGTGACCAGAAAAAAACGGTTTATCGGGGTGGTGACCCGGTTGGAAGATGTGACCCGAACGCAGGAGATGGAGCAGAAGATCCGCAATGAGCTGCACTTAAAAGGCTTTGTGGCCAAATACAGGTTTGAGAATATTGTTACAGCTGATTCAGGTATGAAACGGGTTTTGCAGCAGGCCAGGGTGTATGCGGCCACAGATTCCTCCGTGCTGATTGAGGGAGAGTCAGGAACAGGAAAGGAGCTTTTGGCTCAAAGCATTCACAACGCCAGCTGCCGGGCGGATGGGCCTTTTGTGGCAGTCAACTGTGGAGCGATTCCGGAAAATCTTTTAGAGAGTGAGCTGTTTGGCTATGAAGCCGGATCCTTTACCGGGGCAAAAAAGGAAGGGAAGGCCGGGCTTTTTGAGCTGGCTCATAACGGTACCCTGTTTTTGGACGAGATTGGAGAAATATCAGGGAATGTTCAGACTCGGCTTTTAAGGGTATTGCAGGAGCGGGAGATTATGAGGGTGGGTGGGAGCCGGATCATCCCGGTCAATGTGCGGGTGATTAGTGCCACCAACCGGAACTTAAGGACATTTTCCCAGGAAGGAGGATTCCGGGGGGATCTGTATTATCGGCTGAATGTGCTTCATTTGTCGCTCCCCCCTCTGCGAAAGAGAATGGGAGATGTGCCGGTGTTAGCGGAGCGTTTTTTTAGGGAATATGGAAAAAATGAGGAGAAGCAGGCCCGGCGTCTAAAGGCAGTGATTCCGATTCTCACCTCTTATTCCTGGCCGGGCAATATTCGGGAGCTGCAAAACACCATGGAGCGATATGGGGTATTATCCGAGCTGATGGAGACGGAACGGATGGGGGAGGAAGAGCTGCGAGAGATCTTAGGAACCTCCCGCCAGGATGGGGCGGACAATACCATGCAGCTGGATATCCGGCTGGGAGGAGAGTTAAGTGAGATTGTTAAGCAGGTGGAGTGTGAGGTGGCAAAAAGGTATTTGGAGGATTATGGAAATAATCAGGATCTGGCTGCCAAAGCTCTGGGAATCGGCAGGACGACCTTTTGGAGGAAATGTGGGGGAAAGGGGGAAGAAGCCCACGGAAACAGCAGCAGATGATGATAGGGGATTTTGCAATCAATGAAAAGGCTGAGGTTTGGCACGCCATTTGCTTTGTAGAGAAAGTGAAAATATAATTTTTCACATTATCATTCTTTACGGAGGTGTTAAGATGGCAGAACTACAAGGAGCACTGGAAGGAGTTGTGGTACTAGACCTAAGCCGGGTTCTGGCAGGGCCTTACTGCAGCATGATTCTTGCTGATATGGGGGCTGAGGTGATTAAGCTGGAGGTGCCGGGCACTGGGGACGATACCCGGGGCTTCCCTCCCTTTAAGGATGGAAAGAGCGGCTATTTTATGAACATGAACCGCAACAAAAAAGGAATCACTTTGAACTTAAAAAAGGGGAAAGATACTTTTTTGGAGTTAGTAAAAAAGGCAGATATCCTGATTGAGAATTACCGTCCAGGGACCATGGAAAAGCTGGGAATCGGCTATGAGGAGCTGAAAAAGATCAATCCGAAGCTGGTGTACGGTTGTATTTCCGGGTTCGGTCATTATGGCCCTTACTCAAAACGTCCAGGCTACGATATTGTGGGACAGGCCATGAGCGGGATCATGAGTGTCACCGGATGGCCGGATGGAGAGGCGACCCGGGCCGGGGCGCCGATTTCGGATACAGTGTCAGGGATTTCTCTGGTGGCTGGAGTGCTAGGAGCGCTTCACTATGCCCAAAGAACCGGAATCGGGCAGAAGGTGGATATAGCTCTGGTAGACAGCTTAGTAAGCGTGATGCAGATTATCAACCAGATCTATCTGATCGGAGGCAGGATTCCGGGGCGCTCCGGCAATGCCTACGAGTCCACAGCTCCCTATGACACATTCCCCACTAAGGACGGGCAGCATGTGGTGATCGGCGTGGCCAATGACAAGTTTTGGAAGGCTATCTGCGAGCTGGTGGGGCGGGAGGAGCTGATCGATGACCCGGATATGGCCAAGAACAAAGACCGGGTAAAGAACCGGGAAAAGATCAAGTTAGTAGTGACAAAGTGGACTATGACAAAGACGGCTAAAGAGCTGGTGGACACGCTGTTGGAGGCCGGGCTTCCAACAGCACCGATTTACAATGTAAAGCAGGTGACGGAGGATCCTCATATTGCCGGAGCCAGGAACATGTTTGTGGAGGTGGAGGCCCCGGAGGTTGGAACGATCAAAGTGACCAACTCTCACATCAAGATGTCTGAGACAAAAACCGGCTTTCGGAGCCCGGCTCCTGCGCTGGGACAGCATAATGAAGAAATATACTGTGGGATGCTGGGATATTCCAAGGAAAAGCTGCAGCAGATGAAGGAAGAAGGGGTAATCTGATGGGAATGGCAAAAAATGTGACTTTGGTGGAGGTGGGACCCAGGGACGGGTTCCAGAATGTGAAGACAAAGATTCCCACAAAGGATAAGATCGCCATCATCCAGGGGATGATCCGGGCAGGCGTAAGGCAGATGGAGATCACATCCTTTGTCAATCCCAAATGGCTGCCGCAGATGGCGGACGCCGTTTGTGTGACAGAGACTATTCTTAAAGAGGCGCCAAAGAATTTTCGGGCCATCGCCCTGGCCCCTAATGCAAAAGGGGTACAAAATGCAGTGTCTGCTGGCCTTATGGATGTGACTTATGTTTTATCAGCCAGTGAATCCCACAATCATAAAAATGTCAACCGTCCTATTGAGAAGTCCTTGGAAGAGCTGACGGAAATTCGCAAGACTTATAGTGATATCCATATCCGGGTATCTTTAGCAGTCAGCTTTGGCTGTCCTTTTGAGGGAAAAGTTTCCTTGGGTCAGGTGATGGGGGTGGTGGAGTCCATAAAAAAAGCAGGGATAAAGGAAATTGTGCTCTGTGATACCATCGGGGTGGCCAATCCCTTACAGATAAGAGAGATGGTGAAGGAGGTTTGCAGCCGATTTTCGGATGTGACCTTCGGATTACATATTCATGACACCAGAGGTATGGGGCTTTCCAATATTTATGCCGGACTTTTGGAGGGAATCCGAATCTTTGAGACCAGTATCGGAGGTCTGGGAGGCTGTCCTTTTGCCCCGGGAAGCGCCGGGAATACAGCCACAGAGGATATGCTAAATATGCTGACCGGCATGGGAATTTTCCATGGGATCGATTTGGATGCTTATCTGAAAACCGTGGAGCTTGTGAAGAAGGTGGTGGATGTACCCTTGACTGGGCGGATTTCTTGTATGTGTCGATCCGTTTCCCAGGACGAAGGGCCACTGGAAAGAGGACCGAGTATAAGCGGCGGTTCAGATGGAATCAGGAGTTTGATGGGAAAAGGAATCAAAAGTATAAAATAGAACAAAACAGGGAGGAAGAAAAAAATGCAAGCAAAAAATGAGATTAGCTATAAGGAGTACATCGCAGCTTATGTGGAGCGGGCGAGAAAAGCTCAGGCTGTGATTCAGCATTACTCTCAGGAACAGGTAGATAAGCTGGCAGCAGTCATCGCTTATCATATGACCCGGCCGGATACGGAGGCAGAGCTGGCCCGGCTGGCGCTTGAGGAGACAGAGCTTGGGGATTACGATTCCAAGGTGGCTAAGGTGGAGAAAAAGGTCAAAGGCTTGTATATGGAGATCAAGCATGAGAAAACCGTAGGCATTGTGGAGGAGTTTCCGGAGAGGGGGATGCGCCGTATCAAAAAGCCGGTGGGGGTAATTGGTTCTCTGATTCCCAGCACCCAGCCGGAGCTGATTCCTATTACCACTGCTATTTGTGTGGTCAAAAGCCGCAACGCGGTGATCTTTGCTCCTCATCCGAGAGGTAAAAAAACCACTTTTGAGACAGTTGAGAAAATGCGCACCCTTTTAAAGGTCAATGGCTGCCCGGAGGATATATTGCAGTGTGTGGATTTGGTGAAGGTTCCGGTGACGAACGAGCTGATGAAGCAGTCCGACCTGGTGATTGCCACCGGCGGTGCAGGTATGGTAGAGGCGGCATATTCCTCTGGCACTCCCGCCTACGGTGTGGGTGCGGGAAATGCTATCATGGCCATTGATGATACAGCAGACCTTTTGGATGCCGCCCACAAGATTATGCAAAGCAAGACCGGTGACTTAGCGGCTGGATGCTCCTGCGATAATGCGTTGGTGATCTTTGAGCGTGTGTATGATGAGATGATAACGGCTCTTAAGGCAGAGGGCGGATATCTGGCAAAGCCGGAGGAGCATGACAAGATTCAGAAGGCGATTTTCCCCGAATGGCCGCAAAATCATAATCTGAACCGTGACATAGTGGCAAAACCGATTGACGTGATCGCTAGGCTGGCTGGAATCTCCTTGCCGGAGGGAACCAAATTTATCATGGTGGAGGAGACTGGCTCCGGTGCGGATTATCCTCTGTCTGGAGAGAAGCTGTGTATGGTGCTGACCATTTATAAATGTAAGGATATTGAGGGAGCGATTGCACGGACAAACGCCAACCATGCCTATTCGGGGGCAGGCCATTCTTGCGGCATTTATTCGAAAAATGAGGATAATATTGTGAAATATGCCATGGAGACGCATACCTGCCGGGTGAACAACAATCTGCCCAACAGTGTGGTCAACACTGGTGACTGGAATGCCGGGCATCCCTTCTCCCCGTCATTAGGTTGTGGTACCTTTGGAGGAAATATTGCCTCTGAGAATATTCAGTTGAAGCATTATATGAACGATACCTGGCTGGCTACAGAGATTCACCGGGCAGTGCCAACAGACGAGGAATTGTTTGGGGATACCGGGGTGATGTGACAGGTCAGCAGTTTGTCTCCTGTTTGGCAAATCAGTATCAGGAGACCGAATACACACATAGAAAGGAACAAAGAATGCATCCGGAAATGAAAGAGATGAAATGTTCGATTATGCGGGGAGGAACCAGCAAGGGTATTTTTATCATGGAGAATGAACTGCCCATGGAGCCATCAGAAAGGGATGATGTGATCTGCAGGGTGTTCGGCAGCCCGGATATCCGACAGATTGACGGGCTTGGCGGTGCAGATGTGCTGACTAGCAAGCTGGCCATTGTGGGACCTTCAGACAGGGAGGACGCAGATGTGGATTACACCTTCGGGCAGGTCAGCTTTGAAAAGAAATTTATTGATTATAAAGGAAACTGCGGGAATATCTCTGCGGCGGTAGGACCCTTTGCCATAGATAAAGGCCTGGTAAAGGCGGTGGAGCCGGTGACTCTGGTGCGGATTCATCTGACCAACAGCCATCAGATCCTGGTGGCGGAGGTTCCGGTGAAGAATGGCCGGGCCGTGGTAAATGGAAACTGCCACATTGATGGGGTGCCGGGGACGGGGGCGGCCATCCGCTTGGACTGGTCCGGCATCACAGGGACTGTGTGCGGGAAGCTTCTTCCCACTGGCAATCCCAGGGATATATTCTGTATTGACGGTAAAGATTATGAGGTATCTTTGGTGGATGCGGGAAATCCCTTAATCTTCATTCGGGCAGAGAGCCTTGGTATGAAGGGGACAGAGACTCCGGCTCAGATCGAGAGTGATCCGGTGCGAATGGCTTTGATCGAGAAGCTGCGGGGAGAAGCAGCAGTCCGGTTTGGACTGGTGGATAGGCCTGAGAAGGCCAGGGAGGAAAGCCCTTACAATCCTTTCTTTGCCATTGTAAGTCCGGCGGCAGATTATACCTGCTTTAATGGAATCCAGGTAAAGAAGGAAGATGTGGATCTTGTGTCCCGTCTGGTGTTTATGTTGCACATGCACAAGGCCTATCCGATTACAGGTACAGTCTGCACCGGAGCAGCTATGCGGATTTCGGGAAGCATTCCCTGGGAGCTTATGAGGGAGGAGGCGAAAAACCGTTCTGAACTTCGGATCGGACATCCGACAGGAGTGATTTTTGTGGAGGCAGATGCCAAGAGGGATGAAACGAGAGAGGCAGGGATACAAATAAAGAGCATTAAGGTAATCCGAACAGCCCGGATGATTATGGACGGAATCGTATATGTGAGCAAGGACGAATCAGGAAGGGAACCGGATTGAAGAGAGAAGCGGTGACTACAGAAAGAAGGGAGTTGGCAGAAAGTGGGAAAAACCATGTCAGAAAAAATTTTGGCCCATGCTTCCGGACAGAGGGAGGTTTCTGCTGGAGATATTGTATGGGCCAGGGTAGACCGGGCCATGATGGATGATATTTTAGGTCCCCGGGTGGAGATTGCCCAGCATATGAAGGAGATCAAAGATCAGGTGTGGGATCCGGAAAAGGTGGTTATCATATCGGATCACTATACGCCTCCGGCCAGTATCCATCAGGCGGAGATTGTTAAATTCACCAGGGACTGGGCCAGGGAGCATGGGATACGGCAGTATTTTGAATTTGTGGGACCGTGCCATCAGATCATGGCAGAGCATGGCTTTATTCGCCCGGGAAGCATTGTGGTGGGAACGGATTCTCACACCTGCATGGGCGGTGCTTTGGGAGCATTTGCCACAGGAATCGGCTCCACAGAGATGATGGGAGTTCTGATTAAGGGAATCATATGGCTGAGAGTGCCGGAGACGATCCGGGTGATTTGGGAAGGGAGATTGCCGGAATATGTGATGGCCAAGGATATTTCTTTAAAGACGATCGGAACCATAGGCCATGCAGGTGCAACTTATAAAGCGGTGGAATATGTGGGGAATGGGATCCGCAACCTTCCTGTTGACGAGCGTATGGCGATCAGCAATATGGCCGTGGAGATGGGAGCCAAGGTAGGGCTTATGGAGCCGGATGACAAGATACGTAAGTTTTTGGAGGAGCATGGAGTGAGAGAAGGAGTACAAAAGGAGGATTATGCTTTAAAGAGTGACGAGGACGCCGTGTTTTGTGAAACCTTTTCTTTCCATGTCAGAGACTTAAAGCCTATGGTGGCATGTCCGCATCAGGTGGACAATGTGACGGAGGCTGTCAATGTGGCTGGTACGCCTGTTAATCAGGCTTACATCGGCTCTTGTACCGGAGGACGCTATCATGATCTTCTCATGGCAGCCAGGCTTTTAAATGGAAGAAAGGTGGCTAAGGGAGTACGGCTTTTGGTGTCACCAGCTTCGGATGAGATCTGGAGAAGGGCTGACCGGGACGGGCTTTTGCATATTTTAGCAGAGGCAGGGGCTGTGGTCTTAGGGCCTACCTGTGGAGTATGCGTGGGGCTTCATTCCGGAATGATTGCCGCCGGGGAGAATTGTATTTCCTCTTCCAACCGAAACTTTATTGGCCGGATGGGAAGCAGGGAGGCGGGAATTTATCTGGCTTCCCCTCTGACGGTGGCAGCCAGTGCCTTAACCGGATGTATCACCGACCCCAGGGAAGTCATTTGATAACGATATTGAAACCATGTGAGGAGGAAGGATGAACACAGGAAAAGCCATAAAGTTTGGGGATGATATCAACACGGATATCATTTCTCCACCTCAATATATGGAACTGGGAATCGAAGAAAGTGCAAAGTATGCCATGAGCGCTCTGGATCCGGACTTTGCAGAGAAGGCGAAAGAGAATCCGATTCTTGTAGCGGGGAAAAATTTCGGTTCCGGTTCCAGCCGGGAGACCTCACCTCTATCCCTGAAATATCTGGGAGTGAAGGTCATTGTGGCAGAATTTTTTGCCCGGATCTTTTACCGGAATTGTATCAATGTGGGACTGCTTGTAGTAGAATGCAAAGAGGCAGCCCGGATTTGTACGGGCGATGAGCTGTTAATCGATTTTTTGGCAGGTCAAATTAAGAATCTGACTACAGGGGAAATGTATGCCTGCAGCCGGATTCCGGAGCATTTGATCTGTCTGATTGAGGCGGGCGGGTTGGTGAATTATCTGAAGGAAGAAGGAAGCTGACTCCGGGAAAGGCCAAAATACAAGACTTTGGAGACAGAATATGGAGGTTGAAGGAAGATGACGTGTGAGGAGATCATGAAATACAGAAATGAGAATAATCATTTTGCAGTACTTCTGGGGATTCGCACCCTTAAGATGAATCCAGGATATGCCATGGGCGAGATGGAGTTGACGAAACAACACATAAATGCAGTGGGCTCGGTTCATGGCGGATGTATTTTTGCACTGGCAGATACGATTGGCGGGGCAGCTGCTGCCTCCCATGGAACCCAAATCACAACGATATCCGGAGACTTTCATTACCTTTCAGCTGCTATGGAAGGATGTAAGAGGCTGATTGCAGTTGCCAGGGAAATCAAATACGGGAAACGGATCCTGGTATATGATGTAGAGGTGACGGATGAGACAGGCAGGGGGATCGCCAAAGGGGTGTTCTCTTACTATAATCTGGGAAAGCCCTGGAAAGAAGAGCTCAGCTGATATGAGCACGCACCCATTTTTCCCTTGAATAAAACTAGGATTAATAGTATAATTATTCCGAATGTTATAATAATATCAAGGAGGACGAGATTATGATCAACTGGAACAATATGGATACCCTTGCTTCCTATCAGGAGCTTTTAAAGGCAAAGCAGGTGGATCTGGTTCAGGTGATGGCCGGGGAAAGCGGGGCAGAGCGTGTGAAAAGCTACAGTGTTCCCATGGCTGAGGGACTGGTCTATAATTATGCTGCCAAACCGGTGGATGACGCGGTGCTTGCGGTGCTTGCTGAGCTGGCCAAGGAGGCCCAGCTGGCTGAGAAGTTTGAGGCTCTGTATAACGGCGAGGTGATTAACACCGGCGAGAAGCGTCTTGTGCTCCATCATATGACCCGCGGCCAGCTGGGGGAGGCTGTTGTGGCAGACGGGGTCGACAAGCGTGAGTTTTATACGGGAGTGCAGCAAAAGATCGCTGAGTTTGCGGGAAGAGTACATAACGGGGAGATTACCAATGGAGCCGGAGAGAAGTTTACCACCGTGGTTCAGATCGGTATTGGCGGCAGCGATTTAGGTCCCCGGGCTATCTATCTGGCTCTGGAAAATTGGGCGAAAAAGCAGGGAACCTTTAAGATGGAAGCAAAGTTCATCAGCAATGTGGATCCGGATGACGCTGCGGCAGTTTTAAATTCCATTGATGTGGCCCACTCCCTTTTCATTCTGGTATCAAAGTCCGGGACCACCCTTGAGACTCTGACCAATGAATCTTTTGTTAAGGACGCACTGAAAAAGGCTGGGCTGGATGCCTCTAAGCATATGGTGGCTGTCACCAGCGAGACCTCTCCTCTGGCTAAGAGTGATGACTATCTGGCAGCATTTTTTATGGATGATTATATCGGCGGCCGTTATTCCTCCAGCTCCGCAGTGGGAGGGGCCGTGTTGTCTTTGGCTTTTGGACCGGAGGTGTTTGCACAGTTCTTGGAGGGCGCGGCTCAGGAGGATGAGCTGGCTAAAAATGCAGACTTGTTTAAGAACCCTGCCATGTTAGATGCCCTGATCGGCGTTTATGAAAGAAATGTGCTGGGGTATCTGTGTACGGCAGTTCTTCCCTACTCCCAGGCCTTAAACCGTTTCCCGGCCCATTTACAACAGCTGGATATGGAGTCCAATGGCAAGAGTGTGAACCGTTTTGGCGAGCCGGTGAATTATCAGACGGGTCCGGTGATCTTTGGTGAGCCCGGAACCAATGGACAACACTCCTTCTATCAGCTGCTTCATCAGGGAACCTCCATTGTTCCGCTGCAGTTTATCGGATTTAAGAACAGCCAGATCGGCACAGATGTGGTGATTCAGGACAGTACCAGCCAGCAGAAGCTGTGTGCCAATGTGGCGGCTCAGATCGTGGCTTTTGCATGTGGGAAGTCAGATGAGAACCGCAACAAGAACTTTGAAGGAGGCCGTCCTTCCAGCATCATCATCGGTGATCAGTTAAATCCAGGAACCTTAGGAGCGCTGCTGTCTCATTTTGAGAACAAGGTTATGTTCCAGGGCTTTGTGTGGAATGTGAACAGCTTTGACCAGGAGGGAGTACAGCTTGGCAAGGTACTGGCCAAGAAGGTGCTGGCTCATGAGACAGAAGGGGCTTTGAAGATATTTAGTGATCTGCTCAATATTTAAAGTAAATAGGAAGAATCAGACGGGCTGCACGCTCTTTTCCGGAGTGGTGCGGCCTGCTTTTGTTTTATTTAATGATGTAAAGAATTGGTGCTTTGGCAGCCGGAGCGGCCTTTGTCATTACAGAATATGGACAAGACAAACAGGGTGTGCTATAATTTTTGTGATAAGTCGGATATGAGTCACAGATATCTCCGATACCACTAAAGCAGCCGGACAGGCCCTTATGGCATTTCTTAACAAATGAAAGAACGCCATTGATCCTTCCATGAAAAAATTCAGAAGGTTAAAACCAGGTTTGCCAAAGAGACAGCAGAGCCAGGCGGGAAAGTCCTAAAGTAGCTTTCCCGCTTTTTTTGTTTCCGCGAGCAATATGGTTTGGATAAGCTTTTTCCAAAGGTATGCTCTGGAAATAAGGAAAGGAAAGACAGAGATGGCAGCAGCGGATATGACAAAAGGCAATATTTTCAGGCATCTGATCCAATATTCTGTGCCTTTGGTGCTGGGAAATATGTTTCAGCTTACTTACCATGCAGTGGATTCCATGATAGCCGGCAGGTTTATCGGAAAGGAAGCGCTGGCTGCTGAGGGAATGGCGGGCCCGGTCATGAATCTGGTGATTCTGGGGATCTCCGGCATTTGTATGGGGGCGGGGGTGTTGATGAGCAGCTTTTATGGGGCAAGGGAATATCATAAGCTGAAACGGGAAATGTCCACAGCCATATTGTTTGGCCTGTATTTTTCTTTGGCAGTGGTGATTCTGGGCATAATGGCAACTCCGGCGCTTCTGAGGATTTTATGTGTGCCGGGAGAACTGATGGGGATGACTTCTTTGTATTTGCGGATTATCTTTCTGGGAGCGCCATTTACCTATTTTTATAATGCCCTGGCATCAGCATTAAAAAGTGTGGGGGATTCTAAGACATCTTTGAAATTTCTTATGTTTTCATCTCTGCTAAACGGGGTATTGGATCTGATTTTTATTGGGCTTTTGGGCTTTGGGATTGTCTGTTCTGCAGTGACGACTGTTGTGGCGGAGGCTGTGTCTGCCGGGCTTTCTGTCTGGTATGTCTATCGCTATGTTCCCATGCTGAGGCTGGGATGGGGGGAATGGAAGCTGGATAGGGAGCTTTTGAGAGTTACCCTGCAGTACGGTTCAGTCACTGCTTTGCAGCAGTCCTGCCAGCCGGTGGGGAAGCTGTGTATCCAGGGAGCGGTCAATGCGCTGGGGGTGGATGTGATTGCTGCTTTTCATGCAGTCAACCGGATCGATGATTTTGCATGTATGCCGGAGCAGAGTATTTCTCATGGAATTACCACTTTTGTGGCACAGAACCGGGGAGCCGTGCAGAAGGAACGTATGCACAGAGGCTTTTGGCAGGGATTGATTCTGGAATTTGGATATTGGGCAGGGATATGCAGCCTGGTATTGCTGCTGAGAGAGATGGTTGTGGGGCTGTTTGTGCCCGGGGAGGGATCGGCAGAAATTGTGGCAGAGGGAAGCCGCTATCTGGGGCTGATGGGGCTGTTTTATATTTTTCCCGCATTTACCAACGGATTTCAGGGGTTTTACCGGGGAATGGGCATGATGAAAATGACTTTACTTGGGACCTTTATCCAGACCAGTCTGCGTGTGATGTTTTCCTGGATTTTTGCGCCCTGGTGGGGGATCAGGGGAGTGGCTGTGGCCTGTGCAGCCGGATGGAGTGTTATGCTTTTGGTGGAGGTTACATATTATTTTCATATAGCTTCTGATCGGTTGAAAAAATTACGATAAAATGGTAAAATGAGGAGAGTGTGAAATACAATCAGAACAGAAACCGGCGATCTATGGACAAGAGGGGAGCGTGTGCAGCCGTGGATAAAAAGATGTTTATCAGTAATACCAGACAGAAGAAAACACGGTACAAGGAGCTTGTTTTTACTATACGGATTGCCATATTCTGTGCATGTGCCGGAGGATTGATTGGATGTACAGAAAACACGGACAATACAGATAATGGGAGCCCTGTCGCCAGGGAAATGCCATCTGACGGGCCGGAGGCTGCGGTGGATGAGCTTTTGTCTGCAAATGGCAAAAACATAGTGAACTTTGACCGCAGGCTGGATGAATACCAGCCTCTGAAAGAGGAATATAATTTTTATTTTACCTACAAGATGGTTCATCCCTGGTGGGATGCGGTGGCTCTTGGAATTGAGGATGCGGCAAAAGCATATGAAGAGAGAGGGATAATCATTAATTATGAATATCTGGCTCCGGATGAAGTCTCAGCCCAGGATCAAATTCGGCGAATGTCAGAGGCCTCTCTTCGGGAATTTGACGTTATTGGGGTGGATGTGGCGGATGCAGTTACAGTCACTCCGGCAATCAATGAACTGATTGAAAGAGGGCAGAAGATCATGACCTTTTCCAGCTCAGATGCGGACAAGGAAGACGGCTGTTGCCGGATTGCCTATGTGGGGAACACCCATAATTATGAGGATGGGGCCGAGCTTACGGAGGCTCTCTGCAAAAAGCTGGGATATCAAGGAAAGGTGGCTGTCCTGGTGGGAATCGAGGGCGCACCCTGTCATGAGGAGCGGGCTTTGGGAGTACAGGATGTGATTGCCAAGTATCCGGATATGGAGATCGTGGAGATTGCCTATGACGAGGATCTGGTGGAGAATGCTTTTGAACTGACCAGAGAATTTTTGAAGCGGCAGAAGGAGCTGGCAGGGATTGTCTGCTGCAATATGAGTAACCCGGTGGGTGCAGCCCGGGCAGTGGTGGAAGCCGGGCGGGAAGACGAGATTGTGATTGTGGGAATGGATCATGATCAGGAGGCCCTTCGATATCTCAGGGAGGGAATCATCTATGCACTGGGGATTCAGGATTGCTATTCCATTGGCTATGATACGATACAGGTGGCGGTGAAAATTGCAGACGGGCTTTTACCGGGAGAGGCATATCCCGAAAAGACAGAGGAGATAACCACGATCATTTATCAGGACAGCGCTGCAGCGGTTCTTCAGACCCTATATGGTGTGGTTGATTAAAAATGACAGGAGCAGGAAAATGGGTGAGTCACAGAAACAAGGAACAGAGATGCAGCAGAGGAGGCAAACGATTGCATTTGCCCTGTTAGGAGGGGTAATCATTGCAGTGATTCTTCTCATTACCACCATTTGGGGATCAGGAAAGGCAAGAAACAGCACCAGACAGGCAGTAAACCGGGTCAGTGAATTTTATCTGGAGGAGCTGGCCGGGCGGAGAGCCCAGGTGGTTTCTGAGGAACTGAAAGGGCATATTACAAATATGAAGAATGCGCTGAGCATTATAGAGCCTTCTGACCTGGAATCCCAGGAGAGCCTGCGCAGATTTCTGGGAAAAATCAAAAAGCTTTACGGCGTGGACAAATTTGCCCTGGTAGATGAGGACGGGATTGTCTATACCCAGCACAGTACATCTTCCGGTTTAAGCCGGTATGGCTTCCTTTCAGAAGAACTGAAAGAGCCGATGATCCATACCCTCAATCTCTACGGAGCAAAGAAGCAGGTGATACTGGCAATTCCGGTGGAGGATCTTGCTTTCCAGGGAGTTGAGATAAAAATCTGTCTGATTCAGATCAATATCAACGAGATGCTCAGCTCTCTGACATTGCAGACCAGCAGCAATGAGACTTATTGTAATCTGTATTACCGCAACGGAGAAAGCCTGACCAATGACAGCTTTGGCTATCTCACAGCAGGGAGAAACCTTCTTTTGGCGCTGCAGGAGGCCAAGATGAAGGAAGGATCCAGCTATGAAAAGCTGCAGGAGGATTTTAACAATGGCAGATCAGGCCAGGTATCCTTTACTTATTACGGGGCAGCGGAGGATCTGTGCTATATCCCGGTGGAGGGAACCGACTGGTTTCTGACGATACTGATCCGGAATAATGTGATCAGTGAACAGATCAGTTCCATCAGCTCTGGTATGATGAAGCGCAGCATTATCCAGATCGGGATCATGGTGTTTGTAATGCTGGTGGTGTTTACCCTGCTGATTTATCAGTCCAGAAAGAATGCCAGCTTTCTTTTGGAGCAGGAGAAGGCGGATGGCAAACGGATCCGGGACGCCTATGCCCAGGTGGGGAGAGAGCGGGTCGCCATGGACAACATTCACAGAGCCATGGGCTCTGGTCTTTGGAGCATGGAGTTTAATACCCAGGCAAAGATCGTATCTTGTACCTGGTCAGAGGTTTTTCGGAAAATGATAGGCTACGAGCGGGAGGAGGAGTTTCCCAACCGGATAGAATCCTGGTCAGATCTGCTTCATGAGGAGGATAAGGAACGGATACTGAAGGAATACTGGGATACGGTAATGGACTATACCAATGAGAAAACCTTTGATGTGGAGTACCGCCTTCGCACCAGGCAGGATGGGTGGAGATGGTTCCATGCGGCAGGCTGTCTCTCCAGGCGGGAGGATGGTTCGCCTATTACTTTTGTGGGGCTTTTTGTGGATATCAATGATGAGAAACAGATGGAGGAAAAGCTTTTAAGACAGCAGATTGACCTTCAGGACGCCCTGGCTGCTGCTCAGCACGCCAACCGGGCCAAGACCACTTTCCTTAATAATATGTCCCATGATATCCGGACTCCTATGAATGCAATCATTGGTTTCACTTCTCTGGCTGCAACCCATATTGACAATAAAGAGCAGGTGCAGGATTATTTATCCAAGATCACCACCTCCAGCAACCATCTTTTGAGCCTGATCAATGATGTGCTGGATATGAGCCGCATTGAAAGCGGAAAGGTAAAGATCGAGGAAAAGGAGACCTATCTTCCCGAGATCATGCATGATTTAAAGACTATTGTACAGGCAGACATCACCTCCCGGCAGTTGGAATTTTATATCGACACGGCGGATGTGGTGAACGAACATATTTTATGCGACAAGCTGAGGTTGAACCAGGTGCTTTTGAATCTTCTGAGCAATGCCATGAAGTTTACCAAGCCCGGGGGCATGGTCAGTGTCCGGATTCTGCAAAAGGGGAATGTGCCGGAGGGCTTTGCTGCTTATGAATTTCAGGTGAAGGATACGGGAGTGGGTATGAGCCAGGAATTTTTAGAGCATGTATTTGAACCCTTTGAGCGGGAAAAGACCAGCACCATCAGCGGGATCCAGGGAACCGGTCTGGGAATGGCCATTACCAAGAACATTGTGGATATGATGGGTGGTTCCATCACGGTTACCAGCGAGGAGGGAAAGGGAAGTACCTTTACTGTGGATTTGCAGTTTAAGATCTGCTCCGGCCCGGTAAGGCAGGATGAGATTCCAGAGTTAAAGGGGCTTCGGGCCCTGGTGGCAGATGATGATTTCAACACCTGCTCCAGTGTCACTAAGATGCTTTCCACCATTGGCATGAGACCGGACTGGACCACCTCCGGCAAGGAAGCTGTGCTCAGGACTCAGCTTGCCAGAGAGCAGAATGATGGCTATGCTGCCTACATCATTGACTGGCTGATGCCGGATATGAACGGGATTGAGGTGGTAAGGCGTATCCGCAGTATGATCGGAGATGAAACGCCTATTATCATACTGACTGCCTATGACTGGTCTGACATCGAGGAGGAGGCCAGGAAGGCGGGGGTTACTGCCTTCTGCTCCAAGCCTATCTTTTTGTCTGAGCTGAGAGAGATTTTAGAGTCTCCGTTTATGGTTGAAACCATGGATACAGGTGCTTTAGAGCCCATATCTTTTAATGGAAAGAGGCTTCTTCTTGTGGAGGATAATGAGCTGAATCAGGAGATTGCAGTGGAAATCCTGCAGGAAGCCGGATTTATTATGGATGTGGCGGATGATGGGGAGGTGGCAGTGGAGAAGATCCGGAAGTCCGAGCCTTTACAGTATGATCTGGTTTTGATGGATATCCAGATGCCGATTCTTAATGGATATGAAGCCACAAAGCAGATCCGGGCTCTGAACCGGCCTGGAATCTCGGACATTCCTATCATCGCCATGACGGCCAATGCCTTTGATGAGGACAAACAGGCGGCCCTTGAGGCAGGGATGAACGGCCATATTGCAAAGCCCATTGATATACCAAAGCTGATGAAGCTTTTGTCGGAGATATTAAAACAGAATTAAAAAGCTTGACAAAAGAGGGGCGATTCTGTATAATGTGTTCTTGCTTGCGCGGAGGGCAATTCATTCTGAGAAATGATGAGCTGGATAAGGCAACAGGCTGAGATGCCTGTGGATCTTGTCCGGCTTTTTTGTTTTAAGGTTTGAAAGGCTGTGAAAAAATTTTTGCTGAATTTTTCACAGATCAGGAGATTTTCTGGGACATATGAAAGCGAGGAGGGAGAAAGGATGGATTTACTTACAGAAAAAATAAGGCCCATGTATATCCGCTATCTTTCTGCCGCGTTTGGCAGTGCATTTATTACTTCAATTTACGGCATTGTGGATATGGCGATGGTGGGACAGTATCAGGGGCCGGAAGGAACGGCAGCCATGGCAGTTGTGGCGCCTATATGGAATATTATTTACAGCCTGGGGCTTTTGATGGGAATCGGCGGTTCTGTGCTGTTTGGCACTCTGCGGGGGCAGACCGGCCAAAATGAAAAGCGCTCCAATGAGTACTTTACTGCTGCACTTATCGGGGCTCTCATTTTGTCAGCAGTCATATGGATCGGACTGATATTTTTTGACAAAAAGCTTCTTATATTGTTTGGCGCTGAGGAGAGCCTGCTGCCTCTTGCACGAAGGTACATAGTTCCTGTTAAATTTGTTGTGCCATGCTTTCTTTTTACACAGGTGATCTCTGCCTTTTTGAGAAATGACGGCAATCCTGGACTGGCAACCAGAGCAGTACTTTTTGGCGGGATTTTTAATATATTTGGTGACTTCTTTTTTGTGTTTATTTTAAATATGGGGATCCTGGGAGCTGGTCTTGCAACTGCGTTTGGGGCTGTTTTGTCTCTTGTTATTATGCTGACCCATTTTTGGGGAAAGGGAAATACCCTTCGCCTGGTAAAGACAGAGCATCTGTTTACAAAGCTGAGAGTGATTGGGATCACCGGTTTCTCTACCTTTTTTATCGATGTGGCTATGGGGATTTTGACTATTTTATTTAACCGGCAGATTTTAAAATATCTGGGGACAGACGCACTGTCTGTGTACGGGATTATTGTTAATATCAGCACTTTTGTCCAGTGCTGTGCCTACAGCATTGGGCAGGCCTCCCAGCCGATAATCTCTGTGAATTTCGGAGCAGGCAAAAGTGGGCGCATTTGTGAGACACTCAGGTATGCATTGCTGACGGCTGCTGCTTTCGGCATATTTTGGATCGTTCTCAGCCTGGCAGCGCCTAATTTGTACGTCCGTATTTTTATGGCACCCACAGAAAAGATTTTAGAGATTGCCCCGGCAATTATCCGGAGCTACGGGCTTTCCTTTTTGCTGCTGCCTTTGAATGTTTTCTCTACCTTCTACTTTCAGGCACTGATGAGGCCAGGGGTATCTTTTGTTGTCTCCGTATCCAGAGGGGCGTTGATCAGCGGAGCTTTTATACTGTTACTGCCCGGATTATTCGGAAGCAACTCTATCTGGTTTGCCATGCCTTTTACGGAATTTTTCGTGACAATTTATGTGACAATTCAAATGGTGAGATGTACAAAAAGGATTTTGGGAGACCATGATATAAAGTGACATGTAAGGATATATTATATTGATACAAAGCTGCAAAAGGCATCCTTTGAGGATAGGCATTTACCTTGTTTCTCAGGACAGCAAAAGGTCGGATTTTGTTGAAAATGGAAGAAAAAGCACATATCAAGGGCTTTAAACACCAGAAAAACCATGTTTTTCCCGCCAAAGTGGGAGAAATATGGTTAAAATTTTGCTATTTTTGGGAATATGTGGTATACTATTCACGAAAGCGAAGAGCAATGGAGCAAAATCGAGCGCAGCACAGCAGATTACCAATATGTTAAAGTCAATCCAAGAGAAGCCCCGGGCGAGCTCATGCCCTAAGCAAAGAGGAAAGAACAATGAAAAAAATATTCAGTCTGCTTTTCCTGAGCCTTCTTTTCCTGACCCATATTTTGTCCGGATGCAACGGAATAGACCCTACAGCCACCACACCGGCGCCTGTGGTGGTCAAACGAGGACAAATGGAAGAGGAGGAAGAGCAGGAAGACAGCAAAGAAGAAAGTGAGCCTGAGCTGCAGATCGGGGAGATTGTGATTGACCCGGAAGTGGAACGGACTCAGGTAAAAGTAAAAGGAATCTATATATCTGCCTATGTGGCCGGAACTCCCAGTATGGTGGACAGTTTGTTAGAAGAGATCGACCAGACAGAGATAAACACCTTGGTGATCGATTTAAAAGATGATTTTGGCCGGGTAGCCTGCCAGATGGATTCTCCTCTGGTAAAGGAATTAGGCTCTGTAAGAATTCATATCCGGGATATGGAAGGGCTGATGGAGAAGTTAAGAGAGCGAAACATCTATACCATTGCACGTATTCCGGCATTTCGCGATGCTTATCTGGGCCAGGTGCGTCCCCAGTGGTGCGTCCAGTATGCAGACGGTTCTGTATTTACAGACAGGGACGGAAATTCCTGGGTCAATCCCTACAAAGAAGAGGCCTGGGATTACTTAGTGGAGATTGGAACTCAGGCAAAAAAGCTGGGATTTCAGGAGGTTCAGTTTGACTATCTCCGGTTTTGTACGGAGAAATCCATGAAGGATGTAGTGTTTGACGAGGCAGATGTCCGGGGACGCTCCCGAACCGATGTGATCTGCGAGTTTATGGAATACGCCTACAAAAAGCTGAAGGCCCAGGGGCTTTTCGTGTCTGCTGATGTATATGGTTCCATTATCAACAGCAGTGTCAATGCGAATGCCGTAGGGCAGATCTACGGGCAGCTGGCAAAGCATGTAGACTATATCAGCCCCATGATCTATCCTTCCCATTACGGGGACGGGTATTACGGGATTGATCATCCGGACATGCATCCTTATGAGACTATCACAGCAGCGCTGCAGGCTTCCCGAAAGGAGATCTATTATGCCAGGGAAGGACAGGAGCACGTGGCAGCAGTTCGCCCCTGGCTCCAGGATTTTACTGCTTCCTGGCTGAATCATTATATACCCTATGGCCCTGATCAGGTGCGGGAACAGATTCAGGCAACTTATGACGCAGGGTACGATGAGTGGCTTTTGTGGGATGCCTCCTGCCGCTATGACTGGGATGCGCTTTTGAGCCCGGAGGATGCAAAGGCAGAGGCAGACTGGATTGCCCAGTCCCGGGCAGCATTGCCGGAGAGTACTTTCGCACCAGATACTGCCGGGGTGGCTCTTACGGAGACAGCCCAGCCGTCAGCAGGAGGAAGGCCGGAGACAGAGACCGGGCCAGTGCCCACGGGTTCCGCCGGGCCTACGGTGGGAGCTTATGTGGGGGATTGAGCGGGCAAATGCCTGTGATCAGGCAACCGGGTTAATATCTGATAGGATGATACAGGAGCAGATAAAAATCATCTCATAGTCGCAAAACAGGGGGGATTTTTATCTGCTGTCTGTTTTATAATTTTTTTCTATATCTTCTGAAATTCTTAAACATCAAAGCGTGATCCTTTCATTCTTCTATGATTTCAACAGCCTTCCAACATGTTCTGATGGTAAGATTCTGTGAGCTTTTTGGAAACTCCTATATTTTGTGTCCGGATGGATGGGGCTTGAAAAACAGGCCCGATTTTTGTATGATAGTTTTTGTGATAAGACCAGAACAGGAAGATAATTGCAAGAGTTCAGATACAGGGCTCAGGGACGGAGGGATTGTCATGGAGAGAAACGTATATCCAGGAGAGATTTATCGGCATTTCAAGGGAAAACAATATCAGATCATAGCAGTGGCCCGCCATTCGGAGACGGGGGAGAGGATGGTGGTTTACCAGGCTCTTTACGGGGACTTTGCGGTATATGTAAGGCCTTTTGATATGTTTGTCAGCCAGGTGGACCGGGAGAAATATCCGGATGCACCTCAAAGCCATCGATTTCAGAAAATGGGAATGGCAGGGGACAGTCAGATAGCAGAAAGGACCAAGGAAGAAGGGGCAGACAGTCAGACGACAGAGGGGGCAAAGGAAGAAGAAAAAGAAAGCCAGACCACAGAAAAGACAGAGATACAAGCAGATGCTCATCAGCATGGACCAAACCAGGCACTCCTTGGCTTCTTAGATGCAGAGGGCTTTGTAGAACAAATCGCATGTCTGAAAGAGCTGGCAAAGACTGCCAGCCAGTCGGATTTGGACAGCATCTATGTGGTTCTTGACATGAAGCCCCAGCCAGGCACGATAGAAGAACAGATAGATGCCGTGGGCAGCTATCTGACCATGCAGCAGCATTTTGAGGGAGGCCGGCTGCGCTGAAAACGCGGCGAATCACACAAACCGGGCCTGGCGAGGAATAAATTTGACGGAACATTTACAGCAAACGGTAACTTTGCATAACCGGACAGAAATGAGGGAGAAGGAAATGTTTGATATTGAGGAGGAGCTGAAAAAACTTCCGGCCCAGCCGGGAGTCTATATCATGCATGATAAACGGGATGAGATCATATATGTAGGAAAGGCCATCAGCTTAAAAAACCGGGTGCGCCAGTATTTCCAGAGCAGCCGCAACAAGACAGCCAAGATTGAGCAGATGGTTTCCCGGATCGCCAGGTTTGAATATATTATCACAGACTCGGAGTTAGAGGCCCTGGTGCTGGAGTGTAATCTGATCAAGGAACACCGTCCACGGTACAATACCATGCTAAAGGATGACAAGGCATACCCTTATATCAAGGTGACAGTGGCGGAGGATTTTCCCCGGATTTTGTTTGCCAGGACGATGAAGAAGGATAAAAACAAGTATTTCGGCCCTTACACCAGTGCAGGTGCGGTGAAGGATACGATTGATCTGATTCACAAAATATACAAGATCCGGACTTGCAACCGGATGCTGCCCCGGGATATAGGTAAGGATCGTCCCTGTCTCAACTATCATATCAAGCAGTGTGACGGACCTTGCCAGGGGTATATCGGCCAGGATGCATACCGGGAAAACATCAGACAGGCCTTGGAATTTCTCGGGGGACATTATGACAAGGTTCTCTCTATGCTAGAGGAGAAAATGATGCAGGCATCCCAGGACATGGATTTTGAAAAGGCTATAGAATACCGGGATCTGCTTGCCAGTGTGAAAAAGGTTGCCCAGAAACAGAAGATCACCAGCAAAAACATGCAGGACCGGGATATTATTGCCCTGGCCAGGGATGAGAAAGATGCAGTAGTCCAGGTGTTTTTTGTCCGGGAGGGGAAACTGATTGGCAGGGAGCATTTTCACATGAATGTGGCCACAGCAGAGGATACGGCCCAGATTTTATCCAGCTTTGTAAAACAGTTTTATGCGGGAACGCCCTTTTTGCCCAAGGAGCTGTGGGTCCAGGCCATGCCGGAGGACAGTGAGGTGATCAGCCGGTGGCTCAGCACCAGAAAAGGACAAAAGGTTCACTTAATTGTGCCAAAAAAGGGTGAAAAAGAGCGGCTGGTAGAGCTGGCGGAGAAAAATGCGGCCCTGGTCCTCTCCCAGGATAAGGAGAAGATTAGGCGGGAGGAGCTGCGGACGATCGGCGCCATGAACCAGGTTGCCCAGTGGCTGGGGCTAAACCAGGTGCGCCGGGTAGAGGCCTTTGATATCTCCAACACCTCCGGATATGAGTCTGTAGGTTCCATGGTAGTGTATGAGGATGGAAAGCCAAAGCGGAATGACTATCGGAAATTCCGGATCCGAACGGTGATCGGCGCCAATGACTATGCATCCATGAGAGAGGTTCTGCTAAGACGTTTCAGTCACGGACTGGAAGAAAAAGCACGTTTAAAGGAGACAGGGGCGGATGAGAATTTGGGAAGCTTTACCCGGTTTCCCGACCTTCTCATGATGGACGGAGGAAGAGGGCAGGTCAACATTGCCCTGGAAGTTTTAAAAGAGCTGAGGCTTGACATTCCTGTCTGTGGTATGGTAAAGGATGACAATCACCGGACCAGGGGACTGTACTATGAAAATGTGGAGATTCCCATTGACCATCACTCCGAGGGCTTTCGGCTGATCACCCGTATCCAGGATGAAGCCCACCGGTTTGCCATTGAATATCACAGAAGCCTTCGGGGGAAGGACCAGGTTAAGTCGCTTCTGGATGACATTCCTGGAATCGGGGATACAAGAAGGAAGGCTTTAATGCGCCATTTTAAGTCTATGGAGGCCATAAGCAGCGCCGGGGTGGAGGAGCTTTCCAAGGTGCCGGGGATGAACCGGCAGGCAGCGGAAAATGTATATGGGTTTTTCAGGCAAAAAGAGGAAAGCAGAAATTTGAAAATAACATAATGACAATCCGCAAGGGATATGGTACTATGAAAAGAGCAGATGACAAGGACATAAAGGAGTCAAAGAGACGATGTATGGTGTAACGATCACAGAACTGATCCAGAAAATAAAACTGAAAAATATGATACCGGAGATTGATACAGACAAGGTGGTGCTGTCCCATCCGGATGTGAACCGTCCGGCATTGCAGCTGACGGGGTTTTTTGACCATTTTGACAAGGAACGGGTGCAGATCATAGGATTTGTGGAGCAGGAATATATCAAGACTCTTTCCCGGGAGCGGAAGGTCAATATATACGAAAAGCTTTTGGCCAGTGAGATCCCCTGCCTGGTGTACAGCCGGAGCCAGGAGCCGGATGAGGACATGAAGGATCTGTGCCGTCATTACCAGGTGCCTTGCTTAGGATCGGACAAGACCACTTCCGATTTGATGGCAGAGGTGATCCGGTGGCTGAACGTAAAGCTGGCTCCCTGTATCAGCATTCACGGGGTGCTGGTGGATGTGTTCGGTGAGGGCGTGCTGATCATGGGTGAGAGCGGCATTGGCAAGAGCGAGGCGGCTCTGGAGCTTATCAAGCGGGGACACCGGCTGGTGACGGATGATGTGGTGGAGATCCGCCGGGTCAGCGATGACACGCTGATTGGAAGTGCGCCGGACATCACGAAGCACTTTATTGAGCTTCGTGGTATTGGAATCATTGATGTAAAGGCATTGTTTGGCGTGGAGAGTGTGAAGGAGACCCAGTCTATTGATATGGTGATAAAGCTTGAGGACTGGAACCGGGATAAAGAATACGACCGTCTGGGTATGGAAGATCAATATATTGAGTTTTTGGGAAACCGGGTGGTATGCCACAATATACCTATCCGCCCGGGCCGTAATCTGGCTATTATTGTAGAGTCGGCGGCAGTCAATTACCGTCAGAAAAAGATGGGATACAATGCAGCCAGAGAGCTGTACAACCGGGTTCAGGCCAATTTAGGCCGTGCCCTGACGTAATCAGGTCTTGAAATAAAATGAAAATGTGAGGGATGGATGAGCAGGAATTTTCAGCAGATGTTAGGTCAGGTGCTGGCTCAGGAGCAAATCCGTATGGATGAGCCCATGAGCCGCCATACCACATTTCGGGTGGGAGGTCCGGCAGATTATTATGTGGAGCCGGATACAAAGGAGGAGCTGGCAAAGGTTCTTAAACTGTGTCAGGAACAGCTCATGCCCTGTTATATTCTGGGAAATGGCAGCAATCTTCTGGTGGGAGATGGGGGCTACCGGGGGGTTATGGTATCTCTGGGCAGAGCCTGGTCCGGCATAAGAACAGAGGAGAGTAAAATCTATGCGGGAGCTGGGGCCCTTTTGTCAGCCGTGGCAAAACAGGCTTTGAAAAATGCTCTGACCGGGCTGGAGTTTGCATCCGGGATTCCAGGCACCGTAGGCGGTGCAGTGGTAATGAATGCCGGGGCTTATGGGTCTGAGATAGCAGAAGTGTTAAAAAGCGTGACTCTTTTGACCCCTGGAGGAAATGTGCTTGTATCCGATCCGGGAGAGCTTGGGTTTGGGTATCGCACCAGCAATATTCCAGGCCGGAATTGTGTGGTTTTGGAAGCGGAATTTTCTTTGGAGCCGGGGCGGGAAGAGGGGATCCGCCAAAGAATGGAGGAGCTGGCAGCTGCGAGAAGGGATAAGCAGCCGCTGGAGTATCCCAGTGCCGGCAGCACCTTTAAGCGTCCGGCCGGATATTTTGCCGGAAAGCTGATTGAGGAGGCAGGCCTTCGGGGGCTTCTTATAGGGGGAGCTCAGGTGTCGGAAAAGCATTGCGGGTTTGTCATAAACCGGGGGGAGGCCACAGCCAGGGATGTACGGGATTTGTGCCAGGAGGTGCAAAGATGTGTGCGGGAACATTCCGGGGTGGAGTTGGAGCTGGAGGTAAGACTGCTGGGAGAATTTTGATTGCCAGAGTGTTTTGACAATTTTTAGGATAAATGAGATGACGTGGGATTTTTTAGGCCGGAAGGAATATACATAAGGGAGGAAGAACCATGAAGCTGGTGATCGTGACAGGGATGTCCGGGGCGGGCAAAACGATAGCCCTTAAGATGTTGGAGGATATGGGATTTTATTGTGTGGACAATCTGCCGATTCCTCTTTTGGAGCCCTTTGCAAGGCTGGCTGTTCAGCAGCCCTCCGGTCATGAGCGGGTCGCTTTGGGGATAGACATCCGAAGCGGAAAGGATCTGCCTCAGTTGCTTCATGTTTTGGAGGACTGGAGGCAGAATGAGATGCCGTGCCAGATTTTGTATCTGGACGCCAGTGATGAGACCTTAGTCAAACGTTATAAGGAGACCAGGCGTTCCCACCCCTTAGCAGGCCGGGGCCGGGTGGACACAGGGATTCGTCAGGAGCGGGATCAGCTGGAGTTTTTGAAGAAAAAAGCCGATTTTATTATTGACACCAGCCAGCTTCTGACCCGGGAGCTTCGCCAGGAGCTGGAAAAGATCTTTACGGAGGACCAGGATTACAGCAATTTGTTTATCACAGTTTTGTCCTTTGGTTTTAAATATGGGATTCCGTCTGATGCAGATCTGGTGTTTGATGTGCGTTTCCTGCCCAATCCCTACTATGTGGAGGAGCTTCGCCAGCATACCGGGGAGGAGGCTCCGGTACAGGCCTATGTCCGTCAGGGCGGTACGGCTGATGCTTTTATGGAAAAGCTCTGTGATATGCTGGAATTTCTGATCCCCAACTATATATTAGAGGGCAAGAATCAGCTTGTGATTGCTGTAGGATGCACCGGCGGCAAGCACCGGTCCGTGACGATAGCGGGAGCGCTGTATCAGCATTTAAGCAACCATGAGGAATTTGGACTGAAGATCGAGCACCGGGATATTGACAAGGACAGGATCCGGAAAGAACAGGGGTGAGATTTTGTCATTTTCATCAAAGGTGAAGGAGGAGCTGTCCCGCCAGCTTTCCAGGGCGAGACATTGCCAGATTGCGGAGATTGCCGCCATCATCAGCCTTTGCGGGCGGATCCAGATCTCGGAATATGACAGATTTTGTATAAAAATCCATACAGAAAATGCAGCAGTCGCAAGAAAGTACTTTACATTATTGCAAAAAACATTTAATATAAATACTGATGTTTCCATTCGTCAGGGAATGGGGGTTCGCAGAAATCGGGTTTACACGGTCGGTATCCGCAGGCATCAGGATGCGCTTCGGGTGTTGCGTGCGGCGAAGCTGATCGGTCATCATGGTGAGATTGAAGAGAATCTGTCCCTGGCGCAAAATGTGGTCATTTTGCAGAATTGCTGCAGGCGTGCCTTTATACGGGGAGCGTTTTTAGCAGCAGGTTCTATCAGTGACCCGGAAAAGTTTTACCACTTTGAGATTGCCTGCGCTGCGAAAGCCAAGGCAATACAGCTACAGAGTCTGATTAGTTCCTTTGATTTAGACGCCAGGATTGTTCAGAGAAAGAAGTACTATGTGGTCTATATCAAGGAGGGCAGTCAGATTGTAGATATTCTGAATGTGATGGAGGCGACAGTTTCCCTGATGGAGCTTGAGAATATACGGATTCTCAAGGAAATGCGGGGAAGTGTGAACCGGAAGGTCAACTGCGAGACAGCTAATATTCATAAGACAGTGTCTGCGGCAGTCAGGCAGGTGGAGGACATCATCACAATCAGAGACAAAATCGGTTTTGACGGGCTGCCGGAAAATCTTAAGGAGATTGCCCGGCTGCGTCTGGAAAGACCGGAGGCAACACTAAAAGAGCTTGGAGAAGCCCTTGACCCGCCTGTAGGAAAGTCGGGAGTGAATCACCGGCTTAGGAAACTGGGAAGCCTGGCTGAGAAGCTTCGGGACGGTGGATCAGGCACAGAGGCGTGACGGTGCGCCCAGAGAAATGAGGAGGATTATTATGTTGAAAAAGACGATCACCATCGGACTTTCATCTGGACTTGAGGCCAGACCGGTAGCAATGCTGGTGCAGATCGCCAGTCAGTATGAGAGTGTAATCTATGTGGAGAGCCAGAATGCCCGCGTCAATGCCAAAAGTATTATGGGTATGATGACCCTGGGCATGGGAAGCGGGGAGGAGATCACAGTATCCGTGGAGGGAGCCGATGAGCTGGCTGCCATGGAGGGGATTGAGAACTATCTGGTGGGTGCGAATTAGTCATGAATCCGGCCCTGGGGTGTGGGTGGATTGGGATGACATTTACTAATATAGGACAGGGCAGTGCCGGATTTATAAAAGGCTGCCCTGTTTTTTCGATTTTTGATAATTTTTGTCCGGAGGATTTTGCCAAGAAGAGGGGATAAAGCATGGGGATACATTCAAAAAAACTGTGGACAGCAATGGGAATCATGATGGTAATATGGGTTATTGCTATGCTTTCCGGCTATTTCTTTCTTCTTAGGAAAAATACCTTACGGGAGGCAGAATACAGTTCATATGACTATCATATTGCCATTATATCAGAGGAGACGGACACTTCCTTCTGGCAGGATGTCTATCTCGGTGCGGTGGAGGCAGGAGCCGGATACGGGGCTTACGTGGAACAGGTCGGGGACGGTTTAGTGGATCGGTTTTCCATGGAGGATGCCATTAATATTGCTATTTATGAGCGTGTGGATGGTATTTTGCTGCGCCCTTCTGAGGAGGGGAGGATTCAGAAGATGATTGATAAGGCATGCAGCCACGGGATTCCGGTTATTACCATGCAAAAGGATGTGCCGGATTCAAAGCGCCAGGGCTTTGTAGGGATCAATGACTACTTTCTGGGACAGGAGTATGGCAAAAGAGTGTTGAAAACAGCAGATGCAGACACTCGTTTGGTAACCGTGCTATTTCCCGGGACCAGCTTTAATGAGACCAGCCGGAAATGGTTTCGCTTAGGACTTAGCAACACAGTGCCTCAGGAGCAAATACAGTTTGACTTTAGGATTATTCGGGATGATAAAGGGTTAAACAATGCAGAGGATGTGATTCATGATATTGCCAAAGGGAATATGCAGCAGCCGGACATAATTATCTGCCTGGATGAGGTGATAACCCAGTCCACCTACCATCTGATTCGTGACCAGGGGCTCTCAGAGAAGGTTAAGGTGATCGGAAGCTACATTTCTGAGGATATTATTGAGGGCATTGAACAGGGATACATTGATTCCACCATCACCATCGACCCGGAGGCCATGGGACGTATGAGTATTGATGCGCTTATGACCTACAAACAGTATCATATGGTCAGCTATTATACAGAGGTGGATACCATGCTGGTGGACCGGACACTGGCAGCAGAGTACAGAAGGGAGATGGAGGATGAAGAGGAACCGGACAGGGAATAACCGACATTTTTTTAATCAGTCCCTGCGGACGAAACTGATTCTTCCTGTGATGATTACTATGGCTGTCTCTTTGGGGATAAATCTTATTTTGTTTGGCAGGATCAATACTACTGCAGAAAACATGGATCAGGTGTATGCCACAAACATCCGTTTGGGAGAGTTGGAAAGACTTTTAACAGAACTGGAAACCAGTGTGTATCAGTATCTCAATATCCAGAGCCCGGATGCTTTGAAGAATTTTGAGCGGAACCGGGAACTGTTTGCGGGTATGATTGAAGAAATAGACGAGACAATCACCGATCATCCGGCCCGGAGGATAGAGCACAATATCCGCAGCCTGGCCATCTCCTATCTGGATCGGACAAAGAGCGCCATAGCTGCAAAGCAGGCTCATAACGTAAGCTCCTACAAGGAAAGTTTTGAGGAGATACAATCCATTTACACCTATCTTTTGGCCTACACCAGAGGCCTGGATACACTGCGTTTTAAGGCCAATTCAGAGAACTATGATGTGTTGTATCAATACCTGCGCTATCTGGAAATCTTCATGACATCTGTGCTGATTGGCGTTACCGGCTGTTTGATGGTGCTTTTGTATGTGATTATCGGAAGCTTTACCAGACCCTTAGAAAGGCTGGCCGGAAAGGCAAAGGAAGTGGGAAGGGGGAATTTTGCCATTACCCTTGAGGAGCCTGAAAGCGAGGATGAGGTGGGAACGGTGACAGAGGCTTTCAATCAGATGATCGTCAGCATCAATGATTACATACAAAGAACCAGGGAAAGCATGGAGCTAGAGATCCGGATGAAGGAGCGGGAGTTGGCGATGGAAAGCCTTTTAAAGGATGCCCAGCTAAAGTATTATCAGGCTCAGATCAATCCCCATTTTCTGTTTAACACCTTAAATGCCGGACAACAGCTGGCTATGATGGAGGATGCGGAACGCACCTATGCGTTTATAGAAAATATGGCTTCCTTTTTTCGCTACAGGCTGAAGAAAAATGGGGAGGATTCTACCTTGCAGGAGGAGATTGGGCTGATTGACAGCTACATGTATATCATGAATGTGCGTTATTCCAATGAGATCCATCTGGAAAAGGAGATTGATTCCAGCCTTCTGGATATGCGGTTTCCTGGAATGGTGCTCCAGCCGGTGATTGAGAATGCCCTGGGGCATGGGCTAGGAGGCGTGGAGTGGGAAAAACAGATCTGGTTTTACGTAGGGCAGAAAAATGAAGATGCTGTGATATTTATCAGGGATAATGGTGTGGGAATACCTGAGCCGGTGTTGAGAGAGCTGAATGAGGAAGGCACTAGCCGGTCAGAGACAAAAAAGGATACGGGAAACGGCGTGGGACTTTTCAATGTCAGGGAACGGCTTCGGCTGTATTTTGACAGGGCCGATGTGATGACCGTGGAAAGCGGCGGTGAGGGAAAGGGAACCCTTGTCACCATACAGGTGCCGATTACCAGAAGAAGCGAGGAGAAGGACTATGTACAAGATTCTGATTGCAGATGATGAGGGGATTGTCACAGACTCCCTCCAGTATATTATTGAAAAAAATTTTGGCAGTGAGTGTTCTGTGGGGATTGCTAAAAACGGAAGGCAGGCAATCGAGCTGGCAGAGAACTTCCAGCCAGACATTGCTCTTTTGGATATACAGATGCCCGGAATCAACGGATTGAAAGCCATGGAGGAGATCCAGGCCCAGAATCCAAAGGTAAAGACTCTGATTCTCACAGCTTACGACAATTTTGACTATGCCAAGGAGGCTTTGCGTCTGGGAGCAGTTGATTATCTGATGAAGCCTGTCAACAAAAAAGTGATTGTGGAACGGCTTACCAGTATTATGCATCAAATTGATGAAGAACGGCAGAAGCGCCGGGATGATCTTCTGGTAAAGGAGAAAATGGAGGCAGTGATCCCTATTATTGAGAACGGATTTATTGTCAGCCTGATTATTCAGAATGAGTATGAGGACAGCGGGGAGCAGTATCGAAGGCTTTTAAAGCTGGAGGAAGATTATGGGATCATCATGGTCCTGGAATGGGGGGAGAAAAGGGAAGGAGAGGGAATGGGCAATCCGGTGGGCTCTGGTGTTCGGGCCCATAAGTACTATGACAAGATGGCAGAGCTGGTGAAAGTGTATTTTAAGGCCTTTGTCAGCAATATTATGGGCAATAAGATGGTCTGTGTCATTCCATCCAGAGAGACAAGGCTGGAATATGGGGACAGGCTCTGTATGATTGAGAAGGCAAGAAGCCTGGTGACCTCCTTAAAAAATATGGCAGGCATTGATTTTAAGGCAGGCATTGGCTCTGTGCGGCCCTGGGCAGCAATGTTTGACTCTTACCAGGAGGCCTTAAATGCGCTGCGCCACGGGAAGAGGCGGGTGACGCACATCGATGATCTGATTGTGAGAAATACAGAGGAAAAGCACCGGCAGGCCATGGAGAACATGGTTCTTGATGCAGTCCGCGGCGGCATGGAACACGATGTGCGTCAGGAGGCCACGGTCTTTGCCGGGTGGATACTGAAAAATAAAGAATGTTCTTTTGCGGATGCAAAATTTAAGCTGATGGAGCTTTTGTTGCTTGCAAAACGGCTGGTGGGAGATCCGGAGAATGGCTGCACAGGATATCAGAAGAAGATTGCCGGCTTTCTCGGGTGTGAGAGCCAGGAAAAGCTTCAGCAAAGTTTTGTGACGGCCATGGTGGAAATGGCCCGGGCAGTGGTGATTAAAAATCAGGAACCGGATGGCCTTATCACCAAAGCACAGGAGTATATAAGGCAGAATTTCCGAAAGGATATTGCGCTTGAGGAAGTAGCCCGTCTGGTGAATATCAGCCCCTATTATTTCAGCAAGCTGTTTAAGGAAGAAACTGGGATGAACTTTACAGAGTATCTGACCGGACTGCGGATTGAGACGGCGAAAACCCTTTTGAAGAACCGGGAGATGAGTATTAAGCAGGTGTGTCTGGATTCGGGATATGCAAATCCCAATTATTTCAGCAGAATTTTTAAAAAATGGACCGGAATTACCCCTACAGAATTTCGGGATGCCTATTGATGGCAGGACAACGGTAAGATAGCACAAATTTGCAACAAAAAAATGCTATACATTTTGATGTTTCATGGAGAAAACATGGAAATGTGTAGGATTTTGCAAGTTAGTGCTATTATTTTTATGCTATGCTTTTCTCAGGAGAGGAGGATTATGCTCATGGACATGTTTTTGCAGGCTTGTGTCAATGGACTTTTGATGGGGGGATTCTATTCCCTGATGGGTATGGGGCAAAATATTATCTTTGGCGTGATGAAGATCGTAAACTTCTGTCATGGCGAGATGCTGATGGTAGGCATGTATTTGACCTTTATTCTCTACACGTTTTTTGGAATTGACCCATATCTGGCTGTTCCGATTGTGGCAGCGGTGATGTTTTGCCTTGGTGCTCTGATTCAGCATACACTGATCACCCCGTCTTTAGGGACTAAGAGCTTTACCAATCTTTTGTTTCTGACAGTGGGGTTGGGACTGCTTTTGTCCAATGGTGCGCTGGTGATCTTCGGGTCAGAATACCGCTCCATCCGTACCGCCTATTCGCAGACTTATATTCAGCTGGGACCGGTGAACATGGCGCTTCCTAGAATCATCAGCTTTGGGGTTCTCATTGTGGTGACCATTTCCCTTTTTGCATTTTTAAAGTATACCACCATTGGCAAGCAGATCCGTGCGGTTTCCCAAAATCCGGTGGGCGCTGAGGTGGTGGGAATCAATGTAAAACAGATCTACATTCTTACCTATGGCCTGGGAGTTGCGCTGGCTGGCACGGCCGGTGCATTGCTTACTCAGTTTTATACGATTTTTCCCACCGCAGGAGCCAGTTTCGGCTTCCGGGCTTTAATTGTTGTGGTTGTAGGGGGATTAGGCTCCATTCCGGGGGCTTTTCTGGCTGGTATTTTTTTAGGGCTTTTGGAGACAATGAGCGCTCTGTTTATCAGCCCTTCCTACAGTGACCTGATCGTATTCATGACCTTTATCGTGATACTGGTAGTCCGTCAGACGATGATAGCAAGGAGGAAATAAGTATGGATAGCAAGAAAGCAGTACAGATCTATCATCGGAATCTGACCCTTGTGGTTGGCCTGATTCTGCTGGTCTTTGTCCTGATTCCCATGATGGTAAAGTCACCTTATATTTTAAATATCTTTGTTTTAGTATTTTATATGTCAACTTTGTCCATGGCCTGGAATTTATTGGGGGGAATGACCGGACAGAATTCTCTGGGACATGCGGCTTATATGGGATTAGGCGCCTATGCCTGCTGCCTTTTGGTGGTTAATACAGGGGCCAATCCCTGGCTGGCTGGAATCTTTGGAATGCTTGTGGTGGGTCTGGTTGCCGGTATTGTTTTTTATCCTTGCTTTATCTTGCGGGGACCGTATTTTACCCTGGTTTCAATTGCTTTTGGCGAGTCCATCCGTCAGGTCATTATCAATTCGGCTTTTTTTGGCAGAGCGAGCGGTGTGGGGTTGCCGTTTGGAAATGATTCCTGGCTTCACTTTCGCTTTGCCAGTAAGGTTCCTTACTACTATGTAGGGCTGGCGATGATGATTCTTGTCTATCTGGTGATGAAGAAGATCGACCGGTCAAAAATGGGATTTGCCTTAAAGACTATCCGGGAGGATGAGGATGCGGCAGCTGCCATTGGGATTAACCCTACAAGATATAAGATCATGGCAGTGGTCATATCTGCCATGGTAGCTGGTTTGGTGGGCTTTTTCTATGCCAGCTACATCCGCTATATTGACCCGGAACTGATGATACAGGCTAAATCCACAGAATCCGTGCTGCCGGCAGTGGTAGGAGGCGCGGCATATGTGGAAGGACCGATTGTGGGAGGTCTTATTATGATCCCTCTGTCTGAGTATCTGCGGGCCAATTTCAGCAGTATTTTGCCGGGAATCAATATGCTAATGTATGCGGTGGCGCTGTTGGTGGTGATTCGGTTTCGGCCCGCCGGTATTCTGGGCTGGTACATGAACAGCAAAACAAAGGAAATGTTTGACAAGAAAATTTTAAGAAAGCCTCCGATGGAAGTTCTGGAGGAGGTTGAGCTGATGGAATATCAGAAAAAGGAGGCATAGGCATGGCAGAAGCTCCTGTTATTGAGGTTCAAAATATTACGAAGCGTTTCAAGGGCCTGACAGCAGTCAAGGACGTGTCCTTCTCAGTCAGGGAAGGGGGCATCACCGGCATGATCGGACCGAATGGCGCCGGCAAGTCCACTACCTTTAACATGATCTGCGGCTATTATCCGCCCACAGAGGGAAGGATCTTTTACAGAGGGGAGGATATTACGGACAAAAAGGCCTACGAGTATACTGGCATGAAGATTGCCCGTACCTTTCAGATTATGAAGCCCCTGAAAAATTTAAGTGTATTGGACAATGTGGTGGCTTCCTCCTACTTTGGCCATGCAGGTGCAAAAAATGTCCGTAAGGCAAGAGAGAGAGCCATGGAGGTGCTGCAGTTTACCGGCCTTTACGAGAAGCGCCATGTGCTGTCTAAGGACATGGGTACTCCGGACCAGAAGCGCCTGGAGATGGCCCGTGCCCTGGCAACCAGGCCTGCCATGCTTTTTCTGGATGAGAATATGGCCGGATTAAATCCTGCTGAGACGGAGGATGCCATCGGATTGATTCGCAAGATCAATGAATCCGGGGTGACGATTCTCTTGATTGAGCATATTATGCAGGCTGTGGTCAGCCTGTGCGAGAAGGTTATCGTGCTTCACCACGGAGAGAAGATCGCGGAGGGCACGCCCGAGCAGGTGATGAATGACCCTTATGTGATGGAGGTATATCTGGGTATGAAGAAGGAGGGGCCACATGCTTAAGGTAGAAGGACTGAATGCAGGGTATGGCGCGGTCAATATTCTGTGGGATATCAGCTTTACGCTAAAGGATGGGGAGATCATCGCCATTTTAGGTTCCAACGGGGCAGGAAAGACCACCATGGTACGGGCGGTCACTGGTATGTTAAGGCCTGGGTCTGGCTCCATTGTATTTAACGGGGAGGAGATGACAAAAAAGAATTCCCGGGCCATTCTCAACAGCGGGATTGTGCAGGTCCCCGAGGGGAGACAGCTTTTTACGGATATGACGGTTTTGGAGAATCTTCAGATGGGGGCATTTAACAAAGAGACAAAGGCCCATTTTCAGGATAATTTGAAGAAATGCTATCAATGGTTTCCAAAGCTTGAGGAGCGGGCAAAGCAGGCAGCAGGCACATTGTCCGGCGGCGAGCAGCAGATGGTGGCGGTGGCCCGGGCTCTGATTGGTGAGCCGAAGCTGTTGATCTTAGATGAGCCATCCCTTGGCCTGGCGCCCAATATTGTGGATGATATTTTGCATGTGGCGTCCACGCTGGTGAAAAATGACGGGATTTCCGTTCTTTTGGTGGAGCAGGATATCACCAAGGCGCTGGCTGCAGCAGACAGAGGCTATGTGATTGAAAACGGCCGTATTGCGCTGGAGGGAACCGCTGCAGAGCTTCAGGCCAATGAACATGTGAAGAAAGCCTATCTTGGCATTTAAAGAGAGTTTTGCACCGTTGGCAGTTCGGTGTGAAAAGGGGCTGCAAAGCTACACAAAAGCTGCCCTTATAAAATATTTTTATCAATGAAGGAGGAATATTATGAAATTGAAGAAATTTTCATCCCTGTTGTGTGTTATGGCATTAACTGCGTCTGCTCTGGCAGGCTGTTCATCTGGCTCCGGTACAGCAGAGACAACAACAGCAGCTGCTGCAGAGGCAGCTACCACTGCGGCAGCAGGGGAAGCAGAAACAGAGGCTGCTGATTCCGGGGAGGAGGCAGCAGCGGAATTGACTGGTGAGCCCATCAAGATTGGAACCATCTATGCAATGTCCGGGGGTTCTGCGGCCATCGGAGCGAATATTTTGCGGGGGATTGATTTTGCAGTGGCGGAGATCAATGCTTCCGGCGGTATTGACGGGCGTCCTCTGGAGGTGGTCCGGGGCGATCATGCCGGCGATGCGGCTACAGGAAGATCCGAGGCAGAGCGCCTGATCACTCAGGAGCATGTAGATGTTATGATGGGCTGCCACATGTCCGTGGTGACAGAGGTTGTGGCTCAGGTGTGCCAGCAGTATCAGGTTCCCATGATCACGGCGATTTCCACTCTGGACAGACTTTCCAATGAGGAGCACAAGGATATGGATTATTTCTTCCGTCTCTGTCCTTTAAACTCGGTCTATGTGGAGGATATGCTGATGTATCTGAGAGATTCTGCAGAGCAGACAGGTGAGGAGATCAAGACAGTGGCGATCTTCACTGACCGGGCGGCAATCGGACAGGAGCTGATCCGCTGTGTGGAATTGTTTAAGGATGAGTATGGCCTGGATTTGGTGGCAACGGTGGACTATACCAGCAATGCAACGGATTTAAGCGCTCAGGTTCTGGCTCTTAAGCAGGCCAATCCGGACGCGATTTTGTGCGATTCCTACATTGGTGATGCCACTTTGTTTATTCAGACCTTAAAGGATCAGAATTACAGCCCGAAGATGATTGTTGCCAAGGCTAATGGTTTCACGGATCCTTCCTTTATCACCAATTTAGGAAGCATTGCCAATGGTGTGGCTTCAGTGGTAGAGTTTAATCCGGATCTGACCAATGGGGTGGAGATCAACGAGGAGTTCAAGGCAGAGTATGGGGTGGACATGAACGGCCACTCAGCAGAGTCCTACACAGTGGTATGGCTGTTTAAGGCAGCTATCGAGGCAGCTGGCAGCACAGAGGGAGAGGCAGTTAAGAATGCGCTGGCATCGATAGACATTCAGGGTCAGTTTGATGGTGGGCGCAAGATCGTTCTTCCTTATGACCGGATCAAGTTTGAGAATTACGATCTGGCGGGAGAGCCCCACTACAGAGATAACACCTCTGCATCTGTGGCGATTGCCCAGATTCAGGACGGCCAGTGGAAAACGGTATGGCCCTTTGGCTTTTCTGACACCAAGATCGTCTATCCGGCTCCGCTGCAATAAGCAAATTTAAGTTGATTTTGTATTTAATAAACTGCTAGAATATTACAGCCTGTTACGGAATGTGGCAGGCTGATTTCTTGCTTCACAGGAAAGGAAATGGTTACAGAGGGGAACCTATATGAAGATAAAAAGGTGGGTGGAAAGAACGGGGACAATCGCTGTTTGATTTGGGGCAGCGCTTCTTATGGCAAGCTGCGGGGACAGAGGCAGGAGGGAAGAGACAGGGCTTATGATGATCCCGGATTCCGGGGAAGCCATAACGAGTGAGGCAGATTATCGGACAATTTTGGAAGATACGGAGGCTGCAGAGACAATCCTGACTGGGGAACCGATTCGCATTGGCGCCATATATGCCCTGAGTGGAAATAATGCGGCTATCGGGACAAACATTCTCAGGGGCATTGATTTTGCAGCGGAGGATATCAACCGTGCAGGCGGTGTGGACGGACGTCCGGTTGAGATCATCCGCGGGGACACCCAGGGGGATCCCCAGGTGGCCAGACAGGTGGCGGAGCGGCTGATCCGTCTGGAACGGGTACATGCCATTGTGGGATGCCATCAGAGCACTCTGACAGAGATTGTTGCTCAGGTGTGTGAACAGTATCAGATTCCCATGATAACAGCCATCTCCACAGTGGACAGCATTTCCACTCATAACAATGAGTACTTTTTCCGGCTGTGCCCTATGAATTCTTTGTATCTGGAGAATATGTTTATGTATATGAGAGATCAGACCGAAAAAACAGGCAGTCAGGTGAAAACCATAGCTGTGTTTGCGGATAACAGCATGATCGGTCAGGAAGCGATTCGCTGTGCAAGGCTTTATGCACCTCAATACGGGATGGAGATCGTGAAAGAGATTTGTTACAATCAGGGTGCGGCCGACTTAACCAGGGAAATTCAGCAACTGAAAGAGGTCAATGCAGATGCGGTGGTGGCAGAAAGCTATGTTTCGGATGCGATTTTGTTGATGAAAACCATGAAGGAGCTGGATTATAGGCCGCCGATTCTGATTGCCAAGGCCAATGGTTTTGCAGATCCCAGTTTTATCCCGGCTACGAAGGGGATCTCCAATGGGCTGACCTCTGTGGTGGAATGGAATCCGGATCTGACAAAGGGGCAGGAAATTAACCGAAGGTTTAAAAAGATTTTTGGCATTGATATGAACGGACATTCGGCGGAGGCATACACAGCGGTGTGGACTTTTAAGACAGCTTTTGAAAAGGCCGGGACGGATGAGGGGGAGGCGGTGAAGGATGCTCTGAAAGCTTTGGATATTCGAGGGGCTTTTCCTGACGGGCCGGAAATCATTCTTCCCTATGACCGGATCAAATTTGAGAATCGCCGGTTTGATAATCTGTGGCATTACAATGACAATGCTTATGCATCTGTGGCGATTGCCCAGATTCAGGAGGGGGAGTATAAGACTGTGTGGCCCTTTGAGTATTCCGAACAGGAGATTGTGTATCCGGCAGGATATGGGGAGTGAAGAGTTGGGAGAATTTTCTTGCGTTCATTGGTTTCCTTTGATATAATGACTTCAAAAGCACTTCTCAGGAAGTGCTTTTTGTGGATATTTTTGTAATGATACAGATAAGCGCTTTCGTTAGCAGGACAGAAAAGAGAAGGAGGCAATCGTGGCATTTACACATTTGCATGTCCATACGGAGTATAGTTTGCTGGACGGTTCCTGTAAGATCCGAGAGCTGGTACAGTGCGCTAAGGATCTGGGAATGGACAGCATGGCGGTGACGGATCATGGGGTCATGTATGGAGTGATTGATTTTTACCAGGCAGCAAAGGAGGTGGGGATCAAGCCTATCATTGGCTGCGAGGTTTATGTGGCTCTCGGTTCCCGGTTTGACCGGGAGACGGGAAGTGGAGAGGACCGGTATTACCATCTGGTATTGCTGGCGGAGAATGATCAGGGATATCACAATCTGATGAAGATTGTGTCCAAGGGGTTTATTGACGGGTTTTATTATAAACCGAGGGTGGATTATGAAGTACTTCAAACCTATCACGAGGGAATCATAGCCTTAAGTGCCTGTCTGGCCGGGGAAGTGCAGCGGTTTCTTGCCAGAGGAATGTATGAGGAGGCTAAAAAGGCGGCTCTTCATTATCAGGATATTTTTGGGAAGGGAAATTTTTTTCTTGAGCTGCAGGACCATGGGATTCCGGCTCAGAGGACTGTGGACCAGGGTCTGATGCGGATGAGCCGGGAGCTAGGGATTGATCTGGTTGCCACCAATGACATCCATTATACGTTTGATAAAGATGCGGCGGCCCATGATATTCTTCTGTGTATTCAGACCGGCAAAAAGGTGGCTGACGAGAACCGTATGCGCTACGAGGGCGGTCAGTATTATTGCAAGTCAGAGCAGGAAATGCGGGAGCTGTTTCCCTATGCCCAGGAGGCGATTGATAACACCCATAAGATTGCAGAGCGATGTAATGTGGAGATTGAGTTCGGGGTCACTAAGCTGCCCCGGTATGATGTGCCAAAAGGGTATGATTCCTGGGGGTATCTGAATAAGCTTTGTATGGATGGTATGGATAAGCGTTATCCGGAGGATGACGGTACATTGCGAGAAAGGCTTAACTACGAGTTGAATGTGATTCGCAATATGGGGTATGTGGATTATTTCCTGATTGTCTGGGACTTTATCCATTTTGCTCGTTCCAATGACATTATAGTGGGGCCAGGCCGGGGATCGGCAGCGGGGAGCATTGTGGCCTATTGCCTGGAGATCACAGATATTGACCCGGTTCGGTATAACCTGCTTTTTGAACGTTTTTTGAATCCGGAGCGGATTTCCATGCCGGATATTGATATCGACTTCTGCTTTGAACGGAGGCAGGAGGTGATTGACTATGTGGTGGAAAAGTACGGAAAGGATCAGGTAGTGCAGATTGTCACCTTCGGAACTCTGGCAGCCAAAGGTGTGGTCCGGGATGTGGGGCGGGTGCTGGACATGCCCTATGCCCGTTGTGACGCCATAGCCAAGATGATACCAGGGGATCTGGGGATGACATTGGATAAAGCTCTGCGCCAGAGTCCGGATCTGCGGGATGCCTATCAGCAGGATGAGGACGTAAAGTACTTAATCGACATGGCAAAGCGTCTGGAAGGACTGCCTCGCCACACCTCCATGCATGCGGCTGGCGTAGTGATCGGCCAGCGGGCCATGGATGAGTTTGTGCCCTTGTCCCGGGCTCAGGACGGGACGATCACCACCCAGTTTACTATGACAACTTTGGAGGAGTTGGGGCTTTTGAAAATGGATTTTCTGGGGCTTCGGACTCTGACGGTTATCCAGAATGCTGTGAAACAGGTGGAGGAGAATTACCACATTCATCTGGACATGGGAAAGATCGATTACAATGACAGAGATGTGCTGGCTTCAATCGGAACAGGAAGAAGTGACGGGGTATTCCAGCTGGAAAGTTCCGGCATGAAAAATTTTATGAAGGAGTTAAAGCCGGAGAGCCTAGAAGATATTATCGCTGGTGTGGCGCTGTACCGCCCGGGACCTATGGACTTTATTCCCAGATACTTAAAGGGAAAAAATGGCAAGTCTCCGATTGTCTATGACTGTCCTGCTTTAGAACCGATTTTAAAGACCACCTACGGATGTATTGTCTATCAGGAGCAGGTGATGCAGATCGTGCGGGATTTGGCCGGGTATACTATGGGGCGCAGTGATCTGGTACGCCGGGCCATGTCAAAGAAAAAGACAGCCATAATGGAGAAGGAAAGAAAAAATTTTGTCTACGGGAATCCTGAGGAGGGAGTGGCAGGTTGTATTGCCAATGGGATTGATGAAAAGACCGCCAATCATATCTATGATGAAATGATCGATTTTGCCAAATATGCTTTTAACAAGTCTCATGCGGCCTGTTATGCAGTGGTGGCAGTTCAGACAGCGTACTTAAAGTATTATTATCCGAAAGAATTTATGGCCGCCCTTTTGACCTCCGTGATGGACAATAACACCAAGGTGTCCGAATATATTTTAAGCTGCAGACAGATGGGAATCCCCATCCAGCCCCCGGATATCAATGAGGGACAGAGCGGATTTTCTGTGTCAGAAGACAGCATCCGGTATGGACTGTCTGCAATAAAAAGCGTGGGGCGTTCTGTGGTGGATACGGTTATCCGGGAGCGGGAACAGAGAGGACTTTATACTTCCCTGGACGATTTTGTGGACCGGATGAGCGGCAAGGAGATCAATAAGCGGACGGTGGAGAATTTTATCAAATCCGGGGCCTTAGACAGTCTGCCGGGCAACAGAAGACAAAAGACTATGATTGCGCCAGAATTGCTGGATCAGAAAAATAAGGAAATGAAAAATTCTTTAAAGGGGCAGATGAGCTTATTTGATTTTGCCGGGGAGGAGGACAAAAAGCAGTATCAGATCAATATGCCTGATGTGCCGGAATTTCCCAGAGAGGAGCTTTTGGCGTTTGAGAAGGATATTTTGGGAGTGTATGTCAGCGGCCATCCATTGGACGAGTATATAGAATTGTGGAAAAGCGGCATAACTGCTAAGACCACAGACTTTATATTGGACGAGGAGAGTAAGAAAGCGGCGCTCACAGATGGCGCTCATGTGACAATTGGAGGCATGATAACAGGCAAGGTGGTCAAGACTACCAAGACAGGGAAGATGATGGCTTTTGTGACGATTGAGGATCTGGTGGGGACTGTGGAGACTCTGGTATTTCCCAAAGATTACGAGAGTAAGAGGAATCTGCTCATTGAGGATTCCAAGGTGTTTGTGCGGGGGCGGGTTTCCATGGGAGATGACACGGCCGGAAAGCTTATTTTGGAACAGGTGACGCCCTTTGATTCTCTGCCCAAGGAGCTGTGGCTGAAATTTTCCGATAAGGAAGAATATGATAAAAAGCAGAAAGAAGTTATGGAGATTTTACGGACAGAGGACGGCCAGGATACAGTGATTATCTATTTGGAGAAAGAGCGGGCCAAGAAAATCCTGCCAGCCAGCTGGCGGGTATGTGCAAATAAACCAATGAGAGAGAGGCTATACCCGCTTCTTGGTGAAAATAATGTCAAACTTGTGGAAAAGGGATTGAAAAGATAAGGAAAATGATTTAAAATGTAGCTTAGTAGAATTTTGTCCGGAACAGGTCTGATGATTCACTTTTTCAGCTGCCGGTATGGACTGTGCAGGGATTCCTCTGTCAGACAGATTTACATCAGAATTGCAGATCAACGCCGTATAGGCGCGGAAATAGGAGGAGTTGATTATGGCAAAGCAGATTAAAACAATAGGTGTTCTCACAAGCGGCGGAGATGCACCAGGCATGAATGCGGCAATCCGTGCAGTAGTCCGGACTGCTCTGAATCTGGGACTTAAGGTGAAGGGAATCATGCGTGGGTATGCCGGGCTTTTGCAGGAGGAGATCGTTGATCTGGAAAGCTCAAGCGTGTCCAATATTATCTATCACGGAGGTACGATTCTGTACACAGCCCGGTGCATGGAGTTTACCACACCGGAGGGTCAGCAGCTGGGAGCTGAGATCTGCCGTAAGCATGGGATTGACGGTTTGGTGGTAATCGGCGGAGATGGATCTTTTAGGGGAGCCGGAAAGTTAGCCGCCCTGGGCATCAACACCATCGGTGTACCAGGGACGATTGATTTGGATATTGCATGTACAGACTATACCATAGGATTTGACACAGCAGTCAACACAGCCATGGAGGCAATCGACCGGGTTCGGGATACTTCCACCTCCCATGAGCGGTGCAGTATTATTGAGGTGATGGGGCGCAATGCAGGCTATATTGCTCTGTGGTGCAGCTTTGCCAATGGTGCGGAGGATGTTTTGCTGCCGGAGCGTTATGACGGCAATGAGCAGGTGTTGATCAATCGTATTATCGCCAACCGGAAGCGGGGCAAGAAGCACAATATTATCATCAATGCAGAGGGAATTGGACACTCCACTTCCATGGCCAGAAGGATTGAGGCAGCCACCGGTGTGGAGACTCGGGCTACCATCTTAGGCCACATGCAGCGGGGCGGCACACCTACCTGTAAAGACCGGGTATATGCCTCTATCATGGGAGCTAAGGCGGCGATCCTTTTGTCTGAGGGCAAGACAAACCGGGTTGTGGCTTACAAGCATGGTCAGTATGTGGACTTTGATATTCAGGAAGCGCTGCAGATGAAGAAGGATATTCCGGAAGATCAGTACGAGATCTGCAAGATGCTGGTGCAGTAGGAAGAGACAAAAAGGGCTATAAAATACAACAAAAAGATACCCGGCAGCCGTGGTAGAAAGGTTTGCCGGGTATTTGCTGTCTGAAAAATCATAAAAATTTCCAGGAGAAATAAAATTATGGTACTTTGTGGTTCTAATGGATACGAGCGGAAATATTATTTTAATGAAGAATTTGCCAGTCTGCCGGATGAGGTAAAGAAGGAACTGCAGATATTATGTGTATGGTTTACAGAAGAGTGCGGCGGGATTCTTACCATGGAATTTGACCAGGATGGGGCGTTGGAGTTTAAGCATATTACATCCGAATATGATGGATACTACGATGAGATCGGAGCGGATTTGAAGATCAAGCAATACAGAGAGGAAAGAAGAGATTTGCTGGAGTCTTTGGAGTTGTACTATCGTCTGATGTTTTTAGGGCTGGATGAATGAGGAAATGTGGGGAAAGGCAGGGTTTGACACAGAGATGAGATAAGGAGGAAACAGCGGGATGAAGCTGCAGATCGGGAATGTGAAAATGGCTAATAATCTGATATTGGCTCCCATGGCGGGGGTGACAGATCCGCCTTTTCGCAGATTGTGCAGGGAACAGGGCTGCGGCCTTTTGTATACAGAGATGGTCAGCGCCAAAGCGATTTTGTACAATAACCGGAATACGAAGGAGCTTTTGCAGGTTGGTGAAGAGGAACGGCCGATTGCTGTCCAGCTTTTTGGCTCAGACCCGGAAATCGTCAGTGAGATGGCGGCCCGGATTGAGGAAGGCCCTTATGACATCATTGACTTGAATATGGGCTGTCCGGTTCCCAAGGTAGTAAATAATGGAGAAGGCTCTGCACTTATGAGGGACCCAGGGCTGGTGGAAAGGCTTCTCTCTTCATTAACCAGGAAAGTGAAAAAGCCGGTGACAGTAAAATTCCGAAAGGGCTTTGATGAAACGCAGATCAATGCGGTGGAGATCGCAAGGATAGCGGAGGCTTGTGGTGTCTCGGCTGTGGCTGTTCACGGAAGAACCAGGCAGCAATTTTATTCTGGCAGGGCAGACTGGGATATGATTCGCCAGGTGAAGGATGCTGTCAAAATACCTGTAATAGGAAACGGTGATATTTTTTCGCCGGAGGATGCCAAAAGAATGTTGGAGGAAACCGGATGTGACGGGCTTATGATTGCCCGGGGCGCCCGGGGCAATCCCTGGATATTTAAGCGAATTCAACATTACCTGGAAACAGGTGAGCTGCTGCCGCTGCCAGATAAGGATGAGCTTTGCCAGATGATTTTGCGCCATGCCCGGATGCAGGCAGAGCTTAAAGGAGAGCTTTTCGGTATGAAGGAAATGCGCAAGCATATTGCCTGGTACACGGCAGGACTTCCCCATTCGGCATCCCTGCGGCGCCGGTGTAATACGGTGGAAAGTCTGTCCGGGCTGGAAGAGCTTCTGAAATCTTGACAACCGGATATCTTTGGGATATAATACATGGAATGCAGTGAACCAGGGCCATGTTTGCGTGGATCTGGCGACAGCAAAAGGACCAGGATGGCAAAGCCATACTGGTACATGTTTTTTGGGGGATCAGATGAGAAGAGGAGAGCTGTGTACGTAGTAGTAAAGTAGTAAAAAGGAAGGAAAATGAGTGACATGGCGGAGAAGAAAAACATTTTAACTTATGCAGGTTTAAAGCAGTATGAGGATGAGCTGCAGGATCTGAAAGTAAACCGGAGACGGGAAGTGGCACAGAAGATTAAAGAGGCAAGAGAGCAGGGAGATCTGTCTGAGAATGCAGAATATGATGCTGCCAAGGATGAACAGCGGGATATAGAGCTTCGCATTGAGGAACTGGAAAAGCTGTTAAAAAACGCAGAGGTTATCGATGAGGATGAGATAGATATAAATAAAATCAGTGTAGGCTGTAAGGTAAAGGTCTATGATGCAGATTTTGACGAAGAGATGGAATTTAAGATTGTAGGCTCAACAGAGGCCAACAGCCTGAAGAACAAGATTTCCAATGAATCTCCGGTAGGACAGGCGCTTTTGGGAAAAAGTGTGGGAGATGTGGTTAATGTGGAGACTCAGGCAGGAGTGATTCAGTATAAAGTGTTGGAGATACAGAGAGTATCATAGAAAGGGACTATAGAACAGGGGAAATATCCGCAGAAAGAGGAACATAAGGATGGGAGAACAGCAGAACCAGCAGAAGAAACAGAGTCAGGAGCCGGATTTAAATCAGCTTTTAAAGGTGCGCCGGGAGAAGCTTGCAGAGCTTCAGGCAGCAGGAAAGGACCCGTTCCAGATCACAAAGTACGATGTAACCGTTCACAGCATGGATGTGAAAGATAATTATGTACAGTGGGAAGGCAAAACGGTTTCCATTGCCGGACGGATGATGTCCAAGCGTGTGATGGGGAAGGCATCCTTCTGCAATGTCCAGGATCTGAAGGGCAATATTCAGTGCTATGTAGCGCGGGATGACTTGGGAGAAGAGGACTACAAAGCATTTAAAAAGATGGACATCGGAGATATTGTGGGTGTGGAAGGCATTGTGTTTACCACAAAAATGGGAGAGATCTCCATTCATACCAAATCCATGACCCTGCTGTCCAAAAGTCTGCAGATTCTGCCAGAGAAATATCATGGCCTGACCAACACCGATATGCGTTACCGGCAGCGTTACACGGATCTGATCATGAATGAAGATGTGAAAAGGACCTTTGTCATGCGTTCCAAGATCATCAGCAGTATCCGCCGCTATCTGGATGACCAGGGATTTCTTGAGGTGGAGACCCCTATGCTGGTAAGCAATGCAGGCGGGGCGGCAGCGCGTCCCTTTGAAACGCATTACAATGCCCTGGATGAGGATGTGAAGCTGAGGATATCCCTGGAACTGTATCTGAAGAGGCTGATTGTGGGCGGCATGGAACGGGTCTATGAGATCGGCCGCGTGTTCCGCAACGAGGGACTAGATACCCGCCACAACCCGGAGTTTACCCTGATGGAGTTATACCAGGCGTATACGGATTATAACGGCATGATGGATCTGACAGAGAATATGTTCCGCCATGTGGCCCAGGAGGTCTGCGGCACCACCTGTGTTCCCTATGCGGAGGAGATGATTGATTTAGGCAAGCCTTTTGAGCGGCTGACCATGATTGATGCCATCAAAAAGTATGCGGGAATTGATTTTGAGGAGATTAAGACCACAGAAGAGGCAAAGAAGCTGGCGGATGAAAAAGAGGTTCATTATGAGGCGCGCCATGTGCGGGGCGATATCATTAACCTGTTCTTTGAAGAGTTTGTGGAGGAACATTTGATCCAGCCCACCTTTATCATGGATCACCCGGTGGAGGTGTCTCCTCTGACCAAGAGAAAGCCGGATAAGCCGGAGCTGGTGGAGCGGTTTGAGCTGTTTATCTATGGCAGGGAGATGTGTAATGCCTATTCGGAGTTAAATGATCCCATTGACCAGCGGGAGCGGTTTAAGGCTCAGGAGGCAGCGCTGGCAGCAGGGGATGAGGAGGCCAATACCACAGATGAGGATTTCCTGAATGCATTGGAGATCGGGATGCCGCCGACTGGTGGGATTGGGTATGGAATTGACCGGCTGGTGATGTTACTTACCAATGCGCCGGCGATCAGGGATGTTTTGCTGTTCCCGACGATGAAAACGCTTGGCGGAAAAGACCAGTAAAATCAAGGGTTTGCGGTACTTGAACTTGTAAACTACAACAAATTTACAACAATTTTACAACGCATAA
>JAAWEL010000003.1 GCA_022794255.1 Lachnospiraceae bacterium
ATTTTCAGTCTGCAAGGCGGCGGAGGGAGGCGATACCCTCGCTTCGCTGGGGCAGGCTCTGCGGTGGCATCGTTGACCGACAACAACGCAGCAGATGGAAATTCAGGCAAGTCATTTGGCGAAATGTAAATGAGTCAGTACACTAGCAGCAAAATAAGTAAAAGCAGCGAAAAGGATCATTCGGAGATGGATGATCCTTTTTAATTGATTCTTAAATGAAAGACATACCACATATACTGGTAAATGAGAGATGATTTGAAGAATCGGGATCATTATGGGGAAAAAAAGATGGAGATTGGGGCACAAAACGGCACTTCTAATGACTGTTCTGATATTGGAGGGAGCCTGTCTGGGGGCAGCGGCGGGAATGCTTCCGATTGGAGTCCAGAAGGACTGGAGCTACAGAGATGTACATGAAGCAGCAGAGCATGAGGCGGTAAAGGCTGATTCTGGCGAGGCAGAGAAGGTGGTGGCGCTGACGTTTGACGATGGTCCTCACGAAAAGTACACGGCGCTGCTTCTGGATGGTCTGAAGGAACGGGGGGTAAAGGTCACTTTCTTTTTGATGGGAGAGAACATAGAGGGGAAAGAAAAACTGGTCAGACGTATGCAGAATGAGGGGCATCTGATTGGCAACCACAGCTACCGGCACATCCAGTTGACAAAGGAGGGGGAGGGAACAGTATGTGAGGCAGTAGAACAAACGGAGGAAGTTATTGAAGGGATCACTGGTGAGAGACCCCGGTATCTCAGGCCGCCATATGGAGACTGGAATGAGAATCTTGAGTGTCAGTTGGATATGACGACTGTGTTTTGGTCTGTGGATTCACTGGACTGGAAACTGAAAGATGTGGGGAAAATCGTGGAAAATGTGGAAAAGAAGGTCAGCAGTGGGGACATTGTATTGATGCATGATATTTTCCCTACTTCTGTGGAGGCTGCTTTAATGCTGGTGGACCGGCTTCGGGAAAAAGGATATGAGTTTGTCACAGTGGAGGAACTGTTGATTGACTGAAGAAGTGAAGGCGCGGACTGTAAGTTGACATTCCTTCACACATTCGATATACTGGACAAGAGGATTGATGACTGATCAGAGAGAATGAGGTGTTTCATGGATCTTTTTGACTATATGAGAAGTGCCACACAGGAAAGAGAGTCTCCTTTGGCGTCCCGTATGCGTCCGCGGACATTGGATGAGGTGGTGGGGCAAAAGCACATTATAGGGAAGGATAAGCTTTTGTACCGGGCAATTCAGGCTGACCAGCTGGGCTCGATTATTTTCTATGGGCCGCCGGGAACGGGAAAGACCACGCTGGCTAAGGTGATTGCCCACACAACCAGTGCATCCTTCCGCCAGATCAATGCTACCGTAGCAGGGAAGAAAGATATGGAAGAGGTTGTCCGGGAGGCGAAAGACTCCCTGGGTATGTACGGAAAAAAGACGATTCTGTTTGTAGATGAGATTCACCGTTTTAACAAGAGCCAGCAGGATTATTTGCTTCCCTATGTGGAGGATGGGACCCTGACTCTGATTGGCGCCACCACGGAAAATCCTTATTTTGAGGTGAATAGCGCTCTCTTGTCCCGCTCTCGGATATTTGAATTAAAGGCGCTGGAGCCGGAGGATATCCGGGAGCTGATCAATCGGGCGGTCTCGGATAAGGAAAACGGTATGGGAACTTACAATGCAATTGTGGAGGCAGAGGCAGCAGACTTTTTGGCAGATGTGGCGGGAGGAGATGCCCGGGCAGCATTAAATGCCGTGGAGCTGGGTGTGCTGACAACGAACAGGGACGCAACAGACGGGAAAATTCATATCACTCTGGATGTGGCTCAGGAATGTATTCAGAAGCGGGCGGTTCACTATGATAAAGATGGGGACAACCACTATGATACTATCTCAGCCTTTATCAAAAGTATGCGGGGGTCTGATCCGGATGCAGCAGTTTACTATCTGGCGCGGATGTTGTATGCGGGAGAGGATATTAAATTCATTTCCCGCAGAATCATGATCTGCGCTTCGGAGGACGTGGGGAATGCGGATCCCCGTGCTCTGATGGTGGCGGTCAGTGCGGCCCAGGCTGTGGAACGGGTCGGAATGCCGGAAGCGCAGATTATTCTGGCCCAGGCTGTGACCTATGTTGCCACAGCGCCTAAGAGTAATGCAGCCGTATGTGCGATCAGTGCCGCCATGGATGCAGTAAAGGATCAGAAAGCGATGCCGGTTCCTCCTCATCTCCAGGATTCTCACTACAGAGGATCAACGGATTTGGGCCGGGGGATTGGCTATAAGTATGCGCATGATTATCCGAATCACTATGTAAAACAGCAGTATCTTCCCGATGGGATGGAGGGACAGACGTTTTATCATCCAGCAGATAGTGGCTATGAAAAAACCATCCAACAGCATATGGCTTTTTTAAAGCAATGATAAGAATTAGTACTTTCTTTTTCTGAGAAACCGTTATATAATATCCATATATGGGTTGGGGGAGCGCCTACTATGCTCCCTCCGTAATCTGTCATCAGGATTTTCTGGAGTCATTTATTACCCCACAGCAGCAATCATAAAATTCTATAGTTTAGAAATGGAGATCATTATAATGAGAGAAAAATTACAGACATTACCATTGGCGGAGCTTAAGGAGCTGGCAAAGTCTCAGGGGATCAAGGGAGCCAGTGGGCTGAGAAAGGCAGAGCTGATTGATGCATTGTGCCATGCGGCAGAGCAGGAGGAGATCATCAAGACAGCTGTGGCTCCTCCCATGCCGAAGCCTCAGGGTGAAGGGAAAAGTGAGGAACGGGCTGGTGTAAAACAGCAGGTTCGCCCGGTGAGGGAAAACCGTCAGCCGGATGCATTGACTCCCCAGGAGATTGCGGAGCTGGACAGCGGTATCGGCGCCAATGGGATTTTGGAGGTAATGCCGGATGGCTTTGGATTTATCAGATGTGAAAATTTCCTTCCCGGGGAAAATGATGTGTATGTGGCTCCATCCCAGATTCGCCGTTTTAACTTAAAGACTGGTGATATTATTGTAGGGAACCGGCGCGTAAAGACAGCAGCAGAGAAATTTGCAGCACTTTTATATATTAAGAATGTCAATGGTTATCCGATCAGCGTGATTGAGAAACGGCCAAGTTTTGAAAATCTGACACCTATATTCCCCAATGAACGCCTGCATATGGAGACTGCAGGAAAAACTTCCACAGCCATGCGCGTGCTGGATCTTTTGTCACCGATTGGAAAAGGCCAGAGAGGCATGATTGTGTCCCCGCCAAAGGCAGGTAAGACAACTCTGTTAAAGCAGGTTGCCCAGGCCATTACTACCAATCATCCGGACATGCATCTGATTATTCTCCTGATTGATGAGCGGCCGGAGGAGGTCACAGATATCAAAGAATCTGTGATAGGGGATAATGTGGAGGTGATTTATTCTACCTTTGATGAGCTGCCAGACCGGCACAAAAGAGTTTCAGAAATGGTTATAGAAAGGGCCAAGCGCCTGGTGGAGCACAAGAGGGATGTAATTATTCTTTTAGATAGCATTACCCGTTTGGCACGTGCTTATAACCTGGTGGTGCCGCCTAGCGGACGTACCTTGTCCGGGGGACTCGACCCGGCAGCCCTTCATATGCCTAAACGTTTCTTCGGAGCTGCCAGAAACATGCGGGAGGGAGGCAGTCTGACGATTCTTGCCACGGCTTTAGTGGATACGGGGAGCCGTATGGATGATGTGATCTATGAGGAATTTAAGGGCACTGGCAATATGGAGCTGGTGCTTGACAGGAAATTGTCAGAGAAAAGGATTTTCCCGGCTATCGATATTCTTAAGTCAGGAACAAGAAGGGATGATCTGCTTCTCACCCATGAGGAGGCAGAGGCTGTAGACAGTATTCGGAAGGCAACCAACACTTTAAAGCCGGAAGATGCAGTGGAGAGAATCCTGGATTTATTTACAAAGACAAGAAACAATCGGGAATTTGTGGAGAATGTAAAGAAAATCCGTTTTTATTGATTGTTTTATCTTGCAAATACTTATTCTTTATGATATACTTACAAAGCTATTTATAGACGTGGGGTGATTTTAACAGTACATGGGAGATTGTTAGATGATCACAGACGATATAACGTAAAAGTGAAGAGGTGAGAATCATGAAAGAGGGTATCCATCCAGCCTATTATCAGGCAAAAGTAACCTGCAACTGCGGCAATGAATTTGTTACCGGCTCTACCAAAAAGGAGATTCACGTGGAAGTTTGCTCCAAGTGCCATTCCTTCTACACTGGTCAGCAGAAGACAGCAGCAGCCCGCGGCCGTATTGATAAGTTTAACAGAAAGTACGGTATGAACGCATAGGGGAGACGAGAGCACGAAGCAAGGTTGAGACTTAAGTGGAGACACTTTGGCTCAACCTTCTTTTTCTTATTTCACAAAAACGCTTATCGTTTATTGATAATGGCAGGATTTTATTTGAGGAAGGAGTTTTTCATGAAATATTCCGGAATCGGCGGCCAAGCTGTTATAGAAGGAATCATGATGAAGAATAAAGCAGATTATGCAACTGCGGTCCGCAAGCCGGATGGCCAGATTGAGATACAGAAGGACCGGTATGTCAGTATGACAGACAAGGTTAAGCTATGCTCCATGCCCTTTATTCGCGGGGTGTTCAGCTTTGTGGATTCTATGGTTTTAGGAATGCGGACATTAAGCTTTTCCGCGAGCTTTTTTGAGGATGATGAGGATTCTGAGCCAGGGCGTTTGGAGCAATGGTTGGAAAAGGTGTTTGGAGAAAAGTTAGAGAAGGCACTGATGGCTTTTGTGATGGTCTTTTCGGTTGCCATGGCCATCGCCATCTTTATGGTGCTGCCTTTGTTGATTGCGAATGTGTTCCGGCGCTTTATCGGGTCAGCCTCAGTCATGGCAGTTCTTGAGGGGGGGATCCGGATTGCCATTTTTGTGGCTTATATTAAATTGATTTCAAGAATGGAGGATATCCGCCGTACATTTATGTACCATGGGGCAGAGCATAAATGCATTAACTGCATTGAGCATGGAATGACTCTGACGGTGGACCATGTGCGGCAGAGTTCCAAGCAGCATAAGCGCTGCGGCACCAGCTTTTTGATTATTGTGATGATTATCAGTATTTTATTTTTTATGGTGATCCGGGTGGAGAACGTATGGTTAAGGATCCTCAGCCGGATTATCCTGATTCCAGTTATTGCCGGGGTGTCCTACGAATTTTTGCGGCTGGCCGGGCGTAGCGATTCCGCCTTGGTGAATCTTCTTAGCATGCCAGGTATGTGGATGCAGAATTTAACTACCAAGGAGCCGGATGATGGGATGATTGAGGTGGCGATTGCTGCAGTAAACGCGGTGTTTGACTGGAAGGCATATCTGCTGGAGAATTTTCCGAAGGCGGAGGGACTTAAGGAAGCGGTGGAGCAGAGTCGGCAGGAGGGGAGCTTATGACACTGTTTCATTTGCTGACAGAAGGCAGCCGTGCTCTGGAGCAGGCCGGGGTTCCGGATGCAAAGCAGGATGCCAAACAGCTTCTTTTGGCGGCGTTTCATCTGGATATCGTGCATTTTTTGTTAAGCCGGATGGAGGAATTGGAGGAAAATAGCCGAAATGAAGCTTCCATACAGCTGTATCGAAATATGATTGAGCGAAGAAAAAGAAGGTATCCATTGCAGCAAATTTTGAACAGGCAGGAATTTATGGGATTGGAATTCTATGTGAATTCTCATGTACTGATTCCCCGGCAGGATACGGAGACATTGGTAGAGCTGGTTTTGGAGGACACAAAAGCCCTTTTTGGTAAAGAGAAGAAGGAAAATAGTGAGAAATCTCTCCTTGATCTGTGTACTGGCTCTGGATGTATTGCAATCAGTCTTGCAAGAAAAGGATTTTTTGACAGGGTGACAGGTACGGATATTTCTGAAGAAGCTCTGAAAGTTGCAAGACAAAATGTGGAAAACCTGCTTCCCGGCTGGACTGAGGATATCGATCAGGGGGAGGGGTGTATGGAACTTTTTCTTGGGGATCTGTTTGAGGCTGTGCCAAGAGACGGGAGAAGATATGATGTGATTGTTTCTAATCCGCCCTATATCCCCACAAAGGTGATTTACACCTTAGAGCCGGAGGTGCGGGATCATGAGCCGGCTCTGGCTCTGGATGGAGAGGAAGATGGCCTGGCCTATTACAGGCGGATCGCAGCGTCAGCAAAGGAGTATTTAAAGCCTGGCGGGGTTGTTTATCTGGAAATTGGCTGTGACCAGGGTGAAGCGGTCCGAAACATATTGCAGGCAGAGGGCGGCAAAGAGATCCGGATATACCAGGATTTACCAGGAAAGGACCGGGTGGTCAAGGCTTGTTTTTCATAGGCCCCGGTATTTAAAGCAATCGATGTAGGGTGTACAGGCTCAGAGTATAAGTACCAGGAGGAGACGAGATGTTTGACCGATTAGATGATATACGGATCCATTATGAGGAGATCATGCAGGCGTTAAATGAGCCAGGGGTGACAGATGATCAGGGACGTTTTCGCAAGCTGATGAAGGAACAGTCGGATCTGGCGCCGGTAGTGGAGGCTTATCAGGCATACAAGAGAGCAAAACAGGACATTGAGGACAGTCTGGCTCTTTTGGACGAGGAAAGTGATGAAGAAATGCGGGAAATGGCAAAAGAGGAGCTGTCGGATGCTAAAAAGAGGGTGGAGCAGCTGGAGCAGGAGCTGAAGATTCTTCTGCTTCCCAAGGATCCCAATGATGACAAGAATATTATTCTTGAGATTCGGGCAGGGGCCGGGGGCGATGAGGCGGCCCTGTTTGCGGCAGAGCTTTACCGGATGTATGTGAATTATGCGGAGAGTCAGCGCTGGAAAGTGGAGTTAGTAAGTGTAAACGAAAGTGGGATTGGTGGATTTAAAGAGGTGGTGGCTATGATAAGCGGTAAGGGAGCTTACTCCCGAATGAAGTATGAGAGCGGCGTTCACCGGGTCCAGCGAGTGCCGGAGACGGAGTCCGGCGGCAGGATTCACACATCCACTGCCACGGTGGCGGTGATGCCGGAGGCAGAGGATGTGGATGTGCAGATCGATTTAAATGATTGTCGTATTGATGTGATGCGGGCTTCAGGAAATGGAGGTCAGTGTGTCAATACTACAGACTCTGCGGTACGTCTGACCCATATTCCCACAGGGATTGTCATATACAGCCAGACAGAGAAGTCTCAGCTGCAGAACAAGGAAAAGGCATTCCGCCTTCTGCGCTCCAAGCTGTATGATTTGGAGATGGAGAAGAAAATGAGTGCAGAGGCAGCGGAGCGGCGCAGTCAGATCGGCACGGGAGACCGGTCGGAAAAGATTCGTACCTATAATTTTCCGCAGGGACGGGTGACAGAACATCGGATTAAGCTGACGTTGTATCGGATTGATTCAATTATGAATGGAGATATCCAGGAACTGATTGACAGCCTGATTGCAGCAGATCAGGCCATGCGCTTAAGCCGCCTGAATGAGACGAATTAACAGCTCTCTTTCAGGATGGGGCGAAAAACAGAGGCGGTGACAGGTTTTTCGAAAAGTTAAGGGTTTTTTTGAAGAAAATTGAAAAAATTCAAAAAACATGTTTCAAAAATTTTTGTTTTGTGGTAAAATATGTGTTATCTATTACTTAGATTCGTTTTTTTGTAAAAATTTTGAAGCAGGGGGTATTTCATGGCAATATCCTATAAAAGTATTTTATATGATAGAGAGCGCATGTTTACAATAGCGGTTGACCAATATGGTGGTGGACATTTGGAAGGTGTATTATATCAGGGAGATCAGAGGACAGGAGTTTGCTTTTCGGGTTATTATGGTCTGGCCTGGCAGATGGAACAACATTTCTCCCGTTTGCAGTACCCTCGCCCGGTTATGGACATGCGAGAGCTTCGGACAGTCAGGAGTGCGGCGAAATTGGATGAAGAAATTAGAGAAGAGAATCGCAGAGAGGGAGGCATTGCCACTTACACCCTTCGTGTTACCCAACGGCAAAATGCCAGCTGGCAGGGAATAATCACCAGAGATGAGGGAGAGACCTATCATTTTACCAGCTATTTGGACTTTGTAAGTTATCTGGAAGGTGATTTAGGTGGTGCAGGGAAGGCGCGGACAGAAGAGCCAGACAGAGAGGTCTGTCAGAGGCGGCTGGAGAAGTATTTACAGATTGTTATGGCTTGTCCGGAGACCATGAAGATTCTTCCGGATACTCTTGTGTGTCGTTTCCGAAAGGATGGGAGAAGCAGGACCTTTATGATTCGTCCTATGTTTTATGAGCATGACACCTGCCAGGGAACGATCTACTGGAAGGAGTGCAGAAAACAGAGCAGCTTTAGAAGTTTTCTGGAGCTGATATGCATGATGGGAGCGATCATCTGGGATGAGAGTGACTGGAGTGAGCAGGAAGAAGCGATTTGAGAACTGAAAATAAAATATAAATCCCCGGTCGGGTCTTGCCTGACCGGGGATTTATATTAGGTGAAAAAGAATTACTCAGACGTGGATTGAGCTTCAATCGGTGTGATTGCCTGCAAGGAATAATGGACAATAATATCCTTTCGCAAATACGCCTTTTTATAATTTCGGATGATTCGCTGCATCACCATCTCGCCATTTTCATAGGATGCAGACGGAAGCAATAGCATGTATTGGCTGACACTGTAGCGGGTATAAACATCCCCATGCCGCAGCGAGCTGGCAACAGCGTTGCCTAAATGTCCCATGGCCCTTGCTAAAATGGAAGCCTTGGGGAGGCTGCCGCCTTCCTCAGACAAGGTAAGGAGACCGAGAAAAATGGAATCTCCAGTTCGGGATATTGCTCTCCTTTCTAGCTGATATATATCACGAAATACGGTAAATTCACAAAAGTAAGCTCCCAAAAGCGCCTGATCTTCCTGCATGGATTTCTGAATCAAAGAGAGATCCATATTTACACCATGCTCCCGATCCTGAATCAGTTTATACAGATCGGTCATCCGCTCTGAGGGAGTGATAGCAAATTCATTATAAAAGGAATCCACCATAGTGCGATATTGCTCTAAGGCCTGGCGCTGATGGCCACGGCAGTACAGGGCATAAATCAAATGATATTGGAAATCTTCATTGTGAGCTTCCACAGTAATTGCATGACGGCATAGCTCTATAATAGAATCCCACTGTTCATTTTTTGTGAGAAGTTCCACGGCCTGCATAGCGGAATGGATAAACAGACTGTGGTAGTGACGGCTGACGGGAATCACCCATGGTTCCCAAGCTGATTTGGGGAGAAAATCTCCTTTATACAGGTGAAGAGCCTGCATTAGAAGCTTTAATTGTTCATCCTCCGAAAGACCAGGCTGATTGCCTTTTTTGCATAATTTTTCAAATTCGGAAGTGTCCAATGTAAGGCTGACCTCCGGATTCCAGCAGTAAGAGCCTCGGTTTTGTGAGATAAGCTGCTGGGTGGGAAGATTAAAAGGGTCTAAAAGCTTGCGGGTGCGAAAGATCAACGTCTTTAAGGCATTGGTTGGGTTGACATTGTTGTCATCAGACCAGATGATGCCAACTAATTCATCTGAAGGAATCTCCCGATCATGGTAATATACCAGATATTCGAGGATATTCCACGGCTTTTTCGCCTGCTGGATTTTGTTGGTAATGGAGACGTCTCCGATTGTCAGACGGAATCCGCCAAACATCTGAACCTGCGCTGATAAATTTTTCATAGATATCACCACTCTTTTTGTTGCGCTTGTGTCTGGCCGGAGAACCGACAAAGACATAGCCAGATTCTTGTTGCATCTGCGTAGAAAAACATTTCCTACCATTCTAATTGTAATTGTTACGCTACGCCCCATAACTTGTCTTTATTATAGTAAATAATAACAAATAAGTCCAGTGAAATTTCTTTCTGATGGTAGAGATTTACCGTCCCAGATGAAGTGTTGCATAGGTTTTTGCGGATAACCCTGTATATTTTTTGAAGCAGCGGTAAAAGTAATTGGGATCAGAAAAGCCTACCAGGGCGGCAGTCTGGGCGGCAGTGTAATTGCTGGAAGCTAAAAGCTTTTGTGCACTTTGGATACGAAAACGGGCCAGCAGCTCAGAAAACCCCATACCAGTATCCTTTTTGATACATTTGCTGAGATAATCCGGGTTAGTTTTGATGTTGTCTGCAAGTGCAGGCAGGGACAGATTCTGCATGTACTGTTCAGCGATTATGTGGAGAGCCATGCGGGTGTATGGGTGTTCCGGCTCAGAAGGAAGGAAAGGAAAGCAGTGACAGAGGGATTTCGGGTAGTCAGTGGACCGAATCATTCTGCGGATAATATCCTCTAGCTCTTCTTCCAGATAGGGCTTTACCAGGTAGTCCTTTACTCCAATGCGGAGGGCCTTTTGAGCATATTGGAAGGTACTGTAGGCAGTCAGAATAATAATGCAAAGATCTGGATGAGCCTTTTTTAACCGTTCTGCCACATATAACCCGTCATGAACCGGCAGTTCGATGTCAAGAAGAGCTAAGTCAATGGGATGGAGATCACCGATTTCCAGAGCGGCTTTGCCATTGTTGACAGCGCCTACAATGTTCATATCCGGAAAGGTGCGGCGGATAAAATTTGTGAGAAAAAGCAGTTCTTTATATTCATCTTCAACAATCAGAATATTCATGAGGATTCTCCTTGTATAATTTGATCCGGACCGAGGTTCCTTTGCCGGGAGTTGTCCAAATCTCCATTACATCCTTTTGCGGATAAAGACGATGGAGGCGCTCGTAGATATTGCGGATTCCGATGCCGGAAATATTTCCTTTTAAAATCTGTGAAAGAAGATCTGGAGTTGCTCCGTCTCCGTTATCTGTGACAGTAAGTAATGCATATTCCCCATATTCTTTTATGGAAATGCTGATTCGGCTTCCCTTCAGAGTGTCCTTCAAACCATGTTTTAAGCTGTTTTCTATCAGCGGCTGAATAATAAAAGGCGGAATCAGCAGGGAGGGATGGATTTCCTGAATGGAAAGCTCTAAAGATATTCTTCCCTGGTAGCGTTCCTGAAATATAGTCAGATACAGCTTTAAAAGCTCCAGCTCCTGCTTTAAAGGAATCTGAACCTGGGTAATGGCAAGGGAGGAGCGCAGAAGATCTGCGGTGGACTTGACCAGGCGGGCGGCTGTGCGGGTTTCTCCGGATTGAATGGTATGGACAATCAGGTTTAGGGTGTTAAACAAAAAGTGCGGATTGATCTGCATTTGCAGCATCTGACAATGGGCTTCATTGAGCAGTTCCTTCTGGTGAAGCAGTTCTTTTTCTGATTCGGATTTTTCAAGAATATTCCGAAATGAGAAAAAAAGTGTGACAACATAACAGATCGTCACCAGACCCCAGATAATAAACTGGAGATTCTTAAATTTCTGGAAATCTTTTTGGATAAATGTCCATTTCTCGTAGCTGTAATCCAGGTAAGAGTTCATAAACCGGGCATAAGCTTCATTCATCTCCGAGAAAATAAGGCGGATAGAGCGCAGCGATTCAAAGGATTCCAGAGAGCCGGAATAGGGATATAAATGTTCCGCAACAAAATCCTGTTGCGCCTCGTTTATCTGATTGATAACCCGGGAATACAGCAGGCAGTTTTTGTTTTGTGTAAATTCTTCCTGCAGTGAGGAGGTGCATTGGAAGATAAAGTCTGTGCTCTCATTGTAGGAGAAAAAGTCCTCCTCCTTCCGGTTGGGATTCTGACTGTAGGAAAGCAGGGAGTTCTGGCAGTTCTGGATGGAATTACCCAGCTCGGTCAGCATCTGGTTGGTATAAGTCAGGCGATTTATGGATTTATCCATCTGTTTTTGATAGTTCTGATTCAAAATCTGAAAGAACAGATACAGAATACCAAAGGAGCCGATAAATAATAACAGCAGCGATTTCAGCGGATGTTCGTTTTTTTTCATGAATTTATGTCCTTTTCATACAAGGTTATTTGCTTATTATACTCTAAATATTATACCTATATCAAGCCAGAGGCAGATTTTGCCGGAATAGTGCTTAAAATGTCGGGAAAATATATGATGATTTTGCAAAGAAAATGTTAAAATTTAAGAAAAGGAGGGTTATTACTATGAGAAAACAGATGTGGATTTTGGCCCTGGCGGCCGTGATGGGAATGAATTTACTGACAGGGTGCTCGCAGGCGGAAAAACAGGCAGAGACCACAACAGCAAAACAGACAGAGGCGAAACAGGATGCTGGCACAGAAGAGAAAGAGAAGGAGACCAGTGAAGCTGAAAAGGTTTACGATTCTCCAGAGATGATTTTGCGCTATGCGGAGGTGAATGCAGAGAAGGATGAGAGAGCTCAGGCCAGTTTGCAGTTTGCGGATCTTATTAAGGAGCGCACAAACGGAAGAATCGAGATTCAGGTGTTTCCCGGAGCCCAGCTAGGGGATAATAAGCAGGTGTTTCAGAACCTTCAGCTGGGAGCTATTGACATGACAAATTCCGTACCAGCTCAGTACAAAACCATGGGACTTGATATTCCTTATGTAAAGGTTCTGGGGATTCCCTTTTTGTTTCGGGATGAAGATCATGCGGTAAAGGTTATGCATGGAGAATTCGGTGAACAGCTGAAAAGCGATGTGACTGCAAAAAGTGGAAAGGTGGTAATTCTCGATTATTTTGTTGCAGGGGCCAGAAGCTTTTTTGCCAACAAGCCAATCAATACGATTGAGGACTTTAAAGGACTTAAGATTCGGGTACAACAGGATGAGGTTTATATGGATATGGTAAAAGCTTTTGGAGGTTCGCCCACTCCCATGGCCACTTCTGAGCTCTATTCAGCTCTTCAGACCGGGGTGGTGGATGGTGCGGAAAATCCGGTTAAGGGATATTACAACAATAAGTATTATGAGGTGTCTCCCTACTATGCCTATAGCCGTCATATGATTGAACCTACGGCCATTACGATTTCGGAATTGACCTGGAACAGGCTTTCAGAGGAGGAGAAGGAAATCTTCCGGTCTACAGCCGCTGAGGTGACAGCAGAATTCCAAAAGACAATCAGAGAGAAGGAAGCGGTTCAGATCGAGGAGCTTAAAGCAGCAGGAGTGGAGATGATTGAACTTAAGGATTATGACAAATGGGTGGAGGCAGCAAAGCCCCTGGAAGAAAAGTATGGGGCAGGATTTGAAGATATAATCAAAAAAATCCGTGACACAGAATAGACAAAGAGGCAGACTATGGAAGAAAAATTATATGATATGATTGACAGAATATGCAGTTTCTTCCTGCTGGGAATGGTGATCGTGGTGACGATTGTTGTAGTTGGGCGTTACGTGTTTAACGTGACGCCTGGCTGGGGCGAGGAGCTGGCTCTGTTTTGCATGACCTGGTTTGGTATGCTTTCTGCGGCCCTGGCTGAGAAAAGAGATGCCCACATTCGTGTTGCTGCCATGGATAAAATTTATCCCAGACAGGTGACCTGGTTTTTACACAAACTTTATTATCTGGTTAAAATTGTGTTTGCTTTGGTTTTGCTGATTGAAGGAATTAAGCTGACGATCACCAATCTTCCTGTGATGATGTCTGGAATACCTGTCAGTGAGGCATTTTTGTATCTGTCAGGACCTGTAACCGGAGGAATCCTTTTGCTGTTTTTGCTGCTGCGTTTTAAAAGGGAGGTGCTTTCTTAATGGATTTACAGCTTGCAGTTGTGCTCCTTCTCGGTGTATTTTTTATTTCTGTACTTTTAGGGCTGCATATTGTCTACGCCCTGGGAATGGCATCTATCGTGACGGCTTTGTATTTAAAGCTTCCCATGCAGGTGATTGTTCAGGCCATTGTGGGAAAGCTGGGGAATTTTGCCCTGATGGCAGTTCCCTTTTTTATTCTGGCAGGAGAGCTGATGAGTGTGGGGGGGATCTCCGACCGGCTGATTAAGCTTTCCCGGTCCCTGGTGGGATGGATGCGCGGAGGCCTGGCTCAGGTGAATATTGTGGCGTCTATGTTTTTTGGAGGAATTTCCGGTTCAGCTGCTGCAGATACGGCGTCCCTTGGAGCAATCCTGATTCCCATGATGAAAAAGGACGGCTATGACGAGGAGTTTGCCACAAATATTACAATGACCAGCTCCGTACAGGGGATCCTGATCCCGCCCAGTCACAATATGGTAATCTATGCGGTGGCAGCAGGGGGTGTGTCTATATCAAAGCTGTTTATGGGAGGTCTGGTTCCAGGGATGTTTCTGGGGCTTTGCCTGATGATCTATTGTATGGTTGCCGCCAGAAGGCACAATTATCCTCGGGGAGATGCCTTTTCCCTGGGAAATGTGATTGCCTGCTTAAAAGAGTCTGTATGGGCTTTGGGAACAGTCCTGATCGTTGTGTTTGGGGTGATGACGGGAATTTTTACAGCTACTGAGTCAGCTGCCATTGCGGCCATCTATGCCTTTGTTGTGGCATACTTTGTGTACAAGGATGCCCCCCTGTCTACCTTTAAAACGGTGTTGTCCAATACAATCCGCACAATGTCCACGATACTGATCTTGTCCTCCTGCGCCACGGCATTCAGCTTTCTGATTACATATCTCCAGATCCCGCAGATGTTAGCGGAGTTTCTCATGGGATTTGCAGGAAACCGGATTTTGTTGCTTTTGATGATCAATCTGTTTTTACTGATTCTTGGTACTTTTATGAACATGGTGTCCATTATTTTGATTGTCACGCCGATCCTTCTTCCGGTAGTCACAAGGATCGGAATGGATCCGGTACATTTTGGTGTAATGTTGATCATGAATCTGGGAATCGGATTGCTGACACCTCCGGTGGGGAATGTATTGTTTGTAGGCAGCAGTGTGTCTGGTGTTCCTATTGAGCGGTTGGCAAAGACCATTCTCCCACAGCTTGCAGTAATGGTTCTTGCCCTTTTGATTATCACCTTTGTGCCGGCGTTTTCTATGGCACTGCCAAATTTTCTGATGAAATAAGGGGGAAAAGATGAACAGGAAAAAGAATGTGATTGTTTTACTTTGCGATCAGCTGCAGAAAAGAGTAACGGATCCGGACCATGCATGTATTATGGAAAATTTGTCCCGGCTTCGGGAGGACAGTGTGATATTTGAACAGGCTCATGCGGCCAATGCCATTTGTTCCCCCTCCCGGGCATCTTTGATGACTGGGAAGCTGCCTCATAATCACGGAATGGTGGACTGTGCCCACACAGTTCCCGCCTTTCGGGCAGATTATGACAGCTCTCTTGACACTCTTAGCAGAAGGCTGAAAGCTGCTGACTACAAAACTGCTTATTATGGCAAATGGCATGTGGAGCGGACCTATGATCTGGGGCAATACGGTTTTGATGAATACGAGACAGAAATGGATCTGCCGGTATTTAGCCTGACCCCAGTTAGTAAAGTGGTAATTCACACAGATGGATACCGGGATAAAACGATCTGCGGAACTTTCAGTGAAGACCAAAAATCCACAGAAGAGTATTATATTTATTCAAAGGCAATGGATTTTATAAAAAAGGCCGGGGCGGAGGGACAGCCATTTTGCACCTTCATTTCCACCTATGCGCCCCACGATCCTTACGCAGTACCAGAAGAGATTTATCAAAAATACGACCACATCCCAATCGAATTGCCCTTGTCCTTTGAGGATGCCATGGAGGACAAGCCATCCATCTACAGAAGGCTTCGATCCGTCTGGAAGGAGCTTTCCCAGGAGGAATGTAAAGAGATCATAAAATGTTACTATAGTTACTGTACGCTGATTGATCTTCAGATCGGGCGTCTGATTGAGTTTTTGAAAAAGGAAAATCTATATGACGACACACTCATTGTGTTTACGGCAGACCACGGCGACCTTATGGGGGCTCACGGACTGTTCTGCAAAGGAGTGCCGGCCTTTGAAGAAACCTACTCTATCCCTCTTATAATGAAGCTTCCAGCACAGGAAAAGGCCGGCTGTGTGTGCAATGCCTATGCCAACACCTATGATTTGGCCCCTACGATTCTGGAATTGCTCGGATGTGAAAAGCTTCAAAATCCTATTGACGGCAGCTCTCTCATCCCTTACCTGCACGGAAAAAATCCTGAGGACAGTGTATGCTTTGCAGAATTTGAAGGTCAAAGATATGCATATACCCAAAGAATCGTGTGGAGCAGGGGATGGAAATATATATTTAATACCTTTGATTATGATGAATTGTACGATTTGAATCAGGATCCTCACGAATCAGAAAATCTGGCTGCCATCCCTGAATACGAAGAGAAGAAAAAAGAAATGGCTGCCCTCATGTGGGAGAAGATTCTTAAAACCGGGGATGATACTCTTACAGACGCCCAGTACGTCATGCTGCGCTTTGCACCCCAGGGGCCGAACACTCAAAAAAGCAAGGCTTCTTTTGCGATCTTTAATAAACCTTTTTAACTGATAAATAGAATGATATAATGCACAGCAACAGAGGAAAGATGGGGAATGCCTTTTGGCACTTCCCATCTCTGCTTTGAGGACATTTCCATTTGTATTTTTTTCTTGTGAATAATAGACAAAACGGAAAAGATTGGGTATAATAAAGGTTACATGCAAAATGCGGAAAGGGGTGGACCCATGAGGTATAAGAAAAGCGTGTTTCGAAACCTTGCAATGGTGACACAACTGGGAATCAGTGTCCTGGCTCCTATCCTTTTGTGCATATTCATTGGGTATCAGATAGACTCCCGATACGGGATGAAAACACTGGTACCTCTGTTGATTCTGGGAGTGCTTGCAGGTGGCAAAAGTGCCTGGCATCTGGCGATAAGGACTCTTGAGCAGGAGAAGAAGGAAGATGAGAAGCTTCTGCTGGAGAGACAAAGCCAGGGGGAGCGGACCGGAAGCAGCAAGCCAAAGCAGCCAAGTCGTATACAAAGGCAATAATGTTCCGTTCATTGGCAGGGATGAATGGGATAAGGCTGTTTGAAGGTATTGCAATAGTAAGCAGCAAACAAGGAGGCAGACAAATGGAATGGTTGAGCAGACCAACAAAAAAGCTTCTTTTTGAGATGTCCATTGGCATTGTCTTGTACAATGTGCTGCTGGGTGTATTTGCATGGATGTTCCTTCCAATGTTCTCCTATCCGGTGTTTCCGGTATTTGAAGGACTTTTGGTGGGAGCGGTCGGAGCCGTATTGATGCTGATTCACATGGCGGTGACGACAGAACGGGCACTGGAAAGTCAAAATGAAAGCTATGCCAGCAAGATCACAGTGGTTCACAGTCTGATCCGCAAGATCGTTTTAATGGCAGCGCTTTTCTTTTGCTGGAGAGTGCTTCATGTGAATCTTCTTGCCGTAGTGATTGGTGCAATGGGCATGAAAGCGGGCGCATACCTGCAGCCGCTGATTCACAGGATTTTTGCCGGAAAGGACGAACTGCATGGAACAGCAGACAGGGAGGACACCGGGATTTAGAGCACCATTAGGCCATTGTCTTTTGACAGGGCAGATATCTTTAGAAGAAAGGAGGACGATGTATGGGGATGCTGATCTCTCATGAGCCGGATTTTATGATACATGGTGTTTTAAAGTATCAGATGTTCGGCCAGGATTTCTGGATCACGACAACAACCATAGGGATGTGGATTGTCACCATTATCATTCTGCTGATTGCCATACTTGCAAATCGTGTACTAAAGAATGCGAACGATGAGCCAGGGACATTTCAGAATGTGTTGGAATACGCATATGAGATGCTGCAGAAAATGGCGGACGGGATTTTGGCAGGAAATGCAAAACGGTTTGTCAATTATATCGGAACCATTTTCCTGTTTATTCTGTTTTGTAATTTAAGCGGACTGTTGGGACTTCGGGCACCTACTGCGGATTACGGTGTTACATTTCTTTTAGGTATGTTTACATTTTTTATTGTGAACTACCAGGGGATCAAGAACCGGAAGCTGCGGCATTTTACCAGTCTGTTTGAGCCCACACCGGTTCTGTTTCCGATTAATCTGATCGGTGAACTGGCAAATCCGCTATCAATTTCCCTGCGTTTGTTTGCAAATCTGCTTTCAGGCGTGATTATTATGGGGCTATGGTACGGGATGATGCCGATTTTTGTCAATATCGGTATTCCGGCAGCGCTTCACATTTATTGTGATGTGTTTTCAGGTGCCATACAGACCTATGTGTTCTGTATGCTGACTATGGTCTATATTAATGATAAGATGGAGTAGTTATTTTTTTAACACATATTTATTTTAGGAGGAATTTAAAATGAATGGTATCTCAGGACAGGACTTTATCTTTGGTTGTTCCGCAATTGGTGCAGGTCTGGCAATGATCGCTGGTATCGGACCTGGTGTTGGACAGGGAATCGCTGCTGGTCACGGTGCTTCTGCAGTAGGACGGAATCCAGGTGCAAAATCTGACATTACCTCTACCATGCTTCTTGGTCAGGCAGTTGCTGAGACCACCGGTCTGTACGGCCTGGTTGTGGCTATTATTCTGATGTTTGTTAAGCCCTTCGGCGCTTAAGAATCAGGAGGAATAGTGACGAAAGGAGGCTTAAGATTTGGACAGACTGATAGGATTTGATCCGCAGCTTTTGCATGACGCAGTGCTGACCGGCATCAATGTCTTCATATTATTCTTTTGCTTATCCTATCTGCTTTTCAATCCGGTGCGGGATGTGCTGGAAAAGCGGAAACAGAAAATCGCCAGCGAGCTGGCTTCGGCTGCCAGCGATATGGCCAATGCCAGTGCTCTGAAAGAGGAGTATGAGGCAAAGCTTAAGAATGTAAATAAAGAGGCTGAGGATATTTTGGAGGCCGCCAGAAAGAAAGCAAAGACCCGGGAAGCGGAGATCTTGGAGGACGCGCGGGCAGAGGCCTCCCGCATTGTGGAGCGGGCTAACCGGGAAATTGAGTTGGAGAAGAAAAAAGCCATTGATGACTTGAAGCAGGATGTGGTGAATATCGCTGCACTGATGGCTCAGAAGGCTGTGGGCCGCTCCATTGACATGACAATCCAGAATAGCCTGATTGACGAGACTTTGAAGGAAATGGGTGAAAGTACATGGCAAAGCTAGTGTCAAAGGTGTACGGGGATGCATTATTTGAGACAGCTCTGGAAAAGGACAGGGTGGATGTGCTCTATGAGGAGGTATGTTCCCTGATCCCCATTCTGGAGGGCAATCCGGAACTGATGGCACTTCTCAACAATCCGCGGGTCGTCAAGGAAGAGAAGGTTTCCATTATCAATCAGGTTTTTTCCGGCCGGGTGGAGGAGGAACTGAAGGGCTTTCTGACGATTGTTGTGGAAAAGGACAGACAGAATGATTTGCTTTCGATTTTTGAGTACTTTATCCAGAAGGTGAAGGAATTTAAGCGAATCGGTGCAGCATCAGTTGTCAGCGCGGTGGAGTTGAGTGAGGAGCAGAAGGAGCGCCTCAGAGAAAAACTGCTTGCATCCACGGACTATGTGATGTTTGAGATGGATTATCAGGTGGATCCGGCTCTGATCGGAGGCATGGTGATCCGGATTGGTGACCGGGTGGTCGATAGCAGCATCCGCACAAGGCTCTATGAAATGAAGAAGGAGCTGCAGCAGCTGCAAATGGCCTGACGGGAAGCGGCAGGATGAGGAAGAAAAGCTGCCGCGATCGAAAGGGCAATTAACATTTCAGAAAGGGAAACAGCAAAATGAATTTGAGACCAGAAGAAATCAGTTCGGTTATTAAAGAACAGATTCAGAAATATTCTACCAAGCTGGAAGTCTCGGATGTGGGCACCGTTATCAC
>JAAWEL010000001.1 GCA_022794255.1 Lachnospiraceae bacterium
AAAGCCGCCTACCTGATCCTCAATCAATTCTTCAATCTCGTCCACACCAGGACAGATGCCAACTCCTAACACCTTTCCTTTTTTGCTGATAACCAAAATATTGGAAAGCAGAATCTCGCTTAAAACCTTGCAAATGTCATTGAACACTACTTTGTGGGAGCTATTGTTATGCAATAATTTATTAATTTTTCTTGTCTTATCCAGTAACTGTACACTCATTCCGAAAAACCTCCTCAATTTGTGGTTATATTATTCCGAATCAAGTACGTTACATAAATATTAACATGATTTTTCAATAATAACAATAGTTTTTTGAAAATTTTTGATATTTGTAAAAGATTCTCACAACAGTTCAGACATATAATACGACTACAGGCAAAAATCCATAAGAATCAGCGAAAGCATTGGATTTTTGCCTGTTTTTCAGCCTGTTATTTTTCTTTTCTATTCATACTGTAGCCGCATTGCTCATCTGCGCACACGAATTTACTGCCGCGCTCCACCATATATCCCTGACACTGAGGACATTTTTCCAGAGAAGGCTTCTGCCAGGACATAAAATCACAGTCCGGATTATTCTCACATCCAAAAAAACGCCGTCCCTTTTTCGTCTTTTTGATCACAACCTCTCCCCCACACTTGGGGCAGGGTACACCAATCTTCTCTAAATACGGCTTGGTGTTTTTACAGTCCGGAAATCCCGGACAAGCTAAAAATTTACCGTGAGGGCCATATTTTATAACCATATTCCGGCCGCAGACATCGCAAATCACATCAGACACCTCATCTGCGATCTTTACAGATTCCAGGGTTTTTTGAGCTGTCTTTACTGCCTCATCCAGATCCGGATAAAAATTCTCCACCACGGTTTTCCACTTGACCGAGCCATCTCCCACCTTGTCTAACAGCATCTCCATATTTGCAGTAAAGCTGGTGTCCACAATACTTGGAAAACAATTTTTCATGATCCCGTTGACCGCCTCCCCCAGCTCTGTCACATATAAATTCTTGTTCTCCTTGGTCACATACCGTCTGGCCAAAATTGTCGTAATGGTCGGTGCATAAGTACTGGGACGACCGATTCCCTGTTCCTCCAGGGCCTTTACCAGAGATGCCTCTGTGTAATGTGCAGGGGGCTGGGTAAAATGCTGGCCAGGTACAAGCTGAGACAGCTGCAGCACATCTCCCTGCTCTATCTTTCCCAAAAGAGTATTGCTCTCCTCTTTTTCATCCTCCTGAACATAGACGGACATAAAACCGTCAAATGCAATCTTGGATGCTGAAAGCGTAAAGACATAATTTCCTGCCCCTACCTTTACAGAGGTGGTCTCATAGACAGCTGGCTGCATACGGCTGGCCGTAAAACGCTTCCAAATCAGCTGATACAGACGAAAGAGATCCCGCTGAAGGGATTCCTTCACCAGTACAGGAGTCAATGTGATATCTGTGGGGCGAATTGCCTCATGGGCATCCTGGATCTTGGCTCCATTTTTGCGGGAGTAATCGCTTTTTAGCACATATTTATCCCCATAGGTCTCCTCTACATATTTCCGGGCCGAAGCATCCGCCTCATCAGCAATTCTGGTGGAATCTGTACGCAAATAAGTGATCAGGCCAATGGTTCCATGACCTTTTATATCTACTCCTTCATACAATTGCTGTGCCAGACGCATTGTTTTCTGGGTGGAAAAATTCAGCACCTTGGATGCTTCCTGCTGCAAAGTACTGGTGGTAAAAGGGATTGGGGGCTTCTTTGTCCGCTCTCCGTTTTTCACCTCCAAAACCTTATATTCCTGGCCTTCTAACTCATGAAGGATCTGATCCAACTCTTCCTTTTTGTGAATGGCAATCTTCTCATGACAGGTTCCATAAAACTTTGCCTTCATGGGCTTGCGCCCCCCTGGCTGCATCAGCTCAGCCTCCAAAGACCAGTATTCCTCCGGAATAAAAGCGGATATCTCATCTTCCCGGTCACAAATCATACGCAGGGCTACCGACTGAACTCGGCCGGCACTTAATCCTCTCTTAACCTTTGCCCACAAAAGAGGGCTGATGCTATATCCAACCATCCGATCTAACATCCGTCTGGCCTGCTGAGCATCCACTAAATCCATATCGATTTTTCTTGGACTTTTTAATGAATTTTTCACAGCTGTTTTGGTTATTTCATTAAAACTAACCCGGTAAATCTTCTTATCTTCCAATTCATCCAGCTTTAGCGCTTTCATTAGATGCCAGGAAATCGCCTCCCCCTCTCGATCTGGATCCGTTGCCAGATAGATCTTATCCGCTTTCTTAACCTCTTTGCGAAGCTTGGACAGAATATCTCCTTTTCCCCGAATAGTAATATACTTTGGCTCATAGTCATGCTCCACATCAATTCCAAGGGTGCTTTTGGGCAAATCACGTACATGCCCATTGGAGGCATCCACCTCATAGCTGGTACCAAGAAATTTACGAATGGTTTTTACTTTTGCTGGTGACTCCACGATAACTAAATTCTTCGCCATGGTTGCTCCTATATTTCATAGTTTTTTTCCGTAATAATGACTTCCTGAACGAAAAGCATATCCGCCCAGCTCTAGTTCCAGCAAAATGTTCATACATTCACCGATCCCCAGATTGCAGCCAGCCATTATATCGTCCAGATGCTTTGGTTTGAAATCGAGGCAACTATACACCATTTTTTCCTTCTTTGCAAGTCCATTTATATTTTTTTCATGAAGAATTAACTGTTTTTGGCACTTTACCCCCAGATATTCCAGAATATCATTCGGTGAAATTGCCATATGAGCACCTTGTTGAATCAGATGGTTACAGCCACAGCTCAAGTGATCCGTGAGCCTTCCCGGCACAGCAAACACCTCACGCCCCTGCTCCAATCCCAGCTCTGCCGTAATAAGGGAGCCACTTCGAGTTTTTGCTTCCACCACCAACACTGCATCTGACATTCCACTGATAATCCGGTTTCTCATGGGAAAATGAGAGGACTTCGGATTAGTCCTCATAGGAAACTCTGACAGAATCCCTCCCAAACGTCCCATAGCCTCATACAGAGAATAATTAGAAGGGGGATAACAGATATCCACTCCACATCCCAATATTCCAAAAGTATTTCCACCTGCTTTTAAAGCTCCTTTGTGTGCTGCTCCGTCAATCCCCAAGGCCATACCGCTGATCACCTGAACATGCTCCCCAGCCAAAGCCCGGGCAAATTCCTCTGCCATACCTTCCCCATAGGCAGAGCATCCCCTGGCACCTACTATTGCGACTGAAGGATCGTTTTCATCCGGCAGCCTGCCTTTTATAAAAAGTCCCATGGGATAATCGTATATTTCCAAAAGCCGTTTTGGATATCTGTTCTCTAAGGGAGTAACAAAATCAATCCCCCTTCCTTTCATCTGATTGTATTCCCACTGGCAAACGGAAAAATGATGATGCCACTGTAAAAGAGCCTCTCTCTGATTCTTTTTCAGAATACCTGACTGTTCTATTTCTGTATCTTCTATATTATATATTGCTTCAAAGCTCTGAAAATACTCATATAATTTCCGAATAGAAACGGCTCCCAGACAGGGAAGGCGGCAAAGCCAGTACAAGTATTCCTTCTCCTTTTCGCTGATCAATTCTCATCCCCCCTTTCCCCAATATTTTTCTTCCAAATCACGATAGGAAATCGCCTCACACAGATGATTTATGCTGATTTGTTTTTCTCCTTCCAAGTCAGCGATAGTCCGAGCTACCTTTAAGATCTTATGGCATCCACGGGCGCTAAGCCGTTTTTCCCGAAATGCCTTGTGAAGCAAATCATCCTCCCTTTCGCCTAACACACAATATTTTTCTATCTGCCGGTTTCCCATCTCACTGTTAAAAAAAATGCCACTGCCAGCAAACCGTTTTCTCTGGATCTCCCCTGCCCGCTCTACCCGCTCCCGAATCAGGGCGGAGGGTTCATTTTCATTTTCTCTGCTTCGGATATCTCTATAAGACACGGATGATGTCTCAACACAAATGTCCATCCGTTCCAACAGCGGCCGGGAAATTCTGCCCAAGTACCGGCGCACCTGCTCCTCATTGCACGAACAGCGATTCCGATCCGGATAAAACCCACAGGGACAGGGATTCATGGCCGCTGCCACCAACACATTGGCTGGAAAGGTGCAGCTTCCATTAACCCGGGACACAGTAACCTTCCGCTCCTCCAAAGGCTGTCGGAGTATTTCCAAAGCCTCCCTCCGAAACTCAGGAAATTCATCCAAAAACAATATTCCCCTGGATGCTAAAGATATCTCTCCTGGTTTGGGATATCTTCCTCCTCCTGCCATTGCCTGAGGACTGATCGTGTGGTGAGGTGCGCGAAAGGGCCGTTTTCTAAGCAGAGCTTTTCCGGGAGGCAGCATCCCACAGACACTGTATACCTTGGATATCTCTAATTGTTCCTCCTGAGACAAGGATGGCATAATTGTGGGTATTCTCTGGGCCACCATACTTTTTCCGCTTCCTGGCGGACCCAGATAAAGAATATTATGCCGTCCTGCCACTGCAATCTCGGTAGCTCTCCGGACCAGCTTTTGACCATTGATCTCCGAAAAATCCACCGAATAATCCCCTTCCTCTTCCTCCAAATGAAACATGGACCGCTTAAATGATCCGACAATTTCTTTCTCACCCGTTAAAAAAGCTGTCATTCTCTGCAAATGACTTACCCCCACGATTTCAATACCGCCCACGGCCAGCCCTTCTGCTACATTTGCCTCTGGCAAAAAACACCGTATCCTTCCGGCATCCCGAAGAGAAGAAACCATAGAGAGTACTCCCCGTACCGGCTTCACTTGTCCATCCAATCCCAGCTCCCCAACAAAAGCCTGACCCTCTAAGGCTTCCATACCAATCACACCATAGGAAGTCAAAACTGCCACTGCTACCGGCAGATCAAAAGCAGTCCCATCCTTACGAATATCTGCCGGAGACAGATTCACAGTAATCTTTCTCGGAGGCAGGGAAAAACCAGAATTTTTAAGAGAGGTTCGCACCCGTTCTTCCGCTTCCTTAACCTCAGATGCCAGATACCCTACCATGTGGAATCCGGGCAGACCATTTCCCACATCCGCCTCAACCTGCACTAAGTATCCATCGATCCCCTTCAGGCCTGCACTATACACTTTGCTAAACAACCATACACCCCTTTCCTGTATACGGATTTCTTTCTGAAATATGGTGCAAAACGCACAAAAGATATTTCCGAAAATCAACATAGAAAATAAGAATATAAGAAAAACTTCTTTCTGTTAATCATAACGGATTTGCCAGAAAATAGCAAGGAAAATCTGAAATATTACTATTTTTTACTATTTCATTACAGTTTAATCGTAACAGTCTGTTGCCGGCATTATAGGTCAATGTCAGAATTAAACTCCGTCATATAAGGCCGGAACCTCAACGGAAGCATATTCTGCTGACATTTTAGATTTCTCCGCTGTACAATGGCTATCCCATTGTGAAAAGTTTTCCACAATCCCTCGTATGTTTTTTCATCTGTCTTTTTATTTAGTTTCTCCTGCCATATTGCAGAATCCACCCGCAAAATCATCCAGCCCCGGTCAGCCTGATGCACCACAGCCTTTTTCCTTCCCAGATCATATAAAATCCAATTCTCCCCGGAAAGCCGATCGGAAAAATGGATCGCCACCAAGGGCAGCAGATCATTCCTTGGTTTGATTTTTCCTAAAAGCACCCCTTCCTCCATCTGAGAAAACCGGGTAAATTCAATAATATGTGTATACTCCCTGGCAAGATAGCGGGTCATGCGAAACACTTCATATACTGCAGGAATCTGCAGACGATCCATCACACTAATCCCTATGGCAAAGGCATAGATCAAAAAACGGTAAATCTTATCTGCCCTTTCCTTATCTTCGGACAGAGCTGCCCGGTAAACAGTCTCATACAATGCTTCAGAAAGCTTTCTCCGAATGCTCTCTGTCACTTTCTCCGCCTTCCACGGTTCTGTCACTGCGTCCCTGTATTGGCAAAACAGCTCTGTATCCTGACCAGGAAATTCTATGCGGACATTCTCATGTCCCAAACGGCTCATCCACGCATCATAGATTCCGCACCAGATATCCTCCACTTCCTGCCCACACACAAAAACCGTCATCTCAAACCTCCCGCTCACATTCTGGCATAAAATGGATCTGCCCATCTGCCCATATCTTTTACAAGACCCCCGTAACCACAGAATCCATATCCTCCCCGCTGACGGATGCCGTTACCTGATAATCATCAAACAGGCTCAGCTGCCGGTAGCTGTCATGGTTCTCAATATCCCACGCCTTTTTATGATCCACACTGATCAGCTGGCTGGTAATAAAATTCTCATTCATCTGAACAGGAATCATCATCTTACCGGAACAAGTCAAAAAATACATGGCACGCTTTAACACCACGCCCATCTTCTTTAAATCCGGAAAATCCAGGACGGCACTTCTCCTGGCCGCCAGAATCCTCCTAGCCGACTTAACCCCCAGCCCCGGAACCCGCAAAAGCGTCCCATAGTCCGCCCGATTCACTTCCACCGGAAACAGCTCCAGATGGCGCAATGCCCAGTCACATTTCGGATCCAGCAATATATTAAAATTCGGCCTGTCCTCTGAGAGAAGCTCCTCCGCCTCAAACCCATAGAACCGCAGCAGCCAGTCTGCCTGATACAGGCGATGTTCCCGCAAAAGAGGCGGCCCTCCAGGAAGCACCGGAAGCAGGCTATCATCATTCACTCTCACAAAAGCAGAATAAAACACTCTTTTTAAGTCATAATTTTTATACAGCGCCTCCGCCACCCGGATCATATGATAGTCACTCTCAGGAGTAGCTCCCACAATCATCTGCGTACTCTGCCCAGCCGGAACAAAAAACCTGCGGTTTTCAGACTGAAGAGGCGCCCACACATTGCGCCCAGGATGTTCAAGTGTATCTGCCATTCCAATCTTCTTTCCTGGTCCCAGACTCCTTTTTTCCATTTTTAAAAGCTGCAAATTCCTGTCATCGGTTCCCTTCCCCTGATGTTGATGATCCCACCATGAATTTCCCGAGAGATCTGCGCTCTTTTTAAAATCGCTCAGTCTTTTTGGCAAGCGGTTCCTCCCATCCCGAGAATCCTCCAATGCTCTCAAATTCTGGGCCGCAATTCCCCGCTGGACCTGCCTCATGGGCATCAAAATCTTCTCCCTTGTCTTTCCCGGTGCCAGCTTCTTAAGCCCTTCTGCCGTGGGAAGCTCCAAATTCACACTCATCCGGTCCGTAAGAAATCCCACCCGCTCAATCAGCTCCGGATCTGCCCCGGGAATCGCTTTTACATGAATATACCCATTAAATCGGTACTCATTCCGCAAAAGAACAAGAGTCTGATAGATCTGCTCCATCGTATAATCCGGCGAATATAAAATCCCGGAGCTTAAAAACAACCCTTCAATATAATTTCTCCGGTAAAACTCAATCGTAAGAGTACATACTTCCTTGGGAGTGAAAGATGTGCGCACTACATCATTGGAGCGCCTGTTTACACAGTACCGGCAGTCATAAATACACTGGTTGGTATACAAAATCTTTAAAAGAGAAATACATCGTCCATCTGCTGCAAAGCTATGGCAGATCCCGGCCGCTAAAGTATTCCCAATCGTCCCCTTCTTCCCTTTCCGGACAACCCCGCTACTAGAACAGGATACATCATACTTAGCTGCATCTGAAAGTATCTGCAGCTTTTCCCGAATATCCATCTCCTCCTGTATCAGCATCACACCTCACCTCAATTTCGAACCAAATATGAACATATGTTCTTTCTTTATATCCTACCACAAACTTCAAACAATTACAACCCTCATTTCAAACATTTGTTCGTTTTTTTTATTCAGCATTTTAGGTCAGTTTACAAGATCAGCGATCTTTCGATTAAACAATGAAATCAAAAGCCTTGAAAAAGGCAGTGAAGCTGTCAGCAATTGTCCATTGCTTTTGAATTTAGAGAAAAAATGCCGCCCCGGTCTCATCCGAAGCGGCATCCTCGCGAAACAGCACATAATTTCTCATCCAGATCAATCCAAAAATTCATATTCCTTAATCTCCCGGACCACATCCAGCACGGTTCCATCCCGGCTCTCAATAATCCCCACAATCCGGTCCTTAAACTGTACCGAATCCGGCTCTCCCACAATGGCATAGGCCTTATCCCGCAGCTCCTCAATGGTACAGAAAGGCAGCTTCACGTCCTTCATACAGTCAATCAAGTCCTGTCTTCTGGGATTAATGGCAATACCATAATCCGTAATCACCACATCCACCGTCTCACCTGGTGTAGTCACTGTGGTCACATCGGTACAGATCGCCGGAATGCGCCCCTGTAAAAGAGGAGCAATCACAATGGTGCATTTTGCTCCGGCTGCTGTATCTGGGTGTCCTCCTTGTGCGCCGGTAATCATCCCATCTGATCCCACTACCACATTACAGTTAAAATGCACATCCACCTCCAGAGAAGCCAGAATCACAAAATCCAGCTTGTTCACATAAGCCCCTTTATTAAACGGATCTGCATATTCGGAAGCAGAGATCTCAATATGATTGGGATTGGATTT
>JAAWEL010000085.1 GCA_022794255.1 Lachnospiraceae bacterium
CTCTTATGTCCTTTGATGTTGACCACAGCTCCGATTCCGCAGTTATCATGCTCAAACCTGGGGTCATAAAGCCCCAAAGCCGCCGGGACGGGGCGGGCAGATTTCTCACTCACTTTTTCCATAATTCTGTCCTTCCTGATTGTATCCTGGCTGGATTTCCTGCCAGGTGACTTTAATTTTTTATTGATGATACTACGAATGAGGAAATTTGTAAAGACTTTTTTCGCTGGAAATTTTCAGATAATTAGATAATTTATGGGGGTTGTTGTAAATTATCATTCTTTTTATTGTGAAGAAATTCATTCCAGGTCTGTGATTTCTAAAGTGTATTTAAAACTGCTTTCTGTAAGCTGTACATCACAACTTATAGAAAACTTGGCCCAAATGAACACTCTTTAGAAGGCTACACTGATTTTTTCATCTGCGCTATCATGGAAGCCTTTACCCTCATAATTTTATACAGGAATATAAATATTTTATCCTGAAAATCCCTATTAGCAACACAAATCACTGAATATATTTTATATTTTCTGCTCTCGTCTCTATGTTATGGTCAGGGCCTTGCAGTCCAAAGCTCTGTTTATTTCATAGATTCTGATCATTAGACTCACTAGTTAAAAAGAACTAAGATTTCCTGTGATAAACACATTAATGAATCTGTCCTGGAATCCAGCAGCAGGACAGACTCACCCAAATCGAAACTTCTTTTAAAGAAGTTACAATGAAGTAATTGATGCACAAAAATATTCACTCTTTAAAAATCCACATCCGTTATCTCGATTTCAAACTTATATCTTTGCAATTCCTTTTTTTCATCATCCTGATCTGCTATCACAAGAAAATATTCCTGATCACGGCTATAGCAGCCGCTTTTAAGCGTAAATTTCTCCTGAATCAGACGGTCTCTTGCATCCGTAGATTTCCTGTTTGCTGTTATGGGAACCGGGAAGCTTAACTTTTTTCCATTCCCGTCCACAAAAAATGCCTGAAGCCTGCGGGGCTTTACTTTGTCTGTTACCGGCTCCATCTGCATAAAATCAAGCCTTACCTCGATTCCTGTCACACGATGGTTAAAGCTTGAAAGCTCAACATTCACAAAATCTGTATCTTGTTTCCCCTTAAAGGTATTCACCTTAATAACAGGTATGATCATCTCCTGAAGTGATGAACCTCCGTGCACATAATTTTGTCCGCCTCCGGGCATTTTGATAATATCCGCCCCCACTGGCGTTGTTACATACACCTGGTTCCACATACTCAGGTACGCCATGCATCTGCTTATCAGTGCATCGTTCTCAATCGGAGCCTCTGACAAAAGATATCTCTTATTTTTAGATCCTGCGGAGATATTTTCCATCTTTATCTTGTCACTTTCCGGCAGTTTATCTCTCTTATATATAAATCCATGGTCTGCTGTAATCAGATATCTTGTGTTGGATATATATCCGGTAAGTTTTCTTATCAGCTTCTGTATTTCATCGATTGCTTCCTGGCAGGCATTGAACACTTCATTGGCTGACCTCTGTCCTTCTCCACGCTGATCAATCTGATTTTGGTAAAGGTATACCAAATCTTTATCCTGGAAAAGCTCCCTGATTTCTGCCTGTTTCGCCTGTAAAATCCTGTCAAATTCATAACAGGCAGATTTGGGAACAACCGACTGCAGAATCTTCTGTCTTTCCGCCATGCTGTTTCCACAATGCATATCATCCACAAAGATATCCAGGGAATCGTTCACTTTAATTTCGTTGTTGGGAAGGAGCGAAGCCATGCCAAGGGTGGTCTCAGAGGGCAAAACACTCAGCATATGCCCAAGCCTGGCATCACACTTTTCATCCAAATCCAGATTATCCAAAAGCTCTCTTGCACACTCGTAACGCATGCCATCAGAAATAATTACAATTACCCGCCCGCCTCCGGATTCGTTCATATACGGTCTTACATAATGCTCAAAAAAATCTTCCTGTTTTCCTTCCGAATAAGTATTGTATGCTTCATCCGTAAGTATCTGATTCCACTGAAAGGCAAAGTTTGTAAGATACTTATTCGTGTACATGTTCTCGACAAGATCTCTTATCTTTTCCAGGTTTGCATCCATCCCCACCCTGTCCAGATAGTAATAAAATTTCCGATAATACCTGTCAATCCGATAGGCGTCCCCCACATAGTCTTCTACTGCTTCTTTAACCGTTGACTGGTATCGATGTAAAGATACTTCTTTCAATACATGGTAAGCAGCGGTAAGCATCTCATACTTTTCTTTATACTTGCCAGAATAGTGATATCCGGCCTTTGTCCTTGTATCACATATCTCGGGTATCCTCATGCCGGAAATCTTTTCATCCAGCATCTGATCTTCAAGCTTTGCTCCAATCCAAAGGAGGATGTGATCATCAAAATCCGGAAGTGCATCCGAGGATACTATGTCCTCAAGAGGAATCTGGTTGATCAGACCAGATATATCCAGTTCATCCCCAGCCCTCCTGGCTAATTCATCATAAAAATCCTTCGACTCATCATGATTCATGAGATTTTTAATAAAAATCACTGCATCATTTTTCTTTCCGGAAACAAAAATCTTCCAGGGTTTTGGTTCATTTCCGTTCATCTGTGTATCCATATAGGTGACAAGCATGGTCAGCAGAAACTTCTGGATGGTGGGACTTCCATCCTTATAGCCAAGCTGTTTCTCACATAATTCCCAGAATGCACGGTCAATTTTTAAATTTTTCATTTTTTTCATTATGCTGTTATTCGTTAGTCCGGCAAGGATTGTCTTTCGCAGCATCTCTTCAAAGCTTAAAGTTTTAACTCCTGCAAGCACGCAAAAGATACCCAGATCGATCGATTCCCGGGTATACATCCCAATTTCAAGGCTCTTAAATCTCTGCAGGTTATTTCCTGTCCAGAACTTCTTGTATTTCTTTATTTCATCCTGACATTCCGGTGGAATATTCAGATCTCCCATAAGCTGAACGAACTTATCCGAGTAGAAATGCCTGGAATAATAGAACGTGTCTGCTAAAAAATTTTCCTTATCCCCAGGACGGGAAAATGGTGCATATATGAGATAATTGGTTGTGAGATCCTGATGCTCCAGCAACAGCTTTACAGCAAAATTATTCTTTCTGGTAAGCTTAATGATCTTACTGCCACCAGACAGCTGCAGCTGGTCAATCTCCTCTTTATAGGCCCCGTCATCATCATACCAGAATACAATTTTTCGTTCTGACCCATCCAGAAGGATATTTAGTTTATTCTCTATTTCTTGTAAGTCCATTGATGATCCTCCCATAATTCCTGGTACAGCGTTACACGATTCCTGAAAAATCAGCGCTTGCTGTTTACATTACCGCGTTGGTCTGCGCCCTGCTCCGTTCTGTGCTGGTTGTTCAGGCAAGTCATTTTGTAAAATGTGAACGGGACAGCACACTAGCACAATTCCTTTGACGCTTTATAATAGTAATACATCGTATTTCCCCGCATTTCCTGCTCTTTCTCCATTATTTCCCGCTTTGCCTCTGATGCCATATTCAGTGTTTTCAGAAACGCAGAGACTACATTGGGAGCAACAACTATCATAGACAGGCCTAGAAGCCAGTCCTTAAATACATCAAATGCCCCTAAAATATTTGTATTCGTGGTGATTGTTGTCACCAAACCTCCGGTCGCCCATGATGCTTTCTTTCTTATTTCCTCATCAGCAATTACCTTTCTTCCCATGTTCTTAAGCACTGATGTTTCGGATGACCGTTCATTCAGCTCTTCAACTTTTGGAGCTACTTCTTTCCCATAAATTTTCAAGCAATCATATTGAAAGTCCTGATCCCATGGCCTCGACCCAACTGTTTCAGAAAATTCATAAATAGCTTTTCTAAAATTTACTAATGGCCCTTGCATTTCCTTCTTAAAGTCAAGTATTTCATCTACAGAAGCTTTTTCTAATGTAGGTAATGTCATCAATATATTCGTTGCCAATCCAGCATGCACAAGAACCTCTTGATTAATATTGCCAAGATCTAATAACCTGCTTTTTGAAAATGACACAATCATATCATTGCTGGTTTTATCAAACAATGGGTACGCCGTATTATTTTGCATCGCTCGTATTACATTTCCAAAATATCCACCTGCCAGTTCGTCTATATTAAAGTCTATATTTTTATAATCAAAAACGGATATGATCTCTTTTTCAATAAGTTTATTTATTTCTATAGCAGCCGGAGATTCTGTAAACTGACCGATTTCCTGGATAAGCAGTTCCTTCGTCTGTTGCACCACCTGATTGATTTTGGCCTGAGCCAATAACTCCTGTTTTGACAAATGCTTTTTCTTCATCAAATATGTTTTATAAGGTGCAATCTGTTTTTTTATATACTCTAACTGCTCTATCACTTCTTGAGAGCCATCCACACCGATTGATTTTAAAAATGGAGTAAATGAATCTGCCAGCGTATCTATATCCTTTATCGAATAAATCCTTTCTGGCAAATACTTGAAAATCGCATATTCTACCATACCAATCAGTTCTATCTCATCAGCATACAGCAATGAACTTTTTATTAACTTTATATCTTCTTCCCAGTCAGTCGAGCTTGATACGGTTCCTATTGTAATCTTCACGGTTAATTGTAACACCTCTTTTCTTTCTCCTGTCCTGCCAGGAAGAGCCACCTTCTTATATCTTTGCCAAAAGATTAATCTTCTGTGTTTTTTCTCCTTCGCCGCCAACTTCAATTTCCTGAAATTTGGCATAATTTACCTTTACGCCATCATCTAAATCCAGTTTCATTCTCTGCAAAGCAATATGAGAAAGAGCCGGATAATATGCCCGTATCTCTGCCAGCTGCTTGATATACTTGTCCCTCTTTTTTGTTGCCTGTGCCCTGTCTACTGCGCTTGATGATGTGTTTATGGCATACTCTGCATTTTTAAGGGCATTCTCTATCATACTCTGCGTTTTTGTCAAGTAATCGGAACGAATCAGGCCTGCTGTATTGGGTGTATATCTGTGCAGATAAACAAGACACTTAAATCCGTTCTGCTTCCCGGAATCAAACAGCCAGTAGATCGGACGTTTTCCTGAACCTGCTACAGAATAGGTACTGCAGTGATCCTTAAAGAAATCATTCAGGAAATAGTTGCGGATTTTCTCTCTTGAGGAGGATCCTTTTGTCCCGAGGGCCTCTGCTATAAAATCCAGGTTTTGTTCCAAGGATTTCTCGCCATATACTGCTTTGACAAACTCCTCAAAGCGCCCTGCACTATCATCCTCAAAATATGCCTCATCTGTAATTGGAATGATGGCATCTTTATCCACGGGAAATGTTTTATATTTCTCCTTATCAAATTCCCCACCAGCATAAATCAGACCGGGTTCATCCAGGGAATACCGGCCAAACATGCAGCCGACTGCATAAGATACAAGTGATCGGATGTCACGGCCTAAATCGGCCTTGCGGACGGTAACGTCCTTGTCCTCTATCTCCGGTATCAGTTCATCCTGTAAGCCGTAAATATGGATAAATATACGGTTCAGCTCTTCTTCATTTTCTTTAAGCTGGCGAAACCGGTTCTTGCACGCATCTTCCCATTTTTCATAATGCCACTGTACCAGGCCGAACTTTTCCATACGGGATGCAGCAAACGGTGATATTTCCTGATCCTTTCTTTCTGCGGCTAATGGAACAAGGGGGTGGCGTTTGAAATCCCATGAGGTTTCAAAGGAATCCCAGTCTGTTCTTGATATTTCTATACAATCGTCCACAATACCTTTGACTTTACGAATGTAACTGTCATCTAATTTCCATGGGAGCCTTGCAATATCCCCTGGTTGAAAATGCATTGTTGGATTAAATGCATCTAAAATATAGGTTACTATATTAGAATTTAAATAACCCAATACATACTCATATATTTCATCATTTACCCTGCACATACATGACGCACTCTCAATAAATGTACCAGCTTCTTTAATTCTAAATGATGGATTTCCTGCCGTCAGCTGAGTCCACGAAATTCCTTTATTAAATGCTGTTTTTTCCCCTCTTACGGTAGCTCTTCCATTATCTTTTACTGCCTTTCCATCCTTCTCCCAGTTTACAACAAATGAAACATTTCCATACCATCGTCTAAAACTTCCACCTTTATGTGATAAAAACCACTTTGTTTCTTTTCCCTTTTCTACTTCAAACCATATTCTTAAGAATAACCCATTGTCTCCCAATGTTGTTCCTACTTGTGAAGAAATCTGGTTCCCTAAAACATCACAATTCCTATAGTATTCGTAAATGCTATCTCCCAGCCAGTATACCATAGGAGCTCCGGGTATTCTATCAAACTTATATATTTCTTCTTCAAAATAATATCCACAAGCCTTGTTTTTTATTGCTTCCAAGGTTTTTTCTCTTTGAATATTCATTCCTCCTCTAAAATTCGTTAATCTAATAAAGCTGCTCCTTTTCTTAATTTCTGAATTGCATAAAGTAAACGAACATATTGGTACAGTTGCTTCCTCAAATGCAGAATATTCAAAATGAATTAAAGATTGTATCTGTTTTCTTTCATATAAAAATTTTCTCAATTTTTCGTAAGTTTGTATAAACATCCAAACAAAAGGAGTCAAAAATCCAGCATAGCCATTCTTATTTACTAATTCTGAACATTTTACAATAAAGGCCGAAAACAAATCTGCTTTATAATCAAAATACTTATTTCGTATATATTCAACTAAATCAGGATTCATCCCACTTCCACCCATATACGGCGGATTCGTAACCACCACATCATACTTTCCAGCCATCACCTCCCCCGTATCCACAAGCTTTACCAGCAATTTCTTCGCCTGCTCTGCCTCCACACTCTCAAAAGTCATTTGCCCTTCATAGCTATCTCTTGTCACAAATGACCGCAGAAGTTCCCAATCATAATCCTCCACATTCAGAATCGAACCGTACTCTTTCGCATCCTTCCATGTATCAAGCAATCCATTCATCTGATTGACCGCATCATTCTTCTGCTGCTCATCCATGCCTGCCCCGAAATATTTCAGTAACTTTCTGTCAATGGAATTGCTCTCCTCTATCCCATATACCTGCGGTTCCGCCAACACCCTCTCTCCGTCCCTGTTCTCATGTCCACGGAAAAAGACGCGATTGTACTCTCTCGCCTTCATCATAAGCGCAAAGTATGACAGCTGATAAGCACGGCGGTCGATATCCAGTCCTCGGATATTCTTTTCCAGAATATCAAAAACAGCCTCTCTCTCACTGAACCCTTCACTGCGGTAGATATCCATAAGAACGTCAAACATATACACCAGGATATGGCCGGAACCCATACATGGGTCAATGCAGGTAATCTCCTGTGGGGTCAGATCTTTGTAAGTATTCCTGACTTCTACAAGCTGTGCTGCCACATTGTCCTCCTGCTTTGCTTCCGGAAGATAATATTTCCAGCCAAATTCTTCTGCCTTGGACTTTTCATCTACAGAGCCATCCACAGCTCTCAAATGTTCCATCCACACTCTGCCAAGAGAATTTTCCACCATATAACGGACAATCCAGTCTGGGGTAAACAGCTGTGTTGCTGCCGGAATCCTCTCTTTTGTAATCTTCACATTCTTCTTAAGCCTGGCAAATGTATCATTCTTAAGCTCCGTATTGTAGTACTGATACATCCATCCAATAATTTCAATCTGTCCTTCTGCTTCATCCGGGGAACCAGTTCCCCGGGCACTTTCATCCTCTGTTTTGGTCACGTTAAAATTGCTTTCCGGTACAGAATCAACAAGCATACGAACCACCCCGTCCCCTGTATAGGTGATTTTCAGAAGCAATTCCATATAATCATCCGTCTTTTCAAACAATCCGGGAAGGATTTCATTGAGCGCATTGCACTGCTTTACAAAAAGCATTCGGAATACATCATCATACCTGTTTTCCCTCTTTGCTGTCTGAATCTTATCCTCCTCTTCCGGCGTAAGATTCAGCCCGATTGTGTCTGCCTGGGTAACAATATCCGGTGTACTGCTCCCTGTTTCTGAGGATAAAACGCGCACTCTTGTGGGAAGATAATTATTTACTTCCATGAATCGGATCGCAATCATTCTGTTGAACCAGGTATAAGCGGTCTCCTCAATCACCTGATCAAACCCCTGTTCCTCAATGGCTTTTACAAGATTTGCTCGCCGTTTTCTGTCATTGCCATAAATCCGGTTCTCTGTACCTGCCACTGTTTCATATACTTCAAAATCAAATCCTTTCTGAACCGGGGACTTACATTCTTCCCTTGTAATGCCATAGAAGCCGGCCTGTATAACAGCGGATTTCATGAGAATTTTTCTTGCCTCTGTCGCAAAATTTTTTATTGCGGTTTTATCCATAATGTACGTCCTCTCTTAGCTAAGTTTTATGACCGTATTCTCCTCTAACTGAGCTGTTAATGCAGTCCGAAGCTCCCCAAGTACCTGATCAATATCTGCTTCTGACTTGATGGAATATGTCTTATTTCCGGTAATTGACCGAAAAGACAGGGACTTGTTTTTCACCACCCTTACTGGTTCCGGGAAGATGTTCGGAGCCGGTTCCTTTCCTCCCTCCTGTTTTTTTTCTTCTTTTCTTTTTCTGTTTTCTTCTGCCTGATAAGCGTCTTCTTCATTTTGAATCATTCTGAGGCAGTTCTGCAAAAGTGCATTGCTTTCAGACGGAATCCCATTCAGGGCGGCGATATCCGTCACACTCTTAAGCTTGTCTAAAAGCTCTTCAAACTTCGGGTCTATTTGATTCCATAATCGTTTGGAATATGGTCTGCCATCCGGGATACTTGTTTTTACCATCTTCCAGTCCGCGTATACATCTGGCTCAATACGTTTGGTATCATGATCCAGAAGCTCCACGATAGCATCCATCAGCTTTTTATCGTATTCTTCCAGCTTTGGTATCAATCCATAAGGCTTTTCCACGCTCAATATCTTTTTCACCTGAGCCGCATACTCGATAATCCTCTGATCTGAGATATAATTTTTGCTTTTCTCATAGATATTGAGCACTTTCACTGCGTGCAGGAACTTATCCTTCTGCACCCCTTTAAGAAAGCTGTTTAAATCCCCCATATCTAAGCCCACTTCGATAAAATCATCACAAAGCTCATCTACTTTCTTATAAAAACTGAGAGGATCGTTGATTTTTATGGTATCATCCATCAACTGAAGGGCTTTTTCCAGTATTTTCTTTCCTGGAAGCCTGGAATTTGCACCGTAATCCTCTCGCAGCACCTCCCGGATTGCTTCTTTCTTTGTCTGGGCATAGCTGCGGTAATCTCCCATAAGGGTATCCTGGTCGTCACTGGTAACGCTCCTTCCATAAAACTCCCGGATCACATCCTTTACCGCCTTAATATGCTGCCGGGGCGCCGCCTCCTTGATTTCCAGCAATACCTTTTCACGAAATTCTCTCTTTGTTATATATTTATAGGCATCTTCATAAGCTGTGTTTGCCGGGGTGAAAATCATACTGTTCATCTTTAAGCGGATCTGTCCCTTCCGGTACAAGACAGCAATTAAATACTCGATATCTTCTTCCGTATAGCCATATGGCGGATCCATAAACTGATCCAGTGCCTGCTTAACGGAATACTGGGCAGCACTCTTCCCGGCATATCGGATTTCCTCCATGACAGAGCTTAGGGCATCCTGGTTTTTCTCATTTCCATATCCGAAATCACTCATAGATATCTGCGCCTTCGTCTGTTTTAAGATATCCATGATATCTGACTGCGCAGGCTGTGTCTCCATACATTTCAGCTTGTGATATTCGGTGTTGATCAATTTTTCAAAAGCCTCTGAAATGCGTGCCATTACATCCTTTGACTTTGTGGAAATCTTTTCTCCTGCCACATAAATATCCGCGTTTTCCAAAGCAAAACGAATATAATCGCTTACTCTCTTTGCCTTTTGGGAACGCTCTTTCCTCTTATTTGCACTTATGACTTCAAAATCTATCAGGTTCCCAGATGTCGGATCATTTAAAAATGCCTCGATCTTCTTCATGCCATCTGTCTCGGAAAGATAGGGGAAACGGTCCGACATTCTGACTACTACGCATTTTTCCTGATAAGAAAGCAGCCCAAGAGCCACCTCATCTTCCTTTCCGCTATAAGCGGTGAGAAGCTTAAGGCCAATTTTGCGAGAAATATTATTTCGATATGCCCTGTCATCCATGAACTGATTAAAAGAAAACTGGTAGCGTGCATTGTACCGGTACTTATTGTTGGGAAATGCAATCACTTCCTCAAAAGCCACCTGGGCTACATAGTCCACCACATCCCTGGGATCGATGTGATAATGCTGGATTCTGAGCTCTGCCTCCTGCTCTTCGTTGGTAAGAAATGTGTATTCATCCCCATTCTTTTGTACGAAAGATTCTTCGCATAATACACCCAGGGATTTCTCCACTTTCTTTGCAAGCACCAGCCTGTCCTCATCTGCCCTGGAAATCATCAGCGTGGTCAGATTCTCCGCGTCACGCTTCCAATTATTTACGTGCTTTGTCATAAAAAGCACCTTCAAAAGCTCCACGTCAAAGGGCTTCAGCCTAGCATTTCTGGATGCCTGAGTAATCACAATTCTGTGGGTATGGTCAATAAAATCATCCAGTGCGCCATAAAAGGCATGAAAGGGAATCAATATTCCTTCTTCGTCATCTGCAAAAGTCATAGCAGCTTCCTTAAACAATGCCAGAAGAGATCGCTCTCCGTCTGCTAAATGCTTCCCGCTGGAAGAAAACTGCCTGATCGCAGTCAATACATTTCCAGCCAGAGCAAACTGATAAGGAATAAAAGGATATACCTCTATAAACTCCTCTGCATCCCTGTATAGAGGCCTATTGGGTGTGCCCGGACTAAATGTAAGGATATTCTTAATCGAAGATTCCTGATCCTGATACAGCTTTTCCAGTACTGGCCTTGCCTCTTTTCTTTTGTATAAAATCCGCTTCTTGATCACCTCATCTGCATCTGCTGATGAAAGAGCAATCCTTGTTGCAAAACGTCCCTGAATCTTAGAAAATTTTTCTCCCATAGTCTTTGTAATCGAATCAATATCCTGCTGTGAGGTAACAATCATCCAGGCTTTGCCGCCGCAGGCCGTACCCAAATCTTCTGTTACCGTCTGCAGATTCAGCATAAGCTTACTGTCGTCAGCAATATACTGGCCGATCTCATCCACCAGAAAAAGCACATGGTGATTGCTGCCCTTTTTATCGCAATACTTTTTTACATGTTCTGCAAATTTATCAATGGACAGGCTATAGGACTTCTCCGCATTTTCTGCCCAGTTCTTTGCTCCCTCCTGGCTCATTATGCCAAGATCCACCACCGCCTGAACAACAGAATCCTGCACAAAATAGTAATCTTCTCTTCCCTCTTTCCATGTCATTCCTTCGATTTCTTCAAATCTCTCCTGAAATGCCTCATATTGTCCCTGTTCATCAAGCTTTCGCTCAAAATCTGCAAGGAAAGGAATCGAACCACAGTATCCAAGATAATCGTTAAACACCTTCATGAATACATCTTTGATGGCTTCTTTATTAATCTTTGAATCTGTTGTGCTCTTAGAGTCCACATTAAAAAGAATAATATCAATATCGCCGCTCTCTGCAGCGACAGCCGCAATTTTTCTTTTCAGTTTATCATCTTCTACCTTTGTTCCCTGAGTAAAAAAGCTGACGGCTTCTTTCTTTATGCCCTCCTCATTTTCCACCATCCGATTACCCAAAATATAGGACAGGATTTTAAGAAAATGAGATTTTCCGCTTCCAAAGAAACCGGAAATCCATACCCCCATATTGTCGGTTCTTCCTGTAATGCTTCTGCTGTATGCATCAAAGAAGCGATTCATGTATTTTTCCAGCTCTGTGGTAACAACATACTCGTCCAGCTCCTGATATACATTCTCGTCATCTTTCTGTCCGACCTTGATTACTCCTTTGATATCACGGGTAATTTTTTTCTCAAACATATCCTGAATCTTCATCGGTTGCCCTCCTCTTTGGGTACTGGTACAAATGCTTTGCATTTGCCTTCTTCCTCTCTCTTTGGAATCGGCACGCGCCGCTTCGCGTCACCTGCCATGACGTCAGAAGGCATCTTATAAATGCTTCGCATTTGCCTTCTTCCTCTCTCTTTGGAATCGGCACGCGCCGCTTCGCGTC
>JAAWEL010000089.1 GCA_022794255.1 Lachnospiraceae bacterium
AAGTATTTCTGTCTGTTTTAGAAATATAGAGAATTAAGAAAGTGTATAAGCTGTCAGAATGACCATCACCTGACTGTTTATACACTTTTTTTATATCTTTTTCCAATGGGTGTAACACAATGAATGATTGTGTTACATTCAAAATACGTATTACAGTTGTGAATCATCAAAAAACAACACTAAAACAAACAGCGAGAAAAAAGGATATGGAGGTGCAGAAGCATGCAAAAGACACAACCGATAAAAAACATAACCGATATTCAGAGATTAAAACAATATTATCTTGACCGACAGCAAATACGCAATTACACTCTGATCACCCTTGGCATGAATACATCCCTGAGAATTGGTGATCTGCTTCTTTTAAAATGGGAAAATGTTTATGATTTTCATAACAAATGCTACTTCAGACATTTGAAGGTTCTTGAACAAAAGACAGGAAAAAACTCTTTGATTGCTTTAAATAAAGAAGCACTGCTGGCCCTGAATCATTTGAAAGGATCGCTTCCTCTTCTGTCAGAGGGAGACTACATATTTAAAAGCCGGGAGGGAAACAACCGGCCAATCTGCCGCATACAGGCATTTCGAATTATCAAAAATGCTGCCACTGCGTTGCATCTTGAAGGAACCATCAGTTGCCATTCTCTGAGAAAAACCTTTGGCTACCATGCCTGGAAAAAAGGAATACCACCGGCTGTAATCATGACCATTTACAATCATTCTTCCCTGGAAATCACCAAGCGGTATCTGTCCATTGACCAGGATGATAAGGATCAGGTATTTCTGGAATTAAATCTGTAAAAGAAATTCTTAAGAAATTTCACCCTGTTCTTCCAGAAAATCTTAACCCTTTCACCAGAAAAAAACTTGCAATATAAAAGAAAGAGTGCTATGATTACGAAGTAACTTACCAGTGTAACACAATCATTCATTGTGTTACACCCATTGGAAAAAGATATAAAAAAAGTGTATAAACAGTCAGGTGATGGTCATTCTGACAGCTTATACACTTTCTTAATTCTCTATATTTCTAAAACAGACAGAAATACTTATATTATTGGCTTCAGATACACAAAATTATCATGCAAATTTCTATCCCCTTACCTCCCAAGCAACCCCATCCTCGTCAAATACATATTTGATCAGACTCGGTTCATAGGAGCCCTTCTGATCGTTTTTCAAAATTATGATCTGGAATCCTCTGCGAGATTTTACCATTTTTCCGTCTACCGTCTGAACCTCATAATCCGGGGCGCTCGCCCAGTTCTCCTTAAGACTGACCGTGGATGCGTCATAGATCTCCGCCTTGTGTGCCGTAGTCAGCCTTGCCTCATCCTTCTGGATATGACGGTGTCCTCCCAGCCAAACATTGACCCTGCAGGTATTGATAATGCTTGTACAATTTACGCGAAACCGATCCTTTTCCTCCCCCTTCATTTCCTTCTCGAACAGGGGCGAGTGATGGGACAGCACAATGGTGTAGCACTTGTCGTCATAGTCGCTGTTTATAATCTCCTTCATTTCATCCTGGTCAATTTTGATTCCGTTTGTTTTCTCTGCACAAATGCCCCCGCAGGTATTTAAGCAAATCAGTCGGATATTCCAGCTGGTGTAACGATTTTCCACATAATTTAAATGCTTTTTCTCATAATACACAGGATTGCCTGTCATATGATAGGCAAAGTCCTTATATGCAGTCAATCCCAGAGCGTGATAATTGTTGATCTTCTTTCGATTTTCATCCAGAAGGGAATTTCCTGCCTTTTCAAAATCAATGGTCCGATCCCCTTTGTTTGGGCCATTCTCCGACACCAAATAATCTGCTGTACAGAAATTCAGATCATAATCATGGTTCCCCGGCACAAGCAGAATCCGCTCCTGGTATTTCTTTGATTCATATTCATCCTCCCAGAGCTTCTTAAACAAATCCTTTTCCAGATCATCCACGGCCATCTCAAACTCTTCGCTTTTTCCGTGCATGGAGATATCACCGGTTACAGCCAGAAGATCGATTCCGGAGATGGTTCCCTTTTTCTTCAGATCCTTACATACTCTTGCCACCTCTGCCCATAAGCTCATGTTATACTCAGTGGTGTTGCGATCCCCGTACTGGATATCTGAAATGTGAAGAATTGCCACATCCTTGTCCTTGGAAAAGGGTTCCTTCTCCGTCTTTCCATAGGCCCTCACGATCATATTTTTGATAAATGTCCGTTCCCGGGAGATTCTTTCAATCTGGTTTTGGTGGACAGCCTCCCGAAAGCCATCTACAATGGCCTCAATATTGTTCAGATCATAAAAATAGGAGGCCGTTTTTCCGGGAAAACACTGCCGAAATTCATCCGTCACCTTTTTCAAAACATCCTTGTCTCTCCAGTCCGTGCTATACATAAATATGGGAGCCTTTGGATTATACTTATAGATGGCACTCAGGGCCTTTCCCAAGTTCCATCCCACATTATTTTCCGGGTCCTCCTGGTTTTCCAAATAAACATCCAGAAAATAGGCGTCTGCCTTATTGGCCTTTACATATTCATCCAAAATTTCATGCTCATAGGGGTAAACAACCTCAAACTCCAATCCGATCTGTTTCTTATATGCCTCCTTCTGTGCCTGCGTCATCTTTTCATTTTTGTCCAGAGGAACATTTGTAAAAAAATCCGACAAATTATCGATCCGCTTCCGGATCTGGTCATCAATGATCATAATTTTATATTTATACATTTTCTCTCCATTCCCTGCACCCTTCCTGGCACAAACAGGTCCTGCTACCTCTTTTACACATTTAAGTAAGGAATCTGAAGCTCCACAATAAACAACCTTGCCCCTTCATCCAGGCGATATCGGAATAAGGGCTCCTTGCCCTCCCTTCCAAATATCATGCGGAGGCTCAGGATCGTTGGACGGTTATATTTTAGCTCCTTCTTTTTTTCAACCACCTCACAGGAAAATCCCTCCCGCACATGATTGCTGAAACAGTAGCGCATACAGGATTCTTCCAATTTCACTTCCACAAGCCCGTCATATTGTTTTCCGTCCTCACCAATCATTGGATTTTCTTTATCCCCATGCCTGAAATCTGACATTAGATAAAGGATTTCCCGCTGCAGATCTTCCAGATAGCAGAAATACTTGGTACCGCTGATTCCGTCTGCCTGAATCAGCTTCACATAGCAGCTTATATCCCCGTTCCGGTTGTAGGTTCTTGCCTGTTTGGCAACCTCCTGCAGCTTTTTTCTCAAGCTGTACAGATCCTCCTCTGTGGATTTCATAAAAAGCTCCCGGTTAAAATCGCTGGTGCAGTGAAACATCTCTATCGTCCTCTGGGAAAGGCAGGCTCTCTCCTCCCGCTCTAATCCTTCATCCACCGCTTTTTCCAGCAACTCCCCAACCTTTTCAATTATTCCCACAATATTGTCTCTTTTTTTCTGATAATCCTCTGGATCTGCAAAATAAGAATGAGGCATATGCTGGTAAGCTGTTTTCAAAAAGCTGACATCATTATCTGCAGATATATAATCCATTTTTGAACACTGAAAGCCGCTTTCCCTAATTTTTGCTAATATTGTCTGATGACGTGTTATATCATTTCCGTCTGTCAGAAGGAAAATACCATATAAATAGTCAAGATACTCCTCCCTTGATTTTTTTACCCAATAGTTCAGCACTCCGTCCTGATGGTTTCTTTCCACAGCCCCCAACATGCCCACGCTGGCAATGATAAAATCCGTATTCTGAAATCGCTTCCACTTCCAGTTTTCTTTATAATGCTCATGAAGCAGCTCTATGATTGTTTTCTTTTGAGACAGGATTATGGCGCTGGCCAGAGCCGTATATTCATTGGACACCGTCTGCCTCTGAAGCAGCTCATAAAGCCGCTGAGCCAGATAGCGCTTATCTGCCGGGACGATCTCCTCACTGCCAAACATCAACAAATGTGCGGAAATCATTAATATCTTAATCTCGTCCCCCATTTCATCATCTTCCAGACAATCCATAAGAAATTCAACCGACATGGTAATTGCCGCATTTTCTACGGAAAACAGCACCAGCCCCACATCCGTATTGATTTCAATCTTGTTGATCTGATATTGTCCGCAGATCTCCTCGATCCGCTTCTGGATTCTCGGTGAAATCACACAGTTTTGAGGCGGAACTCCTCTCCCGTGCAAATTGTCGGATGCCTTAGCATTTCCCCAGATAAATATAATTTCATCACAGCGCTTTTGCATTTGGGGGGATATCAGTCTGGTTTTCAGCTTCTCGATTCGGCTGATTCCCAGACAAAGTTTACACCGATTCTCCGTGCCGATCTTTGGCAGGTCAATCTTGCAGAAGGAATTGTAGGATTCCTTTTCCCTGGAACCTAAAGGGAATCTCTGCCTGTCCACCAGGCTTAAGCATTTAATCTGCTTTGCCCCCAGACGATACAAAATATGCTTCAGCTCTCTTTGTATCTTTGTAGAGGTCACGGAAGCGATAAAAATTGTAACCCGCGTCTCCTCTCCGGGATTTTCCTTTTCTATAATCTGAAGCTTTTCCCGAATATTTTCCATCAAAACAGGAGATACCAGCAGCGCAGAAGAACCTCGTCTCTTGCTGACCGGTGCGATGGGGATAATGTGTTTCTGCATCCCGTCAGAGAAAATCACTTTCAGCTTTGACACGATCTCCATAGTCTCATAATCGGTCAGATAAATAAAAAGTCCTGGGGTATTTGGTATAATATCCAGTTCAAGCTTTCCCCTCACAATCCGTCTGTATTCCGGCTGTATATCCGATTCTATCGACTTCTCATAGCTTCCTTTCCTTCTTCCCAGAGCAAAATACATCCTTTTTAATAAATAATCAAAGCTGTTTTCTTCCACATACTTTCCATTAGCACGGCTCTCCATGTAGTGCTTGTTGAAAACCGACACTACATTAAGGTACAGATAGTCATGATAATTCACCATATCAATATGTGCAATTTGGATCAGGCGCTTTGTCCATAGACTGTCCTTCTGCAAAAGAGCATACAATGCATCCGGCTTCAGCTCTATCGATTCCTTTATATCCATGTAATGCTGTCCGGCAAAATAAACCGTACCCCGGGGAGCCAAAAAAGGCGTTTTGGCAAGCCTTTCATACTTCATTTCCGAGCAGGATTTGGGAAACAACTCATTGGCTATCTTCTCAGACGGCCAGGATAGTAAAGCATTGATCTTTCTTTCAGTATCTGCAGGATTGACCGAATGCAGAAAATAATAATACTCATTTTCTGCATCACTTTTTACATTGATTTTCGATGTTTTGCTTGATGTGCCGGTGACATAAACGCTTCCCAGCTGTGTGCGTGAATATTCTTTTGCCTTCACCGAATTTTTCAGCTTGTCATTCACATTTTCGCATAAATCCTCGGTAAAACGATCCATACTCTCAAAGTACTTTTGCTTATTATCAGGACCAGGCAGACGGTACAGCTGATAAATCAGTATATTCCGTATTTTTTCATCAAAGCATGCCTGAGAAAAATCCAGATAACCGTCCATTTCTCTGGATCCTGACACATTCCAGACCACATTTTCATTGATAAACAGCTGCATCTGCTTCAATCCCTGTCTCTCGGAAACCGTCTGCCAAAACCTCTGCGATTCATATTTTCGTACTGCCCTCAGTAATGTATATAAAGACCGGGTAATACCGCCGCTATCTGAATTTTTATAATTTTCCGTCTCCTCTCTGTCAAAGCGCAACTTGGCTTCCTGTCTGAATTTGCTATAGGTAAACACTGCCACCTCCACGCTTTGAGTCAAAAGTATAGCCCTCTCCACATTCAGTTTAAATCCCTCAAAAATCAATTCATATTTTCGGGCCTCCCGCTCCGGAATATCCACCAGAATCAATGTTTTTCTTTCTTCATCCGGTATTTTAAAATAATTGGCCAGTTTGCTGCTCCATATCCCTTTATCTACATTCATGCCGGCAAAGCACAGGATCACATCCGTGTTAAAGGAAATTTGGGAAAGCTCCGGGATCTCCTCCCTGAAATCGATCACCTCCGTATTCTCGATCTCTTCCATATCCTCCAGAATATATTCCTCCCGATAAATTCTGTCCGCAAGCTCCCTTGGCACAGGCACAAAAAAGTCCCTTTTCCGTTTATAGTCACAGTCAATACATCCGACAATCGTAAATCCTCTCAGAACATCCGCGCTTGTTATTCCGGTTTTGTGGACATACTCCAGCGTTCCGTTATTATCTTTCTTTTTGGTACAGGCGATCTTTATCCAGTTATACTCCCCCTTTACGGAAATGAAATTTTCCTGCTGCTGTAAAAGCTGATACAACATTTTCAGACCGCCAACCTCTGTATTCTTGCCTTTTTTGCGCTCTGTTCCCTTTTCAAATACAGAATTGATCAGATTCCGCTCCATTTTTGCATCGGAAATACCCATGCTTTTTAAAAAGCCCATGCCTGCATCAGCAACAAAAATCTGCATATAATTTTCCATAATCTTTATCTCTGTTTTGTTGCGGTATGGATTACACTCCTCCTCTAGCTGCAGACGATTTTTTAAGGTAAAGCTTGCCGACCGAAATGGCCTGGATGCTTTCTTATTTCCCTTTAAGCTATAATAATCCCGTTTTCTCTTCTTTGCATTATCCGATCTGTGGATATACCGAATCATGACCCCACAATACCCATCCCGCGGATCAGCAAACCCGTGCTCAAAGGCATTCCCCATGGTTTCCTGCAGAAAAATAGACATTCGAAAAATAAAATCACCCTTTTCAAATTCCGAAAACTGATTCGTAAAACGATTCTGAAAAACATTTATTACACCTTCAATATATTCTGCCACATCCTCCTGCCGATGAATGATCGTAAACGGCATAAGACATTCCGAGCTCTGAAAATTTCCGGCCTCCAGTTCCCTGTATCCGGAATCCGGCAGAAGGCCTATCCGTTTACTGCCATTTTCCTCAAGAGTTTCCATCATACTCAGGAATCCATAGTCCTCCATATACTTTACAAAACGCACCTGCTCTGTTGCGTCCGCATCATATTCCAAATCAAAGCGGATCTGCTTTCCTGTTTGTTTTAACTTATACAAAAGCAGAAAAAGCTGTATCATTGCCAGATTATCAATCCACAATGTATTTAAAAATCTTACAGTCACCTTATCATATATTTCATTGTCACAGATTTCATCGCATAATCTTTGAATCGGCAAATATTCATCTGCAAAATCGACAGACTGCAACTCCTCAGGCATATGTATTTCCACTTCATGATCTGCCATTGGTGATACATACACTTTCATTATTGTTCCACCCTTCCCTCATTTGTTTGATCATGTCATCGCTGTTTCTATAAACCCGTGTATATTTCCCCAAATATCGGGTCAGCTGATCACAGTCATTGCTTTGATGCTCCGTCATACAGACATTTCCTATATATTTTTCTCTTCCCTTATTCCCCGTATCTTTCCCGGTCGGATCTAAAAGCTCTCCCACGACAGCCGGAACCTGATAGGTATTTACCAGCTGGGCGTATCTTTTCGCATCCTTTATGGTAATCCCCTCAAGCACCGGCTTTATATAAAGGCAGGTATGAATCCCATATTCCCGTTTCCCTTTCAAATTCTCAACCCTCATCTCAGGACTGTCCACATCCGGCTCCAACTCCCGTGCAAAACTCAAGGTGGGCAAGCTCACATAGAGATTCATCTGGTTATCATACTGAATGTTCCCGGCGATAAAAGACATATCCTCTCTGCTGATTCTCTTCTTTGTGGATATTTGGACATAATTCCCCTGCCGCAAAAAATAGGCAATCATATCCATGGTGGTTTTCCGGTTCCCCTCGTCCAGACACTCTGTAAAGCATCCAATCGTAATAAGGCTCCCCTGCCTTCCCGGAACAAAGATCCCCTTTCGCCTCAGCCCCTCCAGCAGCTCTTCCTTTTTAAAATATGCCTGAACCCCCTCAACCTTCATCCTTTTCAGGTAACAATATGTGCAATGATAATGACATCCAAAAGCTGAGCTCACAAAAATCCGCTCCCTGCTGCCGCTGATTCCCCAATCGATACTCTTTTCCAACCTGGCGCTCACCTGTCCTTTTCCATTTATATATAGAATATTGCTGATTTCTTTGTGCTCAATTTGATGATTTATAGGAATATTTTACCAAGTATTGAGGGGGTTGTAAATATAAAATCGCTTCGGTGTCACCTGAGAATTTCTGTTGGACATGGTTGTTGATTGCAGGCGTTCATGGGAAACCATACAGAGCAGGGCATCACTCATCCCCCCTGCTGAGCTGTATGAAAACTCAGGGAACAACTATGAGACAATCGCACCTGCATGAATGCTCAGATATATTGCATCATAACAGCTTCCTTCATAAGCCATTATGACTGCATATTTTCTGCCTCTGGGCAGATAAACCAACTATAAAAAAACAAAAGCCGATAATCATGATAAAGGTCTGTTTCACGATTATCGGCTCTGCGTCAACACGTCTGGCTCTTTCTGTATGAAAATTTTTGATATTTTACACTTACTACCTTCCGTAGACAAGAAATACTCACCACTTTGTCCACCAAGGGTACGGCTCATCCAATACCGCAATAATTCTAATTCAACAATCTGTATACAAAAACATCCTTTCCAGCAAATCCCCTTCGCCGCGCCAAAAAGGCAGCACACCAGAAGCGAAATTGCAAAAGTACTGTATCAGCCTCTGGAAGTACTCTTTTGGTAAATTAACTCAACAATCCCCCCGATATTTTTGCAGCTTTCTAATTTCAGATTCGTTTTCGGAAACTCTGGGGGAAAAAGCGGGATTCCGTTTCCAAGGACCGTTGGCATAATATAAATATAATATTTATCAATCAAATTCTCGCGCATAAAACAACGAATTATTTCGCCTCCACCCATAAGCCAAATATTTCCTGAGTGCTTTTCAGAAATTAAATCCAATACTTGTTGCCCTGGTGGTAAAGATGTGAATTGGACATTTGAGTCATGTTGAGATTGCTGACGTGTGCATACATAACAGGGCATTCCTTCGTAAGGCCATTTATCCGGCGAAAGCTCATTTTTTATTTGGCGATAGGTTTTTCCTCCAAGTATAATTGCCTGCAAGGAGTGATAGAATGTTTCATATCCAAGATCAGGCGAAGGACTTGAGGGGTCATCTAAAAAGCTAATATCGCCATCTTTTTCTGCAATATATCCATCTAAAGACATTGCAATATACAGAATGAGTTTGTTTTTCATAACGATCTCCTTTTCCTGTCTGATTTGTTATCCTTACCGTGAACTGCAGGAATTATTCAGCGATTTGCTTGTGTATTGAAACAAGTTGCCTCCCCGGTTTGATAATCCACAAGGACATAATTTTTACGCTATGGTGATTCTATCCCGTCATTTACCTTCAGTGGACAAGGGGACACACGGTTTTATGGTGTATATCCCCTTGTCCACGGAGGATAGTGTATCACATTTTACCAAAAAGTAAAAATGGTTTTCTGACATATATTTTTTCATACTTGGAAAGGAAAAACCGTTTACATTTCTATAGAATATCTCCGGAATCTGTGAGGAGCAAATAAAACCCTTGTCAGGAAATTGCGAAAGTCCAGCATTAAAACAATTCCGTCTGATTCCTAAATACGATCCACTTACTAATAACATAATTTAAAATAATAACAATCAACTGCGCTACAAGTTTAACAATAATGGCTTTCCAGCCTAGCCATGTTATAAAAATTGCAATTATTGCCTCTTCCAGTATTAACGTAAATACTCTGCCTCCGAAAAAAGCAGCCAGCTGGCTTAGAAACGCTTTAGCCCCATTTACCGCCCCATTAAATACCCAGGTTCTGTTCGTAATGAACTGAAATATAACACATATAACCCAACAAATAACATTATTAATCAATTCATTTATATCTGTAAAAGAATCTATGCTGCCAAAGAGTCCTAAATTCAAAAAAAATGTAATCCCGCCAAAGAAAAGATATAAAAATATCTCCTTATGTCTCTTATAAAATGGGAAAAATGGACTCAATATTGGAAGCATTATGAATTTATCAAAAATATCTTGACATTGATTATCTTGCTGATTTGGTTGATTTAACATTTTCTTATTTCCTCATAGCATTACACATACCCTAATACCTGGCGGGATTTTCTAACAAAGCAGATCGTTTCTTTCAGTACACAGAATTTACCTCTATGATATGTCAAAAGCAGGGCCCAAACTCCTGGCATTTCCCATGTTCAATCACATCTGCGATCCGAATACTGGCTAGTCCATCTCCATAGGGATTAGAGGCATAAGCCATTTTTTCCCATTTCGACCGGTCATCTAAGAGACTGGTAAATGTTTCATAAATCACATGTTCTTCTGTGCCAACAAGCTTAAGCGTTCCTGCTTCGATTCCTTCCGGTCGTTCCGTTGTATCACGCATCACCAAAACAGGCTTTCCAAGACTTGGTGCTTCTTCTTGAATCCCTCCGGAATCGGTAAGAATCAGATACGCCCGTGCTAAAAAATTATGAAAATCCAACACATCTAATGGTTCGATCAGATGAATATGGGAATTGTTTTCTCCAAATACATCGTTTGCCGTTTCGCGAATAATCGGGTTCAAATGAATTGGATAAATTGCTTTCACATCATCATGCTCATCCAGGACTCTTTTAATCGCCCTGAACATATGCTTCATAGGCTCTCCAAGGTTTTCCCGCCGATGAGCCGTTATCAAAATCAAGCGGCTTCCCTTACTCCATTCCAGCTCCGAATGGGTATAATCCTTACGTACCGTAATTTTCAAAGCGTCAATAGCTGTATTGCCAGTAATAAAAATTGTCTCTTTTTTCTTTCCTTCCCGAAGCAAATTATCCTGGCTTCGTTTTGTGGGGGAAAAATTATATGCACTGATAATTCCTACCGCCTGACGATTAAATTCTTCTGGATAAGGAGAATGAATGTTGTAGGTGCGCAGGCCCGCCTCTACATGGCCAACTGGAATGTTCAAATAAAAACAAGCCAGCGCCGTAACAAATGTTGTAGAGGTATCCCCATGAACAAGTACAGTATCTGGTTTTTCTTTTTCTAAAATAGCTTTAATATTTTCTAAAATCCCAATTGTTATATCAAATAGTGTCTGTCTCTCTTTCATAATAGAAAGGTCATAATCCGGAGTTACATCAAAAGCTTCCAAAACCTGATCCAACATTTTTCTATGTTGACCCGTGACTGTAACGATTGTATGTATCGTTTTTCTTGTCTGTAGTTCTTTAACAAGAGGACACATTTTAATTGCCTCTGGACGAGTGCCAAAAACAAGCATTATTTTTTTGACACCTGTTTTATTGTTTTCTTTGTTCATAAATTTTTCTCCCGGCTTATTTTACATGAACCCATATACACCCAAACCAATTAGCTTCCAAACACATCCTTTACATATTTTATACATCTAAGTACTTCACAAATTCCCTGTTCTGCTGACATCTCTATGGAAACATATCTGTCATATCCAGATTGTTTTAAATAACGGTATAGCTCTTCATGAAATTTTCTTCTTTTAATTGGAGCCAAATTCGGTTCACTAATATGAACATGATTAATAAAATCCTCACATCCCAGCAGCAAATCAACCGATTCGTTGTTTTGAATCATTGTTCCTGTATCTAAATTTAAAAGAAAACCTTTTGATCCAACTTTTTGAATCATCTCAATGGCTTGCTTTGTTGTATTTATATAATTCGTATTATATATAGGAGGTAATGCTTCAAGTGCAATACATGTCTCCTTTTCCAAAGCATAATTACCGATTTCTTTAAAAAAGGAGATCGCTATTCTTTCTGCATTAGGAATATCATTGGTTCTGCGATTGATTGGACAACCAAACACAAGATTCCTGCAGCCAATCAAAGCCGCAAAATCAATTGCCTTCTTTGTATAGTCAATCAATTCTTTTCTTTCTGTCTCTGATGCAAATATATTTTCGCTTTTTCCTCTCCAAATAGATTGCATCGATGATATGTTCAATGCATATTTTCTTTTTATCTCATTGCACCATAACCGTGCTCTTTCCCCATGATCATACGGGTCGTGAGGTATGACTTTTGTAGGAGCGATTTCTAAACCTCTATAGCCATTCTGAACCATATAATCCAGAACCATATCATTTTCACAGTCATTCCACCCAATATTTGACATAGACAGCTTCATCAATGATTCTCCTGATTTTTCATTATATCTATAAACAATTTAATCTTTTCCAGCACATCTTTTCTGTTCAAAATATAGTTCTCACACCTGTTATATAAGTTTCCATGTTCTGTAATAAAATCGTATTTTAAAGGAACATCCAAAATTTCATTTTTGAATTCTTTATCAAATACAAAAGAATACACTTCTTCTGCAGAAACTGGTTCTGTTGCCATATGAACCGTGTCAAGCCTGTTATCATATGCTATCAAAATATCATTCCACAAACGTTCGAGAGGATAGAACTGATAAACATTCCTGCTATCCGTAAAATTCAAGGCACTGAATCCTAATGTTAAAAACTTGATTTTTAATAGTTCTTTCGTTTCTTTATCTAAATTCTTTACTTTATAAAAACCGTTTTCTGCCAAATCATAATACGGTAAAATATTTTTATCTTGAGAAGAAAGTTCCTCCATTTTTGATCTGGTTATTTTGGATGGTATTATATGTATCATGTCATATAGAAAATTCTTTTTGATATTATAACCAAATAAAGCAGGTAATCGGACAATTAATGAATCTGGATAATTTGTTTTTACCCATTCCTCCATTAACAGCCGATTGTATCCATATGCCTCCAATTGGTCCCTATCTATTTTTGTTGTTTCAGATACATGGTCATATCGTCCCAATACATCTATGGTTGATATTAAGATCACATTATTCGGATTGATCAATTCAATATTTCTTTGAGCTTGATAAATACTTTTTAAATCATTTTCCGGTTGTATATTAGCCAAATATTTTTCAGCTCTTAGCCCTGCATAAACAAGTATTTCCGGTCTGCTGCCAAAAGCATCCTGTATATTCCGGGTATTATACATTCCGTCAAAATGTGTACGCAAACATAAATTACTCCCTACAAAGCCTGTACATCCTACTATACTTATCATTCTTTTTGTCCATCCCTCGAAAGTTTTTCTATTCCTAAAACACTATACTCATTTTGCCGAAAAACAAGGTTTACCAATAATTGTAAATATTTTATTATAATTGTCATACTGGCAAATATTCCAAAGGATACAAATGAAATAAATAGAATTGTTGGCGTCCATCCTTCTACCGGCCTGCTTGTCAAATAAATAAACACCGCATAAAATAGCATAAACAGTGATGTAAAACCCATAAGCATGGTTAAAACTGTAGAAAATTTATAACCTGCAGATGTAAACAAAAAAAGAACATCGATTCCAAGCTCTTTTCTTAAAAGTCGTTCCTCTTTGTCACTCTTTTGGTGGTTCTTTGTATGATGATATTCTATACTATTGGATGACAAGCCGCTTGTTGAATATACTGCTTTTCTATATGGCACACTTTTATTCATAATAGATACTTTATTCAGCATCCTTCGGCTTGTTATCCGAAACCGTTCGCTCATCATATGATAGGGTTGATCAGAAAAAAGGTCAAAAAGATGGTAATAAAGCTCAGATGCTTTGTTTCTTTTATCTGGTACTGCTCCTACATAATCATATCCTTCCAATGCTTTCCAGTAAATATCCATAACCTGTGATTCTTTATAGTCTATCCAAACACTGTCAAATTCAAAGCAATAATCCCCAATTGCCAAATCAATCCCTGCATTCATTGCTTTCTCTACTCCATGAAAACAACTGAGATTTATAATTGACAATTGTTCATTATCAGACATTCCCAATTTTAAGTAAGTCTTTTTTATAACAGCCTCGCTTAGGTCCTCCGAATAATCATTAACACATATGATTTCATAATTTTCAAAATGTTCCCGCAATATCTTGACAATAAAATTCAAAAAGCGCTCAATATATTTTTCATCATTATGTATATATAAAACAGCCGAAATAAAATTTTTTTCCTTCATTGACTAAAGCACCTCATCTAAATCATATACAGTATTAATCTTCCCTGACAAAACACTCACAAAAAAAGGAGATTCACTATGAATCCTGATTACTGTTGGCCTGGCATCGTCAATCTCCGTTGATGCTAATATTGGTTTAATCGAGAATAATGATTGTTTGTAGTGAAATTCATATTCATCTTTTAAATATAGTTTCGCTAATTTATTCATATAAGGAAATGCTGTTTCCGGTTTGTGCCTGCACAGATTACAATTTCCTAAATTATGTGCGGAACAATACCCAGAAGATTCCTTTTGACACAAAAACTCTGGTAATTCTTTATAACATGTACTATGAGGGGTAAATGTAACGGATGTAAGCGAATGATCCCCTGTCTTTCCAAAAGGCATAATAGAAAAGAATGGACCATCCATTATGGTGAACCCATAAGGTTTTAATACTTCACCTGCATCTACTAAAATAATCTCACACAGTTCATACTTAATCTTAAACTTTTCGTAGTCCATCAATTCTATAAGCTGATTACAGGATGCATATGTGGCATTGAGAATATAGGATGTTGCATATTCCTTTTCATCCGATAAAGATAAATAATAATCTGTCCCTGTCTTTTCAATGGATTTTATATGTGCATGAAACAATATTTCTACGTTTTTCCGTTTCTCCAATTCCTGAATAAAAAAAAGCTTTAAAAGCTTTGCATCGTAAGAATATTCCTTTGTAAGATATGCCGCATCGCATTTTCCTCTTTTAAAATATCGATTGGGGTTTAGCTCTTCACATTGTATTTGTGCCGCTTTACAAAATTCGTAAAATTGCGTTCCGTTTGTCCATGAATAGTTCGCAGAGGTGGCATAAATCTGATCAAAAGATCCATTAATACAAAATGAAAAATCAGAATTAAATCTATCAAAATATTTTTTAGATTTAAGCGCTGTTGAAAGAGAACGTGGATAATGATACCCAAGATGTACTCTGGCCTGATTGATATAAGTTGCCCTGGAAAATGGCTCCTTTTCACATTCTATAACAAGAGTACGATAACCCATATCAGCACATCGAAGAGCCGCATATAATCCATATATTCCTGCTCCAAATAGAATCCTATCATATCGTTCAATCATTTGATCTCCTCAAACGGCAATATAATTCTGCAATGCCGCGAATGTATTTTATCGATTGCTTAAAAACATTTACATGTGTATGTTCGCTGTCATCTTTCCAGTGAACAGGTAATTCATAAATATAAGCACCTTCTTTTTCTGCTAATAGCAATAATTCAATAATATAAAACCATCCATCATCCATTGACGATGTTATAGAAACTAAATGCTCTATAAATTCCTTCCTGTAAAACTTAAACCCGCATATAGCATCGGTTGCTTTCATTTTAAACACTATTTTCAGTAAAGCTGTCAGCCCTCTTGATGTACACATGCGGTACCACTTTCTTCCAGTTATCTTCGATCTCCGATTTAGTCTTGAACCATTAACCATTTGTATTTGTGAATCTTTTTCAAACAATTCCACAACCCTTTTCAAATGGCGAATATCCGTAGAAAGATCTATGTCCATATAACCGACAATATCTTCTGTATTACATTTTATTCCCTCTCGAAAAGCCAAGCCAACTCCCTTTTTTTCGAGATTAATGCTTTTAACCTGATTCTTCTCTTTCTTAATAAGGTCAACAATGTCTTTTGTCCCATCTGTTGAACCATTGTTAATAACTGTTATTGAATATTTTCCTTTATAAAATTTATCCATAAACTTTATCGTCTGAATAATACCATTTCTCACTCGCTTTTCTTCATTATATACAGGTAAAATAATATTAATCATGATCCATGATCCCCTTTTAATTTGACAATTTAACAAAAGCCACATTTCCTTCTATTCTGACCCATCCGGAATCAGGATATGCTGGCATCTCATTTGTAATTCTGTTATACTCAACAGCTTTTACAGCATATTCTTCCGGTGAAAAGGCTTCATATTTCATTCCGCAAGTATTCATGAAATAGACTCCCCTTACAGATCCTGCAACCCCATTCCATCCAAATATGGAATGTCCGGATGTCTCTCCAAACATCTCATAACCAGATAAAACAGGTGAATAAGTACCTATGGTCCAGATAGCTACTGTCTCCCCATTTTCTTTTCTTATATTTTTAATCTCACGATCAATTTCATAACTTAACTGCACATCTTCCTCATATCTTATTTGGTCTATATAGTTTACGACTGCACTCCGTTCTGCTAAAAGGATCCCGCAAACTATGCTAATCCCTGCAAAAAATTTTCTCATTCCTCCAGCAGGCATACGATTCAAAACATAATATGCCATCCATCCTGTCATCAGCGGAATCGTCCATTGCGTCCTCACAATTGCTGTCCCACCATTTATAATTGGAAAAAAGAAAATCAAAATGGGACATAATAAAAAAAATTTACTTTTCTTCTTTTCACTTTTTTGAATCGTGATTATATAAAATATAACTAATGGAATAAAAAACAAAGAAGCCACATCCATATGTTTCGTGAGTCCATCATGGATATATCCCCAAGATTCACCTGTATAATTGATAAACTTGTTCTCAATAAAGCGGTTCTTAATATTAGAGCACGTCAGACAATATAAATAGAAAACCAATTTTTTAGGATCCAGACCGTTTCCTATATCAATCTTATTTATTAAATATGTTGATAAGCCTCCTGAAATAAATAAAAGCAAAGAATACAAAAACCCTACTGTAAAACAACCCTTTAACAATTCCCAATAATATTTTCGTCTCTCTAATAGGGCTTGCCTCCCCATGTCAAATAAATAGAAAAAAATACAGCCGCCTCCCATGAGCATTGGTAATGCGGCCTGATAAACAGTCAACTGAAAAAGCGCAAGCAGCAGGCAAATCATTTTTTTCATTTTTTGATCATTTTCAATCCCGATTAAAAAATGATAGGCAATCACGGGACATAAAACAACTGTTAGCAGATATCCAATTGCATAGGGAGTAAAATAAATCACTTCTACCCACACGCCAGAGGATATATAAAACAGCGCAAATACATAATTTGCAATTTTATTTTGCCCCCCCCCATGCCAAATTCTGAAAATGAAAAAATCCAAAGTACTGCACTTATTCCAAGAAGCAATACGGATATAAAGTTGGCTGTATAGATACTAAAAACTTCCCAGGAATACAGATATTCTAAAATCAAGGCGCCATATCTTCCATTGGCTATGGTTGCTACAGGCTCAAATCCCCTGTCATGCAAATATCTCTCTGTATCCACACCTATATTACCATTTGCAAGTTTTACACCATAAATAAAAAAAATACATATACCAATAAATAATAACAGCCCTTTTTGTTCACGGCAAAATCTTTTTATTGAATTTATATATGTATTCATATTCGCCTATCCCTCCAATGTCACAATTGCTTTTTTCCATGACACTCCATCATGTATAAGGACTATTAATTCATGTTCTCTTTCCGTTTTCCATATATTCTGATTGACTTTAAATGCAAAAAAATCCCCTTCATCCTCATCCGAATGATCATAAGGTATTGTATCGATTGTATATAAGCTTGTAATTACTGGTATGATTCCATTTCCCGAATCATAACAGGCTGCTATATAATTTCCTGCCACTCCATTAATTTGTCCTGTCACAATATAGTCCCCGCCATTTGCTTTGACTCCCCGAATCGTTCCTGTTAATGAGATTTCTTTCTCCCATTCCATTGTTTCGAAATCATCTTCTATCTTTTTATACAGGCATTCTGTATATCCTGAATAAATACGCGTCATAGGGAAAAGGTCCCGCATATCCAGATAGCTTAAAGTAGCTGACACTTTTTCAACTGTCCCACATAGAACCACATACTTTTTATCCCTAAACTGTTTTTTCGCTAATTCATATGGATTAATTCCCTCACCAATTGATCCTTTTCCGGTCACTGCAATTGCTTTCCGTTCAGAATAATAAGGTATTTCTGCATTCCATTCCTGATCAAACATGATCAAAACATCCTGTTCTTCTGTCAGCATATTAATATTTTTTCCTACTTCTGCCAAAGACTGTTCTCCGGTTTCCCCTTTCATGGCTTTTACGATTTCATCTGAGGAAAACCATACAGTCAGAATAAAACAAAGGGCAATACCCCCCCCCAGACAAATTCTGACACGATTATTTCTGATAATTAAATGTATATGTTCCACAATCTGAAAAACCATAATACCTAAAAAAATACATAAAAATGGTAATATTGCAATAAAATAATAAGTATGACGCCAATACAAATTAAACAATGAAAAAATTGTTCCTAAAATAGAATAAAAGGCAGCAAGCTGAATAAAATTTTCTCTTTTTTGTCCTGCTTTAATATAGAGGGTAACACTAAAAAAAATCAATAATATAATTACCGGAAAAACCATATTGAATCTGTTTAGGATTACTCCCCAGTTTTCCACATTTGCTTTTTGTTCCCACGTTCCAAAATTCCAGTCATGTAAGCTGGTACTGGTAAGATTTACTAACCCTAAATTTGTTTTTACCATGTCTGAATGTTTCGTCCATATAAGACATGGAATCAAGGGCAAAAACACTGCCAATAGAAGTCTCAAATAGTAGAATATATTTTCTCTTATAAACCACTTTAAAGGATATAGCTTTCCAGAAAAATACAAGTAGCGTATCCCCACAAAAGCTGTAAAAAAAGCGACAGGAAACATACTTGTAGGTTTCGCTAAATAACTCAATATGCCCACAAAAATTGTAATTATCATGGTGACAAGCGAACGGTTCCTGTCCTTTTCTATCATAAGCTGATACAAATAAAACATATAAATAAGTCCTAAACTGGTAGCGCACATATCGATTAATGCAACACGGCTTACCAGAATCGAATATGGCAAAAAAAGATAACATATAAGACTGTATTCAATCATTAATGTACTTCTTCCATCATTCTCAAATATTTCCCTCAAAAATCGATAGAAATAAATAGCAGAAATATAAAACCAGATAATTGTTGTCAACCGCATGGCAATGTCCAGATTTTGAGTTATATTTAATCCGGACAAGATCTGATAGATCATATATGCACTCACCTGATATATCGGAAATTCATAAGGAATTCTCCATGGCTCCCCAAGTATGGGTACCTGATAATGAATGATATCCAATCCCTCCCGAATCCATGTTTGAACCGTAATTGCTGTATGCGCCTGGCGTGGTCCATACCATTCCACAATAGGTGCTCCTATATTATAGATTCGTGCTGCTAATGAGAGCAATAAGATTCCGCTTATTATCAGCGCTCTGCTCATCTTGCCTTTTTCCACTTCCAACTTCATCTCTATTTTCTCCTGCCCTATTTTATCCATCTCTCATACCACAATTGAAACAGGAAAAAATTCCAGCATATATTCTGGTAATTCTTCCCAGAATTATTTCCCACATTTCCATTTGACAAATAAAAATTAATGATCCGATTACAATAATCTGGTTCAAAAACTGCCTGTTTTTTAAGATAATCCACATCTGCATATGCGCGGATCTTTTCTTTCAAAACGCCTCTCATCCACTGATCCAATGGTATGTTAAATCCCATTTTAGGTCGATCCATTATTTCTTGAGAAATATAATCATGGGTTATATCTTTTAAAATTTTCTTACCATTTCTATTATCATATTTGAAAGCATGTGGCAAACGAAATGAATATTCCATCACATTTTTATCCAAAATCGGACATCTGCACTCCAAAGAATATCGCATAGATGCCCGGTCTACTTTTGTCAGAATACCCCCGGATAAATAGGAATCCATGTCCAGCAACATTCTACGAACCTGCCAATTCCTTATTTTAACATAATGTTCTTCACTATATTTTACATCCAGCTTCTCCTGATTGGGGAGCATATTCTCCACACAGTCTCTATATGTATCGGAACGAAGTTGTGTTTTGAAATATGGTTTGCGATTTTGTGAAATAATTTTCACAGCCAATGGCAGTTTGTCCTCTAAATGAGTCAATCTGCCTGCGCTATGAACAATAGCTCCTATCAGATCTAATTTCTGAGCAATTCTTACTTGCTCATAATAGCCATAACCACAAAAAAACTCATCTCCTCCATCGCCGGAAAGACTTACCGTAACGCTTTCTCTGGCAAGTCTTGATACTGCCATTGTAGGAATAAGCGATGGATCTGCAAACGGTTCGTCAAAATAGTAAGGAACATCTTCAAGGAGTTCAAACAATTCTTTCTCCGTGCAATAAAGCTCTGTATGACTTGTTCCCAAATAATCCGATACTTTTTTTGCATATTGGGCTTCATTTAAAGTTTTCTCATTAAATCCAATTGAAAAAGTTCTTACAGGTTTTGAACCCGAAATTTCCTGGGCAATCGCTGTCACCAAAGAGCTATCATAGCCTCCGGACAGTAATGCTCCAACCGGAACATCCGCCACCATTCTCAAACGAACCGCTTCCCGCAAAATTTTTTTAAGCCCATCCTTTGCTTCCTCATAATCAGAAATTATCTTCCCTTGATTCTCATCATATATTCCCATTACATCCCAATATTTTTCAACAAGAAGCTCGCCCTCATGAAATGTAAGGATACTGCCAGGTTCCAATTTATATACATTATTGAGAATGGTTTCTGGCGCATTTATATACTGCTGATATAAATATCTTGAGATTACGGATGGATTAAGATCTTTTTTCAGTCCCGGACAACACATAATTGCTTTCAGCTCTGAGGCAAAAACAATCGACTTTTTTTCAGTGTCCATCCAGTAATATAATGGTTTTTTTCCAATCCGGTCTCTCGCCAAGAATAATTCATTGGTTTCTCTGTCGTATAAACCAATTGCAAACATTCCGTTAAATTGATTTACACAGTTTTTCCCCCATTTCTCATATGCAGCTAAAATAACCTCTGTATCACATTCGGATATAAATGGATACCCGGAAAGCCTTTCTTTAAGCTCCCTGAAATTATAGATTTCCCCATTATATACAACCGTTAATCGCCCGTCTTTTGAGTGCATTGGCTGATGCCCCAGCTCTGAAAGATCCAGTATAGAAAGTCGTCTCTGTGCTAATCCAATACAATATCCGTTTCTTCCTGAATATAATTCCTCTCCGTGATCATCCGGTCCTCTATGTATCATATTGTCATTCATAGCTTTAAGATCGCTTAACGAAACCTCTCTTTTACTGACAAATCCACAAATCCCGCACATTCCTTATATCCCTCCCAGAACTGTCAGGTTATATCTTCTCTCTATGATATACATTAGAATTTTTAATCTATAACCAACACTAAATAATAAAACAATCTTCCATACATTGTAGTACTCTTTCCATCTGTTCTCTTGTTCCTATAGTAATTCGGATGCAATATTTTCTTAAATACTCTGTTTGTCCAAGATCTCTGACAAATATATTGTTCTTTTCTAAATGTGCTATCAAAGTTTGTTTTATTTCTTCCGTTTTACATCCTAATAATTGAAAATTCCCTTCGCCTTTTTTATACACTATTCGATCAGAAAAATTATCTATTCCTTTTAAAAACATTTCTTTTGCTTTGTTGACCTCTTTAACATAGGCCTTCATATATGGAATATCACTAAGCGCGCCAATCGCTGCTTCCTGAGCAAATGTTGTTATGTTTTTTGGATTTCGAATGCTGGAAATATAATTAATATTATTTTCTGATGCAAGAAGGTATCCGAATCGGAAATTTGCCATGCCAAATGCCTTTGACATAGTTCTTGATATAATAATGTTTTCATATCGTAATACAAGATCCTTCGCTGTTATACCAGAAAATTCTGCATATGCTTCATCAATCAAAAACAAGATAGTCGGATATTTATTTAACATTGACTCAATATAGCTCACAGAATGTTGTGTTCCTGTAGGATTATTCGGATTACAAATATATATAAGAGAAGGTTCCTTTTCATCTATAATCTTGCAAAACATCTTATTGTCAAAAACAAAATCATTTTCCATATTATAAAAGTAAACATCCGCACCGCATACTTCTGCTGTAAGGCGAAAATTGTCATAAGACGGTCCTAAAACCAAGACAGGATCTCCAACCGTAATATATAGTTTGGCTACATATTCATGAAGGCTGTCGGAAGAAGCAAAGTACTGGATATTTTTTTCCGGAACACACGTATATTCTGATAAAAGTGTAAGTAGTTCTTGATTGTATGTAGATGGATAATAATTATAGAAATCTCCTCTTTTTACAATGGAATTAATTCTTTCCGAAACTTTAGGAGATGGTGGATTGGTTGATTCATTCCAGTCTAATTTTAGCATTTTACTCCTGCTCTCTTCATCAACCGTCCATATTTTATGAGAAGCAAGTTTGTATGGTGTAAAATTTCGTAAATACTTATTAATAAATTTCATAGCCGATCTCCTCCATTCAGCCAGCCTTTATTCCATAAAAGAATACTCTATTCATTCTTTAAATTCTCCATAAATGCAGTTAAATTGTCCCTGGGTGAAGTTTTAGGCCTTCCCAAATTGCTTCTTGCACCTAAAGCAGCTTTAATCTCAATAAAACTCAGCTTTTTTCTTTGTTGTACATTCTTCAATATTTCATTCAATCGTTCTTCTTTACCTATGCATTCTACCACTTCATATCCGCATGCCCTTGCTATCCCGCACAAATCAATCTCTTCTGCCACTGTAGGCATTCCGCCAACCGTCTCATGGGATCCATTATTAATCACAATATGGACCAGATTCTCAGGCTTCAAACTTCCAACAATAGCCATTGCCCCCATGTGCATCAGTGCTGCTCCATCTCCATCAATACACCATATTCTTTTCTCTGGTTTATGCAAGGCCACCCCTAAAGCGATAGCACTTGCATGTCCCATGGAACCTACCGTAAGGAAATCGTGATCGTGTTTTTGTCTATTTCTCTCCCTGATTTCAAACAATTCACGGCTTGCTTTTCCCGTAGTACTGATAATAGAATCCTCTCCACTGATAGCTACAATATGTTGTATTATTTCTTCTCTGGTTAGCTGGAAATCATTTTTATAATTTACTCCGCAATTATACTGTAATGCCCCTTTGCGGACTATAAATGCAACATCTTGTCCCCTTAAAAGCTTCTCCTTAAATCTCTCCATCACGCTTTTCAATTCAATATCCTGTGTCTCTTTTCCAATAACAAAATAATCCACTCCCATATCCTCAAGTAATTTACAGGTTATCTCCCCCTGATAAATATGTTGTGGTTCATCATGGATTCCTGGCTCACCTCGCCAGCCAATAATAAAAATACAGGGAATCGCATAAACCTTCTCATGCATAAGACTTGCCAATGGATTAATAATATTTCCTTCCCCACTGTTTTGCATATATACCACTGGAATTTTTCCTGTTGATAAATAATATCCGGCAGCAATTGCAGTGGCATTTCCTTCATTTGCTGCAATGATGTGGTTTTGCCCATTTATCCCATATTCATTCATTAGATAATCACACAAGGGCTTCAGCTGACTGTCCGGAACGCCTGTATAAAAGTCTGCTCCAATGAAGCTAACCAAATTTTCAACTTTCATTTTTCTAATCACATCCGTTTCTTAATATTTTACGATACAGTCCATCCATAGCCTCTTCTGATATCTTTATAGGATTATTCTTTAGCCTTACAGGATTAACCGAATTTCGAAGAATCTTAAATTCTTGTTCTGACGCGACAGGTATGGCCATATCCAGTTTATCTATAATCTCCCGGAATTTTACCGCCCCGTCTATAAGCCTTTTGCCACCAAAAATCCAGGACAATTCTTGAAATATCTTTTCCAAATCATTTCTAATTTCCTGATTGGGATATTTTTCTACGGCGTTAAGCATCCATGGCCACAGTTCCTTTACACATAACGCTGCCGCATGGCCATGAGCAATTCCATATAGACTCGTCAGTTTATAAGACATAGCATGTCCTGCTGTAGTCTGGGTAATATTGATCGCTTTTCCTGCTATATAAGCAGCTTCCTGCATCTTCTCTCCTGAGATAGCATCGCCATTCAAATAGCCATCCATATTATCCAGTATCTGTTTTATCCCTTCTTCGGAATACTTACTGCTCTCCCTGGTTCTGTTTACCGACCAAAAGGATTCAATACTATGACAAAGAGCATCCAGCATCGTTGATTTCTTCTGATATAATGGAAGAGTTTCTAACACATGATGGTCCATTAGGACACTGTCAGGAATGCATCTTTCATGTGTTATGGATTGTTTTTCACCTTTATAATAAATGACAGCATATCGTGTTGCTTCTGCTCCTGTCCCTGCTGTAGTTGGAACAGCAAGAAACCGGATATTGTCCGGAACAATCCTTTGTCGTAAGAAATCTCCGTTTTCACCATTCCCTTCCATACCACTGTAAAGTCTGATACATTTCGCCACATCCATTGCACTCCCGCCACCAATTGCGACAATACACTGACACCCACTTTTTCGAAAACATTGCACACCTTTCACGACTGACTCATATGTGGGATTGGATTGAAAATCATTAAAAGCTACGATTTTTATCCCTGTGCGTTCTTCCAATGTTTCCAAATAGGTTCTTATCCTCAAGTACTGAAGAGCTCCGTCAAAAACCAAAAAAAAAGAACAGATTCCGTTACTGTTCAGATACACATCTAATACTTTATAGTTTTCTCCTGGTTTTAAAATCGTTTGATCCATAATACCTCTCAAATTTTCTCTGGAATAAGCCTTATTATCTCAGAAAATGGCATTAACATATTATCACATTCCATTGCCCTGTGATTTTCCAATATTGTCTCCGCCGCTTTCCTTATTGCTGGTACTGTGGCGCGCATAAGCTGATTTGCATAAATAACCACATTGATCCCGCGCTTTTTAAATTCCTCTTCTGTTACTGAATTAAAGCTGGTAGGAACCACTACTATGGGTGTGTGTTTATCACTTTTCCTGAATTTCTCAACAAAATCAAAAATTTCATCCGGTTCCTTTCTGCGGCTGTGAATCATAATGGCATCTGCCCCGGCTTTTACGTAAGCATCCGCTCTTTCTAAAGCATCCTCCACACCTTGTTCCAGAATCAAACTTTCAATTCTTGCACAAATCATAAATTCTCTCGTCTTCTGTGCCTGTTTTCCAGCTGATATTTTTTCGCAAAAATTTTCAATACTATCCTGTAGCTGTACTACATCGGTTCCAAAAAGGCTGTTTTTCTTCAGTCCTGTCTTATCCTCAATGATAATCATAGATACACCCATACGTTCTAAGGATCGAACTGTATAGATAAAATGTTCTGTTTTCCCACCCGTATCGCCATCAAAAATAATCGGCTTGGTAGTCACCTCCATCAAATCTTCAATCGTTCTAAAACGTGATGTCATATCAACCAATTCAATGTCCGGCTTTCCCCTCTCTGTGGAATCACACAGGCTTGATACCCATATAGCATCAAATTGGTGTCCTCCCCCGTTTTGATGCACCACCGTGTTCTCAACAATTAATCCTGACAAGCCATCATGTGCCTCCATTGCTGTAATAAGTCCTTTAATCCCTATTTCTCTTCTCAGTCTTTTTCTCCTCATATCTGGCATTGAAAGTTCCGATTTGGCTCTTGCCTCAAGCTCTCTATATTTTTGATCCCCGGCATATGGATATTCAACCAGTGTTCCTCCATATGAAGCCAGAATAGATGTGACTTCATCCCTGATAGGTTTTTGAAATCCAATTTTCCAGTCATCGCCATGCACCACATAATCTGGTCTGAATTTTCCCAGATTTTCTTTATAGCTAAGGGTTTTCTGTTGTACTACCTTATATACACCAGCAATACTTTCAAACATAGCTTTACGATCTTCATATGGAAGCAAGGGATATCGCTTATAAGAAGCAATTGCCTCGTCAGATAGCACACCGATAATTAGTTTGCCCAGTTTCTGCGCTTTCTGTATGATAGCAATATGACCTCCATGCAATATATCTGTACTAAAGCTCATATAAACCATCTTATTTTCTATTTCATGAAGTCTGTTTGATACAATAGCCAGATCTTTCGTATTATCAATTTCATTGCATAAACGATTTTTAACATCCAATGGATATATATGACATTGTTTGGATACTTCATTAAAAGCATTCTCTGCATAACATTTCCGATTGCCAGACTGACAGAATAAAACTATACGGTCTAGCCATACTTTCCAGTCTTTTTCCAAAAGCTTATAAAATGGTTGAGCTGATACCGCCTCACTAAAAAACTCAATACCGATTGAGCAAATCCTTCCATTATTTAAAACTGCCTTGAAATCCTTTTCTGGTAAACAAGATGTGGAGCTTACTGTCATACAGGAATGTTCCATATTCATCACATCTTCCAATACGCTATTCTCTATTACCATATCACCATGTATGAGAAGAATATCCCCTTCCAGATACTCCCGGGCACAGTAAATCGAATAAATATAATTCGTTTCTGAAAAATCCGGATTTTTTACAAATGTTATATTAAGTGGAAGTTCCAGACTCTGGCAATAATTCACCAATACATTATCATAATAGCCTGTTGTTATCACTACATCTTCAATCCCTGCTTTTAACAGCATATTCAGTTGCCTTGAAAGAATTGTTTCTTTGTATGATATTTCTGTCATACATTTCGGCTGTTCTGAGGTAAGAACTCCCATACGTGTTCCCATTCCTGAATTAAGTATTACTGCTTTCATTCATAATTCCTTTCTACGTTTTACGTCTCAGCAATAAAAAAATTTGTTTCCACCTGGTTCCCTGAAATATTAAATTAAATACGAAAGCAACGATAAATGCTATAATCGTCACTTTAATGCCCATAATTATCCAGCCATAATAAGTAATTTGTATCATACTAATAGACAATTTATTGCAAATAAAAATCACTACAACTAAAATAGCGATATCAACCAAAAAAGTCTTTATTAAACTTTTCAACTCCAGATATACAATATGCCTATGCAAATAGAAAACACAATATAGTAAACTAAAAACTGCAGATGCCAAGGTCCCCATTGCGGTTCCTGCAAGGCCATAATTTATCACTAACACAACCGAAAAGATAATGTTAATAATTGCAGAAATAAAAATTCCAACCTGTGTTTCCCTAAAATGTCCTGCTGCTTTAATTAGCAAAAAGTATGGGATTCTTATACATTCAATCGCATATGCCATGCTAAGAATAAACCCAAAAATGGGTATAATATATTCAGTATCCGTGAATCCATATGTATACACTTCAACAAATGGAACTATCATGATTAAAGTGATGGTAAAAATAACGGTAACAATCCCATGAATGAATACCTGAATGCAAGAAAAACTTTCTTTTAAAAAATCATTTTCATCTCTGGCTATTACACTACCAAAAAAAGCTTCAAAGCCGATTAGCGTAGCATTTATCATACCATTAATTCCATTTACAACTGCATAATAAATAGAATAAACAGATAGATTGCTTAGTGTAGAAAATAGGGTGAGTACAGCAGCATCCACATTCAAATTAATAACCGATGCAAAATGTTGAGAAAAGCCATTCCATTTTTGCTTCAGTGGCTCAACCTTATATTCCACATTTCTTTTCAACCCATAGTGGTGTGTAACAAAAAAACATAAAAGTAAAGCACGGATTATAAAAACCAAGGAGGAACACAATTTAACAATCTGTATCGGCAAACCACGCTTCATCAAAATAACAGCAATCAATGTATTTAAAATCAAGGTTGCAACATTTAGCAGTTGATTTACATATACCTTTTGATCTGCATCCAAGATCAACTGATATGTGATTCCCAAAAAATATTGTGCTAAAGTGCTCAATGATATAACCAAAATCAGACTGCGTGAAAAAAATGGTTCAAACTCTGAATTGATATATTTCGGAAAAATAAAAATCAATACACATATATACACCAAAAATACAATACCAATCCTCTTAAAAAAACGACTGGCTGCTTTGGCTATCATACTAATCTGTTCTTCATCCCGTCCAGCTAAAGGCTTATACAAATTTGCCCGAACTACAGAGCCTACTCCCATTTCCAAAAATGAGATAAATCCAAGAAAATGTGTAACAGATGACACAAGTCCATTGGTAGCAGAACCATAATAGGTAATCATAAACCGAGGTATGATAAATCCACAGCTTAAAGTTACGATTTGTGATAGCAGACCAATGATTGAATTAATTAATAAATTTTTCTTTCTACTCATTTTTAACATAATACGCCAGTAATCCTTATAAAATTATTTTAAAAAACCTCATTCGTCCTTTGTAAAACATCCGGTTCTTTAAAAGGGTATAACCACTGGCTTAGACTGCTCTCAATCTTTTCAATGTTTTTCCTTTCATTATCATATAATCGGAATAGTTGGGTATTCTTTACGGATATATGAGGATCAAATCCCTTGGACGGAAAACCTGTCGTTCCAGCAAAATCTTCTATTTTTTTCACAGTAGTGCTATAGTTATATATTAAATCCTCAAATCGAATTTTCAATATACGATTGTCCTCTATTTCATTACTTCGCATTTGAGAATAATACCTAATAAAGTGTTCTGCCGTATCAACAGGAATCCAGTTTGCTATATTGGGATAATAATATTTTGCTGTAATATAAACATCCCTCGGATCCCTATCTACTATAATCGCATATGGGTCTTCAAAATATTTAAAGCATTGAATTGGGTTATCTGCTGGAAACGGTTGATTAATCGCTATAATTTCATTATTCTCACAGGTCATTTCTAATAAATCCATTATATATCTTTTTGTAATTTCTTCAAAATTTTCTGTATTATAAGAAAAAAACAAATCTGTATATGGAATAAAATGAATTTTCTTATGTAAATGACGATTAACGATTCCTTCTGCAAGTCCGAAGATTTTAAAATATAATAATCCGGCAATCCCTTTATTGCGGAAACTAAAGGGTCGGCTTCCACGCCATTTTACTTGTGTTATGTCTTCAATGTATCTCATGGAACGTTTTCTGAAATCCGTTCTCAAATTGCTTTTTGACAATTTATTAATTTTTAATCCGTCAAATTGAATAATATCAAAATATCTTCGTATTGAGATATCTGAACTCATAAATCGTCTCGGACATATCATCAAATCATATTCCAGGTCTAATATCCCATCCGGCGTGTACACATATATAAACTCCTGTCCATCCCATGCAACACTTACATTGCTATATCCATTAATTAGATCCATAACTGCTCCGGATCCAGAATAACCATATCCGCATATTCCTAATACCATTCATTGTACCTCATCGTATGTATAATTTGTTTTTGCTTTTTTACAATCTTATGGACTATAAATATAAGCAGCAAATCAAAAACCGCCATATAACTCACACTTCCGATATGGCAGAACAACAGACAGCTTATACAGGCAAATGCAAGACTGTTCAAAGCGTTTTTCTTCTTTTTTAATTTTATTAAAGAAACAAAATTACCTATCGGATAAACATAATACAAAATAAATCCCACAAATCCGAGGCCGGATAAAATCTCAATATATGAATTATGAGAATACATCCCATCAAAGGATGCTATTTTACTAAAACAAGCTGCCCCCCATCCGAATATTGGCCGTGCGATCCATAACTTTAATCCTTCTATGATCATTCCTGCCCTGTCGCTTGTACTGATGTCAATATATCCTTCTCTTTTGAATAAATAATTAAATAAACTAGCAAAAGACTTATAGAATAAGACATTCAGCATTTCCACTTTATGAACTGCATAAAATAACCCTATTACAGCAATGGGAACGAGCATTATATAAAAAACTCTCATTTTTATTTTTGAATACGTAAACATAAATAATGTGGTTCCCATTATAGTCAAGATCACTCCCATCTTGGAGCCACAGCGAACAACTATATATAAAAATACAGACCCTATTACAACATGTAGCAGCCAGTTCCTTCTTTTCTCCCTTAATCGGACTAAATAGTATAAATTCAGCAGAAATCCAAATGCAGACTGAACAGCCAAAAGAGTTATTATATTTCCAAATTTCTCACTAGCGCCAAGTCTTGCTATCCCTTCTGTTTTTGGAGTGGCATAAACTACATATAAACCGCTCATTAAACATGCGATAATAATCGCATAAACTATACTGTCTATATCCTTCGTTGTTTCCATGCGGCTTTGTACCATAAATACTATATAAAAATTGAGTACATAAGTAAAAACAGAATACAAGGTTGTATTTATATTAAATGACCAAAAGGCAGACGCAAAAAAAAGCATTATAAACAAAATAGACATTATTAGCTGCATATCTACTTCTACTTTATAATTTTTCTTTTTTAATATTTGTATAAAATAATAACTTGATGAATACAGCAAAAATGACAATGTTATTCCATGCCTCATTTTTGTATATGCTACATTCCATCCAAGTGCCACATGTGAGAAAAGATAAAAGATAAGAAGTGTATCAAAAAACAACTTTGACCACTCCTTTTTGTTAGTAATTCCCTCATTAGGCAATTTTATTTTCAATACTTTTGTTTTCATCATAAAATAAGTACTTTCTCCCACTGATTCAATATCCTTTTGTAATCGAATTTACTTCGAACATAGGTTGCATTCTTACCCAGTCTTTTTTTCAATTCATCATTCTCTACAATACTTTTTAATGCCTGATACATTTGGTAATAATCACCCACCGGAACCAGGATGCCATTCTCATGATCTTTTATCAGATACCTTGCTCCCCCTACTGGGGCATCGGTACAAACGCACGGCAATCCAAGTCCCATTGCCTCTAATATTGAATTGGATATTCCATCATATCTGGAGCTGGATATAAAAACAGATGCATTTTTTATCTTCTCATGCACATCCGAAACAAATCCCGGTAAAGAAACCCTGTCTTTAAGGTCGGAACAATTCTCTATATATTCTTCAAGTTTATCCCTTTCTATACCATCTCCATAGATCACAAGTCTATAATCTTTATTTTCCTTTGCCAATAATTCAAATGCTTTTATACCTGTCATCCAATCCTTTTGATCCGATAGAGATCCCACTCCAACAATTACCTTTTCGCAAACCCCATAATATGGTTCTGGCAATGTCGGCGTCAATGCATTTGGAATAATCATTCCTTTGTTTCTGATTGTCTCTGGAAAATAATCTCTTGCTTCCTCTGTTTGAAATACAATTCTTTTTGGTAAATGGTATAAAATATTTCTCAATATAACTGCCAATCTGTTGTCCGGATGCTTTGATGGATCGGTTCTTTCTGACACAACAATATCGATTTTATGCATTCCCCTTGCTATGATTGTCATCATGTTCGGAATTGCTGATAAAGTGAGAATATAATCTGGTCTAAAATCAATAATATTTTTCCGTATCTCTTTTATTCTGTACAGAACTCTTTCAACCGTATGTTTTTGCCCTGCTATAATCGGATAATACTCTACCCCATCTTTCAATTTATACTCATTATCACTGGGAGCTGATGTTACAACTCTGACATCATACCCCTTATCAAAAAATCCATTGACCAGCATTGCTGTTACTCTTTGCGCACCACCATCGCCAATTCCATGTGACACAATCAAAATTTTTTTATTCTCTGTTTTTGCGTTCATAGAGTGATTCATTTGCTTTCTCATAATTTCCCTTATATATATACTTATATATTCTTTTCAGTCTTTGAAAGTATTGTTTTGCTTCTTTTTCTTTTAGTGAATAAAAGTAGAACCAGCCAATATTCATCAAATAAATTACTATTTTTTGCAATATTGTTATTCGTACATATTTGCATAAAAGAAGGTATTCACTTATGCGATAATAATAGTAGATAAAAGGCATTCCCCGTTTCTTCGTTGTTACAGAATGATTATGGAAAACCATTGCCTTTGGTACAATCATACATTTCTTATTGATTTGTTTCATTTTATATGCAAGCACATCTTCTTCATTATATAAAAAGAAGTCTTCATCAAATAATCCAATTGTCTGAAAATCTTTTGTACGCACTATAAAAAAACAGCCTGCAACGGTCCCTTCAAAAATAAAATCACCTTTTCCCTCCCACTCAATATCCCGCATGTATTTTTGCGGCCAAAAATGAAAAAACCGAAATGGTGCTTTTGATATAATTGATTTTTGAAAAGTATAATACGTTCTTGCAAACTGTCCCACTCCATTTGGCTGATCAAGTGCGGGTCCTGCAATACCTACCTCTGGATTTTGATCAAGTGCATCTGTCAAAATGGATATTGCTTCATTTTCTAAATAAATATCTGGATTTGCGATCACCACATAATCCATTTTATCCTGAATGGCCTGTTTAATACCAATATTATTTCCGTATGAATAACCCCCATTTTTTTTAGATTCCAACAGTGTTACTTTATCAAAGCAATTATACGTTTTCTGCAAATTACAGAATGAATCATCATTTGACGCGTTATCCACAATATATATTTTGTAATTATCATTTTTTTCATTTTTAAGAATGGATTGTACACATCTTAAAGTGCATTCAAAAGAATTATAGTTTAAAATAATAATTCCTGTCATTTTTTTCATCTTTGCAATACACCTCTTATTTACACAAATACTCAATATAATCTTTAATGCCTTCCTGAACTCCTCTAATTCTCCCCTGATATATAGAACGTATCCGGCTGTTATCCAGAATAATATCTTTAACGTCTATATCCCGCTCTTTAAAATAAGAAATTTTTAATTTCGGGATATATTCTGAAACAATATTTATGATATCATTTTGGCTTGTCCCAAAATTAGATGATACATTAAAGGTTCTAAACTTTCCATTGTACTTCAAAAGTTCCACCAGCATCTCACATGCATCTTCAATGTAAATATAATCTCGAACGATATTCCCCTCTCCAAATATTTCTATCGTTTTTCCTGCAAGCCCTCTTTTAATCACCGCGTCTATAAACCCCACACCCTTTGCGTAATCCTGACCTGGCCCATAAACATTTGATATTCTGGCTATTATAATATCTGTTCCCTGCTGTTTAAAAAATGTTCTATATGTATTCTCTGTACAAAGCTTTAAATTTCCATAATGATTAATTGGGTAAGGCAAGGTTTCTTCTGCAATGGGCATATGGGTTTGTATTCCATAAACCGTCCCACCAGAAGAAATAAATAATAATCTCTTTTTATATCGCGTACACAGTTCACATAATTCAATGGATTGCAGCAAATCATTATGATATGCATACATGTACTTTTCATTAGAAGTTCCTGGATTTATTGTACATATTGCATGAATCAGAATATCGTTCTGTTCAACCAATGATTCAAGCATTTTAAGATCAAAAAAATCTCCTTCAACCCAGGTTATATTCTCTTTGGTATATTTTTCAAGAGAACGGTCAAATGCTGTAACATGAAAAGATTTCTTTAATAAAGCATGAACCAGGTTTCTTCCTATAAATCCATTTGCACCAAGCACTACAACATTCAATTTTTAATCCTCTATCTGATTTTTAAGTTTTGCAAATCATTTAACAATAGGTCAACGGCTGAAATTATATTATATTTCTCTGCTTCCATCCGGCAGTTTTTTCTAAAGGACAAAATATCTGTATCATCATCTGCAATTCTATTCAGTATATCAATCAGCTCTTTTTCTTCATGATATAGAAATCCTGTCTTACCATTTGTAACGATATAAGGTAAATACGCTATATCAGAACATATAACCGGAACACCTGCCTCGTAGGAATCTACAATTGCACCTGGTACTCCTTCCAGCTTATGTCTGCTGGGAAAAACCATAAATAAGTACTGACTTAAAACGTGAACGGTTTCTTCCCTTTTTATCGTCCCTTTAAAGCATATATAATCTTTTCCATCGCATAATGTTTGCAGCTCTCTCTTTTCTGTCTCCGCAAAAAAACCATATACATCTAACTGGTATTTTTTGCTTTCTTTATTCACTTTATCTAAAGCAGCAACAATCGTATCAAAGCCTTTTCGATAGGAAATCTCTGAATAATAACAAATATGTTTTATTGTCTGCGCTTGATAATCTATATCCGTTTCCTGAATTTTTTTGCAATTCGACAGAAAACCAGCTTTTATATCTTTACCAATCCGGTTTTTCATTTCGTCCACTTCAAAATAATAACAATCCACATTCCTTAATTTAGAAGATGAAAATCCCGAAAGATAATCAACCTGATTTCCTACTATAAGAAAAACAACTTTCCTTTTTAATATTTTTTTCAAGAATGATACTGCTTCGATCATAAACCTGGTTCCACGGTTTGATGTGATAACCACAATAGAATCATTTTTAAAATAGTGAAAAACAAAATGCATAATCATCTTTATGCCAGTACCAAGCTCAAACATATTGCAAAATGTCAAGTCAACATTTCTCGTTCTCAACTCATTATAGACATTTTTCGTTTTTTCAAGTTGTCCACCGATTGTGTTTCCGCTTAAGTCTGCAGTTCCAACCAAAAGTATTTTCATCTCTTTTTTTTCGATAACATTTTCTTTCATTTATTGATTATCCTATTTTTAATGTAACGTCTGAAGCTTACTGGAAATAATTTTAAAAAGAACTGATAAATCTTTGTTGTTTTGATTCTTTTGATTTTCCAATATACCCAGTTGTGTTCTTTTCTTTTCAATTTTCTAAAATTTTTCACTTTTTCTATTTGAAGCGATTCTTCATCAGTGTCTATCTCATTATAAAAAGCGCCTATATTCTTTGCTGAATGTGCATCACTTCCAACCATTGTAACTAAATGATTATATTTTTTTAATATATCATCCATTTCCTTTGTATTGCCATATTTATAGTTTGCCTGTTCAATAAAACTTGCGTTTAATAAAACATATTTGGCATCTATTTCTTTTATATTGGTATTGCCGATTACTCCAGTAGAGTGATTTGGATGGGGTACAATAATCACAGCATTTTCTTCTGACAAACGATCCACAAGCCTTCTTGCAGAATAACTTCCTCTTTCTTTCTCCAACTTCTTTATTTCATCCGATACTCCGATTATGTGGACGCCTTCAGAAGTTGTAAACTCAATTCCTTTCATTAATTGAATCTTATTCGATTCAAACATCCTTTCATCTTCTCTTGTTAAACCATAGACATCATGATCACATATAACAATTCCGTTAATTCCCTGCTTTTTACATTGATTAACAATTTTTCTTATTGGAAGTGATGAATCGATCGAATAGCATGTATGGCAATGTGACTCAACTCGTATCATTTTTCACACCTTACAAACGCAAGCTTTTTTCCTTCTCCGCTTCTTATAGCTTCTTTTCCATTGCTTATAAAAAACTCTATGTTTTTTGGCAATCGAGATACAAATTCCTCTTGCAGCTTGAATTTTATTTCATCATTGACTCGTCTTTCAATGATTAGTTCCACCCGGTCCATTCCATGTTGAACAATCTGCCAGGAGAACACGGTTGGATAATGTTCCATTATTGTATAAAAATTAGTTAAAGGAATATTTCTGTCTTTTAATTTGATTGCCATATTGTTTCTTCCAATAACATTTTTTATCGTCCTGAAAGAATGGCCGCAAGATATCTCATTACTTGCAATCTCTGCCAAATCATTGGTCTCATACCTTAACAGGGGCATCGCATAATTGTTCAAGTTGGTTCCCACAATTTTTTTTTGACTGGCATCACCGGTTTCTAAAAACTCCATATAACCATATTCTTCAAACACATGAAGCCCTTGATGCTTTCCACAATCTCCGGCAGCCACAATGCATTCAGCCATTCCATAATAATTTGAAATCTTTGCCTCAAAGGCACCCTCTATTTTCCGCCTTGTATCATCGCTTAACACCTCAGAAGCTGTAAATATGCCTTTGAGCTTTGGTATCTTATGACCACTTTTTGTGACATAATCAGCCAATAGTTCCAATGATGAAGGATATCCTCTGAGAAACTTAACCTTATTTTTTATCATATGATTAAGATATTTTTCCATATTACTGTCCGTCATATCGTATGGACTATAATAGATAAAGTTTCTTATCTTATCATATTTAATTATTTTTTTTGCCCGTTCGTTTTTAGGCGCATAGGAACGAACGATTGCCATTCTATCCCGAAAACGATAGCCAGCCCATTTCCATTGTCTCCAGACGGTGGCTTGCTCCATAATCCATTGTTGTTTTGATACCAATACCTCCAAAGGATTACCTGTAGAGCCGGATGTTTGTTGAATCAGCGCCTTTGTCTTATATTTAGGATTTATAAACTGGCTGTGATATTTTCTTACATCCTCTTTTCTTGTTAATGGAATTTTCTCAATATCTTTTAATTCTTTAAAATCCCGGTCCACGTCAAAATTTATTTTATGAAATAATTGTCTATAGTAGGGAATCTGGTTTTGACAAATTTTCAGCAATTTTTTTAATTTTCTTTTTTGATAATCCTCTATTTTTCCTCTTGAAAATTTGCATGATCTCATCAAAAAAAACTTACAATAAAAAATCCCTTCTGCTGACAGCATTAAATCTTTTATTTTATCAAACACCGTATTTAGCCTCCATTTATCTCTGCTTCTGTTCTCATCCGTAATATCTTAGCTGGCACCCCCCCCCACGACTGCCCGGGCTGGTACATCCTTTATGACTACAGCATTTGCTCCTACAATTACATCATCACCAATTACGATCGGACCAAGAATTTTTGCTCCTGTTCCTACATGAACCCGGTCTCCAATAACTGGCACAATACTGCGAATACTGTCATATTCCGGAATTGCTTTATTGCTTTTTCCTGCCCCTCCTCCAATCGTAACATTGGTTCCAATCATACAGTCATTTCCAATTTTTGCTTCGCTGTGAATCACCAGACCAATCCCTTTATATCCGAATTCTGTTCCTCTTCCAATTGTACAAGTATATGGAACATACGAATTGTGAATGAAATAAATCCAGCTTCTGATAATCCAGGCAACCGGTTTCAAATGATGAAGATAGCACCATCGCTCTAATCTATATTTATTGATTGCACTCATTTTACTCATAAATATTCACCATCCAATTATAAGCGATAACATGAGCCATTATAAATGCAGCGAGTGTCCAACACGATTTTATCATTCAATTCTTTTAGATTTCTCTTTATTTCATCATGGCCAACCATAATCACTACGAAATCTATATTTTCTAAAAAATCATTTAGATCATGATATTGATTTTCTACCACATCATCCGTGATATATGGATCGTAAACGTTCAGTGGAGTGCCTAAATGTTTCTTTTGTGATTCCAGCAGCTGCAGCGTAGGTGATTCCCGCATATCGTCCACATTTTCCTTATATGTCAGCCCATACAATCCAACACGGCTGATATCTTTAAGTCCCTCTTTCCTCATGATCTCATAAATCCGGTTTAAAACAAAATCTGGCATCCCGTCATTCGTTTTCATCGACTCATCAATAACCTTTGCCAGGCTGGGATAGTCTCCCACCAAAAACCAGGGATCCACTGATATGCAGTGTCCTCCCACTCCCGGTCCCGGCTGAAGGATGTTGACCCTGGGATGCATATTACAGATCTGGATAATCTCATACACGTCCATGTTGTCATGTCTGCATATCTTGGCCAGCTCGTTGGCAAAAGCTATATTTACTGCACGGTAAGTGTTTTCCACAACCTTTGTCATCTCAGCCGTGCGAATATCCGTAATTACAATTTCTCCCTGACAGAAGGACCCATAGAAGCCTTTCACCCGCTCTCCCACTGCCCTGTCATCGGCTCCGATTGTACGATTATTATGGATCAGCTCATAAATCATATTTCCTGGTATGATCCGCTCCGGGGCATGTACAAGATGCACATCGGTTCCGATTGTAAAACCTGTATCTTCAATTACGGGCCTTACAAATTTGTCAATGGTTCCTGGTGAAACCGTAGATTCTATGACAATCACAGCTCCTTTTGGAGCCACTTTTAATACATTCCTAACTGCCTCCACCACATAACAGGCATCAACCTTTTTACTAAATTTGTCATAAGGGGTTGGGACAGAGACAATATATGTGTCTGTAACCTGATACTTCGTTGTAAAGGTAATGCCCTCCGCCACTGCTTCTTGAAACAATTCATCCAGTCCACTTTCTTTAAATGTTGTATGCCCTTCGTTCAACATACATACCAGCTGTTCATTATAATCCGTGCCAACCACCTCTACTCCATGGGAGGCCATCATCAAAGCCGTGGGAAGTCCAATATATCCTAATCCTATTACATTAACCATTTGCTGCTTTTCTCCTGTTTTACTCAGTTTGTGTTTACTCAAAATCCCCAGTCATTATCTCAATTTCTATATGTACCTGGCCTTTATTTTTAAACGGTGTTCGGATCTCTAACACCTGTTTCTTTTCATACTTTCCAAATTCTTCGGCATAAGTTGTAATCACTCCATCTTTATGAATCAGACAATCACTTTTATCGGGAAGAAAAATCAAGGCTGCTAACCGTTGTTTTTCTTTTATGCTGATCTTCCCCCCATCTCTGCCATATTCATAACCAGGAGCCAGATGCAGAAGCTCTTTTGCCATGTGTATGCCTTGATCATGAGCTGTAAAATCATCAATTATAACCAGTCTGTTCTTATCTTTCCATTTCAGAATCCTTCGGAATGTGTCCCCTAAATAACTTCTGAAGCTTCCCTCAATCTCATTTTCTCTTTCAGTGCCACAAATCTTTGTCAGCCGCCGTGCTGCTCTGTGCTCTCCCCACAGCTCGGATTGCTCTCGGTCATCAATCATTAAAGTATTATGGGCCGCCGTACTCCGGAAGAAGGCGCGAAGCCCTCCCTGGTACTGTCCTGTTCCGGAATTTACAAACATCATTTTTCCTTGTACACTCAATTCAAAGCTTAGGCAGTCACAATGTCCATGTCCCCCCATATAAGAAGGGCCGATCTCTCCGCAATCAAAAAGGAGCTCTATATCCTTAGTGGAAAGCTTATAATAACCAGACTTTCTGATCCTTCTCTTTAAAGCTGCCTCATCTTCAAGCCTGCAAATCCCCGCTGCTGCTTTATACAGCTCCCTTTTTCCCTTTGCCACATTATTTCCCGCATCATTAAAAAGGGGGATTCTACCATCGAACCCCTTTTCCAGCTCCATCATTCTGGATGCCATTTTCTTGATTGCCGAAACCAGCTTCTCTCCATCGCCTGTATACTCTAAACTATTTAAAGCTTTATGCACCCGCAATATATCTTCTAAAATAATTCTATGGTACATAAAGCTCAACTCAAAATGAAAACCATCGGAAAGAATCTGTTCATGAATCTGTCTCAGAAACAACTTAAAATATTTCTCATACACTTCCCGTTCCTGAAAAAAGAGACTGGCTATTACAATCGCTTTTAAATTTTCAAAATAATGGTTAGCTAAAAGCGACAGCTCCTGGGTATAAATCAAATACCGGTATTGCTGATACAGAGAGGTAAGAAGCCTTTTTTCCAAGGCAGTAGCATGAAGCTCCTCCTGAAGCAATTCCATACAAATCAGCATATTGGGAATCCTTAAGGATATGGTATATGGCTCTAAGCTATCTCTGGAAACTTGTCTTAGCCAACTTTCCATCAGCTCTTTCCATTTAAAGAAATATGGTTTCTCTGATGTTCTGCGATACTCCACAGCCAGTGGAATCAAAAACTCCAGATAATGCAGATTATAGTTCCATAGATGTGAAGCCTCAGGAATCTTCCAGGTATCCGCTATGACATAAACCTCATGAAGAAGTTCTACCTGGTTATTCAAAAGATTATTCACATGAAATCTCTGTAAATAAGCATCTTCACAGTCCAGTTCAGGAATCAAGAGCTTTAATTTTCCTGCATCTACAGTCTCCGGAGCAGACAATTGCTTAACACTTTTTAATAACTTCCTTTCTGCTCCTTTTGCTGTTCTCTTTTTTATCTGATGTTTAATCTGTATCCATTTAAGACTTTTGACCGTATTCCAGTAAAGCCATATCTTCTCTGCTTTTTTCACAAATCTTACCTCTGCCGATTCCGTCAATCCTATCCTCTGCTGATCTTCTTTAATCAAAAAGTACCTTCAGCATCTGATCTGCCAAGACCTCCACCCGCCGATTGTTCCTAATATATTTTCTCCCGTTCCACCCATATTGCTTCCGCTCATCCTTCGGCATATGGTAAACGCTTTCTATTTTCTCAGCCAGGTCAAAGGCATTATAGGGTTCAAACACCATGCCGCCCCCGCTTGTTGCCACTTCATCATCCTTATAGAGAAAGCCATACAGAGTACAGGAGCCTGAATACAGATATTCATTCACCTTATTCTTGGAAACACCATATTTATAAACCTCTTTATGCCCCTTCACTTCCAAGTGAGCCATGCAGATATCACTCTGGCTTATTAATGCTGGTACTGCTTCTTTTAGAATGCGGTCACAGACAAGAGCATTTTTAAGTTTATTTGAGCGGATAAACTCCAGCATCCCCTCTTTTTCCTGCCCACTTCCCACAAATACCATTTTGATTGGCATCCCCTTTTGCTCCAATATTTTCAAAGCCTCCAGCATGACATAAACGCCCTCATATGTCATGTAATATCCTGCAAAAGAACAAATAAATCCATCGGAAATAAATTCCTGGATTCTTTCCGGAAGAAGCTCTTTCTTTTTTGCATTTTCATCAAACCGTTCACAATCCATGGGCTGTCCAATCAGCGCTGTTTTGCTCCTCGGTATGCCTAATTCTCCACAAATATATTTATCTCCGTGAGCCATTGAATAGATGACCTTATCTGCCTTTTGAAATGCCCATCGCTGGATCCATCCAAAAAACAACACCATAGGATCATAAGGCTTTTTTTCACCACTAACCACCCAGATGCGCGGCCAAAAATCTCTGACCTCCGCACAAAAACGGATTTTGTATTTCTTTGCCACCTTATATGCGGCAACCCATGCCAATGGATGAACCGAACAACCGGTAACAACATCCGGCTTTCCGTATTTTTTTGCAATAGCTGCTTCACAACGAAGAACCTTGTGCATAAAATCAAGCATATTTTGGGCCCGAGCCAAACCGTTGTTTGTTTCATAGCTGCTGGTTTTCAGATAAATATAGAAAATGTTATCTGCTGGTCTGTTTACAAAAATATTCTTTTCTGATATATATTTATGGGTAAAATGAGAAAAACCAGATGCCACAACAACAACCCTATATCCTCTTTTTCCCAGCTCCTTTGCAAAATCAAACTGTCTTGATATCCCACCATATTGAGGTTCTGATGAATAATGGTCTATAATCCAGATTGTTTTCATCCTTTTCGTCCTTTCCTGGTTCCTTACAGTTTTGATACCTTCTCTTTGGCCCTGGTACATCGTTTCCCAAATAACTATCCCAAATCGCTCCTGCTATCCGCACCATCTGCACTAGTGATTTTTCCTTCCGAGAGAACAATGGACTCGTTTAAGTCAACCACCTGGTAATGAAGCCCATGATGCTGTGAAAGCCTCTGATCGTATAGGAGATTCCCAAAAGCCTTATCTGCCAAGTCTCCAATCTTCCCAGGAATGTGGGAAGCAAATGCCACAACACCATTAAGCATTTTTGTCGTATGTACTTTCCTTCCCCCGGCTGACGCAATGATTCTGACTAACTCAGATGTATCCGAGTATTGTGCATTCTGAGGAAAATACACGCCACCCTCCCCCGATAATACCAGCAAGCACAAAAACTCGCACAAATTATCAATATAAAGCATCGATCGCTGATTATTCACATCAGGAAAAAACGGAAGCTTTTTGGCCAGCTTTGAAAGCGCCGGATAATTTCCCTTACTCCCTCTCCCATATATCATAGGCGGGCGAAGCACCGCCACATGGAACCTGTCATCTCCCAACTTTCTCACGCCCTGATCTGCTTTCCATTTACTATCCCCATAAAAATTAGCTGGCGATGGAATTGTGGTTTCATCAATCACTTTTTTCTTTCCATAGGGCGCCGAATCCCCATACACAATGATAGAACTCATAAGAATAAACTGTTTTACTCCACTTTCCTTCGCTATTTTTGCTGTTTCAATTGCAAGCTCTGTATTGACAGCATAATACCTGGCTTTCTCCTCATTCCCTACAGCTCCTATATCTGCATGGGCAATACCCGCCACATGAAAAACCACATCATAAGAAGAAAAATCAAACGCTCTCCATGAATGTTTCATCATATCGATTGTATCTATTTTAAGTTTAGGATAGTGAACATTTGCATAAGACTTAAAGCTTTCACCAATATAGCTATTTGCCCCTGTGATTAAAACATTTTTGTGACTTGTTTTATCAATAGAAAATCTTTTCTTATATCCATAATCCTCAAATCCAGCGTCTGAATCCTTTAAAGATCTTTTATGCTTTCTTTTTATTGGCATTGTTTTAATCAAATTTCTCCCTTTGTACCGCTCCTCCCCTAAAAGCACTACTCCGATTGTACGGATCAGAATCCTGATATCCAATAGCAAAGAAAAATGTTCCACATAATATACATCCAGGCGATATCGATCCTGAAGTTCTAGATAGATATTCCCGCTCACCTGTGCAAGCCCTGTCATCCCTGGTTTCATATCCAACCGTTTTGCAATAAAAGGTGTATAATCTTCCAGAGAAGCAACTCTTTCCGGCCGGGGTCCAACCAAACTCATTTCCCCTTTTAGAACATTAAGAAGCTGAGGCGTTTCATCTAATTTCGTTCGTCTTAAAAATCCGCCGATTTTCGTGATTCTTCCATCATTCTTTAATACCTCAACCCCTTTTTCCATCTTTTCACTTCCCTGATGCATGGTTCGAAACTTATAAATCTTAAATATCCTTTTTTTATATCCAGGCCTGTCCTGTAGGAAAAATATGGGGCCTAGTGAAGTCATTTTAATCAATAATGCAATCAACAGCCAAATCGGTAATAAAAACACAATCCCTGTGATCGATACGATTATGTCAAACTCTCTTTTTAATCTTAATTCTCTTTGTTTCTTTCTGCTATATCCCATTGTCGCTCTCTTTTTCCTGAATAATCTCATATTCAATTGGCCGAATATATCCATCTGCTACCTTGATCCCATCAAAATCCCCTTTTTCGGCAGACCAGATTCTCCAAAGCTCCCTTCCTCGTCTGAAAAATGCCCCCGGATAAGGATGCGTCACCGCACGAATCAATCTCAGGGACTCTTCAACAGACATATGCCCAAATATCTCCCCGTCCTCCGGCTTACGTTCTGGCCATTCCGTTGCCTCTCGCTCATCCTGTTTGATAAAATCAACCTGCCCTCTTAACAGCCGTTCCCAATTATTTTGTATCAATAAGATATGAGCTTCGTTTACTCTCTGATATAATTCCGTTGCGGTTATGGCAGGTTCTAAAGGAATCACTACCTGGTCTATAATATCTCCTGTATCCACTCCCTCGTCTAAACGGAACAATGTCACTCCTGTCTCGCTTACATTCTTTAAAATCGCCCATGGAATCGATGCACGTCCCCTTCCCTTAGGGAGTAAGGTCGGATGCATTCCAATACATCCTATCTTTGGCATCTCTAAGACTTCCTTTCCTGCAATCTGAGACCAACCAATGATAAAAAGCCAATCAAGCTCCAGTTTCCTGCCTATCTGCTCAACAGTTCCGTCATTGATATGTCTGATTTTCACAAGAGGGATTCTATATAAATCAGCAAAACCATCCAGATAGATTCTTCCTGACTTATTCCGTGCATACCGATCCTCCAAAGTAAAAATAACCTTCAGCTCACCCCCAAGACGATAAATCTCTTCTATACAACTCATTCCCAACTGGACACATGTGACAAAACCAATCCTTTTCATAGCCACTCCTTATCAATTCTGCGAAACACACTTTCAAATGCCTCTGCATATTCCAAGCCACATTGGGCTCCCCGAAAAGCAGCCAGCCCTCTTAAAGCTTCCTGGCTTCTGGGATGAGGGTAATCTCTCATTACTCCTTTATATCTGGACAGTGCCTCAATCTTTTTTACAAGGCACTTCTCTCCAATCCCTATAAATGTGTTTGGTCTAAATAGGTTTTCGCTGCTGTTTAAAGCCCACTCAGTAGCTGACGGGACCTCCATAAACAAAAAATCTCTCAAAGGACGAATGTCCTTGCGCCTTTGAAACATTCTAACTGCCGCCTGACAGGCTAGGGATGTTTGGACATGATCATTATTTAAATCAGATGGGTGATGGGTAAATATAACATCTGCTTTTGTCTGAACAATCGCCTTCTCTATGAACTGCACCAATTCCAAATGAGGAATGGTATTAAACTGAATATTGGGAAAATCGCCATAGATTACTTCCTGAATCCCCAAAAGACCCGCGCTTTCCTCTGTATCTCTTTGCAGTTCCATCACACTGGGACGAAAATTTCTGGCCTCTGCTTGTGAACACATAATACATACATGAACCCTGTTTTTCTCTTGTGCAAGCTTACAAATGGTTCCGCCTGCTCCCAATACCTCATCATCCGGATGGGCTACCACAATTAAATATGACATATTCCTCTCCTATGTCTGATTTTAATTTTTCATCTCTTTAAATATTTTTAGTTTTTGTTTGGCTGATAGGTGGGAATAATGGATTTGACCAGCTCTCGGATATCCCCAGTCTCCCCATAACTGACATTCATCAGTTCTTTCATCTGCAGCAAAAACCAATCGGTATCAAAGGGAATGGGAGCCCCTATATGGATCAAATGGTTGGGAGTGGTTTTCATCCCTTCCTCCTCCATTAGCTTTTCCTCATACAGTTTCTCTCCTGGCCTTAGCCCTACATACTCAATCTTTATATCCACATCCGGCTTGAATCCTGAAAGCTTAATCAGATTCTTTGCCAATGCATCAATCTTCACCGGCTCTCCCATATCCAACACAAAGATCTCTCCACCTTTGGCATAGGTTCCTGCCTGTAAAACAAGACTTACTGCCTCCGAAATAGTCATAAAGTAACGGACAATATCCGGATGGGTCACAGTCACTGGCCCGCCGGCAGCAATCTGCTTCTTAAAAAACGGAATTACCGATCCATTGCTTCCCAGCACATTTCCGAACCGCACGGCCACAAATTCCGTTTTTGCGGGTATGTTTTTTTTAATTATATTTCTCATACTGCCGTCTTCGTCATTGCTATGGGCATAAAGAACCGGTAGCTCCCCTGCCTTACCTGCCTTGATCTTCTCGTCAAAAGTCTGAATCACCATCTCACACAAACGCTTACTGGCACCCATAATATTAGTCGGGTTCACCGCCTTGTCCGTGCTGATAAGTACAAATCTCTCACACCCATTCATCATTGCTGCATAAGCAGTTTTATAAGTACCAATTGCATTATTCTTAATAGCCTCCCTTGGGCTATCCTCCATCAAAGGCACGTGCTTATGCGCCGCTGCATGATACACTACCTCTGGTCTATATGTGGCAAAGACGCTGTTAATTCTCCGGCTGTCCCGTACAGAGCCAATCAATACTTCTAAGTTTAGGTCCGGATGCTTAGCCCGCAGCTCCTGCTGAATCTCATAGGCGTTATTTTCATACACATCAAAAATAATTAATTGTCTGGGATTATGTCTGGCAATCTGACGACACAATTCACTCCCAATAGAACCTCCTCCGCCTGTCACCAAAGTGGTTTTTCCGTTTAAATACTGAAAAACATCTTCCAGGTTCGCCTTGATTGGCTCTCTCCCTAAAAGATCCTCGATGGCAACCTTTTTCATATCACTGATGGTGATCTCCCCATTGGCCAGCTGATAAATGCCAGGCAAAATCTTCAACTCACATCCCGTCTCCTTACAGATGTCCAAAATATCCCTTTTTTGTTCTGCACTGGCACTAGGAATGGCAATCAGTATTTTCTCAATATGGTATTTCTCCACGCTCTTAAGAATATCCTCACGTCCGCCTACAATAGGCACCCCATCAATGAAACGATTCCACTTGTCCAAATTGTCATCAATAATACAATATACATGTTCAATACTCTCTTTTGCCTCATGCAGATCCCGGAGAATCATTTGTCCCGCTGCTCCGGCGCCAATCAACAATACTCGTTTGGCATATGCCAGATCATTCTCTCTCCTTTTCAATCCCCACATAAGAATAATAAAACGGTAAGAAAAACGAACAGACAGCAGCAAAACCGCCTGCAGCATCACACCAAAAGCATAATAAAACAGAGGCATCCGGTAAATGCCTCCTTGTAGAACAACTTGGCAGGTAATGGTAACACCAACTATGTGGAAAATCGAAACAATCACAACAGAAGCCAGTATCCTAGCCAATTCATTATAGCTTGCAAACCGCCAAATACTTTTGTACAGCCGAAAATAGGAAAATACCGCCACGCAAAACAACGAATAAAAAGGTGCAAATTTAAAAAACGGTTCCAAATAAGTATTTGGTATCATACTGTACTGACAATCAAACCGGAACCACAAAGCAAGAAAAAATGACACATTCACCGCCCCTATATCATATAAAAGCAGCACAAAATCCATCACCTGTAAATTTCCTTTTAGGAATCCCTTTTTTTCATAATTATTTATCCCTGATTTATTAAAATCAAAGTTCTCCAAATCATCGGTTCCCCGCTCATTCATTTCCGAATTATTCATCTTATCCTCATCATTCTAATACAACATTACACAAACATCTTAAGATTAATGCAACGCTATACCAGACATTTCCACGGAAATCTCTGTATTTTCATACAGAAGCTTCCGCTCAGCATCCTCCTTCAGCATAATTCCTAACACAATCGCCTGATCCTCCCCCCATAATCTGTGGCGGATCATGGCATATCTCTTTTTAAATTGGTATTTTTCAATTTGTTCCCTGCAAATCCCCAAAGGCTCTGAAATCCTGCAAACCTGCCCCTGCTCATTCTTCAAAACATAGGAAAGTTTGACCATATGATCTTCCCCGGATATTTTTTTCAAAAATTCCCCGTCTTCTTTCATCATAGGAAGGATTGTCAGATTTTTGCAGGCAAGCAGATTTGCAATAGCTGGAATCTGTTCAAAACGTTTAATAAGAAAGCCCTGCTCTTCACAGGTAAGAAACACACATCCAGGAAACAAGGGTTCCACATGAACAACACTTCTCTGTTGTTTTCTCCATATCCGCTCCTGATAAATCACAAAACATTCATTATATAGAAAGGAAGGAACAGTTCTGGTAATCTCATTTACCAGTTCTTTTTCTTTTCCCACCCATGTTTTTAACAAATACCACCGCATTGGATATTCCCTCCTCTCTTGTCTGCTGACTGTTCATCGATTATAGTCGGCACACGGATCCTTCCCTGCAGAAATAAGGAGGAAGTCAGCACCCACGTTTGCGCAAAATTTCCGCTGGTATCTCAATCGTCATATTTTGCCCCAAAAGGTATACGCCGACTTTTACCATATGATTCTTCACCTCATAAACCACTCCGGGCATTCCTTCAAAGGCTCCGCTAATTACCACAACGGAATTTCCCGGAAAGAATACGGGCAATCCTTTTTTTGCCTCCGGCTCCTCATGGATTCTATATTGCTCCGGCACCTGAATTGGTGCCTCCACCTTCCCGTAGCGCAGCTCCTGCCGAATATCTTCATCCAGAACAATCCCCAGCAAAACAGTTTTCTCTTCTCCCAAAATCCTCAATCGTACAATCACGTGTCTTTTTCCAAATCGGCAACGGACAATCCCGGTAACACAAGCCTTCAATGGTCCTGTTACCTGGCGAATATTTCCCTTTTCATCAGTTGACAAATAAGAAAGGCGGATCACATGATCATCACTCATGATTCTTTTCAAAAATGCTTCTTCTTCCTTCTCAACAGTAAGGAAAAAAGATTCGTCATCTGCCATCATTTTTGACATGGCCGGAATCTGCTTCAAACAAAAAAACAGAGCCTCCGGCTCTTTGGATGTAATAAATACATATCCTGGAAATGCCCGCTTTACATGAACAAAATTTTTCTGCTGTCTTCGCCAAAGTTGCTCATGATAAACTACGAAACATTCTTCATACAAATAGGAGGGCACGATTTTTTGTATCAGACCTATCACCTTTTCTTCTTCACCAGTTCTTGTCTGAAGTACATACCATCGCATAACCTATATCTCCTTCCTCTCATCCACAAATCCGATCACGTTTCTGGAGCGAATCCATCGATAGTTAAAATGAGCAAGCTTCGCCATTTCCCGATTATTGAAATCAATAACCCAGACCATCAATACTATGGCAGACCATAGTCAATATAACCCCTTTCCGGAAAATGCAGTCTCCAGGCTCACTATTTTCCTTCCCGGTTTTGTCCAAAATAAATAGCCATATGATTTTCATTCTCTTTTCAGATATAAAGCAAAGAAAACCCACGGCCCTGATCTTGTTCAATGCAACACAATTGGAAATTGTGTTGCACTGAGAGTTACTTAAAATATTAGTAAATATCAGGAAATAATCTTGACAAGGTAGATACAGTCAAATAGCAAAAGAATAGGAAGATACCTCAATATGCAAAAAACACATCCTATCAAAGATGCAAAAGACATTCAAAAACTAAAGCAATATTATTTAGACAGACAGCAAATACGGAATTATACTCTTATCACTCTTGGGATAAATACTTCACTGCGAATTGGAGATCTACTGCTTTTAAAATGGGAAAATGTTTATGATTTTTGTAATCGATGTTACTACAAACATTTGAAAGTCTGTGAACAGAAAACAGGGAAGAATACCCTGATTGCCTTGAACAGAGAATCTTTGTTAGCTCTGAAAAGTTTGAAAGAATCTATATCCCCTGTATTAGAAAAAGATTATTTATTTAAGAGCAGAGAAGGAATAAACCGCCCTATCTGCCGTACACAGGCATTCCGCATTATCAAAAAAGCGGCTGATTCGCTTCATATCGAAGGAACCATCAGTTGCCATTCTCTCCGGAAAACCTTTGGCTATCATGCCTGGCGAAAGGGGGTTCCACCTGCTGTTATCATGACTATTTACAATCATTCCTCTATGGAAGTCACGAAGCGTTACCTGTCCATCGACCAAGATGACAAAGATCAGGTCTTTTTGGAATTAAATCTGTAAAGCAGCTGTCTGGCCTGAATGAACCATTACTCAGTAAAAAAATTCTTAAGAAAATTCCTCCTGTTTTTCCAGAAAATCTTAACCCTTTCACCAGAAAAGAACTTGCATTAAGAAGGAAAGAGTGCTATGATTACGAAGTAACTCTCAGTGCAACACAATTTCCAATTGTGTTGCACTGAGCTAAGAATGAGTAATCAAGGGTGATACTTAAAACTCAGTGCTTTTCTCAGCCCCTGTACCACCATCTTAATTTCTCTCTCTTCCAAGTATGGATGGATTGGAAGGCAAAGCACCCTTTCACAAAGCTCCTCCGTTACAGGACAATCAGCAACCTCTGATTCTGTATCTGCAAACGCCCCCTGCCTGTGCATAGGCTTTCTATAGTAAACCATAGTAGGAATCCCATCTGCTTTCATGCATTGCTGCACAGCATCCCTGTCAACCCAATCCGGGAGCTGCACGGTATACTGGGCCCATGAGCTATAAAATCCCTCTGCAACAGTCGGCAATATTACCCCATCAAGCTCGGTCAATAGGTCTGTATATTGATTGGCCCCCCTGTTCACCGCTTCCAGTTCATACTCTTTAAAAGCATCAAATTTGGGCAGCAATATTGCTGCCTGCAATGTATCAAGCCTGCTGTTCATTCCCAGACGTACATTATCATACTTATCATCTGCATTTTTCCCATGGACTGCTATGGATCGGCACAAGTCAGCAATCTCATCATCGTTGGTAAAGATAGCACCTCCATCTCCATAACACCCTAAAGGCTTGGCAGGAAAAAAGGATGTGGTAGAAATATCACCAAAACTACAGCATTTTCTCGTCCCGATTTTCCCCCCAAATCCCTGAGCCCCATCTTCCAAAAGCAGCAATCCATACCTGTTACACACGGTTCGGATAGCATCATAATCTGCAGGCAAGCCAAACAAATCCACAGACACAACCGCTCGTGGTTGCAGCTTTCCCTCTGATTTCACACGTTCTATAGCCCTCTCTAATGACCTAGGATCCATATTATAGGTGTCACGCCGTACATCCACGAAAACAGGAGTTGCCCCAACTGTTGCTGGACATTCTCCGGAAGAAAAAAATGTAAAGTCCGGGACAAATACTGCATCACCTATTCCTACTCCATAGGCCATCAATGCGATAGTGATCGCATCTGTGCCATTGCCACAAGAAATACAATGTTTGGCGCCAACATAGACGGCTAGATCTTGCTCTAGGACTGTCACAGCCTCCCCGGAAATAAAATGAGCAGAGGTCATGACCTCTGCGATTTTTTCGTTGATAGGTATATGAAGTCTATTATATTGACGCTTTAGATCTCTGAATTCCATTTTTGTTCCAATCCTTTCAAAAATATCATAGCAACTTGTAATAACCTTTCTGGTTCAATCTCTTCATTTATGATAGAGCATAAATCCAAGAACAATGAAAAATCCAATACAGAGTATGGTAAATAGTTTGTCTCCCAAAATAATATATATGGGATCTCCGTCATTATCGCCGCTTCTCAATAAAAGTAAATACCTAAAGGCTAAAAACACCCCCCCTGGCACACTCCAAAGCAGATCCACACCACTGGCTTTAACAACTGAATTTGTGTCAGCACAGGTCAAAGCATAGAATACAATTGTTAATGAACAGGAAATCGTCATTGCCTGATTTAGAAACTCTTCGGTATATACAAGCAAACTTTTTCTGGTGATTCTTTCATATTCTTTTAATTCTCCATATCTTTTACCAAGACTCAAAAAAAGAGCCCCTGACATCATTGTCAAGAACATCCATGTAGACACACCACTTCCCGTCAATATACCACCATAGATCAGCCTAAGTAAATAACACATCATTAAAATAAAAACATCCACTAATGCGTAATTTTTCATCCCAAAACTATATAGAAGGTTAATCAAAAAATATATTACAGGAATCGAAATAAGTTTAACAAAGCTACCAGAGGCCATACCCATCGCCATACATATTATAGATAAAACAATCATAGTAAAATATGCATTCCTAGCTAAAATCTGATTAGATGCAATAGGCCTTTTACATTTAATTGGATGATTTCTGTCTGCTTCCGCATCCCGAATATCATTTATGATATAAATAATAGATGCTGTAAAGCTGAAAATAATCATTCCCATTAAATTAATTACTAAAATCTTAGGTTCTGTAATTTTTTTCACTAAAAATGCTGGTAATAGAATCAATAAATTTTTAATATAATGATTTACTCTCAATAATCTGATATATTTATTCATAAAAGTATCGTCTTAATTTTTTAATAGTTTCATTCCATAATGAATATAGTTTTTAATAACCTTAGGATTGGTAATGCTTCCTCCAATTTTTTTAATAATATACATTGGCCTCAAATAATATTTCAACAAAGTTCTTTTTCTTATCCTGATTAAATCATCTTTTGAAACATATTTTGTACCAGTTGTATTAGAATGAAAATAATCATTGCCAATCGTTGAACCACTCAAAGTATTTGACTGCTTGCACAGATCATATAATTTTGTCCCATAATATGGAAGAGCAATATGTATCTCAATAAAATCAGCATTAATTTCAAATATATGTTTTATGGTCTTATCAATATCCGATCTGGTTTCCCATGGAAATCCTATCATAAAAAACCCATACAATGGAATATGGGCTCTTTTTGCCCATTTTGCCGCTCTCAAATTTTCTTCGACTGAGGTTCCCTTTTTTATTTTATCCAAAGTATTCTGACTTCCGCTTTCAAATCCAAATGCAATTGTGAAACAACCAGCTTTTTTCATCAATACCAAAGTTTCCTGTTTGAGTGGTCGTACCCTTGAGTTAGCAGTAAACTGTATATTTTTATATAAAGATGAATGTATAATAAGTTCACAAAGTTCTTTCACCCATTTATCATTTATTGTAAATGTATCCGCTTTAAAAAAGAAATTTTTTATATTATATACTTCATAACATTCTTTTAGTTCCTCAAATACATTCTGTGGACTCCTAAATCGCACTTTTTTTCCGGAAATATCAGGAGACAAACAATAAATGCATTTTGAAGGACATCCTCTGGAAGTCTGAATGGTTGCCATAGGATCATTAGTGTCAGGTCTGACATACAAACTATTGTTCATCATATGTCTCGCAGGAAATGGCACTTCATCCAGGTTTTCATTCCACACATGAAATTTGGTCGGTTTCATTACTCCGTCATTGTCTTTGTAATAAATATTATTAATATCCTTTATTGAAACCCCATCTTTATATATATATTCAACCAATTCACCGATTACAGAATCAATTTCTCCTCCAATCAAAAAATCAACAGAGTCAAGATCTAATAATTCAAGCATCTGAACTTCTGCATTGTAGAAAATAGATCCTTTTAATATAAGCGTACATCCATACTTTTCTTTGATTAAATTAGCAAGCGCTATATCCTCAAATATAGTAGCATTCGTAACACTGATCACTACTACTCCAATATTATTTTGAGCAATATCATGAAACAAATCTTTCTGTGACAGCCTTTCTGTCTGATAATCTTTTAGGTAAACACAGTACCCCAATTTTAATAGTATAGCAGCTGCATAACCCAGATCATTGCACGCACGCATTGATGTAGCAGAAGAATCTTCAATATTTCCTTGACTTCTGTCTTCTCCTCTTTGATACAGTTTTCCTGGCGGATAGCATAGCATTATTGTTTTATAAGTATTGTTATCGTCCATATATTTCAACCTCATCTGTATAACGGTCTATAAGATAGTATCCATTTTCTTGTAACTGATGTATAAAATACTGATAAGCAGTAGCTTCATCTTCAAATTGTTTGAATTTTTTTTGGAATATATGTTTGTCAGATGGATTAATAACTATAAAATCAGAAGCATATATATCATCCTCATCTGCTATAGAAATATCAATTAATTCATTATGGTTTGATAGCTGTGTTGTATACCGGTAATATACAGCAACCGATGATTCTTTAGGTATCCTATTTAGCACTTCCCGCATTTCTTCATATTTACTATGGTTAAGTACATAATCATTATAATATCTTTCAAATCTGGGGATTATTTTCTTATAAAATGACCAGACCGAAATTATGCACATTACTACTATGATAGCCCGTGAAAAAACAGCATGATTATGCTTTTTTAAAGAAACAGCCACATCGTCATAATTTATAATTGCTAAATACATAATTAATATTGCTGTTCCAAAATTATACTGATAATACAGACTATGCTGAGAAGGATTATAGGTCATTAAATTGATTGCAATACAGGGAAAAAAGAGAATAAATCTTTCAAATCGTCTGGTCAACACGGGCATACACGCTACCGGTCCTATTAAATAAAAGATATAGTTTATCCTGTCCTTACAGCTGCATTCATATATTAATTTCATTGGTAAAAGCATTATGGTTTTGATTATTTTTGCTATAGAAGCTTTTTCTCCATATGCTAAATTAGCATAGCGGAATGACATAGCCCCCTCTCCGAACAAAGACAAATAACATAGTGCTCCTCCAAAATAGATACATGCCATAAGCAGCAGGTATAGGTTCTTCTTTAACATTAACCAAGAGTCATGATAAATGATACTTGAAAACATCATCCATATGGAAATACAGATAACATAGATTGGGGCATCTTCTTTAACCATACATACCAAGAACCCAAAAATGAATATTCCTGTAGTATTTTGTTCTTCAATACAATACAACATCCAGCATATAAACAAAGCCAGAAAACAATTCTCATGAAAGTCAAATCCAATTCCACCTATCAAGAGAGGATTAATACAAAATGCCAAGCATAAAAAAAATGCTTCCACCTTTGTGGCCACATGACGGATTATAATTAAATACAAAGGAACCATGGAAGATGCAACTATTACACTCTGCAATATTTGTAATGTTATCGGTGACGGAAACAAATGATAAACTGGCAAAAGCAAATAGTAAACTGGTGATATATGAATGCTGAAATGCGATGTCAGCTCATTTCTCGCAAGCGTAGTTGCCATCTTTCCAGTTTTGTCTGCCCAATGGTACATCTGAGAAAACCAGCCAAGGTCTAGAGTATGTGTATTATAGGTCAACACCCGCAAAACAGACCACATCGAAAGAAACACTGAAAGTGAAATGCATAGGAAAATTGGTATTAAAAAATCCTTCCGGATTATTTTTAAAGTACCTTTTCTTAATATATTAGAAACATCTTCATTCTGCCCGATTATAGCATACATTAATATATATCCAAAAACAATCAAACATGTAACCGTAAAATATGTACTTTTTGTATAAAAGGCAGATAATCCTCCCAAAAAAATAAAAAGAACTGTAAATAACAGCTTTTCTGCTTTGTAAAATGTTGGTATCCTCTTTTCGATATATAATAGCGCCATATATGCTGCTATTATATATATTACTCCCACAAGGTTAATATCCGATATTATATTTGTACCTTCTAAGCCTCTATTTTTAACTGGAATCATGCAATATATAACGACAGCTCCAAACATCCAGGCAACTAAGAATCTTAATATTAACCCTATTCTATTTTTTTGAATATAATTAATCATATATGGAATATCTCTTCATTTAAGAATATAGTCATCACTTTTTATTTGAATCCCTAATCTGATGTTGTACAAGCTCCTCTTATAAATATAATTTATATATAGCTAAAAGATTTACTACCTCCAGCTTGCCAAATGCATTTCCCTCTTGAAATAATTGCATTAAATCGTCTTTCATTTTATTGTCCATTACTCTATTTATATTATCAGCATAATAATTGTCGAGATAACTTCTCAGACTTTCACTATTACGATACCATGTATTTACAGGATTCATCTCCTGTTTTCTATATAACTGATAATTAATTTTTGCTATTCTCAACACCTTATTTAAAAATCTCTTTGCATAATCTTCAGCATTAAATACCCCTCGCCCTATCTTTTGGGCTAGTTTTACGTCATCATTTACTGGAGATCCTGTATGCTGCCAGATATATTGTGTTGATTTTGGATATTTTACAGTCATCCATTTTTTTACATAACCATAATTTGCTCTCCACCTCAATGGAACTTTGTATATAAAATCCAGGTAGTCAACATCTATAAATGGTGAGGATACCTCTACTTCCTGCTGTCTTACCAATGCACTGAGAAGATACATATTTGCACTATGCTCATATAAATTCATCTGTTCATAATTCTCATATTGTTCCATGTTCTGCTCAGATATATTTAATTTGAATAGGTGTGTTCTCAGATCCCTATCATAATACCCGGGAGCAGTATGATAATCAGCACTCTCTATCCAATATGCATTCTGCAATTCTCCCAATAATCCGGTACACATACATCCAAGATTTTTGTTTCTTGCAGCATCTAGTGCTTTTAGTGCCCCAGTACAGACAATATAGTCTACCTGTCCGCCAAATAGCTCAACTTTACGTTCCCCATCCTCAAAAACACTTCCATCCATCGGAATAAACAGATAGCTATTTCCCAAATCCTCAGCAATTTGTTTCGACACAGTATGATCCAAATTTCCCTCAACACAATAACAGATGTTCAAAACATCTTTATATCCAAGGTCATGTGCTACCCATGTAGCCATACGACTGTCGAGCCCCCCTGACAAATCACATTCACACTGGTATCCATATTCCACGTTTTTTCTGAAAATTCGATCCACTGCCTGACGAAATAGCCGGTCGCCTTCATTAATACATTCTTCTAAAGAAAAGGAATGTTCTGGTATATTCCTAAACATATGATAAAACTCATTGCGAAGTATCTTGTTTGCATAAACCAATCTTTGTCCCGCAGCCAGCCGATATACACCATTAAAGGGGGTTTTCCCAAATAATATTGACCCTGTAATCAACAACTCATAATGGGCCTCTCTACATGGTTCTAATTTTTTTCCTATATTCTTATAATAATTACGGAGGAAGCTGCAATGGCTTGTTATTATAATTCTTCTATCCATCTCTGTATAATAAACTGTCCGCTCTCCAGAATGGTTGGTAAATGCAATTATCTTATCATTCTTTTTATACAGAACAACTCCGCAGAAACTGCCCCGGAGCGAATCCATAAAATAATCTTCGTTTTTTTTCAAAAGATTTTCAAATGTATGTTTCCAATCTTTATCGAAACGGGAACAAAGTTCTTGCTTATTGAATACAACACCATCTAATAATACAATCTTTTCATTATCTTCAAAAAACAATTTATCATCTTTAAACTTATTCATCGGATTATATAAGAAAATATATTCTTTATATATAATTGATTTACAATTTCCCATCCATCCAATGTCATTATTATCATTTATCGTATTTTTAATAACAATCCATCCAAACATTATAAAACAATCTCCTTTTATTATTCGTCAATATATTTTTCTATCCCTTCAATCCAGACTGCATACCCATTCCCATTTAAATGAACACCATCTGTTGAATATAATTCTGTTATTATTGCACCATCTTCCTCAAATAAGTCATGTAAATCAATATATGTAACTGCCTCATATTCATTACAGATTTTCTGATAGCTTGCATTTAGCACTTCTACCTTTTCATCTGGAACATTTGCTGCCGGAAAAACACTTATTATATATATTTTGCAGTCCTTTCTACTTCCTGAAAGTATAGCGTCAATCGTTTTTTTCAGATATAACATTGTATCATCACCTGGTACATTCCGGCCCAGATCATTAATTCCTATATTAATAAATATTTTACCTGGATGATGGCTTAAGACTTCATTGATCCTGTGATAAATACCCTCTGCTGTATCTGATCCGATTCCACGGTTAATAACGGTTCCTTTATCCGGAAAAAATTCTTCAAATCTCCCGCCTAATGTAATACTGTCGCCGACAAATGCTATTTCCGCATCTCCTATTTTACTGTTACTAAACATACTAACGTATGCATCATACTGGGGATTCATTGAATAATTATATTCCCCCCCCCACCCACTTCAACAATTTCTTTATTTTTATGGTGATCTAATAGCGAAAAAATTAAAAACAATAAGCTGATTTTAATAATCCAAGCACTCTTTTTCAATCATCTCACCATCCAATCGTTTTATTAATTTCGCAGGATTTCCTGCAATAATACAATTTCCATCCGGATAACTATGGGTCACTACAGCTCCAGCGCCAACAATCGTATGATCCCCCAGTATAACTCCTGGTAATATTACAGAGTTCATTCCGATCCAACAGGATTGTCCCAAAACCACAGCCTTCCCTTCCTGATGTTTATCCAAATTGTAAATATTATGGTTTGTAGTAATAATCCCTACATTTCTTGCTATCCTGGTTCCTTTTCCAATAACAATATGAGCATTCAAGGTCTGAAAATAATTGCCAGTTCCCATAAAATTATTCAAATCATCTACATCAAACAGGATATTATTCCCGTATGAACTATATGGCGAAACAGGCCATTTTACTGATTTATTCGTCTGAAACAACATACGGTGCAGAATATCATTAGCTGCCCACTTCCATCCTTCACTGTTTATCTTTTTAAACCAATGTCCTTTTAAATACTGGCTGTCATAATATAACCAACGAAACATTTGTACAAAAGTCCATGTGAATAAGATAGATGGGATTTTTCTTAATTTTTTCATAATCAACTTTTTTCATAAATAATGAATTTAATTCGTTTATAGATTCAAGGTTCAGCAAAAGATGTATCCTGCATTTTTGTTATACTTAAATGCAGATAAAAAGTAGCCATAGCTGCTGCTATTATTTCAACCAATACAGTCGCATAGGCGGCTCCATACATGCCAAATTTGATAATCAACAAATAATTGAATACCACCTCTGAGACAATCTGTATCGCACTAATAAACAGATTGTAATGTACTTTCTTTAGCCCGGCAAGAATGTTGACACTCAGATCCCGGAAAGTTCCTGTCAAAAAAAATCCAACCAGATGAATTCTGAATAAACCTACTGCCTCTATATACTGATCTCCAGAAATCAGAAGAATAATCACTTTAGAAAAAATAAATAGTATGAAAGCAATCGAAAAATTAACCATACCTGAAAAAAAATAGAGCTTTTTTACATTGGATTTAAGCCATCTCTTTTCTCTGTTATGGCCCACAATATCTGGCAAAAAGCACATAATAATGCTACTGGGGATAAACATCAGCGCATGTGGTATCATAGTGGATACCTTGTATATTGCTATTTCTTCTGTATTACGTATCAACTGGGCAATCATTGTCACATCAATTAGGTATAAAGATCTGTTGAATGCGGAACTGACTCCTGTAAAAATCGTATAATTCCATAATTCCGTAATTTGTTTAAGCTCTAACATACTTGCTGTCAGAAGATTCTTTAGGTCCTGTCGCATAACACAAATGATACTTGCCAATGATAAAACTCTTGCACAATATTTTCCGCCGATCACTCCCGGAACCCCCCAGCAGGCTCCTACACAAGTGGCAACTGCTATCAGGACTGTATTTATATTAGTGATTTTTGCGTAGGTTTTTATCCGATTACTGCATCTCAGCATAATAGAAAAAATATTAATCAAATATTCAATAATCAGGACAGGCAAATATATTTTTATATATAAGCCAGAATTTTCTATTACCAGCTCTGTAATATGGATATAAAAATAGAAAACAGCAATAATAACAATGTTAATAATTAATCCTATATTGAGACAATATTTATAATATCTATATGCCTCTCCTTTTCCCTTATTTTCCGCCCCAAACTGAAAAGCTCCTGAATCCAATCCAAGTCCGGCAATCAATGATGCATAAGAATATATATTTAGAATATATCCCCACATTCCAAAATCAGATCGGGTTAAAATACGAGTTATAACCATATTGCTGATCATAACCACGATTTTGTTAATCACATTCGCACTTAACAACTGCAAAAGCCCCTGTCTTGTTTTTTTCCATGCTTGGGTTAAAACAATCTTAAATTTTTTCTTTTTTGATTTAAATGTTTCTATCGTTTTAATATTCCTTTCCTGTCTGTAATCTATATAGTTGCATAGTCTTTTAATTACTTAAAATTCTCTCAAATTCAGTTTTTATATTTTCCTCCAAAAACAGACACATGACCTTTTCATAGCCCATTTTTAAACAAATGCGTTCTTCAACCGACATTTCCAAAGCTTTTCTAACTCCTAATGAAAAATCCTCTTTCGTTTCCACCGTATTAAATCCATCAATCGATAGATAATTGGAACTGCAATTCGCAACAATGGGAAGCAAGTATTTCATATAACGGATTATCTTTCTTGTATATCCATAACGGATATTATTCTTTTTATTAAATTCTTTCTGGGTCATTGGAGCAAGTGCTACAGAAGCCTTGCATAGAATCTTCTCAAATTCTATTTCTGTCATACTTCCACAATAAATCACATTATCATGTGATTTATTGTGGAATGGCCCTATAACAAAAAAATCTGTTTCCGGATTGTTCCTTGCAGCATATTCAATATATTCAAAATTAACAAATGAAACTCCAAGATAAACAGCAGCTTTTCTCATTCCGATTGGTATCATCTCAGGAGTGAAATTTTTCATGAAATCAATCTCCTCTTTTTTGCAAAAAGGATTTCTCAAAATGCTTAATTTTTCCGGAGAAATACCATTTTTTAGATAGTATTCTATCATGCACTCATCAACACACAGCACATGATCCGAAATATCAATCATTTTCTTTTCATACTCAATGGTATTACTTAAGGTGGAAAAAGTTCCCATTATATCAGATATCCGAAAAATGATTTTTGCATTTGGATAATCTTCACGAATATTCTCTGCATACTGGCAATTATTTCCTTCTACAAGAATTACCTGGTATTGATCCTGTAACTTTTTTCTAAGCCATTTCCAGGAGGGCCAATATTTATTTCCTAATTTCATGTGAAAAAGCTTCGCTATTCTTGCCGGAATAAGAACTGGCACAGCAAAATTTCTAATCGTGATATCATTCTTTCTCTCTTCAATTTCTTTACACAGATCAAAAAAATTGCGCGGGTTTTCACGGTCATTTCTATTTACAAGCCAGCTGATGCTTATAGGGTTTGTCAGCCAGTCCACATCATAGGATAATTCGCTTAAAAATCTGATAAAATAATGGAAACCGCCAACTCTTTTACAATTCTTTACATGGTATGTCATTACCAGTGCTTTTTTCATCAATGCCTGCACCTGCCTTTATCTTAAATCTCTCTGTATCGGTATTTCCTGCTGCCGACCGGGCTGTTATAATCTTATACCAGTTATCAAAATATATTAAAGCATTATATAACCCGCCAAAAGTAAGCATATAATAATATAAATGTTCCATCTGATACGCAATAATATATACTGACATTGATAATGTCAAATAATTATATATCATCCGTTTTACTGTCGACTGTGTTCTTCTTGACCGAAAATCCATCGCAACAAAATACTTTATTACAGGAATGTAAAGCAATGGTCCCAATATACCAAAATACTGGATAGAACCAATCATCGGTGGGGTCCATACGGATGCTCCTGGAATTATTTTTCCTAAGTAATTTACGATTTCTAGCGGATGATACAGCCCTGTCAACAGAAAGCTGTTGTTAAAAAGACGTTTGATAAAAACCATAGGGCCCTGCTGATAATTATCAGCTATATATGCTCCTATGGCTGTAAGCGCAGGTCCTGCAAAATATATCTGAAATTTCCGTGCAATTCTTATGCCTGTATTTTCTCCATAAAAACAGTAAACTACAGTCATAATCGTCAAAATCATGAGAATCAAATATATGATTCGTTTTTCCAGCTTTGTTCTTAAACTATATAATATTTCTAGCATACACACTCCACCTGCCAGAATTGATAGGATTCTGCGATCTGATACTATAAGAATATTAAGAATACTAATCAGAATTGCTAAACCATATCGGATCTTTGTTTTTCTTTTAAGAGCAATGCTGACAAGCGTAATTACCACTATAGGTTTAGCAAATACCTCAAGCATAATAAACAGATAATAAGCTGGTCCTCCAAATGATATGCTTTGTTTTACAACTGCCTTGTTTTTTAATAAAAACCTAAATCTCAAAGCAATCGTTGGGTTTTTCAATAAAATAAAAATACTGATTATTACCGCAATGATCGCAAATACTAAGATAACAGAATTATTTTCTTGATATTTTTGCGTTATCGTATATGCTTTCCTTGCTTTCCTGGTATAATATGAAAAAATCCCAAACACATACAAATTCTCAAAGCACATCAGCAATATGGCTTCAGGATAATAATTGATATATAGATTTTCTGGAACACCGCTATAAAAATTTCCACACGCACAAATAACAGGCAGCAAACACATTCGAAATCCATAAGCCAATACAAATAAGGTACTGCCTATACCTTTTAAATTATATTTCCGGATAAAGAGAGTCACTGCCATCATGTATACCATTGGAAGAATTGCTGTAATTCGATATTTTGAGTCATAAGCTGCCCCAATTAAAAAAACAAACGAAAAACATCCCATAGCATACATAGCTATACGGATAGTATTTTCTTTTATGTACCGATTCCGTTCAACGATCCATTCTTCCCTAATATTTCTTCCATTTGTGTTATTCATGTATCATCTATTCCCAACTTTTAATATATTGGATCATGTCCTGACGCAAATCTTCTTTACTATATGCTTTATTAAATGTATCCACTGCACCTTGCTGGTACTTTTTCTTCCTATTGCTGCTGAATGCAAGTTTTACAAGGGCCTTTCCCATCTTGTGATAGTTTTTGTTATCAATTAAGAATCCATTATACTTATTTTTAACACTATAAGGAATCGCACTGTTATTGAAACATATTACAGGTACACCCCTTCCCATCGCCTCCATAATGACAAGCCCATATCCTTCTAAAAGAGATGGGTACAAAAATATTTCCGCATGTGAATAATAATCATCCAATCGTTCATCATCTACACGTCCCAAAAAAGAGACTGCATTTTCCAAATGCAGCTTTTTAATTATCCTATTTAATTTTTTATAGTACCTGTCACTTTCTTTATAGTTTCCTATAATTAAGTATTTATATTCTTTATCTTTTTCATATAAATAGCGAAACGCTTTTATTCCATAATCCAACCCTTTCCTGTATTGAATATTTCCAACAAACAATACTTGCTTACTGTCAAGGGAACTGACTTTATACTTTTTCTTTTCTAACGCTGTCCTTAAAAAGATAATGTTAAATATTTTGTGATGTATTCTTAGCTGTTCAGCCACATACTGATTCGGTATCACTAATTCATCCGCTAAATGCAGCATTTTCAGTTCTAAATATTTATGTATCTGAAATTGTAATCCAGAATGATTCATATAATTATTATGATGATGCATCATAATAATGCGAAGATTTGGGTATCGTCTTTTAATCTCTTGATTATTTATAAAAAGGAATCGAGTATACAACCGTGAATTTAAAATAAGAATATCAGCGTTAAAAATTCTGTCCAAATTATCTCTGTAAATTTTTGAAAAGGAAAGAAATGATTTGCTCTTCCCATGTAATAATGTCTGATCATCAATTAAAGTAATATTATTATGGATCTCTTTTATCATTCCGTAAAAAGATTCATCATATGCAGCTCCCCCTGTCTTATCATTGAGGGATGTTGTTAAATAATTTATTTTCATTTCATGTTCCTTTTTCATTCAGGCTTTTATTATTTAGTCATTTCCAGGTTTTTTATCTGAAGTTCTTGTTCTCTTTTAAGAATCTCCGGTTCAAAGACCTTTCGGATCCGATAATATGTTCTAGGTACTCCACCAAATTCCTTATATGTATGGTAAATTCTTTTTATTACGCTTCCTTCAAAATCAAATCTTAAACCCTTTTCACCAGCCATCTTAATTCCCTCATCCATTAATGCTGAATAAGTTTCCAAAGACGAAAATTCTGGAATATTGCCTCCAAGAAGAAAATATACACATTGTTCATCAAATACCAAAAAGATGAGACTCATAATTCTTTTTTTCTCATCCTCTGACGCTATTATTTTGCAGGCATTATGTTTTGTACATGCCTCATGTAAACGATCCCATAATTCATAGGAGAACGGGCACGATAATCCCTGCTTTTCGAAAATTTTTTTATGTTCATTATAAAATATCTTTTTATCAACATCCACAAGTCTGTGAATGCTCTCTCTTCCCTTTCGGACCTTTCGTCTTCTATTTACAGTATAATTGTTATAGACGGTATCATAATTTTTTGTATCCTCTATAATAAAAGAAATTCTCGGAATCACAGAATATCCATGCCACATGAATGGAATCCAGTTATGAAAGGTTGTCTGATATTGCTGCTCATATACGCCTAATCCCAAGGTATTTATATATCTGCATGCTTCATCAATTACCTTTTCTTCAAATCCTAACTGAGTCGCTTTTTTTCTGTCTTTGCCTTCTATAAATATTATGCCATTATTTTGCGTCAAGGGTGCTTTTGTAATATATTTATATCCATTTCTTTCCTCAAGGTAATATGGCATAGCTGCTAATATTTCGTTTCCACTATAATAAAGCCAGACATCCCAATTATCTCTGCCACAGACAGCATCCATCCACCATGGTTTTGAATATATTGGGATATATGTACTATGCCCCCATTCTATATACTTTTCCTTATTATCTGCCATTCCTTTCCATCCTCTATTGCTGCCAGATCTACCCTCAGCGGATAAAGAGACACACTTGTCCACTGAGGACAGACTCTCTTAATTAAAAAATCCCTCTGCCTTGATAGGAAACTTATATCCGTCCTTGATGAAATAAGCCCCTTCATATCCCGGACAATAGCATGCCCTTATTCTTCGGATTATTTCTTCACACGAATAATTCATTTCTATCCTTTTTAATTCTTCAAAATCATTGCGGCTAAAATAATGCCCATTACCTGTTTGAGATATTCCAACAGGCATATTGCTATCAGAAAATTTTGATATCATCTCAAAAGTTAATTCATATGCCTTTTTTTGACTCATATCTTCCAGTTTTGCAACCGTAATTGTCTTTGGATCAATTGAAAACTCCTCCGTGCCTATGATTGCTCCGTCATCAAAAAATTCATTTACATAATGTGCCGTTACTCTCCATTTGTTTTCCTGATAATAAATTCCCCAATTATACATAAACATACCTTTATATTCGGGGAGCGGCGCGCAATGAATATTAAATATTCGTCCTTTTAATTGTTGAATCGCTTCCTTTTTTATCCTTTTTCCAAATGTATTTGAAATGCCAAGATCATATTTATTTCTTTCAAAAAATCCATCACAATATATTTCTTCATGAAAATATTGTCGAATACCATTTTGTCTGCATATTTCTGACATTTCTGAATCTTTTCCTGATTCTGGTGACTTAAATACCACGTCCACTTGATGGCCATCTTTCATCATTTTTTCTAATGCTTGAATGGTATATTTTTTACTTTTTGTGAAATAAAGTATCCTCATCCTCTTTCCTCTTCAAATCGTCCTTTAAAATCTGTTGTAGAACAATTTTTTAATGGCAATTTTATCGCCCTAGCTTCTGCTGCTGACTTGTATATTGCAAGCACTAACTCCAAAGCTCTTTTTCCTGCTTCTGCATTCACATAAGGCTCCCGGTTATTATTTATAGCCTCAATCATATCTGCATAAAGAGGATTATGGCCAAAACCATAAACATTCGGTGGGTTTTCAGAAAATTCAGAAATTACTGTTTCTGGTTCATCTAAAGCATCGGAAAAATTCCATTCCTCAATCCTGTTAACACTTTGTCCGCCAGCTTTAATCGTACCTTTTTCACCGAATAAATAGAGTGTTTCCTCTAAATTTTTAGGATATATATCAGTAGTTCCTTCTATAATTCCATAAGAACCATTTTTAAACCTCACAAGTGCCATTCCCAAATCTTCTGCTTCTATATAATCATGATTTAATCGATCCGTCATTCCTACTACTTCATCAACCTCATCTCCCATCATCCAACGTAAAAGATCGATATTATGGATACACTGATTCATTAATGCCCCACCATCTTGCTCCCATGTTCCTCTCCATTTCGCTCTGGAATAATATTCCCAGTCCCGGCACCATCGAATGTGTGCAGTTCCATAAAGCATTTGGCCAAAACGATTTTGTTCTAATGCTTGTCGGATTTTTTGTATTGACTTATTAAAACGGTTTTGATGACTTGCACAGACTTTCACCCCTTTATTTTTAGCACAAGTAATGATTTTATCTGCATCAGCAATTGATAAAGCAATAGGCTTTTCAATAATAAGATTGCACCCATAGTCAATACAATCTAATGCAATTGAAGCATGCTTTCCACTTTCTGTAGCAATTGCCACAAGCTCTGGTTTTTCTTTTCTTAACATTTCATGGTAATCTTTATATTGATGAACCATGCCAAGATCAAATTTCAATACTTTCTCTTTTAGCATCTTTTCATCAATGTCACAAAGACCTGCAAACTCTAAATTATTATTTTTTGCGGCCACAATATGATTGGGTGATATCCTTCCACAACCGATTAGCGCATATTTCATTTATTTTCTCCCATTTCATTCCAATATCGCTTCTTTATAGCACCTCAATATTGTCGCGATTTTTTATATTTGCCATAGCATTTTTTGTGTCAAATATCATACTTGCATTTTTCTGCACCATTTCATAATCCACATTCTGATGCGCTGTTGTAATCATTACTAAATCAGCTGCTGCAACTACCTCTGATGTAAGGCTCTTGATACTCTTCGCGCTTTGTCCGTACATGTTTATAAATTCTGGTACCCAAGGATCATAGTACTGAACATCTGCTCCGACTTTGCGCAATTCTTTCATTACCCGTATTGCTGGTGATTCGCGATAGTCATTAATATCTTGTTTATAGGAAACTCCAAGCATCAGTATTTTTGCTCCATTAATTGCCTTTTTGCGGCGATTTAAAATATGAATTGCCCTGTTCACACAGTATTGAGGTTGGGAATCATTAATTACCATTGAATTTTCAATCAATGTTGTATGAAAACCATATTCCCGTGCTTTCCAAGTAAGATAATATGGATCTAAAGGAATACAATGTCCACCAAGGCCGGGGCCTGGATAAAAAGGCTGAAATCCGTAAGGTTTGGTCTTCGCTGCATCTATAACCTCCCAAACAGAAATCCCCATCTCATTGCAAAGACGACCGATCTCATTAATTAAGCCGATATTTACATTACGATATGTATTTTCAAGTATCTTTTCCATTTCTGCCACTGCAGGAGAGGATACAGTGAACACTTCTCCGTCAAGAACAGCCCTATACATTGCACTTATAACCTCTGCACCATCAGAACTACATGCACCTACAACTTTTGGAGTGTTCTTCGTCTTATATAATAAATTCCCTGGATCGACTCGTTCTGGGCTAAAACCCAAATAAAAGTCCTGACCACATATAAGACCAGAACCTTCTTCCAAAATTGGTTTTATTAATTCTTCTGTTGTGCCAGGATATGTCGTTGATTCTAATACAACCATTGACCCCGTTTTTAGGTATTTGGCCACGGATGTCACAGAATCTCTGACATAGCTGATATCAGGTTCTTGATGTGCATCAAGAGGAGTAGGCACACATATTGCAATGAAATCAACGTCTTTTATAAAAGAAAAGTTTGTAGTAGCACTTAGTCTCCCTACTTTTACTAATCGCTCCAAATCAGCATCTACTACATCGCCAATATAATTGTGTCCCTCATTTACCATATTCACCTTTAAAGACTGAATATCAAAACCAATTGTCTTAAATCCGGCTTTTGCTTTCTCTACAGCAAGCGGTAGTCCCACATACCCTAACCCCACCACACCTGCAATAATGGTCCGATTTTCAATTTTTCTTAATAAGTTTTCTTTTATCATGTTGATCACCTTTACTTTTACTCATTATTAACAATCTCTATTTCAACATTTTCCCTTTTTAATAAAAATAATAGTTGATTTATTTTTTTTTGCTCATACTCTATCCTGGTATGCAGATTTGATGTTTTTAATATTTGAGTAAATTCATTTCTGCTTAATAATCTTCTTTCTATAGTGTCTGCACTCGCATACAAAACCTTCACCTTATTGGGCAAACCAAAAATTCGTTTTATATTTAAAATATCCTGCATATTCATTTCCTGCTTGCTTCTCAAATATATTGCCCATAAGTATTGCAATGCGCCTTCATCAAAGAGATATATGTCATCAGGATTCTTATTAAATGACAACATTTTTTTCAGGAAAATGCCATTAAATAAAAGCGTATATGTATCCTTTTTATTTGGAATATGTGCATCTAAAAAATCTCTATATTCTATAACCCACTTTAAATGATTAACAGAATACAACAGAACATGTCCTGCCTTTATAATATTCCGTATTAGCCATCCCCTATTTTTATATAAATCTTTTGAATACCAATATACACATTTTCCACCTTGTAACAACTTAGTATAGTCTTTCTCCGCCAAAGTTGTTTTTCCAACCCCGGAGATACCTAAATATTCAATGACCATTTTTCACCGCATGCTCGATCGCCTGAATATACAAGCTTATATTCTCATCAAAATTATAATGTTCTTTCACGTGTTCAACCCCTGCTTTTCCCATTGCAATACGATCTTTTGGCGAAAGCAAATACATCCTTTCCATAGCATTTGCTAATTCACCAATATCTCCTTTAGGAACAATCAATCCGGTTTTTTCTCTTTCAACAACTTCCATGAAACCATCTGCATCAGAAACAATTACAGGCACTCCACAAGCCATCGCTTCCACCGCTGCCACACCGAAGCTTTCGGAATAACTTGGAAAGCAGGCCACATCTATATTGGCTAAAATAGTTGGCACCAATTCATTTTGAACAAATCCTTTGAATTCCACTATTTCAGAAACGCCTAAATTCTCTGCCAATTTACGATACTCATCCAAAGCTTTTCCTCTTCCAAATATATATAAGCGCACATTACCGTAGATAGCAGATAATTTTGCAAATGCTTTAATCAAGACATCTATCCCATATCCATGCTCTATCTTTTTAATAATACCAAAGCAGAAAAAATCTTTCTCTACCTTTTCTCTTGGATAAAACAGATTCAAATCAACTCCGAAGGGAGTAACATAGATTTTTTTGTCCTTTTTATAAAATTCTTCTATTTTACTTTTCATAACATGGCTTGTTGATGTCAATATATCCGCTGCATCAAAATTTTTAATAATTCTGTACATATTTCTTTTTGATTTAAACGGATAAATAAAAACATCTGTCCCTAAAACCGCCAAAACAAAAGGGTGTACATGGATGATACGTGCTAATGTGCCGTAGCCACTTGCATAGTGACTATTTATCAAATTGTATTTACCCTCTATAATCTTTTTCTTTAACCATATACAATTTAGAAAATAGCCCTTTTTCCCGCTTATTGGCATATTAACAATAACGATTCTTTTGTCAAAATCATCAATCAATTTATTATGATCAGGCAAAGTGAATAAAGTGATATCATATCCTTTATTTACTAATGCATTTGCAATTTTTTTGACGTGTATTGAATTTCCTGATGATATAAAAGCGATTTTCATATAATTTCTTAAATAGCCTCCCAAATAGCTCTTTTTATATTTAGCCATACAGTTTCTTGAGACTGTCCGGAATCTATCTCTGTACAGCAAGTCCTGTCTGAGAATTTAATATGTTTCACTCTTTCCGTTAAATTCCTGCTGGTTTCAATATCAATTTCTCCTGGTTTTCGAGCGACTGCTATTTCTGGCGGAACAATCATTTTTATCGCCAGGTCCGGAGGACACATTTCTGCAATCCGAAAACATTTCTCCTCCATCTTTTCAGAAATCCCTCCTTGTTTACGCAATCGTCTGCCGTCACACAGTCCATCATATTCATTCTGCGGATACCGATCTGTCAAAACTATAAATCCTCTCATCCTGCATCTGCTTGCTGCTTTAAGCTTTCTTATTCTCTCTTTAGACAATGTATAGACCCAAAGTTTTCGCATTCCCACTAATTTTTTATTTTCAACTGCAGCCAATTTTTCATTATTAAAATTATTTGACTTTTTTACAAATCCTTTTTTTTGAGCAATTTTCAAAAGAAATTTGAGAGGTTTTCTTAAAACAGAGCTTCTCCCATCTCCACTTCCCAAATAAAAAAATCTGACATCCATGAACTGGAATAACCAATTATAAATTTCCTTAATTGCGGTACTTTTTCCTGCCCCATCACTTCCTAAAAATGCAATGATTACTCCACCTGTTGCCGGTCTTCTTCTTGTTAATATATTTTTTGCTTTTAAATATCTTTTTTCAATTTCAAGTATTATTCTCAATAATTCTCGATAATTTCTTCTTAATGTGTTATAGCTCTTATTCCCTTGGGAATAAGGTGCTAAATCCTTATATAAAAGACATTTAAGCCTATTTGCATCGTTCCATGTGGCAATTTCTGTGATATATATTTTTTCTATTCTATTAGCCAGTCTTTCCGTTAACCAGGTCTGTTCTTTTAATGAACTGCCAAACTCTACGCATTTATCTTTTAACCATAGAAACTCATCTTTTGTTGTTCCTGATAATAAATTATTTTTAATAATATCTCTTTTTCTTGTTTTCATTCCTGTTCGGATTATAAGAAGAAGTAATTCATCAAAATAGGATGATAAATATGCTCCATATTTATCATCCCATCTGCGATTTTTTAATATTCTCTGTTCAATCGGTAATAAAAATCCTTTTAAATGTTTTTCCCCAATAACCAATTGACTATGTAAATGTAAATGAACTAATTTCCCTGTTTCATAGTCAAAGCCCAGATAATCTTCAATGCCAATATAACTTCTTGCATTTGGTACATAAAATCTTTTAAACTTCAGCTTTTGCAAAATGTTGACTAGTTGTCCATATTGTGACCGATTTATCAATATATCTAAATCATCTTTTCCTGTCAGCGCATCTTTAAAATGTTCATTGCTTTTCCAATGACAATATAAAATATTGTTATTTAACTCATTCAATAAATTTCGAACGATTTTTAATTCTTTCATTTCCATCTTGTTCCTGTCCACCATCATAACTTATTGTAAGTCCTTGGCATAGTCGTGTTATGTAAAAATTCTATATTGTTTTTTCATAAACTGTTTTTTTCAATACTCCATAAACCAGGTTCTGACACGCATACCAAAATGCAATAAAAGCATTTTTTTCATCGCACATATGAAATAAGTCATAATGACTCCTTAACTTCTTACTTAATTTATCATGTGAAATAGATTTCTTTCTGACTCTATATTTTGCTAAATTTTCTTTTAATAAATAGCAGTTTGCCTTTTTACATAATTGTAATAAAATCGCATAATCATTATTTTTCTTAATGTCTTTTATTTGAATCAAACCCATTACATTAGCATTATACATAAAGGTTAAGCATCCTGGATAACCGTAATTATACATTTTTCTTTTTGTAACAATCTTTGGCCCCGAAACATAAACATTTAATGATTCTGAATTTTCGTTTATCTTTTCGTATTCATGATATGAAAATACATACCTATTTTTTTTCATGAATCGGATCTGTTTTTCTAGTTTTTCTGGATCCCAGACATCATCCGAATCCAAAAAGGCGATCCATTCCCCCTTCGCCTCACGCAAGGCTTTATTTCTAGTCAATGCTGCTCCGCAATTCTTCTTGTTTTTAAAATATCGAATTCTGTTATCATGAAAAGCTGCTACAATATCATCGGTATTATCCATGGAACAATCATCAACAATAAGAAGCTCCCAGTTTTTGTAGGTTTGGTTAATAACTGATTGAATCGATTCCGCTATAAATTTGTCTGTATTCCATGACGGCATAATAATTGACACCATCTCATCTGTCATAATTTTTCACCTTATTACTGCCAAAATAGTTCTTATCATAATCCCAATTTCTTTTATAAAGCTATAATTCTTAAGACTTTCAAGATTATATTTCATCTTTTCCGGCAATATTTTATTTATATAAACATCTTTTACGTTTCTCGTTGATTTCAGTAGTCGTTCCTCATCCTTATACTGTATGCTTGCCTCACTCGTCACGCCAGCGGGCAGCAATAAAGTTGCCATCATTTCCTGCGAATATGCCTGTACAAAACATGGAATTTCTGGACGAGTTCCACAAAAACTCATATCTCCAAGAATGATATTAATAAGTTGAGGCAGTTCGTCTAAACGATATTTTCGCAATATCTTCCCGATTTTCGTTATCCGAAGATCACCTTGCACTGTAACAGGATTCCCTTTTTTCTCATTATTGGCGATCATTGTCCGGAACTTTAATATTTTAAATCGTCTCCCATACTGTGTAACTCTCTCTTGTAAAAAAAACACCCCACCCTTTGAATCTATCCCAATACCAATAGCGATGCCAATCATAGCTGGCATCAAAATTATCATCATTAATACTGCAACCGAAAAATCGAACCATCGTTTCAATATAAGACCAATGGTTTTCTTTTTCAATCCATCATAATATGGACGCACTGCATCTGTCCTCATATACTCTGGCAGGTTATCCCATCTTTTCAACATATCGTTTCGCTCCATAACAAACAAAATCTACGCCGGTTTTCCTAAACTGCCTGTGTCATAGATACCTCAATCAACATTTTTAATGTTGCTGCCACATACTCGGCCTGCTCGTCTGTCAGGCAAGTATGCAATGGTAATGTGATTTCATTTTCATATTGGTGGTAAGCATTTGGATAATCCTTTATATTAAACCCCATATTTTGATAAGCTGTATGCATTGGCAATGGCTTATAGTGGACATTCGTTGTGATTCCAAGTTCTGCCATCTGGCTGATTAATTTATTGCGCTCTTTATAATGATATCCTTGTATCCTTACCAGGTACAAATGTCCACTGGAACAGTAATCTTCTGTGAAATGCTTCAAATATTGGGCAGCTATCATTTCATCACAGGCTTTATCATAAATCTTTATAATCTGCTTCCTGCGTTCTAGCAGCTTTGGATATCGCTCCAGCTGTGCCAGTCCTATTGCCGCCGCCAAATCTGTCATATTACATTTGTAATTGGGAGCCAGAATATCATACTCCCATGCCCCTTTTTGTGTCTTTGCCAGTGCATCTTTTGACTGACCATGTAGGGAAAAAAGCATATATTGAGAGTATATCCATTCATCCTCTATCCCTGGAACAGTATTCCATACCACAGCTCCGCCTTCAGCTGTAGTCAGATTTTTTACTGCATGAAAAGAAAAGCTGGTAAAATCTGCCGCTTCTCCACACATCTTCCCATTTCTTGAAGCACCAAATCCATGGGCAGCATCTGCCAATACAACAATTCGACCAAATGCATTCTGAATTTCATTCTTTGCATGAAACAAATGTTTTTTCTTTTTAACTATCTCGAAAATTTGGTCGTAATCGCACATAACTCCAGCTAAATCCACAGGAATAATTACTTTCGTGCGTTCTGTAACAGCCTTTTCCAGCTTCTGGTAATCCATCTCATAGGAATCAGGAGCCGTATCTACAAGAACAAGTTTTGCGCCTACATGACATACAACACTGGCACTGGCAGTATACGTATACGCGGAAGTAATCACTTCATCTCCCTCACCTACTCCCAGCAATCGCAATGTCAGCTCCATACACGCAGTCGCCGAATTTAAGCATACAGCCTTTGGCCTATGTACAAACTGGGCAAGCCGTTGTTCAAATTCCTTCGTCCGGGGACCTGTAGTAATCCAGCCAGACTGCATTACTGCTATTACTTCCTGAATTTCCCTCTCCGTAATGTCCGGAGGAGAAAATGGTATCTTCATAACAATCTCCATTCTGCCACTGAAGGCTCATAAAATATTCTTTGGGACCTATTCTCTTTTAAACACTTGATAGGTTCCCACCACCTCTGCAACCAACTCGCGGATATCCTTCGTGTCCCCGTAACTAACATCCATCAGCTCTTTCAGCCGCACCAAAAACTGGTCTGTATCAAAGGGAATCGGAGCCCCAATATGGATCAAATGATTGGGAGTTGTTTTCATCCCTTCTTCCTCCATCAGCTTTTCCTCATACAGCTTCTCCCCTGGTCTTAAGCCTACATACTCAATCTTAATATCCACATCTGGTTTATACCCGGACAGCTTAATCAGATTTTTAGCAAGCGCATCAATTTTTACCGGCTCTCCCATATCCAGCACAAAAATCTCTCCGCCCTTTGCAAACGTCCCCGCCTGCAGTACTAAACTTACAGCCTCCGAAATCGTCATAAAATATCGGACAATATCCGGATGGGTCACAGTCACAGGTCCTCCGGCAGCTATCTGTTTTTTAAAAAATGGAATGACCGATCCATTGCTCCCCAAAACATTTCCAAACCGAACTGACACAAACTCGGTTCTCGCCGGAATTGTCATCTTTTGCATATTCTGCATACTTCCATCTTCATCCCAAGAATGAGCATGAAGAACTGGGAGCTCACCTTCTCTCCCTGACTTGATTTTCTCATCAAAGGTCTGAATCACCATTTCACACAGTCTCTTGCTCGCTCCCATAATATTAGTCGGGTTCACAGCCTTATCTGTGCTGATGAGTACAAACCTTTTACAGCCATTCATCATAGCTGCATAAGCAGTTTTGTAAGTACCGATTGTATTATTTTTAATCGCTTCCCTTGGGCTGTCCTCCATTAATGGAACATGCTTATGGGCAGCTGCGTGATACACCACATCCGGATGGTATTTTGCAAACACATAGTTGATCCTTCTACTATCTCTTACAGAACCAATGAGCACTTCCAAATCCAGCTGTGGATACTCTGCCCGCAGCTCCTGCTGAATATCATAGGCGTTATTTTCATATACATCAAAGATGATTAATTGCTTCGGGTTATGTCTGGCTATCTGCCTGCATAACTCGCTTCCAATGGAGCCACCGCCCCCTGTAACCAGAATAGTCTTTTCATTTAAATACTGAAATACTTCTTCCAGATTGACTTTGATCGGATTCCGGCCCAAGAGATCTTCGATTGCAACCTCTTTCATATCACTGATTGTGACTTCTCCATTTGCCAGCTGATACATCCCTGGCAAAATCTTCAATTCACATCCAGTCTCTTTACAGATGTCCAGAATATCTCGTTTCTGCTCAGCATTGGCACTGGGTATGGCAATTAAAATTTTCTCAATATGGTATTTCTCCACATTCTGCAGAATATCATCTCTGCCCCCCACAACCGGAACTCCGTCAATAAAACGATTCCACTTATCAGGATTATCATCGATAATACAGCAAACCTGTTCTGCGCTCTCTTTTGCCTCATGAAGATCCCTCAAAATCATCTGCCCGGCTACTCCAGCTCCGATCATCATTACCCTTTGGATAGGTTTTGGATTCTTCGCTTTCTTATTCAGCCCATATAAAAGAAAAATAAAGCGATAGGAAAAGCGGGAAGCCAACAAAAGAACCGCCTGCAGCATCATCCCAAAAGCATAGTAAAACAGCGGCATCCGATGAACCAAAACCCTTGGAAGCAACTGACAGGTGATCGTAATTCCAACTAAATGAAAGACTGAAACAATCGTCACTGAAACCAGCACCCGGGCCAACTCATTATAGCTGGCAAACCTCCAAATACTATTATATAGCCGAAAATAAGAAAACACGGCTATACAAAATATGGAATAGATTGGAGCAAATCGGAAAAAAGGTTCCAGATAAGAACCCGGTATCATATGATACTGGCATTCAAATCGAAACCATAGGGCAAGAAAAAACGAAATATTCACAGTCCCTATATCATACAAAAGCAGACCAATATCCATGGCCTGCCAACTTCTTTTTGGTAATATTTTAAATTGCCTCTTCTCTGAACCTTGCATTTTATCTTTGCATTCTGCCTCTGTCCGCCCGTTCTATCTGGGCACCTCCACCGAAACTTCCATATTCTCATACAAAAGTTTCTTCTCGGCATCCTCCTTTAGTATAATTCCCATTGCGATTGCCCTGTCTTCTCCCCACAGCCGGTGGCGAACCATAGCATATCTCTTTTTAAATTGATAACGCTCAATCTGGCCCTCACAAGATCGCAGTGGGTCTGTCATTTTACAGATTTGACCCTGCTCATCTTTTAATACATAAGAAAGTCTTACCACATGATCTTCCCCAGATATCTTTTCCAGAAAATCCGCATCCTCCTTTATCATGGGAAGAATCGTCACATTTTTGCAATTTACCAGCCGGGACACAGCCGGGACTTGGCTAAGCCGTGTATACACAGATTCCGGATCTTTACAGGTAAGGAATGCACAGCCGGGAAATAATGATTCCATATGCACAATACTCCTTTGCTGCCTTCTCCAAATCCGCTCCTGGTATATGACAAAACACTCTTCATACATATGAAGAGGAACGGTTCTGCGAATTTCCTCTACCAGGCCCTCTTCTTTTCCCACCCATGTTTTTATCAAACACCATAACATAGGCGTTTCTCCTTCCTTTCCGATATAGCATCAAGGCACTTTTCTTCTTTCCCCTGTATTGCATTCTGAATCTCTGATCCTTTATTTATTGGCCTTTGCCCTTTAGGCACGAGAATGGGCACACCAGATGGCTGTACATCCAGAGCCTTCCCTGGCTTATATTGCCCCGAAGCCAGAAACGGTGCTTCCACCTTTTCGTATTTCAATTCTTCACAAATATCTTCATGAAGCACAATCCCCAAAAGAACCGTCTTTTCCTCCTGATGCAGTTTAAATCTTACCAGTACATACCGCTTTTTAAACCGACACTGCACAATCTGAGATACACATGCTTCCAATGGGCCCGAAACCTGGCGAATATTTCCTTTCCCGTCTGTTTCCATATAAGAAAGGCGAATCACATAATCTTCATTCATGATCCTTCTCAAAAATTCCGCCTCTTCCGATTCCAGGGAAAGAAAAAAGAAATCCTCATCTGCTATCATCCGAGACATAACCGGAACCTGTTTCAGGCAAAAGAACAGGGATTTGGGCTCCCTAGAAGTAATAAACACGTACCCAGGAAATGCCCGTCTTACATGAACAAAATTCTGCTGTTGCCTTCTCCATAGCAATTCCTGGTAGACTACAAAGCATTCCTCGTATAAATCATTTGAAACCATCTGGTGGATCAGATCTACCAGTTTCTCTTCTTCGCCGGTTCTCGTCTGCAGTACATACCATAGCATATCGAATCTTCCTTCCTCTGCTTCCAGGACAAAAAAGGGTAAGCTTCGCCATTTCCCGATTACCACGAAGCATCCAAAAAACGCTGCTCTGACACGTCTTTAAGATTAAACATAGTAACCCAGATAATTAAATGCGATGCAGCATCGCAGCTGGTATAACCCCTTTCCAGGAACCGCAGCCTCTAGACTCACGATTTCCCTTCCCGGTTTTTTACAAAATAAAGGATCGAGTACAACACAATATGTAATTGTGTTGTACTTAAAATTACATATAAATTGAGTAAAATGCTGGTAATATAAGGATATGGCAGAGAATGCCAAATACGGGCACGGAGGTGCGTAAATATGCAAAAGACACAGCCAATCAGAAACACCAGGGATATTCTCAGACTGAAGCAATATTATCTGGACAGAAACCAGATACGCAATTATGCCCTGCTCACCTTGGGCATGAATACTTCCTTAAGAATCGGAGATCTGTTGCTCTTAAGGTGGGAAAATGTTTATGACTTTCACAGGAATTGCTATCACAAGCACTTAGAGGTTCTTGAACAGAAAACAAGAAAGAATACCCGGATTGCCTTGAATAAAGAAGCGGTCTTATCTCTTCAGAATTTAAAAAATTCATTGGCTGTTGTATCTGGTGAGGATTACCTTTTCCGGAGTCGTCAAGGCCAAAACCGTCCCATCAGCCGTTCACAGGCATTTCGCATCATAAAAAATGCTGCCAACAGTCTCCACATTACGGGAACCATCAGCTGCCATTCCTTAAGAAAAACCTTCGGCTACCATGCGTGGAAAAATGGGATTCCTCCGGCCGTAATTATGGCAATTTACAATCACTCCTCTTTGGATGTGACCAAACGCTACTTATCTATTGACCAGGATGACAAGGATAAAGTGTTTTTGGAGTTGAATCTATAAAATAATTTCTTAAGAATTTTAAACCTGTTTTTCCAGAAAATCTTAACCCTTCCATCAGAAAAAAACTTGCAATATAAATAAAAGAGTGCTATGATTACGAAGTAACTTTGAGTGCAACATAATTACATATTGTGTTACACTCATTTTTATCTTTCTTTTAAATTATTACATATTTTTAATAAAATACTAGTGTATTGCAGATGCCAAAAGCATCCGTCAACTGAAACGGATGCTTAAATCTGGTACTTATTGATGTATTCGTTTATCCATTAAACATGTCTTATCTTTTTCCATTCTGCGGTTTTCCATAGGCGTTTTCGTTTGGATCCGACCGGCGTAAAAGCAACACCATATTTATGGTGCAGAAAATTCCACTCACTACGCAGCTTGTCATTCCACCATATAACAATGGCATAACATTTTCTTCTGGCGCTCCCAGACCAAAAAGAAAGAAAATAAAAAGAAACCAGGCAAAGCTGACTGTAGCCAAAAGCCTCCCAAAGCCGTCCAAAATCAATGCCAGATAGCCGGACTTGCCAGAATCATGATACCTCCTTATGGCAGCAAAAAGAAACACAAGGAAAAAGGCTGCTCTATATAGCAAGTAGATGTAAAAAAAGAAAGAGAACGCTAATGTGGAGAATATGGCAACCAACCGTCCCATAATACAATCCGTTAAAAACCCAAAAAACCGGGCATACCAATACTCTGCCCGTGACATACGTCCACGCCACCGGAACAAATTTTTGAAAATATTCTGCATTGACAATCGCATTTCTTTCATTTCTGATTCCACCTCGAAAACAGCGCCTAACTCCAAAAGTCAGGCGCTGCCAGCCACAGTACTTATGCTGTTACAGTTTCCCTTGGGAAAAGTTTTTTCAATGGTTTCCGGCCTTACTGAATAGAAACCACCTTGTAGTCCTGATCCTCCACCACTTTTTTCAGCATTTCATCACTAACCGTTCCACCCAAGGTCACTACTGCAGTTCCTGTCTCATGGCTTACTACTGCTGCGCTTACTCCCTCAAGAGCCTCTAAACATTTCTTCACCCGGGCCTCGCAGTGTCCACACATCATTCCTTCAATTTTCATGGTTCTCTCCATCACAGATTCCTCCTTCTTACTCTTTTTGATTTTTTTGTCTCTTTTTGTATCATGCATATTAAACCAGTTCAACCGCAGTGCATTGGTCACTACACAGAAGCTGGACAGGCTCATTGCCGCTGCTCCAAACATAGGGTTTAATTTCCATCCAAATATAGGATACCATATTCCTGCTGCCAGGGGAATCCCCACCGCATTATAAAAAAATGCCCAAAACAGGTTTTCATGAATGTTTTTAAGCGTTGCCCGGCTTAAGCGGATAGCTGCCGGAACATCACTGAGGCGGCTCTTCATCAGCACTACGTCTGCCGCATCAATGGCAATATCCGTTCCTGCCCCAATGGCTATCCCAATATCGGCTCTGGTAAGGGCTGGTGCATCATTAATACCATCGCCCACCATAGCCACCTTTCCTCTTTGCTTCAGGGAACGGATCACGCTCTCCTTTCCGTCTGGAAGCACACCGGCAATCACCTCATCTACTCCGGCCTGAGCGCCAATGGCCTTTGCTGTCCGCTCATTATCCCCTGTCAGCATGACAACATGGATTCCCATGTTCTGAAGCTCTCTTACTGCCTGAGGACTGTCCTCCTTTATCACGTCTGCCACTGCAATGATCCCTTTTAAAACACCTCCCTGGCTGAAAAACAGAGGGGTTTTCCCTTCCCCTGCCAGTCTCTCGGCCTGGTTTTTCATATTTTCCGACACCTTTGCCTGGGTGCTGATGAATGTAAGATTTCCGCCGCTTACAACTTCTCCGTCCAAGGTTCCCGACAACCCGTTTCCCGGCAAGGCCTGGAATCCGAAAACCTCTCTTGCTTCAATCTTTCTCTTTTTAGCCTCCTCCAGCACTGCTCTGGCCAGAGGGTGTTCACTTTTTCTCTCCAGCGCATAGGCTGTGGTCAAAAGTTCCTCCTCTCTGGTCCCTTCAACCGGAATCAGATCTGTCACCCGCGGCTCTCCGCTGGTAATCGTCCCGGTCTTATCCAGAGCCACCACCTCCATCTTGCCTGCTTCCTCCAGGGAAACTGCAGTTTTGAACATAATGCCGTTCTTAGCCCCCATGCCATTGCCCACCATAATGGCCACCGGTGTGGCAAGGCCCAGAGCGCAGGGGCAGCTGATAACCAACACCGAGATCCCCCTGGCAAGAGCAAAACCAGCGCTCTCTCCAACCAAAAGCCATCCCAGAATCGTCACCACTGCAATGGCAATCACTGCAGGGACAAAGACTCCTGATACTTTATCAGCTACCTTGGCAATTGGTGCTTTAGTGGCTGCCGCATCGCTAACCATCTGAATAATCTGGGACAGGGTAGTATCTTCTCCTACCCGGGTAGCCCGGCACCGGATAAAACCTGACTGATTCACCGTAGCTGCAGAAACCGAATCTCCCACCTCCTTGTCTACCGGGATACTCTCCCCGGTCAGTGCAGACTCGTTCACTGCACTGCTTCCTTCAATCACCACTCCATCCACTGGAATATTTTCCCCTGGACGGACCACAAAAATGTCATCCTTTTGTACCTGATCTATGGATACTACCATCTCCTCTTCATCTCGCACCACAGTAGCAGTCTTAGGAGCCAGCTTCATCAGGCTTTTAAGGGCATCTGTGGTTCGACCCTTGGAGCGGGCCTCCAGCATCTTTCCCACCGTGATTAATGTCAGGATCATCGCTGCTGACTCAAAGTAAAACTCGTGCATATATGCCATGGCTCCTGCCATGTCCCCTCTCATCTGAGCGTCCGACATGGCAAACAAAGCATAACTGCTGTACACCAGAGATGCCCCGGAACCCAGTGCCACAAGAGTGTCCATGTTAGGCGCCCGGTGCCAAAGGCTTTTAAAACCGCTGATAAAAAACTTTTGATTGATAATCATCACAATCGCAGTGAGATGTAGCTGTAAAAGTCCCATGGCCATATGATTTTCTGCAAAAAATTCCGGAACTGGCCATCCCCACATCATGTGGCCCATAGAAAAATACATCAATACTGTCAAAAATCCCAGGGATGCATATAAGCGCTGCCGTAAAAGAGGAGTTTCTCTGTCCTTTAACATATCCTCTGCCGCTGCCATTCCTCCGGCTCCTACTGCTGCTTTGCCCACTCCTGTCCCGTTCTGTCCGGCAGCTCCTCCAGTGCCTCCCCGTTCTCTCTTTGACGCCCCATAGCCGGCTTGCTCCACTGCCGCAATCACTGCCTCCGGTGAAACTGTCCCTTCCACTCCCATGGAGTTCGTCAGCAGACTAACGGAACAAGAACTGACTCCATCCAGCTTGGAAACCGCTTTCTCCACCCGGGCACTGCACGCTGCACAACTCATTCCTGTAACTGTATATTGATCCATTACCACAATCCCCTCTTTCTATAAAATATGTTTCTGATCATTTCCACCTATTTCATTAATTTCTGCAAAGTTGCCACCAACTCGTCAATCGTCTCCTCTTTCCCATCCCGAATATCCTGTGCCACACATGTCCGAATATGATTGGCCAATAACACCTTATTAAAGCTGTTCAGTGCTGCATTCACAGCTGCCACCTGGACCAGAATATCTGTACAATACGCATCCTTTTCCACCATCCCTCGTATTCCCCGGACCTGGCCCTCAATCCTGCTTAGCCGATGTAAAAGATCCTTGTATTCTTTATCTGACCGCTCTTTGGTCTTATGACAACATTCACCCTCATCCTTTATTTTTTCCTCCACTCAACCACTTCCTCCTCAATTGGTATCTTATCTCACATTATATACCCCCGTAGGGTATATTGCAAGCCTTTTATTGCTACTTTTTTCTCTATTTATTTTCTATCTCAATCATATCTCAATTATTTTTCACAAAACTCTTCCCGTTTTTTATATATCATGATAAAATGAAACCGTACTTATACAATGAGGAGGACCTATAAATTGAAGCAAAAGATAAGGCATCTGCTCTGTTGTATTCTTATTGCCAGCTGCCTGATTACCATCACTGCCTTTGCTGACCCGCCTCCATGGCCTTCTGACACAGGAATTGCCGCTGAATCCGGCGTGGTCATTGATGCGGATTCCGGCGCACTTCTTTTTGGTCAGAACAGTGTCGATGCTGCTTATCCTCCTGCCAGTATTACTAAAATACTGACAGCTCTTGTGGTATTAGAACACTGCCAATTAGATGAAATAGTCACCTTTTCTGAAACTGCCATGAACAGTGTGGAAGCCGACAGCGGCAACAAATTATCTCTGACTGCAGGAGATCAGCTGTCTGTAGAGGACTGTCTGTACAGCCTGCTCCTGTTCTCTGTCAACCAGTCTGCCAACGCACTGGCTGAGCATGTGGCTGGAAGCATGCCTGCCTTTGTAGATATGATGAATGAGAAAGCCTCCCAGCTTGGGTGTTCTGACAAGACTCATTTTGAAAATCCCTCTGGCCTTAATGGCGATACTCAAAATGTTACAGCCTACGATATGGCTCTCATTGCTCAGGCCGCCTATAACAATGAAGAGCTGTTAAAGATCAGTTCTTCCCTGAATCACAAAATCAATTCAACAATCAACAATCCAGATGGTATTTCTTTTCGCCATGAACATCGTCTGGTTTATACCACGGATCCTGGAAGCGAGTTTTATTATCCCCCGGCAATAGCGGGAAAGACAGGCTATCTGCAGAAGGCGGGCAACACCTTAGTTACCTATGCCGAAAATGACGGGCGGCGCCTGATTTCTGTTGTCCTCAAGGGATCACGTCCTCAATATTTTATTGATGGAAAGACTCTCCTGGAATTCGGATTCAGCCGTTTTAAGAATGTAACCATTGCTGATAGTGAGACCCGATATGTGACAGGAAATGACAAGATTCAACTCAACGGGATTTCCTACAACCCCTCCGATCTAATGATTGAGCCAGACCGGGTTATCACGCTGCCTGGCAATGCCAGAATTGAAGATGCTGTCATAGCATTGGAAGAGCTTCCCGCTGAACATCCGGCGGAAGCTCTGGCTGTGCTTCGCTATTCCTACAATGACCGTTTTATCGGAAAAGCTTTCCTCATGGTCAGGAATCCGTCCGTGGAAATCCCTTCTTCCAGCATCTCTGACAATGGAGCACCTGATTCGGAATATGGACAGCCAACCACACCGGACGAAGCAGAGCAGCCAGATAATAACAAATCCTTTTCCTTTCACCTGCCTAAAGCCGGTATCCTGGCAGTTTCTTTGGGATTATCTATAGGAGTCCTGCTTATTTTTACCACTGCCTGGATGTTCTATTCCCAGAGAAAAGAAGCCCAAGAGCTGGCTGCACGGCGGGAGTTACGAAGAAGACGCCTGCAGGCTCATGGAGAAGAGGCTGAATTTGAGCGTTTGATGGCAATGAGGAAAAACAGGGAAACCATTCAGCGGCCAAGTAGGACAGAATATTCAGTAAAAACAAAAAAGTCAGAAAAACCAGAGAGCACAAGATCGCTAGATAGAATTAAAAGGTCAGAAAAAAATGGAAAACCGAAAAAGACTATGGAGGATGCAAAAATAACCGATAATTTTTCTGATGATTTTGATGGTTTTGACGATTTCGATGATTTTTCCGGATAAATCATTTTTCAGAAGCAAATAAGGATTCCCGCCCCACTTTTCACAGGGTCGGGAATCCTTATTTGCATTATATCATATGCCTACTCCTTTTTGTAAGTCAAGGCAGCATAGGCATCTATCATACCGCCAGATATCACCTTTTCCTTCAACCCTTCCAGCGGTCTTGATGAATTCATCAATATAATCTTTACATCCTGCAAGCCAATGTCTGTCCGATAAGAATACAAGAAAGCTGCCACTCCAGTCACCATAGGGGCTGCCATGGAAGTTCCTGTCATAAATCCATAGGTATCTCCCGTAGTTGTACTGACAATATAAGTTCCTGGTGCTGCAATATCTATAATATTAGCGCTGTAATTGGAGCTTTTTGCCAAATTTCCATCAAACATTAGATTTGCCACAGAAATGCTGTTGTCCAATTTAAAGGATGCCGGATAGTCCGGATTGGTATCAGCATTGAGGCCATTGCCATTCCTATCTCCATTGCCAGCCGCACTGATAAACAGCATCTTCGACTCCCGCATCACCTGCTCCAAACGAGGATAGTAAATCTCCGTCCCAAAGCTCAGGTTGCAAATGGATGCCCCATTAGCCTCTGCATATTGAATAGCAGCAATCACTGCTGCTTCTTCCCCGATGCCAAACTCTGTTCCCAATGCTTTAAGCGGCATAATCTTTACGTACTTATTGTCCGCAATGCCCGCTACTCCCATAGATTTTCGAGCAGCGGCAATTGTTCCGGCCGCATGAGTTCCATGGTCATCCTCCTCACCTACATACACCTGATTGCTATTATTGAAAAAATTCCAGCCATTTACATCATCAATATATCCATTGCCATCATTGTCAATCCCATCTCCGGGAATCTCATCCTCATTGACCCAAATGGCATCCTTCAGCTCTGGATGATTAATGTCAACACCTGTATCAATCACCGCGACAATTACCGGGCGGTGTTCTTTTGTGCTGGCATCGTATAACTCCCACGCAGGCTGTATATTAATGTCAATTCCCTCTACAGAATCCGTAGTCTCTATCTCATAAGCACTAGGACCAGCCACTGGCGCTGGAATCCCCAGGGAATTTGCCAGATCAATGCTCTCCGCAAGAAGAGGGTTGCTGTCCTTAAAACGGTTCACTACCTCCAGATATTGCAGCTCCCCATCATTTCTAAGTCCCCACTGATATCTGGCATATGGGTCTCCCACAGACAAATTATTAACTCCTGGCCCATAAACCCGTGTAGAGAAACCATATTCCTTTATCCCAGATGCTTCTATTCCTGTAGAGTTTGACAAAGTTCCCACAACCAAAATTCCACTTAGCACCAGCATCGCACTCTTTTTATAATAATTCATTCCTGAAAACTCCTCATTGTATAGAAACTCTTTTGTCCATTCACTATAAATCTTTCCATATATTTTTTATTATACCACATACCTATTGCTATGGTCTGAAAATTCTGTGAATTTTAACTTACGATTTCTTGAGTGACTAAATGGCTTTATTCTAACAGGCTGAGCTTTACCATCATGTATAACGTTTTCCAGTTTCCTGTATCTTTTCCCACTGACTGAGGATTGTTTCCCAATGTCCTGCTTCTTTCTACAGTTGTCACGACAAGCTCGCCTCCCAAATCATCAACTACAATAAACGGATTCTTTATCCAGGTATATTTTCCGTTTTCTTCTTTTAATAAAGCCCGAAAAGCTCCCAAAATTGGGTAAATAAATCCGGTAGGTGAAAAATGTTCCATTTCCTTTTTATAAAATTTAGAAAGGTAACACTCATTTTTTTTAGCCACAGCAACCCCTTTTGTTAATCCATACTTTCCGCCTGGATACTTTTCTTTATAATATCTTCCCATGTTCCTTTCAATATACTTGAATTGTCCTTAGCGGTAAAAACTGAAAGATATTTGTCTTAAAAACTGGTCGCTGTTACCATGCTCCCAATAACTGATCAACAAATGAATATAAACTACCAGGCGTAATATTTCCACCAATATCTGTTGTACCACCTTTTAGCTCTTATATCAGTAATTCTGTAAAAACACCATGCTGTATTGCTCCATTTTCAGCAGATGTTTGCCAAAGCTGACTTGCTGCTGTTACCGTTACACCATCTCCTAAAACAGAATTATTATTTAACAGTATTGATTCTCCCATTTTTGCAGCAAAACAACAGTCTAAAATAGTCACCTTATTTTTTCATTTAGAGTTATTCTCCTATGCTAAAACATTGGTCATTCTTACTCCATAATCACTTTCCGAAAAGTCTGTTGTGCAAAGATAACCTCTATCAGTATCTGCTCCATGCCCCGAAAAATACAAAAAACAATATCATTGTTGTCCATAAACAACTGTTCTATAGCTGCTCTCAACTGTTCTTTTGTACAACTATCAATAATCGGCATCACATCAAAATCACGTGGACCATCTCCATTTGATTCGAGTAACTCTTTCATAGCAATCACAGCATTGTCGCGCCAATTCAGTTCGCAATCGGGATAATTATTTAACCCCATTACTAATGCTTTTCACATTTTACACACCTCCTTATTTATTTAAGTATAAGTTTATCTGAACTATCCTCCATACCTACCTCAGTCTTAAAAATCTATCTCCATTTAAATATATCATATACTCCGACATCTCTACTTGCCTGTTAATTGCTTAAACAGAACATTGCCTAACATACTAAGAGATGTCTGCGCAATATCAAGCATAATATTTATCATATCATTGTTTTTCCAATGACTTCCATCACCTTGCGTATAAATTGAAGCTGCTTGCAACATTATTGTCCGACTATTACAAAGAACAAACTTGTTTTTACACAGATTGGTATTTACTTTCATGCCATAATTTGCGGCAGTAAGTCGATCAAGCCTGTTCAGAGTACCATTATCATAATGCAATGTATAATCGCTACCATCAGGTCTTTGTATCGTAATATCATGCGTCAAAAAGTTGGAACCTTCTAAAAACAGAATATATGGGAAATAAGGTTCTGACAACATATAGTTAGCAATTTCACAAACATTCTTGTGTGCACGTTCAATGGCATTTCCCGCTGCCATTAAATCTTGATTGTTATTTTTCCCGACTTTGATACCAGCCTTTAGATTATCAATATCCTTGCCCTGAAACTTTGCTTCTGAAACAAGTACAACGTGCCATTTTCCGTTGTCGTCCTTAACTTCAATAATTCCGCCATCTGGAATAATGCTTGCACTTTGTAAGAATAAAGTCTGTCCAAGCTCATCATCAATTTCATGCAACGCCTCGTTTATCTCTTTCTTTGAAATGCTTTTCCTATATCTAAAGGTCAATGTTTGAAATTTCTCTTGCAACTTATGTACTACGATTTTGGAATTATCAGAAACTTTCCTGTCATGTACCTGCGCTTCTTCATCAAAAATTCCAATGACACCATCTGCCGCCTTTTGCTGTGTCGTCAGCCTGTCAGATTGCTGTTTCCCTTTCATCTTGTTGTTCTCCTTTTAAATTTGTAAAAAATTCTTCCACATTGTCTATCTGAATATAGTCCGTATTTTGTCCCAGTTCCCTCATAAGTTCAAGGTGCTTGTTAAAAAAATCAATAGAGGAATCATTACTATCACACATCAAGCAATGCCGTCCCCCTGAAACACAAACACGTCCGACTGTTCCGCTTCCTGCAAAAAAATCAAGCACAACTGAACCCGGATATGAAAGTGCTTGAACAAAACGATCAATAATTGCAACAGGTTTTTGTGTTGGGTGTCCAACACGTTCCTTGCTATTACCATTAAGCCTATTGATTTCCCATACATTTGTTGGGTTTTTTCCCTTTATTGTATTTTGGGGATTTAGGCGTTTATCTTTCAATGCCGCTTCAAGGTCTTTTTCTGAATAAGGTTCTCTTACTGAATCTAAATCAAAATAATAGTCATTTGTTTTTGTCAACCAAATAACTTCTTCATGCCTGTTCGCAAAATACCTATGAGCAGACATACCGTTTTTATAACGCCAAATAATCGTATTTATCAACTTGAATTTCGTATTATGTCTAATGTGATGAATTATATCAATCAAGTCACCCGATTTAACATCTCTAAATTGTATCCCACCAAAAATGACCATACTGCCATTTTTTGAAAGAACTCTGTATGCCTCATCAAGCCATTTTGCAGCCCATTCAATATAATTATCATAAATATCCCACCCAGCAAGTTCAAGATTATAGGGCGGATCAATGCAAATTAACTGTACTGATTCATCAGGGATTACTTTCAAAAAATCTAAACAATCCATAATGTTCAAGCAAAGCATAGTTTTATCAGGTGCTGTAAAATCTGCTGCTGTCTTATGCTTTAACGTATTATCCTTACGCATTTTGTTCAAAGACATAAGCGCGTGATTATTATGCGATTTATTATGAATAGCCATGTTTACACCTCATATTATTTTACATTTATTTCTACAATATCGCCAAGATCGCATTGCATAGCTGCTACATTTCATTTTTCCCATTTTAGCAAAACGGTTGTACTAATACCTGCCCTTTTTCACATTTCCGTTTTCGTAATGCCTTTATTAATTAACACTTTCCACAATCTGTTATAATTAACCACCATTGCGTAACCTCCTGCATAATCATAAAAGCATAGAATGAACTATAGCACAATGGAGATCAAAATTCAATATATTATCCATAAATGCAGACATTATATTCGGCATTTTTATCATTTTCGCCTTATCAATGACTCAGACAATATTCAGAATCTTATTATTTAATAGTCTGTTATCCACATGGTACTAGCACCATGTCAAAAAATATCACTAACGAAAAGGCAGGTTATTCTCGCCTGCCCTTGCTCTCATATCCTTATTATCTCACAAGACTCTTCTCCCTCTGTCCCATTTAACTCATTCTTTTTTTCATACAAACTATTACACTCCTCACACAATTTTTTCATGTATTCTAACTTTTCTCTGATACCCTCCCTACATTCCGCCTCTATTTGTTTGTATTCCCCTGTCAGACTACAACAGAATTTTTAGCTATTTCACAACATAAAAAGGCTTTCGGAGAAATCCCCGAAAGCCTCAATTTTACTGAATAAATTATAATTACTCAACGATAGAAACAACTCTGCCAGAACCAACGGTTCTGCCGCCCTCACGGATAGCGAAACGGAGACCCTGCTCCATAGCTACCGGATGGATCAGCTCAACGCTCATCTCTACATTGTCGCCAGGCATACACATCTCAGTGCCAGCCGGCAGCTCGCAAACACCAGTAACATCGGTTGTTCTGAAGTAGAACTGCGGACGATAGTTGTTGAAGAACGGAGTATGACGGCCACCCTCGTCCTTGGTCAGAACGTACACCTGAGCGGTGAACTTGTGATGGCACTTTACGGAACCGGGCTTTACGATAACCTGGCCACGCTCGATC